>NZ_CP049905.1:1661250-2382500 GCF_011305535.1 Diaphorobacter sp. HDW4B
TCGCATCGGCCACGGGCACGGTCTGCTGCATGGCGGCGTAGAGCGCCTGCTCCGCAGGTTCCTTGAGCATGGCGGGATTGACATGCGCGTCCACTTCGCCCGCCTTCTTGAGGATGTTGCCGATGCGCTTGTTGGCCGCAGCCAGCGCAGGGGCTTCGGGCAGTTCGGCAAATGCGCGCACGGCCTGCAGCGCCTTGGGCATCTCACCCCATGGCACGTTGGCGGCGATCACGGCATCCGCTTCCTGCGCGCTGTAGCCCTGCTCGCGCAGGTAGCCCGCGAGGCGCTCGTGAATGAAGTCCAGCAGTTGCGCGTTGCTCTTGTCCGCATCGGCAAGCAGCGAACCGAAGCTCTCGGACGCGGCCTTGATGATCTTGGCCAGATCGAGCGGCAATTCCTTTTCGATCAACATGCGGATCACGCCCAGCGCGTGGCGACGCAGCGCGAACGGATCGCGGTCGCCCGTGGGCAGATTGCCGATGCCGAACATGCCGACCAGCGTTTCCAGCTTGTCGGCCAGCGCAACGATCACGCCCACGTTTTCGCGCGGCAGTTCGTCGCCCGCAAAGCGCGGCTTGTAGTGGTCTTCGATGGCGTGCGCCACTTCGACGGCGAGGCCGTCATTGGCTGCGTAATAGCCACCCATGATGCCTTGCAGCTCGGGGAACTCGCCAACCATGTCGGTCACCAGATCGGTCTTGGCAAGCAGCGCGGCGTTGTCCACGCAGTCCATCAGGTAGTCGCGCGCGATTTCGCCTTCGTCGGAGTTCAGCGCCGGGTTGACCTTGACGATCTCGGTGAACATCTGCGTGGCAATCGCCTTGGCGATCGCGCGCACGCGCTGTGTGCGCTCGCCCTGCGTGCCAAGCTTGTTGTGATAGACGATCTTGCCGAGCGCATCGACGCGGCTGGCCAGCGTCTTCTTGCGGTCCTGATCGAAGAAGAACTTCGCATCGGCCAGACGCGGGCGCACCACGCGCTCGTTGCCGCCCGTCACGGCGCTCGCATCGGCCGGGCTGATGTTGCTGACGACCAGGAACTGGTTGGTCAGCTTGCCATTCGCATCGAGCAGCGGGAAGTATTTCTGGTTGGCCTTCATGGTCAGAATCAGGCATTCCTGCGGCACGCCGAGGAATTCCTTTTCGAACGCGCAGACCAGAACGTTCGGACGCTCGACCAGCGCGGTCACTTCGTCGAGCAGCGCTTCATCTTCGATGGCCTTCACGCCACCGCCGACGCGCTCTGCCGCCGCCTTCAACTGACGGGCGATTTCATCGCGGCGTTCAGTGAAACTGGCGATCACCGCGCCCTGCTCGCGCAGTTGCTCGGCATAGCTGTCGGCGCTGGTGATGCCCACGGGATCGACGCTCGCTTCAAAGCGGTGGCCGTGCGTGGTGTTGCCGGCCTTCAGGCCCAACGCTGTCACGGACAGCAGCACTTCGGTGCCGTGGATCGCCACGAGGCCGTGCGCGGGACGCACAAAGTTCACGCTGCTCCAACCATCCTGCAACTGGTAGCGCATGACCTTCGGGATCGGCAGCTTGGTGATGGCTTCGTCGAGCGCCTTCTGCACGCCTTCGGTCAACTGCGCGCCCTTGGCGGTGCTGTTATAGAAAAGAATGTCGGCCTTGCCATCATTCTGGCGATCCAGCGTGGCGACAGCGGATTCATCCGCGCCCAGCGCGTTGAGCTTCTTGAGCAGCGCAGGCGTGGCTTTGCCGTCAGCGGTCAGACCCACGGTCACGGGCATGAGCTTTTGCGACACAGCCTTGTCTGCCGCCTGGGGCAGCACTTCGGTGATGTGCGCGGCCAGACGACGTGGCGAGGCATAGGCTGTCAGGCGCGATCCGCTGGATGTCAGGCCCTGCGCCTTCAGTTGCTCGAACAGCACGCCCGCAAAGGCGTCGCCGAGCTTCTGCAGCGCCTTGGGCGGCAGTTCTTCCACAAACAGTTCAACAAGAAGATTCGGTGTTGTCATGATCAATATCTCTGCTTCTGCGACGCCTCAGGCGGCCTTCTTGTTGTTCTGTTGAGCCTCGGCCTTGGCGAGATCCGCCAGCACTTCGTCGGCCCATGCCTTGGGCGCCATCGGGAATCCAAGGCGCGCGCGGCTGTCCAGATACGCCTTGGCCACGGCACGTGCCAGATTGCGGATGCGACCGATGTAGGCGGCACGCTCGGTCACGGAGATCGCGCCGCGTGCGTCCAGCAGATTGAAGGTGTGGGCAGCCTTGAGCACTTGCTCGTAAGCGGGCAATGGGAGCTTGGCTTCCATCAGATGCTGGGCCTGCTTTTCATACGCGCCAAAGGCGGTGAACAGGAAATCGGCATCGGAATGCTCGAAGTTGTAGGCCGATTGTTCGACTTCGTTCTGATGGAACACGTCGCCGTAGGTCAATTTCCGACCATTGCCATCATCCGTCCAGATCAGGTCATACATGTTCTCGACGCCCTGCAGATACATCGCGAGACGTTCCAGACCGTAGGTGATTTCGCCAGTCGCAGGCTTGCAGTCGATGCCGCCGACCTGCTGGAAATAGGTGAACTGCGTCACTTCCATGCCGTTGAGCCAGACTTCCCAGCCGAGGCCCCACGCGCCGAGCGTCGGGTTTTCCCAGTCGTCTTCGACAAAGCGGATGTCGTTCTTCTTGAGGTCAAAGCCCAGCGCTTCGAGCGAGCCGAGGTACAGCTCGAGGATGTTGTCCGGCGCTGGCTTCAGAACCACCTGGTACTGGTAGTAATGCTGACCACGGTTCGGGTTCTCGCCGTAGCGGCCGTCCTTGGGACGGCGGCTGGGCTGCACGTAGGCGGCCTTCCATGGCTCTGGGCCCAAAGCGCGCAGGAAAGTGGCGGTGTGCGACGTACCCGCGCCCACTTCCATGTCATAGGGCTGCAAAAGTGCGCAGCCCTGGTCGGCCCAGTACGACTGCAATTTGAGAATGATTTGTTGGAAGGTCAGCATGACGGGTTCTGTCTTGTCCGGGAAACGCGCTTTTTGGCGTGAACCGGACATTTTAGTTCGCACAAACAAAACGGGGGCCGCAGCCCCCGAGTAATCAACTGGTCAGCAGTTATTTGCCGTCCCAGCGGCGCAACACGAGCGAAGCGTTGGTGCCACCAAAGCCGAAGCTGTTGGACAGGGCCTGGCGGATCGGTGCGTCGCGTGTTTCTGTCACGAGCGGCATGCCTTCGGCGGCTGGCTCGAGCGTTTCCACGTTGGCGGAACCGGCGATAAAGCCCTTGTTCAGCATGATCAGGCAATAGATCGCTTCCTGCACGCCGGTCGCGCCCAGCGAGTGGCCGGTCAGCGACTTGGTCGACGAGAACGCGGGAATATCCGAGCCGAACACTTCACGGATCGCGCGCAGTTCGGGCACATCGCCCACGGGGGTCGAAGTACCGTGCGTGTTGATGTAGTCGATGGAGCCGTCCAGACCATCGATGGCCTGGCGCATGCAGGCAATCGCGCCGGTGCCCGATGGAGCCACCATGTCTTCGCCGTCGCTGGTCGCGCCAAAGCCGACCACTTCACCGAGGATGTTGGCGCCGCGCGCCAGCGCGTGCTCCAGGCTTTCCAGCACGACGGCACCGCCGCCGCCCGCGATCACGAAGCCGTCACGGTTGGCGTCGTAAGCACGCGAGGCCTTTTCGGGCGTCTCGTTGTACTTGGCGGACATCGCGCCCATGCCGTCGAACAGCAGCGCCATGCCCCATGACAGCTCTTCGCCGCCACCCGCGAACATCACGTCCTGCATGCCCCAGGCGATCTGCTGCGCCGCAGCGCCGATGCAGTGCGCCGAGGTGCTGCAAGCCGAGGTGATCGAGTAGTTGATGCCCTTGATCGCGAAATTGGTCGAGAGGCACGCAGACACCGTCGAGCTCATGCAGCGCGTGACCTGATATGGCCCGACGCGGCGAATGCCCTTGCTGCGCAGCGTGTCGGCCGCTTCGATCTGGTTGGCTGGCGAGCCGCCGCCCGAGCCCATGATCAGGCCGGTGCGCGGGTGCGAGACCTGCTCCGGCGTCAAACCAGCTTGAGCGATCGCGTCGGTCAGCGCGATGTGCGCGTACGCCGCGGCATCGCCCATGAAGCGCAGTTGCTTGCGGTCGATGCGCTCTTCCAGATTGATCTCGGGAATGCCCGCGACCTGACTGCGCAGGCCCAGTTCGGCAAACTCAGGCATGGCCTTGATGCCGGGACGGCTCGCGCGCAGCGATGCCTCCACCGTTTCAAGGTCGTTGCCGATGCACGAGACAATGCCCGCGCCCGTGATCACCACACGCTTCTTCATGCTGCAGCCCCTTGGCCGTTGCCTTCGCGCATGAACAGGCCCACACGCAGGTCATTGGCCACGTAGATTTCCTTGCCGTCGGCGAGCAGACGCGCGTCGCCGATGGCCATATTGAGCTTGCGTTTGATGACACGCTTGATGTCGATTTCGTAAGTGACCCGTTTCACGTCGGGGCCGACTTCGCCGGTGAACTTGACTTCACCCGCGCCGAGCGCGCGACCGCGACCGGGCAGTTGCAGCCAGGTCAGGTAGAAACCGATGAGCTGCCACATGGCGTCGAGGCCCAGGCAACCGGGCATGACCGGGTCGCCCTGGAAATGGCAGGCAAAGAACCACAGATCGGGCTTGACGTCGAGTTCGGCCACGATCTTTCCCAGACCATGCGCACCGCCATCGCTGTCGATGTGGGTGATGCGATCAAACATCAGCATGGGAGGCAGGGGCAGGCGCCCGCTGTCCGGCGTGAACAACCGGCCCTCACCGGAGGCGATCAGTTGCTCATAGGAAAAGGAATCAGCCATTGTCAGTCATTCTCCAGACGGCCAAATGCCATCTTCGTGGGATAGCCGGAGTTAATTCCGACCATAAACATTCTTGCAAAAGGGCATCATTATCAAGGCTTGCAGTAGTCCAACCGCAACAAAGGGCCAAGAAAATCTCACAAAACCCGGATAGTTCGCTGATTATCGTCAATGCAGAACAACGATTCAGCGACCTTTTCGCCGGATTCCAAGCACCACAGCCATCACCAGCGCCAAACCCCAGAGCGGCCAAAGCCCCAAACGGCCCACCCACCACGCAAACGGCGTCACAGGGCCGTTCACACCACGAACCTCGGCCAGCAGCACGCCGCGCTTGTCATTTTCAAGGCGATGGGTGACTTGTCCGCGATGATCGATCACCGCCGTCGCGCCAGTGTTGGTTGCACGCACCATCGGGCGCTCGAACTCCAGCGTGCGCAGGCGACTGATCGCCAGATGCTGGTCAATCGCCACGGAATCGCCGAACCAGCCAATGTTGCTCAGGTTCACCATGAAGGTCGGCGCCGCTGCCGGATCAACAAAGCGCGCACCCAGCTCCTCGCCGAACAAATCTTCGTAACAAATGTTGGGCGCAATGCGCTCGCCCTTCCACAGGAACGAGGCCTGGCCGATGTGACCCCGGTTGAAGTCGCCCAGCGGGATGTTCATCATCTCGGTGAACCAGCGGAAGAACGGCGGAATGAACTCGCCGAATGGCACCAGATGGTGCTTGTCATATTGATAGGGCTTGCCCTGACCCGGCGCAAAGCCGTAGACCGAGTTGGTGTAGCCATCGCTGAAGTTGCCCAGCGGAATGCCCACCAGCAGCGCCTGCTCGCCGGCGTCCTTGGTGTAGCGCTCGGTCACGGCTTCCATGTAGCCGGTCGGCAACTGCTTGGGCAGCAGCGGAATCGCCGTTTCGGGCGCGACCACCAGTTGCGCCGTCGCCTCGCGCAGACGGCCTGCATACCAGTCCAGCGCCATTGGAATGCCGCTGCCGGGTTGGAATTTTTCATCCTGCGGAATCTGCCCCTGCATCAAGGCCAGCGACATGGGCTTGGAGAGATGGCGCGCGTCGATTGCGTTCAGCTCGGTCTTGCGCTGCGAAGCCAGCCCGCCGAAGACCATGAGCACACCGGCCACGGCAATCCACCATTTCTGGTTGCTGGAATCTTCCGAGCGCCACATCGCAATCGATGCCGCAATGAAGGCAGCGGCAAAGCACATGCCGTACACGCCCACATAGCGCGCGAGTCCGGTCAGCGGGCCTTCCACATGGGCGTAGCCGATGGCCCCCCAAGGGAAACCCGTCCACCACTGGCCGCGAGCGAGTTCAGCAATCAGCCACAGCGCGGCAAAGAAAAATGCCGCGTGCAGTCGGTTTTCAGGCAGACGCTTGCGAAACAGCCAGACCACGATCGCGTAATAACCACCCAGAAACGCCGCCAGCCCCAGCACCGCAGCCACGGCCAGCGGCGCGGCCAGTCCGCCGTAGGTGTGCATGGAGATGAACAGCCACCAGAAGGTGCCGCACAACCAGCTCGTCGCAAACAGCCAGCCCATGAAGCCCGCGCGGCGCGGCGTCGGGGCTTGAAGAATGGCATAGACAAAAGCCGCCAGCGCGGCCAGTTGCAGCCACCACAGCGGCTGCCCGCCCCAAGGCCAGGCCAGCGACAACGCCTGCGCCACCCCGGCCACCAATACCAGTGGCCACAGCCACCATGCACCGCCAGCGTTGTGCGCGGCGGAATCAACTGGCGCAACGCCTGTCTGCTGCATCGTCACCCTTGTTTTCAGGAATCGTCGCCGTTCGCGTCCGCAGGAGCGGGCGAAACCTTGAACCAGCGCACTGCGCCACCCTTGCCATGCAGCACGATGAAGCGCAGACCGCCGATGTCGAAATGCTCGCCCTTGCGCGGCACGCGGCCGAGTTCGTGGGCGATCAGGCCACCTATGGTGTCGAACGATTCGTCCGGATCGCTGCTGCGCAGAGCGACGTTGAACGTCTCCGCCACGCGCTCGACCGGCGTGTCGCCGCTCACGCGGTAGGTCTGGTCGGCCAAGCCGAAGATGTCGCCCTCTTCCTCTGGAACATCGAATTCGTCCTCGATCTCGCCGACGATTTCCTCGATCACGTCCTCGAAGGTCACCAGCCCCGCAATGCGACCGAACTCGTCGATCACGATGGCCATGTGGCTGCGCGAGCTGCGGAATTCGGTGGAAAGGTCGTTGAGGCTTTTGCTTTCCGGCACGAACAGCGCCGGGCGCACCATGGTGCGGATATTGAGATTCGGAGAGCGCGAGAGCTTGAGCAAATCCTTGGCGAGCAACACGCCGATGATGTTGTCGCGCTCGCCCTGATAGACCGGAAAGCGCGAGTGCGCCGTGCGGATCACCTGCAAAATCAGCTCGTCGATGGGCTCGTCGATGTTGAGCAGATCCATGCGCGTCGCGGGCACCATCACGTCGCTGGCGGTCATCTCGGCCATGCGCAGCACGCGCTCCAGCAGCACCCGGGTGTCGGCGTTGATGACATCGTCATCCTCGGCCTCGGCCATGGCCGCCACCAGTTCCTCTGTGGAATTGGGGCCCGGGTTGATGAACTCGATTACGCGTTGCAGAAGGCTGCGCTTGTCTTCCTTGTCGGAGCTTCGCGCGGGATGGGGGTCTGACACGGTCTTGGTGCAGGACGTGCGGTAGTGAAACAGCCCCCTAGGATAGCGGATTGCGCAAATTCACCCGCCAGCAGGGTCAGTTACCGACGGGAGCGAACGCGCTTATTCGGCGGCCTGATGGCGACCGTCGCGCACGCCCTGGCGGATTTCCTGCAGACCGCCGAGCATGTTCCAGAACTGCTTGGCCTGCTTCTTGAATTGGTAGTCCATCTCGCCGAACTGCACGGCGACCAACTTGCTCACATGCGTGTCGAAGCTCGCGGGTGGCAGCTCCAGATACGCTTCGGATTCGGAGCCGTCGCGGTGCACGGCTGCGCCTGCGTTGCGGGCGATCTTGAGCATGGCGGTGTTTTCCGACAGCGCGTGGATGAACATCATCTTCACGTCGCGGCTGCGGGCCAGCATCACGGCGCGGTCGAACAGCTGCGCGCCGTAGCCACGGCCGCGCGCCTTGGACAGCACGGACACGCCGAACTCGGCGCAGCTCTTGAACTCTTCATGCTCCGCATAAGCCACATGGGCCATGGCGATCAATTCCAGGCGGCGGTTGAAGATGCCGATGACTTCGTCGCGGTCGAAATCGATGTGATCGACGTAGCGGCGCACCTGCGCGTCGCTGGCTGGATAGCCAAAGCGCAGGTAACGGTCCTCGGGGCTGAGGCTCAACAGGTGGGCGGCAATGCGCTCGCGATGCTGGACAGCCAGCGAACGGATGGGCACTGAAGCAGAAACCATTTTTGAAGCACCTCGTTGTGTCGGCGTAGTTTGATCGTCATTGGAGCTGCCGCTCCAGATGCGTCGACCCATGTCCCAGGAAGCGAGTAGCCAGTCTTTCGTCAATAGCATGATGCCGCCATTCTAGGGTTTTCCCTAGGAATGCGCATCCGTTTTGTTGCATTGCAATATAAAAACTGGGGATGTTCTCTTTTGTTGTCATTGTGCATGGATGCGATCAGTCCATTTGCGCAGCCTCGTTCAGGGCTTGCTCCAGCAACTGAGACAACTGCAGCACCTGCGGCTGCTGACTCTGGGTTTTCAGCAGAAGCCGCATATTGGGCAATACGGGCAACCCCGGAGCCTCATCGCTCCCGATCAGCCGGACATGCGGCGGCAGTCCGAACGATGTGCGCACCGCCAGCCCCAACCCCGAAGCCACGGCCGACCACGAGGCCGCCAGACTGGCACTGGAAAACGCATTGCGCCAAGGCAGTCCGTGCCGATTGAGGGCCTGCGTGACCACCCCGCGCAATGGGCAAGGCTCGGCCAGCATCACCAGCGGCAACGCGCGCCAAGGCTGCTGATCATCTTTATCCGTCAGTGCAGCGGACGGCGCCGTATCGCCGACAAGCGACCACCACGGCTGCTCGCGCATATCCACACCCTGACCGCTCGCCGGGCCAATCCAGCGCAGCGGCAGCGTCGTCAGCACACGTGTGCCTGATGGAATGTCGGTGCCTGTGGACAAATCCCACGCCACCGACAGATCCAGCAGCCCATCTTCATATTGCGACAGAAGCTGTGCGCTGGTGCCCGAGCTGACCTGAATCTGCACGCGCGGATGGGCCCGGGTGAAGCGTCCCAGCACGGCGGGGAGAACGCGCTCACCAAAGTCCTCGGGCAGCCCCAGCCTGACAACGCCCTGCAGATCACTCGCGCGAATGGCCGCCACCGCCTCGTCGTTGAGCTCCAGCAGCCGGTGCGCGTAAGCCAGCATGGCATGCCCGGCCTCGGTCAACTCCAGTCCGCGCCCCGCCTTGCGCAGTAGCGCAGTGCCCGCTTGCGACTCCAGCTTCTTGAGCTGCGCGCTGACGGCGGACGTCGAACGCCCCAACTTGTCGGCCGCTTGCGCAAAGCTGCCCATTGCAACGCCCGTGGAGAAGCTGCGCAACACATCAAGGTCCAGATGGATATGGGACATGGAAACACCTGTTCAATCATCCTGATTTTCAAAACCATTTGAACAGAATTTTCTGATTTTCAAAATGATTGCGCAGCAAGACACTGCGGACATCACCCACTTCCGACGGTTTTTCATGTCGATGTCCAGCACCCCCACCTCCATGCCTCAAAACCCGATCCCCCACGCGAATGCCTCGTCCCTTCGCTGGAAGGTGCTGGCGGCGGGAACGCTTGCCAATGTGGCGTTTTCCATCATCGTCAACGGCTTTCCGATGACCGCCATCCAACTGCGCACCGGCTACGGGCTCGACGCGTGGAGCTTGGGTTTGATGCTGGGAATGATGGGCCTTGGCGTGGCGATCAGCGAACTGCCCTGGGGCATGTTGGCCGACCATTGGGGGGACCGCCCGGTGTTGCTGCTCGGTTTGGGCGGAAGTGCACTGGTGCTGGCCTGCATGACGGTCTGGGGTGCGCCGCATTCTGGTCACACGCCCGGCTTGGCGCTCGTCTATGCCGGGCTGTTGGTGACAGGATTGCTGGGCGGCAGTGTGAACGGTGCCAGCGGGCGCGCCATCATGCATTGGTTCGCACCGGGTGAACGCGGGCTGGCCATGAGCATTCGTCAGACCGCCGTGCCGATGGGCGGCGCGCTCGGTGCGCTGCTCTTGCCACGCATTGCCGCATCGGCAGGGTTCGATGCGATGTTCGCGTTTCTCGCGGTGATCTGCGTGCTGTGTGCGGGGTTGGTGTGGCTGTGGATCATCAATCCGCCCGACGCAGACACGCCCACCGCAGCACAAGATCATCCCCGCTCGTTCAGCGCACTGAAGAACACTCTCGTCTGGCAGATCGCCTGCGGCATCGCGATTCTCTGCGCACCGCAATTTGCCGTGCTTTCCTTCGGAACCGTGTTTCTGCACGACGCGGCACAGGTGAGCTCCGCCGCCATCACCACGGCCATGGTGACGCTACAGGTGGGCGCGATGGTGCTGCGCATCTGGAGCGGCCGCTGGACCGACCGGCACGGCAACCGCATCGGCTTTCTACGCTGGTGCGCGGCGCTCAGTGCGCTCAGCTTTGTCGCGTTGGCTGCGGCGCAAGCCGTGCATCTTCCGGGGGTGATGCTGGCCGTCATGCTCGCCGTCAGCGGGGTCTGCGTATCCGCGTGGCACGGGGTCGCTTATGCGGAACTGGCAACCCAAGCGGGTGCAACGCAGGCCGGCACCGCGCTCGGCCTGTGCAACACCTTGGTGTTCGTCGCGAACTTTCTGGTGCCGCAAGCGGTGGTCAAGGTTCAAGAGCGCATCGACTGGTCAGGCGTGTGGCTGCTGTGCGGGGGCGTTGCCTTGCTCGCGCTGCCGCTGGTCAGCGCGCATGTTCGGGTGAAAACCCGGCTTGTGGCTTAGACCGGCACGGCTGTGGTCGCCTTGACACGATCGAGCACGAAGCTGGTCTTGCAGTCCTGCACACTCGGGTGCTTGAGCAGCGTGTCCATGATGAAGCGGCTGTAATGCGCCATGTCGGCCACCACCACGCGCAGCAGATAGTCCATCTCGCCGGTCAGGGCGGAGCACTCGACCACCTCGGGCCAGCTCTGCACGCTGGCGCGGAACAGGTCCATGGGGTTGCGCTTGTGGCTTTCGGTGTTCTTTTCGAGCCGCACATTGATATAGGCAGTCAGCCCCAGCCCCACGGCCTCGGGTTTGACCAGCGCGACATAGCGCTCGATGATGCCGGCATCTTCCAGACGTTTGGCGCGGCGCAGCACCGCGCTGGGCGACAGGCCGACCCGCTCGCCGATCACGTCGTAGGTCTCCCGGCCATTGGCCTGCAGACTGCGCAGGATGGCGCGGTCCAGCTTGTCCAGAGACACGACGGAAGAGGTTTCACCAGGGGCAGAAGAAGTGCTCATGGGCAGCGATTTTGGGGCACAAGAACGCTCAAGTTAACCCGAGACTTCCCTAGCGCAAAAAAGCTGCGTACTATTTGACACATTCACATGAATAGTGCAGAAGTCATGCAATTTACGGATGAAATGGGCGAAAAAATGACAGCCTTGCCATTTACATTCAACGCTGTGCAGATGCTTGCCATCCGCAGCGAGTGCTCGAAGAGAACGCCTCGTCACCTTACCCCAGAACAAGCAACCTTCATGTCCGGAGACACACCATGAACGCTCCCACCGCCGACAAGACCTTGAACAGCACCGCGCCTGCCGGAAACTCCGCCTGGGAGAACCCCATGGGCACCGACGGCTTCGAGTTCATCGAGTACGCCGCTCCCGATCCAGTCGCCATGGGCAAGGCTTTTGTCGCGATGGGTTTCAAGCCCGTTGCGCGCCACCGCCACAAGAATGTGCTGCTGTACCGTCAGGGCGACATCAACTTCATCATCAACGCCGAGCCGGACAGCTTCGCCCAGCGTTTTGCGCGCCTGCACGGCCCGAGCGTTTGCGCGATCGCCTTCCGCGTACATGACGCCAAGGCCGCCTACGAGCGCGCACTGAATCTGGGCGCCTGGGGCTACGCGGGCACGTCCGAGCCCGGCCAGTTGAACATCCCCGCCATCAAGGGCGTGGGTGACAGCCTGATCTATTTTGTGGACCGCTGGCGCGGCAAGAACGGTGCGCGTCCCGGCGACATCGGCAACATCGGCTTCTTTGATGTGGACTTCGTGCCGCTGCCCGGCATCAGCACCGAAGAGATGCTGCATCCCAAGGGCGCGGGCCTCACTTACGTGGATCACCTCACGCACAACGTGCACCGTGGCCGCATGGTGGAGTGGGCCGATTTCTACGAGCGCCTTTTCAACTTCCGCGAGGTCAAGTACTTTGACATCGAAGGCCAGGTCACGGGCGTCAAGAGCAAGGCCATGACCAGCCCCTGCGGCAAGATCCGCATTCCGATCAATGAGGAAGGCAAGGAAAAGCCGGGCCAGATCCAGGAATATCTGGACATGTACAAGGGCGAGGGCATCCAGCACATCGCCATGGGCTCGGACGATCTGTACGAGACGGTGGACACCCTGCGCGGCAACGGCGTGCGCCTGCTCGACACCATCGACACCTACTACGAACTGGTCGACAAGCGCATTCCCGGCCACGGCGAAAGCGTGGAAGAACTGCACAAGCGCAAGATCCTGATCGATGGCAAGAAGGACGCCATCCTGCTGCAGATCTTCAGCGAGAACCAGCTCGGGCCGATCTTCTTCGAATTCATCCAGCGCAAGGGCGATGACGGCTTCGGCAACGGCAACTTCAAGGCGCTGTTCGAGAGCATCGAGCTCGACCAGATGCGCCGCGGCGTGCTCTGAAGCGCAAGCTGAAGATGGTTGCGCCGTCGCAGTTTGCGATTGCACCATCTCCGGTTAACAATGCTGCGCTGCAATAAATTGTAAATATACTGAGCAAATATTTACTTTCCAAAGGACCCCACCCGTGCTTCGCGTGTCTTGTCTGCTCAGTGTCTTGCTCGCTTGTGTCCCCATGGGCGCGACGGCTCAGAACGCCTCCGCTCCCATGTCGCTGGTCGTGCCCTACCCGGCTGGCGGCCCGCTGGATACCTCCGCGCGCCTGATCGCTCAGGAGGCCGGTGATGCGCTCGGCAAGATCAACGTCGAGAACAAACCCGGCAAGGGCGGTGGCACGGGTGCGGAACTGGTGGCCAAGGCGCCGAAGTCGGCCAACATGGTGCTGATGGGTGCGGTCGCCACGCACGCGGTCAATCCATGGCTGTACAAGAACTTTCCGTACGACCCGCTCAAGGACTTCAAGCCGCTGGTGCTCGTCGCCCGCACGCCCAATGTGCTGGTGATGAACGCCGAGGTGGCCAACGAGCTGGGCATCCAGTCCACCAGCGATCTGGTGAAGTACCTCAAGGCGAATCCGGAAAAGCTCAAGTACGGCTCGGGCGGCAACGGCAGCATTGGCCACATCGCGGCCGAAATGTTCAAGTCGTTGACCAACACGCGCGTGTCGCATGTGCCGTTCCAGGGCTCGAATCCGGCGCTCAAGGCGCTGCAGGCGCGCGAAGTGGCGCTGGTGTTCGACAACCTCGCGTCCTCGCTGCCGCTGATCCAGACCGGCCACTTGAAGGCGCTGGGCGTGACCTCGCTCGGTCAGGACGACGCACTGCCCAAGGTACCGAGCATCAACAGCGAAGTGCCGGGCTTCAACGTGGTGACCTGGTTCGGGCTGTTCGCGCCCGCCTCGCTGCCGGAAAGCGACGCGCGCCGTTACGCCGAAGCCTTCGAATCGGCGATGAAGAGCAACCGCGGCACGGCGGGTCTCAAGAAGATGGGTATCACAACGGAAGACATGCGCCTGGCGACCTTCCAGGAATTTGTGGAATCGGAAAACAGCAAGTTCGGCTTTCTGATCAAGACCGCCAAAATTCGCATCGAATAACGCGGCCACGCAAGGGGCTGACAGGCCCGGATGGCTGCCGACACAATGAAGGAGACATCATGGGACAAGCACCTGTCGCACCTGTCGTTTACGGCCAATCGAGCCGCCCGCCGCGCGGCGACTACAGCCGCGCGCAGGAGGATTTCACCTGCGCGCAGAACTTCGACGCGTACACGGCGGCGGACCACGACACCTACCACCGCCTGTACGAACGCCAGTCCGCACTGCTGCCGGGGCTGGCGAGCCAAGCCTTCATCGACGTGCTGCCCAAGCTGGGCGCGAAGGAGCGCATTCCGCGCTTTGACGACATCAACGAGCAGCTCTGGCAGGCCACGCGCTGGGAGATCGTCGCCGTGCCGGGGCTGATTCCCGAACGCGCCTTCTTCTCGCTGCTGGCCAACCGCAAGTTTCCGGTCACCGACTGGATTCGCAAGCCCGAGGAGTTCGAATACATCGTCGAGCCCGACGTGTTCCACGACCTCTTCGGCCATGTGCCGCTCTTGTTCAATCCGGTGATTGCCGACTACATCCAGCGCTACGGCCAGGGCGGCTTGAAGGCGGAAGATCTGGGCGCTGGCGAGATGCTGTCGCGCCTGTATTGGTACACCATCGAGTTCGGTCTGATCCGCGAGCCGCAAGGACTGCGGGCTTACGGCGCGGGCATTCTGAGTTCCAGCGGCGAACTCAAATACAGCGTGCAAAGCCCCGAGCCGCGACGCCTGCCGCTGGAGCTCGCGCGCACCATGCGCACGCGCTACAAGATCGACACCTACCAGCAGACCTATTTCGTGATCGACAGCTTCGAGCAGTTGTTCGAGCTGACCGAGCCCGACTTCACGCATCTCTACGAAGAGCTGCGCGCGCTTCCCGAATTCGGCGCGAACAGCGAGCCCTTGGCCTGAGCGCGAATCAGCGACCAGAGCTCCGGCGCGTTGAGCATCTGCACATGGGCATAGCCCGCGAGCAGATGCTGCTCGGCATGCGCGAGTTGCGAGGTCGATTCAGGAAACACCACGTTGTCGCAGTCCGCATAGACGCAATGCCAGCGCACGCGTGAAAACGCGCTGTCGCTTCGCGCTTCGTCACTGCGAAGCTGGTTCAGCCAGTCGCTGTCGGGGCGCATCTGCTTGACGTTCGGACCCATCACACACAGCGCCAGCGGCGAACCGTGGTGCGGGGTGCCGATGGTGATCGCCGCATGAGGAACCAGGCCGCTGTCGGCAGACTGCTCTCGTAGCCAGTCGCGCAACACCAGCCCGCCCATGCTGTGCCCTACCAGCAAGGGTGCCACGCCGGTGGCTTGATGCAGGCGGCGAACGGCGGCATCGACCACTGGGCGCGCGGTTTCGATACCGTGCAGCAACATCGGCAAGCTCACCGCGATGTAGGGAATATTCTGAGCGCGCAGGTACCGCATGGTCTGCGTCCACACAGCGCGATTGCACATCCAGCCATGCACCAGCACCACGCCGCGCTGGCCTTGCGCATCGGT
Organism: Diaphorobacter sp. HDW4B; assembly: GCF_011305535.1. Taxonomy (GTDB): domain Bacteria; phylum Pseudomonadota; class Gammaproteobacteria; order Burkholderiales; family Burkholderiaceae_C; genus Diaphorobacter_A. The sequence goes on from NZ_CP049905.1 coordinate 1,676,535, forward strand.
GGGGACATGGTCAGGCACCTCCCACTCGCGCCATGGAATCTGCCAGGCGAACTGGTGCATGGACTCCTGCGTTTCCGCGTTCCACGCCTTGAGCACCGCGTCCTGAGTGGCGTGCGGCATGCCCAGACGCTTCTTGAAGGTCTGCATGATCCAGAACTGCAGGCCCAGCCAAAGCCGCCCCGCCACCATGAACAGCACCACCCCGCCGATGGCCAGCCACGCCGAGCGAGGCCAGGCCCAGCCGACCCACGCGATCACGACCAGCACATTGAACAGACTGACGGCACGCAGCCACCATGCAACCATGAATTCGAACTTTCTCTGGATGAGCCTTTGTCAGCACACATTGTGCATGGACAGTCCCGAATTGTTCCGGCGCGGCAGGCACAATGCTTCCAAGAGACAACACCAGCCAGAGACAAGCGCCCATGACCCGCACCACGCCAGCCCTGCCCGACGACATCACCGTGCTGGAGCGCGGCTGGCTTTCCGCAAACAATGTTCTATTTCAAGGCGCACATGGAACGGCGCTGGTGGACAGCGGCTATTTCACGCATGCCGACCAGACCGTCGATCTGGTCGCTGCCACGCTCGACGGCAAACCGCTCGATCTGCTGATCAACACCCATCTTCACAGCGACCATTGCGGCGGCAACGCGGCCCTGCAGGCGCGCTGGTCGCAGTTGGAAACCCGCATTCCGCCCGGACAGTTCGAGCAAGTCCGCCACTGGGACCCGGTCGCGCTCACCTACGAACCCACGGGCCAGCACTGCCCGCCCTTTCGCGCCGATGGCACTCTGGAGCCCGGCACGGAAATCGGCTTGGGCGACCGCCTCTGGCAGATCCACGCCGCGCCCGGACACGATGTGCACGCGGTGGTGCTGTTCGAGCCGCAGTCGCGCGTGATGATCTCCGGCGATGCGCTTTGGGAAAACGGCTTTGGCGTGGTGTTTCCTGAACTCGAAGGCGAGGAAGGCTTTGGCGACGTGGGCGCGACGCTCGATCTGATCGAGAGCCTGGCCCCCGAAACCGTCATTCCCGGCCACGGTGCCGTGTTTGCCGATGTGCCCAAGGCGCTCGACATCGCAAGGCGCAGACTGGCGGGCTTCGTGGCCGATCCGCTCAAGCACGCGCGGCACGCGGCCAAGGTGCTGCTCAAGTACAAACTGCTGGAATGGCAGCGCATTCCGATGACCGATGCGCTGGTCTGGCTGGAAAACACGCCGTATTTCCGTCTGCTGCACCAAAGCCATTTCGCAGCACTGGGCCTGCACGAATGGGCCGAGGAACTGGTGCGCGATCTGGTCGCCAGTGGCGCGGCGGCACGCCAGGACGGCTTGCTGCTCAACGCCTGAAGCTCGGCAAAATCCAGGTCGCATCTCGGCTCCGACTGGGGCCACGCACAAGATTCGTACGCCCCGTTCACAGATGGGATGAAAAGTTCCCGTCTCGCCCGAAAAAGCGGTGCAGGGTCGCAACAAACTGTTGCCGAATCGCCACAAAACACCCCATTTCCATGTAGAAATTGCCAGAAATCCCGACTGAAAACTGAACAGGCACGAGAACGAGAGTGATTCTCAACAATAATCCAACCCAGTTAAACAGAGAGACTTTCATGCAATCCAAACGTTCCTACGTCAAGAAGCCACGCAGCCTGCGTCTGGCCGACAGCGTTGCAGCAGCCGTCGTGTTGCTGCCCTTGAGCGCCTTTGCTCAAACTCCCGCAGCTCCTGCGACCGCCGCCGAAGCACTGCCCACCGTGACAGTGAAGGAACAGGCGATCGATCCAAACCCGAACGCCGAAGTCGGCGCGCCTTACAAGGCCAAGACTTCCGCCGATTCGCGCCACACCCGTCCGCTGGCCGAGACGCCACAGACCATCTCGGTGATCACCAAGTCGGCGATTGACGACTCCGGCTTCACCGATCTGAAGCAAATCCTCTCCGCCCAGCCCGGCATCACGCTCGGCACCGGCGAAAACGGCAATGCCTTCGGCGACCGTTACATCATCCGTGGCCAGGAAGCCCGCTCCGACGTGTTCGTCGACGGCCTGCGCGACCCCGGCATGACCACCCGCGAAAGCTTTGCCGCCGAACAGGTCGAAGTCACCAAGGGCCCGAACTCCACGTTCGCAGGCCGTGGCTCCGCTGGCGGCGCGGTGAACGTGATCACCAAGCAAGCCACGCTGGACTACGATTTCACACGCATCTCCGGCTCGGTCGGCACCGACAGTCACTACCGCCTGACGATGGACGCCAACAAGGCCATCAACGACACCTTCGCGCTGCGCGTGAATGCGCTCGTGGGCTCGGAAGACGTGCCTGATCGCGGCCCATCCGAGCGCAAGCGCAAGGGTCTGGCACTGTCCGGCCTGTGGGAAGTGAATCCCGATCTGTCCGTGACCGTCGACTACTACGGCTTCCGCGGCAAGGACAACCAGCCCGACCTCGGCGGCTACCTCGTCGGCACCGCACCTGCGCGCTACCCGGCGAGCAACGTGCCTGTGTACGCACAGTCCAACGACTTCCTGAAGTCCGACGTCGACACGCTGACCGCACGCATCAACTACCGCCTCGCGTCGGACCTCAAGCTCACCAGCCTGACCCGCTACGGCACGTCGAGCAACGGCTACGCCACCACCGGCGCTTCCAGCCGCACGGCCTACAACGCCAACGGCTCCACCTACACCACCGCTGGCATCGACACTGGCCACACCGGTTGGCAGGAAGTGCACTACTTCGCCCACCAGTCCAACCTGCGTTGGGACAAGATGATCGGCGGCATGAAGCACGAAATCATCACCGGCTTCGAGTACACCGACCACATGGTCAAGTCCGGCAACTACGCCGTGGCCAACAGCGGCGCCTACAACTGCCGCACGACAGCCACCGCCACTGCCAACAACGGCTGGTGCTTCACCAACTCTGCTGGTCAGAGCCTGGGCGACCCCACCACGCTGGCAGGTCGCAGCTACACCCGCCGCGGCTGGAGCGGTGACTGGCAAGTGCGCACCTACGCCCTGTCGCTCATGGACACCGTCGATCTGACCGACAAGTGGACCATGTTCGGCGGCGTGCGCGCTGACCACTACAAGCTCAGCTACCTCACCCGCAACAACACCACCGGCGCACAGACCGGCGACTACGGCTTCAGCGACACCCTGTTCAACGGCCATCTGGGCGTGAGCTACAAGATCAACCCGCAAGGCATGGTCTACGCTGGCTACGGCACATCGCAGGACATCAACGGCGGCGAGCCTGACTCCGGCACCAGCAGCGGCTACGGCGGCCTCGTGATCTACAACGGCAACGCCGCAGGTGCCAAGCCAGAGCGTTCGCAGAACTTCGAACTCGGCACCAAGTGGAATCTGCTGGACGACAAGCTGCTGGCAACGGCCGCCGTGTTCCAGACCACCAAGACCGACGTGATGGAAGGCGCGAACTACGACACCGCTGGCACATTCAACACCGGCAAGAACCGCGTTCGCGGTATCGAATTCGGCCTGGCCGGCAACGTGACCAAGCAATTCCAGGTGCAAGCCGGTGCTGCGTTCATGAAGTCCAAGGTGCTGCGCTCGGCTACCGCCGCCAACGTGGGCCGTCCGCTGTCCAACTTTGCCGACAGCACGTTCTCCGTGCAAGGCAAGTACCAGATCACCAAGGACTTCTCGATCGGTGCCGTGGCTCGTCACGAAAGCGATCGTTGCGGCGGCCAGCCCGACACCGCAGCCGGCTACACCGCCAGCGGCGTGTGCTCGCAGCCCGTGCCTTCGTTCACCGTGTATGACGCGTTCGCTTCGTACCGCATCAACAAGTACGCCGACGTGCGCTTGAACGTGATGAACCTGACGAACAAGGACTACTACACGGCCGTGTACCGTTCCGGTGCGTTCCTGTACAAGGGCGACTCCCGTGCCGTGCGCCTGACGCTGAACCTGGACCTGTAATACAGGACCGGCAACCGATCCGCAGCACATGAAGAACATGCTTCAAACGCTGCGGATTTGTTCAAGTCTTGCGTGACCCAAATCAGTGACCATCGATGCCGGGCCCGCGCCCGGCATTTCCGCTTCTGGTTATCGGGTATCAATATCCATTGATTTCCGAACGAGTGAACCGAAACGGGAGAATCCACACCATGCTGATCACCATCGACAAGGTCCTGTCCAAAGAGCAGGTCCACCAATTCCGCCAGCAGCTCGATGCAGCTGCCTGGAACGACGGCTCGGCCACGGCCGGCACGCTCGCCAAGAGCGTCAAACGCAACCACCAGCTCGACGACAACAGCGAGCTGTGCATTGCGCTCGGCAACCAGATCGTGCGCACGCTCTCGCAGACGCCGCTGTTCATCTCGGCCGCGTTGCCGCGCATCATCTACCCGCCCAAATTCAACCGCTACGCCGACGGCGGCACCTACGGCGCGCATGTGGACAGCGCGCTCATGTTCCTGCCCGGCAGCAGCCAGCAGATGCGCACCGACCTGTCGGCTACGCTGTTTCTGGCCGAGCCCGACGAATACGATGGCGGCGAGCTTGAAATCGAAGGCCCGTTCGGCGTGCAATGCGTGAAGCTCGAAGCCGGTGACATGGTGCTCTATCCATCGAGCAGCCTGCACCGCGTCACGCCCGTCACACGCGGCGCACGCGTGGCCTCGTTCTTCTGGATCGAGAGCGTCGTCGCCGATGAAGCCGAGCGCACGCTGCTGTTCGATCTGGACCAGTCCGTGCAGCACATCGCGCCCTCGTTCGCGCCCGACGATCAGCGCCTCGTGCAGCTCACCGGCGTCTATCACAACCTGCTGCGCCGTTGGGCCAAGCCCTGAGCGGCCGACAGGGGCCAGGCGTTTTAATTAAGATTCGATTCCCTCCAAGGAGTGCACCTCATGAAAACCATCAAAACCATTCTGTGCGCCGCCATCCTGACCGTGGGCGCGAGCAGCGCCTTCGCGCACGGCAACATCACCTGCAAGGAATACCCCAAGAGCGAATGGCGTCCGCACACCGAGCTGCAGCAGAAGCTGGAGAAGGAAGGCTGGGTCATCCGCCGCATGGAAAAGACAGCGACCTGCTACGAGGTCTACGCCAAGGACCCCAAAGGCAAGCGCGTGGAAGCCTTCTTCGACCCCAAGACCTTCGAACGCGTTGAAGAGTAATTGAAGAACAATTCCACGCCCTCCCACAACCCGGTTACCAATGGCCAGAGCGCACCGCTGAAGGTGCGTGTCTGGGACTGGCCCGTGCGTCTTCTGCATTGGGGTCTGGTGGTCTGCATCGCGCTGTCCTGGTGGAGTCGCGAAGACCTCGGTCCCCTGCATGAGCGCACGGGCTATGTCGTCATCGGCATCCTGGTCACGCGACTGCTGTGGGGCTTTGTCGGCTCGCACTACGCGCGCTTTGCGCAGTTCGTTCGCGCACCGAAAGCCACCATCGCCTACGCGCGTGCGGCGCTCAAAGGCAAAGCCCCGCGCTACATCGGCCACAACCCGCTGGGCGGCTGGATGGTGCTGGCGCTGCTCGCCTGCCTCACACTGCTGACCTTCACCGGCTGGCTCTACACGACCGACATGTTCTGGGGCTACGGCTGGCTGGCGGAACTGCACAAGTACCTGGCCTGGACCCTGCTTGGCCTCGTCGCCATGCACATCGCAGGCATGCTGTGGACCTGCTGGGAACACCGCGAAAACCTCGTTCGTGCGATGTTCACCGGAAAAAAAGCCACGCCATCTGACGACGACGTGGCTTGATCCTTGGCACTGCGCCAACGCTGGCGCGGCCCATACGAGGACAGCCGAGCAAGGGCCGCCCCGCAGCGATGGCTGTGTCCCCCTCCGCTGCGCAACGCGCAGCACAAGAGAGGGGGAAGGCGCAATGCGCCTCAGGGGGTGCTGCCGAATTACGGCAGGTCTTTGTTGGGTTCGGGCTCGCTTGCGTTACGCGGGCCCACATTCCCCAAACGTCCCTTGATCGACTGCGGCTGTCCCGTCAGGATGGCCGCGTAGTTGCTGGTGTTCGCCAGCACGTTCTTCACGTAGGTGCGGGTTTCGGTGAACGGCACGTTCTCGGCCCAGATGGCGGCGTCGATCACCGGGCCGTTGCGCCAATTGCGCGGACGACCGGGACCGGCGTTGTAGGCCGCTGCGGCCAGCGCCATCGAGCCGTCGAAGTCATCCAGCGCGAGCTTCAGGTAAGCCGTGCCGATGGTGATGTTGGTCTCGCGGTCGTAGATCATGTCAGGCGTGAAATCGGTCATGCCGATCTTGCGCGCCGTCCACTTGGCGGTCGCGGGCATCACCTGCATCAGGCCCGATGCGCCCACATGCGAGCGCGCGTCCATGATGAAGCGGCTTTCCTGACGGATCAGGCCGTAGACATAGGCCGGATCGAGGCCGATGTTCTTCGCGTGATCGACCACCGAATTGCGGAACGGCATCGGGAAGCGCTGCGTCGTGTCGATGAACGACTTGGTGCGTTCGCTGGTGTTGATGCAGCGGTCCCAGACTTCCTGCCTGCAGGCCAGATCGGCGGCGGCCAGCAGTTCGCGGTCGTTCATGCCGCCGGGGCTGTGCAGATTGGTCGCGTAGTTCCACTCGCGCACGCCTTCGCTGCGCAGGCCGAGCAGGATGGCGTACAGCCCGCGATTGAGGCCGGGATTGGCCTTCGCGCCCGCGATTTCTTCGGGCGCAAGCGGCTGCGGTGCCTGTGGCTGAGTGAGCTTCAGGCCCAGTTCCTCGCGCGCCAGTTGCTCGTAGAAGCTGCTGGTGCCGGCGATCGATTCGAACAGGCGCTTGGCGTTCGCCTTGTCCTCGTCACCGGGACGATTCGCCAGATAGGCACGGCCGCGCCAGTAGACCCAGGTCGGATCGGTGCGACCCGCCGTGCTCATCGCGTCGATGCTGCGCGCTACGACTTTCCACTGACCGGCACGCATGGCCGCGCGTGCGCGCCAACCCAGCATGTCGTCGTTCAGATCAGCGTCGCGCGTCACATTGTTGAAGTAGCCCAGCGCCTCGGGCGACAGCGAATTCGCCGCCTGCTTGCCGATCAGGCCCCAGAGCCAGTTGCGCTCCTCGGCCGAAAGTTGCACGCCCCATTTGTTGTCGAGTATGTTCGCGGCCTGCGCCGGATCGCTCATCGCCATGCGGATCAGCGCCAGCACGATGAATTCCTGCTTCATCTTGCCGCGCGCTGTGGCACGGCCCGTCAGGTACTTGGTCGGCGAATCGGTGGCTTCGCGCAGACCGCCCACGGCCTCGGGCGCAACGATCTGCACGGCCTTCTGCGCGGCGCGCAGACGATTGGCCTCGGTCGCCAGACGCGCCTTGCGCCAGATGTCGAGGGCCTTGATCTTCTTGTTCGCGTAGAGATCGGCGACCGCGCTCGCGCAGCCGTCATCCAGATCGCGCTGGCCATACCAGTTGCGCAGCACGGTGTCTGCCGCGTCCTCCGGGGCCTTGCCCACCATCTGGTCGACATTGAGCGCATAGCACTGCACTTCCTTGTCGTCGCGCATGCGGAACTTGGCGTGCATGTCCATGAAGCGCTCCCAGTCGCGCCGCTGGCCGAGCAGCAGCAACCAGTCGTTGCGCAAACGGTCTTCCTGATAACTGCCCGCATAGCGTTGCAGGAAAGCATCAACCTCGTCCTGGGTCGCTTCTTCGAGCCGGGTCTTCAATTCCCAGTACGCCGCCCACGGCTCCAGCACGTGTCCACGTGCGCCCGGCAGCAGTGCGGTGAGTTTTTGCTTGTCTTTCTGCCTGAACGCTTTTTGCATTTCCAGCAGCACATCGTCGCCTCGGGTTTGAGCCGAAACGGGCGCAACCGTACTTGCCAGACTAGCCCCGAGCAGTAACGGTGTCAGAATCTTGAGCCATTGCATTACTGGATTATGTGATGGACAAAGCAGCCTTGCGTCGCGCACTGGTAGAAGAACGCCTGAATTTGCCGGATCGGTTGGTTCGGGCAGACATGTTGCAGCGTGTCATGCGCATCTGGCTGGTCGACCGGCCCGACATCATCATCGGCGCCTACTGGCCCATCAAGGGCGAATTCGATCCCCTGCCCGCCCTGCACCGCTGGAAGGAAGACGGCGAGCTGCTCGACGAACCCCAGCGCCGCCGCATTGGCCTGCCCGTGGTGAACCGCGAACACAAGACTCTCACCTTCCACGCCTGGTACCCCGGCTGCCCCATGGAAGAGGACGCCTACGGCATCCCCAAACCCAAGGACACCGAGCTGATCGTGCCCACTCTGCTGTTCGTGCCCTGCGTGGGTTACGGCGCAGGCGGCTACCGACTGGGCTACGGCGGCGGCTTCTACGACCGCACGCTGGCCGCACTGGAGCCGCGCCCGTTCACCGTCGGGCTGGGCTACACCAATGGCTATGTCGATGAATTCGAGCCCGAAGCACACGACCAGCCATTGGATGCCATCCTGAATGACAACGGCGTGATCTGGCCGAACTATTGACTCCCCCTGAGTCGCTTCGCGCCCTCCCCTTGAGGGGGACACCGCCTTCGCCGCGAGGCGGCTCTTGGCTTGCGGTTGCTGGCATGGCCTGCTCCGCGGCCTTCGGAGGGGTAACGCCTTGCGCTTGAGCAGGCTGCATTCTTTTTGAAACGACTTTTACGAGTCAGCCACGCTGAGCCTGCCACTGCGCCCAGCCTCGCGCGCGGAGTTCACACGCCGGGCAGGTGCCACAGCCGAACCCCCAGTCGTGCATTTCATCGCGCACGCCCTGGTAGCAGGTGTGCGTCTCCTTGCGAATCAGATCGACCAGCCGGTCGCCGCCCAGCTCGAAGGCCAACTGCCAAGTCTGCGCCTTGTCCAGCCACATGAGAGGCGTCTCGATCAGCAGACGCCGCTCCAGCCCCAGATTGAGCGCCAACTGCATCGCCTTCATGGTGTCGTCGCGGCAGTCCGGGTAGCCCGAGAAATCCGTCTCGCACACGCCGGTCACGATCACCGAAATCCCGCGCCGATAGGCAAGCGCCCCCGCCAGCGTGAGAAACAGCAGATTGCGCCCCGGCACAAAGGTGTTGGGCAACCCGTCGGCCTGCATGGCGAACGCCACATCCTCGGTCAGCGACGAACCGCCGATCTGCTTGAGCACATCGAGCGACAGCACATGGTCCTCGCCCAGCTTCGCGCCCCATTCAGGAAACGCCGAGCGCACCGCCGCCAGCGCCGTGAGCCGCACCTCCAACTCCACGCTGTGCCGCTGGCCGTAGTCAAACCCCAGCGTCTCCACCCGCTCGTAGCGCGACAGCGCCTGCGCCAGACAGGTCGTGGAATCCTGACCGCCGGAGAACAGGACAAGCGCGGTTTTGTGGTGGCCGGTGGATGTGGTCGAGAGGGACATGGGCAGAGGTGACGCAGACATGGGCCAGAATTAGAACACCGCCAACGAAAGCCACACCGGCTTGTCGAGCCGCCCAATCCACCAGTTTCACCAGAACCACCACCGAGGCCACCCCATGCTCAAGCTCTACATCGGCAACAAGAATTACTCGTCCTGGTCAATGCGCCCGTGGGTGCTGCTCAAGCAGGCGGGCATTCCGTTCGAAGAAATCATGGTGCGCTTCGACAGCTTCGATGCCGGATCGCAGTTCAAGAACGCCATCGGACAAGTCTCGCCCACCGGCAAGGTGCCAGCGCTGGTCGATGGCGATCTGGCCATCTGGGACACGCTGGCCATCGCCGAATACCTGGCCGAAAAATTCCCCGAAAAGCACCTCTGGCCGCAGGACCCCAAGGCCCGCGCCATCGCCCGCAGCGTGTGCGCGGAGATGCACAGCGGCTTCGTCGCATTGCGCACCCATTGCGGTGTGAACATCGAAGCCCAACTGGCCGATGTGGGCGCGCTGATCTGGCGCGATCAACCCGCCGTGCGCGCCGATGTGCAGCGCTTGGTCGAGATGTGGACAGCGCTGCTCGACAAGCATGGCGGCCCCATGCTGTTCGGCGAGTTCAGCATTGCCGACGCGTACTTCGCGCCTGTCTGCTCGCGCCTCACCACGTTTGCGCTGCCGGTGCCTGAGCACATCAAGGCCTATGTCGAACGCGTATTGGCATTGCCCGGCGTCGCCGCGTGGGTGCAGGGTGCGCTGGCCGAAAAAGACTTCGCCGCGTTTGAAGAGCCCTACCGCTTGCATCGTTGAGTCCCAAAGCGGCCTACACTCACCTCATGCAAATCTACATGGTGGGCGGCGCGGTGCGTGATCGCCTGATGGGCAATCCGGTGAACGACCGCGACTGGGTCGTCGTCGGCGCGCTGCCCGATGAAATGACCCGACTCGGCTACCAAGCCGTGGGGCGGGACTTCCCCGTTTTTCTTCATCCCGAAACGCACGAGGAATACGCGCTCGCGCGCACCGAGCGCAAGAGCGGTCGCGGCTACCGCGGCTTCGTCGTGCAGACCTCGCCCGACGTCACCCTCGAAGAAGACCTCTCGCGCCGCGACCTGACGGTGAACGCAATGGCCGCTCCGCTCGACTGGGACGGCAGCGCGAGCGCCGTGGTCGACCCCTACAACGGCCAGCGCGATGTGCAAAACAAAGTGCTGCGCCACGTGACGATGGCCTTCCGCGAAGACCCGGTGCGCATCCTGCGCATCGCCAGATTCGCCGCGCGATTCGCTGGTTTCAGCGTTGCGCCCGAAACCATGGCCCTCATGCGCGAGATGGTGGCCGACGGCGAGGTCGATCATCTCGTCGCCGAACGCGTCTGGCAGGAACTCTCGCGCGGCCTCATGGAACAGCGCCCATCGCGCATGTTCGAGGTATTGCGCGAATGCGGTGCACTGAAGGTGCTGCTGCCCGAACTCGACAAGCTCTGGGGCGTGCCACAACGCGCCGAGTATCACCCCGAAGTGGACACCGGCGTGCACGTGATGATGGTCGTCGACATGGCCGCGCAATTGCAGGCTCCGCTCGAAGTGCGCTTTGCCTGCCTGATGCACGACCTCGGCAAAGGCACGACACCCGCCGACATCCTGCCGCGCCACATCGAACACGAAGCGCGCAGCGTCGATCTGGTCAACGGCGTCTGCGACCGCTGGCGCGTACCCAACGATTTGCACGAACTGGCGGTGCTGGTGGCGCGCGAACACGGCAACATCCATCGCAGCAAGGAACTCGGTGCCGGTGCGATGCTGCGCCTGTTCGAACGCTGCGACGCCATCCGCAAACCCGCACGTTTTGAAGAAGCGTTGTTCGCCTGCGAATGCGATGCGCGCGGACGACTCGGCTTCGAGAACAACGCCTATCCTCAACGCGCCAGACTGGCAAGCGCACTGCAAGCAGTATTGGAAGTGAAGACTGGACCCATCGCAGGCGCGGCAGCCAAGCGCGGCCTCAAAGGCGAAGCCATCGGCGCCGCAGTAGCCGATGCACGCAGAGAAGCGCTTCGCACATGGCTGTCCACCAACGAAGCACCGACACCATCACCATGACCGACAACGAACAAGCCGTTCAACTGATCCGCACCACAGAACAACTGCGCGAACTGGCCAACCAAGGCCAATCCGGCGAAGGCTGCGACTGCCGCTTGGACCAGTTCCAAGGCTGGGACAGCATCGCCGACATGCGCTGGCCCGCCGCGCAGATGAAGCAAGTAGCCGACCTGCGCGAACCCGGCGTGGACGAGCCGACGTTCGAAGAATTCCACCCCGACCGCACGCGCTATGAAAGCCCGAACGCGCCGATTGCGCTGGCGTACTTTCCGGTCAATCGAAGCACCGTGTGGCGCTGCACGAAGTGCGGAATTCAAGTCATGAGATACACAGAATTCGGCGGCTACTACATAGACCACAGAGCCCGAGTCCTCACTTCCGCCCTCGTCGTGGATTCACCTTCGCCGTTGCTTTGATTGATTGGTTTCGTTCGTCGTTTTGAGGCGGCAATACAGCCCCTCATGCGTCGTTGTGGAAGCCTTGCCGTATCGGCATACTGTCTGCGGCTTCACGCCTAGCCTGAGGGGCCGTCTTGCCGTTGGGGTGTTGGTACGAGTGCCCGCTTCGCTTCGCAGGCTCGCTCCCAAAAACCAAGTCAAATTCGGCCGCCACTCGCGCACCATATCTCGCGAAGTCGCGAGATCAACCGGCACGAGCAACGCAAAGTGCCGTAACTTCCTCTTATGAAAACACTGACTCGCGGCGGTTGCCCGAACGGAGAGCCCTCCGGGGCTCGCAGTGAGTTCTGCCGCGGGTATTGAAAAGCGTTTTTTGGTGACTTTTTGGCGCAAGCAAAAAGTTACTCGCCCGCCGGGGCGAACACCCGGCACCCGTAAGCAACCCCCTAGCAGAATCAAAAAATCAAATAAGAGACCGAACCCACCGAACAATCTCCCCCGCAGGCAGCGCCCCAGAGATGCGCCCAATCTCCACCCCCTCACGAAACACAGCCATCGTAGGAATACTGCGAATATTGAACGGAGCAGCAGTCTGAGGATGCGCCTCCGTATCCAGCTTGGTGAACTGCGCGTCCACCTCCAAAGCCTTCGCAGCCTGCGCATAAGCAGGCGCCATCATCCGGCAAGGCCCGCACCACGGTGCCCAGAAATCCACCACCACCGGCAGTTGGCTGCGCCCGATGTGCTTGGCAAAGCTCTCCCCATCCAGATTCACCGGCTCACCCGTGAGCAGCGGCTGGTGGCAGCTTCCGCAGTTGGCGGTCTCGGCGTTCAACTGGTCACGCGCAATGCGATTGGTCTTGTGGCAATGGGGGCAGACAACGTGCAGGGAAGAAGAAGATGACGATGAAGATTCAGAAGACATGGCAATACTCGTGGGTTAGGACGATCTTTTCCATCATGTGGTGATTCGACCTGCATTTTCAAGCGGACGACAGCCCTGCGGCGCATTGGCCTACAAAACCATGCGAACGCAGCTTGTTAAGGTCCCATGCAATGCACGGGCTCCCAAGGCTGACTCCAGGCCATGCACTTTTTCTCGATTTCGACGGCACGTTGGTGGACATCGCATCGCAGCCGGATGCAGTGCGGGTGGAAGATGGTGTCGTTCCTGCACTCGAAGCCCTCCACCATTGTCTGCAAGGCGCGCTGGCCATCATCACCGGGCGCACGCTGGCAGACATCGACCACTACCTCGCGCCACTGCGATTGAATGTAGCGAGCGAGCACGGCGCACAGCATCGCCACGCAGTGACGGCGGGCGATGACAGCGAACATCGCAGCAATAACGACAGCAACAGCACTGCATCTTCCGATCTGCACGCGGCCGAGCAGCGCTTGAAAGCAGCCCTGCTGCAATACCCCGGCCTGCTGCTGGAGACCAAGACCGCGGGGCTTGCGTTGCACTACCGCCATGCGCCCGCGCTGGAGTCCATCTGCTCAAAGCTCATGGACGACATCGTGCGCGACATGCCGGGCATGGAAATCCTGCGCGGCAAGTGCGTTCTGGAGCTCAAGCCCGCAGGGCCGAACAAGGGCCGCGCGGTGCAGGAATTCATGCAACTGCCCGCGTTCAAGGGCCGCACGCCGATCTTTGTGGGCGACGACATCACCGACGAAGCCGCCTTCATCGCCGCGCAGCAGATGGGCGGCGTGGGCATCAAGGTCGGCCACGGCACCAGCGTTGCCGCGATGCGCTGCGAATCAGCGGCGCAGGTGCGTGCGTGGTTGCTGCAGCAACAGCCTTCCACTTCATCAGGAGCGCGATGACATCATGACGAGCACCCCATCGAACACCTCTCGCTTCGGCACACCAGCCACGCCTTCGCTGAATCTGGGCGTGATCGGCAACTGCGCCATCAGCGCGCTCGTGGACTGTCAGGGCGACATCGTCTGGAGTTGCCTGCCGCGCTTCGATGGCGATCCGGTGTTCAACGCGCTGCTCAAGGCGGGCGACGCAGGCAGTCGTTTTGCCATCGAACTGGAAGACCTCGTCAGCACGCGGCAAGCGTACGAGCCCAATACCGCCGTGCTGCGCACCACGCTCACCGACCGCAGCGGCAACAGCGTGGAGATCACCGATTTCGCTCCGCGCTTTCATTCACGCTCGCGCTATTTTCGCCCTGTCACCCTTGTGCGCAAGGTGCGGCCATTGCACGGCGCACCGCGCATTCGCGTGCGGCTCAAGCTCTCGTTCGATTGGGGGAAAACCGAACCGGTCATCACGCGCGGCAGCAACCATGTGCGCTACGTCGGCCCGCAGATGACGCTGCGTTTGAACACCGATGCACCGATCTCCTACGTGCTCGAAGAGCAGCCTTTTCTGCTGTCCAAGACCCATCACTTTCTGCTGGGCGAGGACGAGTCGCTCGCCAATGGGATCGCGGAAACGGCGCAGCATTTCGAACGCGAGACCATTACCTACTGGCGCAAGTGGTGCAACAGCCTGTCGATTCCGCTCGAATGGCAGGACGCGGTGATTCGCGCTGCCATCACGCTGAAACTTTCGCTCTACGAAGAGACCGGCGCCATCGTCGCCGCGATGACCACCAGCATCCCCGAATCCGCGAACAGCGGCCGCAACTGGGACTACCGCTACTGTTGGCTGCGTGACGCATTCTTCGTGGTGCGTGCGCTCAACAGCCTGTCGGAAACCGGCACGATGGAGGACTATCTGCGTTGGCTTTCCAACGTGGTGATCGAGGCCACATCGGGTCATATCCAGCCGCTCTACGGCCTTGGTCTCGAACGCGAACTGCCCGAGCGCGTGATGGCGGATCTCGCCGGTTATCGCGGCATGGGGCCGGTGCGTGTGGGCAATCAGGCTGCGGAGCATTTTCAGCACGATGTGTACGGCAACATCGTGCTGGGTGCGGCGCAGGCCTTTCACGATCGGCGCTTGCTGCATCCTGCCGGTGCTGCCGAATTCCGCTATCTCGAACGCATCGGCGAGCATGCCGTGCGCGTGTATGGCACGCCCGACGCGGGCATGTGGGAGCTGCGCACGAGAGCGCGCGTGCACACCTCGTCCGCGTTGATGAGCTGGGCCGCATGTGACCGGCTCGCGAAGATCGCCGCGCATCTGGGTCTGGCCGAACGCGCGCATTACTGGGGCACGAACGCGCAGCATATGCGAGACGAAATTCTGGCGCGTTCGTGGAACGCATCGCGTCAGGCATTCGCCGAAAGTTTCGATGGCAATGAGCTCGACGCGAGCGTGCTGCTCATGAGCGAAGTCGGCCTGATCGATGCGCACGACCCGCGATTCGTGAGCACCGTGGATGCCATGGAACGCGTGCTCTGCGATGGCCCGTTCATGCGCCGATACGAAGCGGCCGACGACTTCGGCAAGCCCGAGACCTCGTTCAACATCTGCACGTTCTGGCGCATCGACGCGCTGGCCCGCATTGGTCGCAAGGAGGAAGCACGCGACATCTTCGAGGCCATGCTGGCCGCGCGCAATCCGCTCGGGCTGCTGTCGGAAGACACGCATTCCGAGACGCGCGAGATGTGGGGCAATTTTCCGCAGACCTATTCGATGGTGGGTGTGATCAACGCCGCCATCGCCTTGTCGAAACCCTGGAGGAGCGTGATCTGATGGGCCGTCTTGTCGTCGTCTCCAACCGCCTCGCAGACCCGCGCAAACCAGCTGCGGGCGGCCTTGCCGTGGCGCTGGGGGAGTCGCTGCAAAAGTCCGGCGGGCTGTGGTTTGGCTGGAGTGGAAACATCTCGGAAGACGGCGCCTCGGGCAACGACAGCAACCTGCACATGCGCAACTCCGGCAAGGTCACGCTGGCCACGGTCGATCTGAATCGCAGCGCCTACGAGAGCTACTACGAAGGCTATTCCAACAGCGTGCTGTGGCCCGTGTTTCACTACCGGCTGGATCTGGCGAATTTCAACACCAGCCATCTCGCGGGTTACCGCCGCGTGAACCAGCTGTTTGCGCGAAAGCTCAAACCGCTGCTGCGCGACGACGACACGATCTGGGTGCATGACTACCACCTCATCCCGCTGGCCGCCGAATTGCGTGCACTCGGCTGCCGGCAACGCATTGGATTCTTTCTGCACATTCCGCTGCCGCCCGCGCTGATCCTCGCTGCGATTCCGCAGCACGAATGGTTGATGCGCTCGCTGTTTGCCTACGATCTGGTAGGTCTGCAAAGTGAAGCCGATGTGGCGCATTGCATGCACTACATGACTACCGAAGCACAAGCCACGCTGCAGGACGATCAGCGACTGAGCGCGTTCGGTGCGACGGTGCAGGTGAAGGCGTTTCCGATCGGCATCGACGTGCAGGAATTCCAACGGCTCGGTCGATCACAGGATGCGGTGGACACCTTCGAGAGCGTGCGCAACGAATACTCGCGCCGCCAGTTGCTGCTGGGCATCGACCGGCTCGATTATTCCAAGGGCATTCCGCAGCGCGTGCGTGCGTTTCGCGAGTTGCTGGAGCGCTATCCCGACAACGTGCACAGCGCCACCTTGCTGATGATCGCCTCGCCCAGCCGCGATGCGGTGAACGCCTATGTCGATTTGCGGCAGGAGCTTGAAGGTCTGTGCGGCGCGATCAATGGAGACTTCGGTGATCTGGACTGGATTCCCGTGCGCTACATCCATCGCACGGTGGCACGCAAACGCGTTCCAGGGCTGTGCCGCGCATCGCGAGTGGGGCTGGTCACGCCGCTGCGCGACGGCATGAATCTGGTCGCCAAGGAATACGTGGTCGCGCAGGATCCCGAAGACCCCGGCGTGCTCGTGCTCTCGCGCTTTGCGGGCGCGGCGGAGCAGCTCAGGGACGCGCTGCTGGTGAATCCGTACGACGCGCAAGGCATGGCGGAAAGCATCCAGACGGCGCTGCACATGCCGCTCGCAGAACGCCAGCGCAGGCATAGTGCGCTGCTCGAAAACATCCAGCGCTACGACATCCACTGGTGGCGTGAAGCGTTTCTGGCAACGCTTCAATCGTCGGCCACCAAGGCCAGCGCCGCGTAGTCGCCCACCTTTTCGCCCAGCCCCGCAACTCGCAATTCCACACCTTGCGTGAGCGCCGGAAAATAACGCTGCACTTCGCGCTCCAGCATCGGCAGCAGCATGGCCGAGTGGTGGAGAAACACCGAGCCACCGATGCTGATGCGCTGCAGATCGAGCGTGGCGACGAGGTTGTAGAGCAGCCTGCCCATCACTTCGCACAACTGCTGCACGATGCGCACGGCCAACGCATCGCCCTTGGTGGCCGCAGTCATCACACTCGCGGCATCCATGCCGATGCGGCGTGCGAGCGAGCCGCCTGCAATCATCGATTCCACATCACCGTGGTTGCCGCAACCGCAGATCGCCGCAGCATCGCCATCGACCACAAAGCTGTGACCGGCATGCCCCGCATTGCCGTTCTTGCCGCGCAGCACGCGCCCGTCCACGCACAGCCCCACGCCGACGCCAGTGCTCCAGGTGACATAGGCACAGTTGTCCGATCCACGCAGCGCGCCCCAACGGCGCTCGGCCATCAGCGCGGCGACGGCATCGTTGGCGATGCGGACTTGGCCCAATGCGGCAATCAACGGCGCCTCAAGCGGCACATGCGTCCACTCGTTGCCGATGCCACGCGGCGAACCAGCAAGCCCGCCGCAGATGTTGGGATTGGCGACTTCGATGCGGCCATCGACAAGCACGAAAGGTCCGCACGACGAAACGCCCGTGGCCGACAAATCGGCGCGCGTGATGCCCTGCTGCGCGCAAGCCGAATCGACGAGCGCCAGCACCTGATGCGCCAGCGCGTTGACATCGCCCGTCTTCACCGTCGGCCCGACCACGCGCACGGCCATGGCTGCGGGCAGCGATGCCCCCGCGCTGGCTTGCTCATCGCTCACCAGACTCACGGCCACCTTGGTGCCGCCAATGTCCACACAGGCTTTCATCGTGCTCATTCGGAAGTCCCCCAAGTTCCGCCCATCTTGCCGCATTGCAGCCGCGTGGGTTGTAGGACTTTCCGAACAGTCTTCACATCAGCACGCCGGGCTTTTCTCCGCGCTCGTACACCACATGTGCGCGGCCAACGATCAGCGGATCGAGCTTGCCCACCTGCTCCAGATCGCGGCGCGTGTATTGCAGCTTGTGCAGCACATAGCGCAGCGCGTTGAGGCGTGCGCGCTTCTTGCAGTCGCTCTTGATCACGGTCCACGGCGAATCGGCGGTGTCGGTCTCGAAGAACATCGCTTCCTTGGCGCGCGTGTAGTCGTCCCATTTGTCCAGCGATGCCATGTCGATGGGACTGAGCTTCCATTGCTTGAGCGGATGCGCCTTGCGCTCCTTGAAGCGGCGGCGCTGCTCCTCGCGGCTCACGCTGAACCAGAACTTGAACAGATGCACGCCGCTGCGCACGAGGTGGCGTTCGAACTCCGGCGCCTGGCGCATGAACTCGGAATATTCCTCGGGCGTGCAAAAACCCATCACGCGTTCGACGCCTGCGCGGTTGTACCAACTGCGGTCGAGCAGCACGATCTCGCCGCGCGTCGGCAGATGCTGCACATAGCGCTGAAAGTACCACTGACCTTGCTCGGTCGGCGTGGGCTTTTCGAGCGCCACCACGCGTGCGCCGCGCGGGTTCAGATGCTCCATGAAGCGCTTGATGGTGCCGCCCTTGCCCGCCGCATCGCGGCCTTCAAAAACGATGACCACACGCTGACCGGTTTCCTTCACCCATGCCTGCAGCTTGAGCAGCTCGACCTGCAGACGGAACTTCTCGCGCTCATAAGCAGAGCGGCGCATCAGGTTCTTGTATGGGTATCCACCTTCGCGCCAACCGGATGCCAGCTCTTCATCAGGATTGCCCTGCTCCGCCTTGTTCGCACTGGCCCTACCAAACAGCGCCTTGCGCAGCGCGCGGCGGTCGTCTTCCGATGCGCCGTCGAGCAGCACACGCAGCGCCGCCGCACGATCTACGCCGGACTCCTGACCGTCGATGATGCTGCGCGCCACTTCGGTGAACTCGGTCTGCCGCACGCTCGCGGCTTCGCTTGCCACATGGCGCGCGAGGGCTTCGGGTTGGAAGGATGGAGGCACATCGCCACGCGCCACGGGCCGTGTGCGTTCGCGGCTCGTTGTGGACTTGGCCGCGCGGCGGTTGGCAGGTTGGAGCGTCTTGGGAGGCTTGGTGCTTCGAGGCATGGTCAGTCCTTTTTTCAGGTGCAAAACCTTTGACTCTGCTACTGCAGCATGCCACGCCCATTGAGCTACCGCAACGCTGCCGGAACCGCCACTGGAACCGCAGCCAGATGCCACGCGCAAGCGATCACACCCGGCGCATCGGCTCAAATGTAGCGCGCAATCAGACTCATCAAACCGCTGAGCACCAGCGTGCTCGCAAGCGGTATGAACCAGTCTCGCCCGAACAGCTTGAAATGGAAATCCCCCGGCAACCGACCCAGCCCCAGCTTGCGCAGCCAGGGCGCGATTCCGTTGATCAGGATGAGCGCGAGAAAGACGACGACAACCCAGCGGATCATGGCGCGTCAGAGCCTGTGCGTGCAGTCGCCATGCGAGAAGCCGCGCGGCAACCACGCTTCGCCCGCGCCCAGCATGATCACCTTGAACAGCTCGCCCATCTCGTGCTCCATCACCAGCTTGGCGGCCTGCGAGCGTTGCTTCTGCTCGCGCTTTTCCATCTCCTGCGCGATGCCGCAGTTCAGCAGAAAGTGCGCCTGATTGGTGTAGCCCAGCACCTGCAGACCGGCGTCCTGAGCGGCCAGCGCGATGCCGGTGAAATTCACGTGCGCGGTGATGTCCTTCAAGCCCACATCGACCAGCGGATCGAAATCCACCTGGTGCGCGCGATGGCACACCAACGTGCCCATGTGGCGCTGCGGATGGAAGAACTCGCCCTCGGGAAAACCGTAGTCGATGAAGATGGCCGCGCCGCGCTTCAGTCGATCAGCGATCGTGCGGATGAAGGCCTCGCCCTGCGGCTGCAGCTCGGTCAGATAGTCCTGCGGGCCGGGCACGTCGATGGGCGGACGCAGATCGGTCGGCTTGTCGATCCAGGCAAAACTGCCGTCGCCGGCCAGCACCACGCCGCGCTCGTTCCACACGCCGTCCTGTTCGCCACCCTTTCGGAAGACCAGTTGCACCGGCATGGCATCCAGCACCTCGTTGCCGACGATGACGCCTTCGATGGCGTCGGGCAGTTGGTCGGCCCATACGACCTGATCGTCGAACTTTTCCAACGTCTGCTGCTGGCGCGCACGCAGGCTGCCCGACAGATCGACGATGGTGTAGCGCTTGACGCGGCTGCCCAGCACCTCGAGCAGTTGCTTGGCGAGCGCGCCCGTGCCCGCGCCGAATTCCCAGATTTCATGAGTGCCCGATGCATCCAGCGCCTCGCGCACCTGCTGCGCCAGCGCCCAGCCGAACAGTGGCGAGAGTTCAGGCGCGGTCACGAAGTCGCTGCCCGACTGCGGCATGGTGCCGAACTTGGCCGTGCCGTTGGCGTAGTAACCCAGCCCCGGCGTGTACAGCGCCAGTTCCATGAAGCGATCGAACGCCAGCCAGCCACCCGCCGCGCGAATGGCCTCTTCGATGTGCTGCTTGAGCGCCGTCGTTAAACTTGAGGAATCTATTGATGTGTTCACACCCCCGATTGTCCCCCAATGCTCCAATCCGCACGATCTGCACGACCTCGTACCGTTCTCGTGACCGGCGCCGCCAAGCGTCTGGGGCGTGAAATCGCGCTGGCATTGGCCGCTGCGGGCTGGCAGGTGGCCGTGCACTACCGCTCGTCCGAGAGCGACGCCATGCAGACCGAGGCCCAATGCGCCGCGCTCTCGGGCGACAGTGCCCGCTTCGCCGCCAATTTCGAGGACGAGGGCGAAGTGCGCTCGCTGTTGCCGCGCGTTATCGCCCGCTTTGGGCAGGTGGATGCGGTGGTCAACAGCGCATCGCTCTTCGAGCACGATGATGCCCAAAGCTTCGGTTTCGCCAAGCTCGACCAGCATCTGCGCAGCAACACCGGCGCGCCGATTCTGCTCGCGCAGGCCCTGCACCAGCACATCCGGCAGCGCTCGGAAGCTGGCGAAGCCGACGACGTGCAAGGCGCAGTCGTGAACCTGCTCGACCAGAAGCTCTGGAACCAGAACCCCGATTTTCTGAGCTACACGCTCTCCAAGGCTGCGCTGGAAGCCGCGGGCACCATGCTGTCGCTGGCCCTCGCGCCACTGGTACGGGTGGTGGGCGTGGCACCGGGCCTCACGCTCACCAGCCACATGCTTGAGAACGACAAGTTCGAGCAACTGCACCGCCTGAGCCCGCTCGGCCGATCCTCCACCCCCGCCGACGTGGCTGCCACCGTGCAGTTTGCGCTGACCAACCGCTCCATCACCGGCACGACGCTGCTGGTGGACGGCGGCCAGCACCTGATGCGCTTCGAGCGCGATTTTTCCCTGATGTGACCTGCGGCCTGCGCTGACTTCTCACTTTTTGCTTTTCTGACCATTTTCATCACCATGCACAACGCCGCTGGTACCCAGATCCTCACCCTCACCGGACTGCGCTTCGACGCCAACCTGGGCATCCTCGCCCACGAAAAAACCGCGCCGCAGCCCATTCAGGTCGATGCCGAACTCAACCTCGGCACCCAGCCCCTGCGCCCGCGCGACGACGACATCCTGCACGTGCTCGACTACCGCAAGGTCCGCCAGATCATCATCGACGAATGCCGCGCCGACCACGTGAACCTGCTGGAGAGCCTGATCGGCAAGGTCGCCCAGCGCCTGATGCAGCTCCCCGGCGTGGTCGGCGTGCGTGTAAAGATCGCCAAATTGGAAATTTTTGACGACTGCGAAGTCGCGATTCGTGTAGAAACGGGGCAGTGGTGACCAGACTGCGGTAGCGACACTTCAGTATCGAGTGCTCGCCCGATGCACCGAGGGGCAATCGCTTTCAGCGATCAAAAAAAGATATCGAGCGATGAAAAAATTTCTGCGATGGACAGCCGTTTTCGCATTGGCTTTCTTTGGTTTGATGGCGATGCGCCATCACCTCACCGCCCTGGCGGTGGCCAGTGCGTCCGCCTGTCTGGACGACGCCTGCCAGACGTGGCATACCTTTTTGCTCGACGCGGTGCTGCTCGGATGCATGCTGGGGATGATCGCCGTTTGCGCACTGCTGCCCAAGCTGCTGCGGATTCCGCTCGTGCTGCTGACGTGCATCTTCGTGCTGCTGTTCAGCGTCGACCTGTTCGTGTTCCAGTTCCTGAACATGCGACTGAACTTTGCCGATGTTCTCAAATACTCGGGCGACGTGAAAGTCAGCAAGACGGTCATCGCGCCCAAAGTGTTTTCCGTGTTCAGCGTGCTGCTGGTCACACTGACGATTGTGGCCTGCGTGGCGCTCTGCAAAGCCGTGATGAATGCGGTTCGCGACCGCCAACTGGGGGTGGTCAGTCTGGCTGCGCTGGCACTGATCGGTGTGCACTGGCTGCCGCTGCAGGTCAATTACATCTCGCGCAATGTCTACGACGACTTTGTCACCAACAACCTGCCGGACGGCGTGGACAAACCCTATTCGCAGGAAGAAAAGGCCCGGCTCTCCCAAATTCCGCCTCCTGCAAAAACCTGTTCGCGCGAGCCACAGGCACCGCGACCCGTGATCTTGCTGGTCATGGAATCGCTTTCGCTCTACCAAAGCAAGCTGCTTTCCGGCGTGGGTAACAACACGCCAGAGCTTGACCGGATTGCCAAGCGTTATGGCTATCTGCAGCGCTTTTACGCCAATGGCTTCACGACCGATGGCGGCATGATTTCGCTGCTGGTGGGACGCCCGCCGCTGCCCAGCGTCAACCGCTACAGCAGCATGAGCGTCTACGAGGGCTATACCACGCCCGAGCAGGACTTCTACGCCCGCCTTGCACACAAGAACATTCCTTCTCTGTACTTCACCGGTGCCACACTGGAATTTCTGGACACGGGAAAGTGGCTGCAAAAGCTGAATTTCAAGCAGTTGAACGGCCCCACAGACCCGTTCTACAACAACCTTCCACGTGGTCCGTTCGACGATCCGGGCGACAAAGCGTTCTACCGCCGCTTCCTGCATTGGTACGATCAGGAACGCGCACCGGGTCCGTTCTTCATGGTGATGAAGACGACCACCACACACCCCCCATTCATGGTGCCCGGCACGGATCAACAAGGCGAAGATGCCGCTTTCCGCTATGCAGACGAGGCCGTTGGCGAATTCGTGCGCGGACTTGAGGAGCGCAACTACTTTGACAACGGGCTGATGATCATCATGGGCGACCATCGCAGCATGACGGTCGAGCGTTCTGGTGAGGCAAAAGCCGTTGGAGCGGACTTCATGGCACGCATTCCAGGCATTGTGTTGGGCCGCGAATTCCGCGATACCGGCGAAATTTATGGTCAATGGCAGCAAACCGATCTGATTCCATCGGCCCTGTCCGCGCTCGGCATGACCTCCTGCACCAGCGACTTCCAGGGGCGTTTCTTCGGCCCCGCTGTTCAGCCGAAATTCATCCTGCACGCCGATGGCGCAGACCGGGACCTCGTGATGGTGAAGATCAAGGGTGCCAATGACCCATCCTATGTTCAGTTGGAAGGCGGAGAAACCAACTGGGTCGATGCCGGCGACGACACCCCGGACAATGCCCCTGTCGTCGATTTCATCACCCGTCAACGCGTTGCCTTGCCGGAAGTGGACGCCAATCTGACCAAGACCATTCTGCAATTGCGCGGCTATCTGAAATGACTCTCAAGTGATTCCCCGAGGGCTGCAATTCCCCGCGAATGGGCTCTCGAAGGGATTCCACTTAAAATTGAGGGCAATTGAAGCCTTCAGCGCTTATCCGGATTTCAAAATGAACGCCCCTACCGAAAACCCCTGGCTCTCCGAGGCCGATGAGGCCAGCAGCGCCGACACGCCTGCCCAGCCCGGCAAGATCAAGATCGAACGCGAGCAGATCAAGCTCGAAAAGCGCCTGTGCCGCGAGGTGGGCCGTGCCATCACCGACTTCAACATGATCGAAGAAGGTGACCGGGTGATGGTCTGCATGTCCGGCGGCAAGGACAGCTACACCATGCTCGACATCCTGCGCAAGCTGCAAAAGCGCGCGCCGGTGAAGTTCGATCTGGTGGCGGTGAACCTCGATCAGAAGCAGCCCGGTTTCCCTGACCACATCCTGCCCGAGTACTTCAAGAGCATCGGAGTGGAGTACCACATCGAGACGCAGGACACCTACAGCGTCGTCAAGCGCGTGATCCCCGAGGGCAAGACCACCTGCGGTCTGTGCTCGCGTCTGCGCCGCGCCATTCTGTATTCGGTGGCCGACAAGCTGGGTTGCACCAAGGTGGCGCTGGGCCATCACCGCGACGACATCGTGCAGACGCTGATGCTCAACATGTTCTACGGCGGCCGCATGAAGGGCATGCCGCCGAAGCTCGTGTCGGACGACGGCAAGCATGTGGTGATCCGCCCGATGGCCTACGTGCCGGAGAAGGACACCATCCGCTGGTCGCAGTACCAGCAGTTCCCGATCATCCCGTGCAACCTGTGCGGCAGCCAGGACGGCCTGCAGCGCGT
This sequence comes from Diaphorobacter sp. HDW4B, assembly GCF_011305535.1. Taxonomy (GTDB): domain Bacteria; phylum Pseudomonadota; class Gammaproteobacteria; order Burkholderiales; family Burkholderiaceae_C; genus Diaphorobacter_A. Next base: position 1,701,025 of record NZ_CP049905.1, read on the forward strand.
GGCCGTGGGCGAGATGCTGCGCGAGTGGGACAAGAAGTTCCCCGGCCGCATCGAGAGCATGTTCCGCGCGATGGGCAACATCGTGACCACGCACATGATGGACCCCGAACTGCACGACTTCAAGAACGCCAAGGCCACCGGCATTGCCGACCCGAACGGCGACATGGCTTTCGACCACGAAGAGATGCCCGTGGCTCCCGCCTTGCCCGGCGGCGTGCAGGTCGTTCAGCTTTCCTGAAAAAAGAGAACTTGACAGGTCTTTGCTTATCCAACAGTCTACGCATTGTTGAGATTTGTTCTCAATTGAGAACTGCTCAACTCCGACTGGACTGTCTGGATGACCTGTCATGACCTCACTGCTGCAACGCTTTCGCACCTCACTTTTTCTCGGGCTGCTTCCGGCCCTGATGTTGGTCGGCTGCTCCACCACCCGCACGGTGGAGAGCAACGTCAACGCCTATTCCACCCTCGCGGCCCTGCCCGCGCCGCCCACGTACCGGCTTGAACGCCTGCCCTCGCAGGCCGCCAATGCCGTGCGCTTCGATGCCGTCGAATCCCAGGCCCAGCAAGCGCTGGCCAAGGTCGGCCTGCAGCGCGACGACAGCAACGCCAGTCTGGTGCTGCAGCTCGGTGCCGAGGCCGGCTTTGTGCCCAATCCGTACTGGGAGCCCTACTACCGCGCCTACCCATTCGGTCCCGGCCCGTTCTACGGTAGCTTCGGCATGGGCTTTGGCCGCGGCGGCTGGGGATTCGGCATGGGCACGGGCTGGATGATGGACCGCCCCACGCCGCTGTACCACCGCAAGGTCAGCCTGATCCTCCGTGACGCGACGACGCAGAAAATCGTGTACGAAACGTCGGCCGTGTATGAAGATGTCTGGACCGACGACCCCGCCATCTACGGCGTGCTGTTCCATCAGGCGCTGGCCGGATTCCCCACCCCGCCCCAAGGCACGCGCGTGGTGAAGACCTTGGTGGACCGCCATTCCACCGTGCCGGTTACTGCCGCGCCAACCGCACCAGCCAAGGTCGAAGCAGCACCTGCGGCACCCAAGCGCTGAGCGCGGCAAGAGCCAACATCCGGCAACACCTTGGCCGATAGGAATTTGCAAAGTTCAACATTTGAATGCATTTCATCGTGCTAAGGTCAAGGCACTATGACCAGCAAAGCTGGCAAGAGCAATCGCTCACTTCCAAACAAAGCCACCGCTCCAACCGTTTTCCAAAGGATATCGACATGAAAAAGAACAACATCGCTTCCTCCGCTCTGCTGTGCGCACTGTTTCTGGGCGCGGCCTTCAGCGCGAATGCCACCGGTCTCGGCGACGCGCTCAAGGACAAGATGGGTGGCGGCTCCAGCAGCGGCAGCGGCTCGGCCCTGTCCGGCGCGCTGGGCGGTGGCGGTGATTCGGCAGCGCTGTCGGCCATGGGCCTGTCGGGTTCGGGCACGGCCAGCAACGCCGCCGGCGTGATCACCTACTGCATGAAGAACAACTACCTGAACGCCGACAAGGCCGCCGCCGTGAAAGACCAACTGCTCGGCAAGATGGGCCTCGGCCAGAAGGAAGAGCCCAAGGACGAAGGTTTCCTGAGCGGCGCGACCGGCATGATCACCGGCAAGGACGGCAAGTCCTTCAGCCTCGACAAGGTCAAGGGCAACCTCAAGGAAAAGGCCTGCGATCTGGTGTTGGACAACGCCAAGTCCCTGCTCTGAGTTCCCATGCGCGAATGACGAAAGCCGATGCAGCCCCCAAGGCCCCATCGGCTTTTTTGTGTCCGCCCCAGAATTGGAATGCGGACACGGGCGCTCCGGCACAAGCCCTGATTGCGTGACAATCCAAGAGGCCGTGAAATACCGGCATCCCCGCCCCGACACCACAAACAACAGGTGGCCCCACCACCGATCCGTTCAACGAATTCATCGCATTCAACGAACTCAACGCTCCCAACCCGCATGCACGTCACCCGCATCATCGCCATCCGCCACGGAGAAACTGCCTGGAATGTGGACACCCGCATCCAAGGCCATCTCGACATTCCTCTCAACGACATCGGCGAATGGCAGGCACAGCAGGCCGCAGGTGCGCTGGCCAACGAAAGCATCGACGCGATCTACAGCAGCGACCTTCAGCGTGCCTTCGCCACCGCACAGGCCATTGCCGACACCACGAACGCACCGCTGATCGCCAACCAGCAACTGCGCGAGCGCAGCTTTGGCGATTTTCAAGGCCGCACCTTCGCGCAGATCGAGGCCGAATCGCCCGAAGACGCGATGCGCTGGCGCAAGCGCGACCCCGAGTTCGTACCCGCAGGCGGCGGCGAATCGCTGACCATGCTGCGCGCGCGCATCGACAACGCCGTCAACGAACTGGCCCAGCAGCACCCGGGCGAGCAGATCGTGCTGGTCGCGCATGGCGGCGTGATGGACGTGCTGTACCGCCTTGCCACCAAGCTCGACCTGCAAGCGCCCCGCACCTGGCAACTCACCAACGCCGCCATCAATCGCCTGCTTTGGACCCCCGACAGCGGCCTCACGCTCGTCGGCTGGGCCGACACACAGCACTTGAATCAGCAAAGCCGCGATGAAATCCATTCCTGACTACCTGCTGCAACTGCAGGGCAAATCGGTCGATCAGATCGAGACCCCTGCGCTCGTCATCGACCTCGACGCCATGGACCGCAACATCCAGCGCATGGCCGACTTCACGCGCAAGCACCGCGTGCGCTGGCGTCCGCACGCCAAGCTGCACAAGAGCGCCGACATCGCGCTGCTGCTGGAGCAGGCCGGTGCCATCGGCCACTGCGTGCAAAAGCTCTCCGAGGCCGAAATCCTCGCCTCGCTGGGCGTGAACAACCTCTATATCAGCAACGAGATCATCGCCCCCACGAAGCTGCGCCGCGTGGCCCAGCTCGCGCAGGATCTCGATGCGCGCGGCGGTCGTCTGGCCATCGCGGTGGACTCCGAAGTCGGCATCGAAATGCTCGCCCGCGCGCTGCGCGATGTGAACAGCCACGGCATCATCGACGTGTTCATCGAACTCGACGTCGGCCAGGGCCGCTGCGGCGTGCACCCCGGCGAACCTGCGCTGGAACTGGCCAAGGCCATTGCCGAACACCCCGCGCTGCGCCTCGCCGGTCTGCATGCGTATCACGGTCGCGCCCAGCACTTTCGCACCATCGCCGACCGCCGCCAGGCCATCGCGCAGGTCATCGAAGAGGTCGAGCACACGCGCAAGCTGATTCTCGATGCGGGCCTGCAAGTGCACCTCATCACAGGCTCGGGCACGGGCACACTGATCCACGAAGCGGCCAGCGGCGTCTACGGCGAACTGCAAGCAGGCTCGTTCCTGTTCATGGATGCGGACTACGCCCAGAACGAACGCGACCCCGCGCAGCCCGCGTTCGAGCACGCGCTGTTCGTCAAATCGCAGGTCATCTCCGCCGACGACAAGCACGCCGTCTGCGACGCAGGCCACAAGAGCCACGCCATCGATTCGGGCCTGCCCAAAGTGCGCGTGACGGACGAATCCGAGCAGTTGCAATTCGCCAACGGCGGCGACGAACACGGCCTACTGCACCCCACCAGCACCGGCGGCTGGCTGCCCGCGCTGGGAGCCACCGTCTGGCTGATCCCGGGCCACTGCGACCCCACCGTCAACCTGCACGACTTCATGATCGGCGTGCGCGGCGGGCTCGATGGCGGCACGGTGGAAAGCATCGTTCGCGTGGATACACGCGGCGCGCTGCGCTGATCTTCAATTGCTGATCAAAAGCGGCTGATCAACGACTCGTCTTCATCCCCTGAGCCGCCGCCCAGGCGCTGATGTCGTCGCGCCGGATGGCGGCTGCCATGAGCTGCGGAAACGCATCCGGCGTGCAGGCGAACGACGGCACGCCGAGCGCCGCGAGCTTGGCTGCCAACTGTGCGTCGTAAGCGGGTGCGCCTTCATCGCTCAACGCAAGCAGCGTGATGAACTGCACGCCCGATTCCACGAGTTCATGCGCGCGGCGCAGCAGGCCCGCTTCCACGCCGCCTTCGTACAGATCGGAGATCAGCACCAGAATCGTGTTGCGCGGCTCGCGGATCAGGCCTTGGCAGTAGCCGACCGCGCCGTTGATGTCGGTGCCGCCGCCAAGCTGCACGCCGAACAGCACATCGACGGGATCGTCGAGCTTTTCCGTCATGTCGACGACGGCGGTGTCGAACACCACCATCTTGGTGTCCACCGCAGGCAGGCTCGCCATCACCGCGCCGAAGATGCTCGAATACACGACCGAGTTCGCCATCGAGCCGCTCTGGTCGATGCACAGCACCACCTCGCGCTGCGGCTTGCGCGCCTTGCGGCCATAGCCGATCAGCGTCTGAGGCACGATGGTGCGGTACTCGGGCTGCCAGTGGCGCAGGTTTGCGCGGATCGTGCGATGCCAGTCGATCTCGGCATGCTTGGGGCGGCGGTTGCGCTGGCTGCGATCGAGCGCGCCGCTGATGGCACCGCGCATCGGCTCTTCAAGCTTGCGCATGAGTTCATCGACCACCTTCTGCACCACCGCGCGCGCCGTGGCCTTGGTGCTTTGCGGGATCACGCTGGACAGCGAAATCAGATCGGCCACCAGATGCACATCGGCCTGCACGCTCTCCAGCATTTCGGGCTGCAGCATGAGCTGGCGCAGGTTCAGCCGCTCCATCGCATCGCGCTGCATGACCTGCACGACTGAGCTGGGGAAATAGCGGCGGATGTCGCCCAGCCAACGCGACACGTTGGGCGACGAATTGCCGAGCCCTCCACGACGCGGTCCACCATCCTCGCGCTTTTGCTGTTCATAGAGCGCGGCCAGAGCCTGATCGACATCGCGAATGCCGCCGCTCAAAGCACCGCAGCTTGCGTCGGCTGGTTCGCCGAGCACCAGTCGCCAGCGTTGCAGGCGATCGGTCGGTGGCAGGTCTTCGAGCTGCGTGGCGGGCGCTGCTGCAGCGGCGTTCTGGTTCGGATTGTTCTTTGTGCGTGCCATGTTCTGTTCACCTCTCTCTTCAAGTCTGGCTGGGCGTCAGGCCCCAGAGCGTGCGCAGCGCGGGCAGCACCAGCGACGCGCGTTCGGCATCGAGATCATCGCCCGCCGCCACCACAGCGGTCGATGCCGTCTGCGCTCCATTCTTCGGTCCACGCACCGCGCGCGAGCCCAGTTGCTGACGCTCGGCACGGCTGAAATCCGCAAAGCTGCGACGCACCAGCGGCAGCACCTGGATGAACTGCGCTTCGCCCAATTGCGCAAGCCACGCATCGACCGCGCCCCAGATCGCATCGTCGTGCAGCAGCACCAGCGCCTGGCCGTTGAGAAAGCCATCGAGCCACGCGGCCGCATCGACCGGCACCACGCCGAGCGACAGGTTGTGCGCGAACTGCAGGCCGATTTTTTCCTCGTCCCAGATCTTCGCGTCGAGCAACAAGCGCGTCGCCATGCCGCGCAGCAGCGCCGCGCAGGTATCGGCCTCGGCCATCACCTGCAGCGCGCGTTGCCAGGCCTGCGTGGTCTCTTCGGAATCGCGCAGACGGATGGCGTTGTCGGCCAGCAGCGCGAGCTTCTGCACCGTGCGCGCCGCGTCCTCGTCGAGCGACAGACAAGCATTCGGCAAGCCGATCGCCGCGCGCAGAACAAGCTGATCGATCACGCCCGCGAGCAGCTTGCTGTCGGTCTGGCGCACGCTGCCGTAGCGGTAGACATTGGCCAGCGCAGGCAAGGCTTGCAGCAGTTGCTGCACGTCGCCCGTGATCGCCGCACGCGCCGAAACCTCGCTCATGAGGCGTTCGACCAGATTCGGCAATTGCGCGAGCAGCGCGTCGTCGATGGCTTCGGCGATCTCGGGCAGCGCGGTCTGCGGCGTGAGTGATTGCAGCACGCGCTTGGCGGCTGCGGCTTCGACGGTCGATCCAAAGCGGCTGGCTTCGATCAGCTTGACAACCAGTTCGGGCTGCCATTGCAGATCCCAGCTCTCGCGGAACGTGCCGCGATTGCGCTGCTGATCGACCGCGCGCGTGCCCCAGTGAATTCCCAGCAGACGCAGGCGATGCAGCAGATGACTGCGCGCCAGATCGGTGTCCTTGCGCAGATCGAGCGCCACGTTCTTCGATGCCGCCTCGGGCTTCAAACGCAGCGTCTTCTGCTGCTGCTCCAGATCGCGCTGCAGCGGCACCAGCGGCACATCGGGCGGCACGCTGCCAAGCACATCGCCCACCACCAACGCATCGTGAATCAAACGCAGCGGCGCGGATTCACCCATGCAGATCACGGTGCGAACGGCCTCGTGCAATTCGGGCAGACCGGGTTCGGTCTGACCACGCAATGCAGCCAAGCCTTCGGCCAGACGCGTGGCCTCGATGATGTGGGCGCTCGAACAATCAAGATCATGGCTGCGCAGCAACTGCGCCACGCGCGAGAGCCAACCCGCCGCGCGGCTCGGCGGAATGAAGCGCGGCGAAGGCTCGCGGCCCTCGTCGGCTGCCGCATCCGTGCGCCACAGATGCGCATACCAGCCCGGCGAATCCACACCCGCGCCATAGCCGCTGCTGCTCGCCAAGTTGCGATAGGTCCACGGTGCCCAGGTTGCCTGCACCTTGAGTTTGGAAAGTCCCTTGAGCGTGGAGGCATCGGCCTTGGCCGTCGTCGTCGCCTGCAATGCGGGCACATGCCACGCACCGCAGATCACCGCGATGCGCTGGTATCCAGCCTTCACCGCTTCACGCATGGTCGTGCGCATCGTCGCTTCGCGGCGCTCTTCACGCAGCGCGTATCGGTCGCCACGCAGACCGTTGGGCAGTTCTTCGCGCAACGCCGTCATCGCCATGCCGACCGCCTCGAACACTGCGCTGTCACCGCCGCGCTCTTCGACCAGCCGGTTCCACCAGGTCTCGCCATCGGCATAACCGGCAGCCTCGGCCAGCGCATCGAGTGGATCGCGTGCAAAGCGCTGATCGGGATGCGGCTTGTCGATTTCGACTTCGACCTCGACTTCGACCTCGACTTCGCTTTCAACCTCTGTTTCGACAGCCACTTCGTTGTGGTCATCGGTCTCCGCTTCCGCTTCAACGTCGGCATCCGCTTCAGCAGCCTTGGCAAGCGCCTCCTCGGCCTTCTGCTTGCGCGCCTCTTGCGCTTCCTTGTCCAGCGCCATTTCCACCGCCTGCGGCAGGTCCATGAAACGCACGGGCAGGCCGCGCTTCACGGCCCATTGCATGGCCACCCATTCCGGCGAAAACTCGGCCAGCGGAAAGAACGATGCGCGGCTCGGCTCATCCTGCGCATAGACCAGCATGGCCACAGGCGGGCGCAGCTCCTCATGCGCCACGGCGGGCAACAGCGCCTCGCATTCAGCCGGTCCTTCAATCAGCACGGCATCGGGCTGCAAGGCCTCCAGTGCCTTGAGCAGGCTGCGCGCGCTGCCCGGCCCGTGGTGGCGAATGCCAAAGAAGTGCAATGCAGAATCCATGTGTCTTGTCGGTTCTTCAGTTCATCGTCGAATGGAGGAAAGGTCGTCGCTCACGGCGGCTCAAAGCCCGTAGCGCTCCTCCATGGCTTCGTGTCGTTCGGTCGATTCACCCGCATCGCGCGCCAGCTCGGTCCAGCACAATTGCATGCCCTTGGTGAGCGTGGCGAGCTTGGCGGAGATGACGCGCGGCGGCACATCGGCTGGCGCAGTCACCGCCAGATAGATGCCAAGCAGCTCGCCTTCTTCATCATCGTCGTCGTCATCATCTTCATCGGCGTCAGGGTCGGTGATGAAGTAGTTGTCGCCGCTGTACTGCCACGTGCTCCAACCTTCTGCTTCGAGCGCATCGCGCAGCGCACGAATCGCCTCGTCTCCGGGATGCACACCGTCCACCATGTAGCTCGGACCGTGACCGCCCTTTTCGAGCACATGCAGCGGCTCGTCGTAGATGCGGATGTAGCCGTCCTGCTCGTCCTCGTTTTCCGGCGGCTGCTCGACCAGCTTGGGCATGAACACCACCCAGTCGCCCATGCGCTGATCCTGCCCCTGTGATGCGGGCTGCACGATGCGTGCTGTGGCGGGTCCGGTGCGCCGCGCCATCACATCGCGCAGGCGACCGTTCTCGTCATGGCGCAGATAGATCAGGCCCCAGTCTTCTTCGAGCGGCTCGTTTTCTGAATCGACCTCATCGAGTTCCATCTCCAACGCCACGGCCTGCTTGCGCACCTCGGCCCATTGCTGCGCGGCGGTGGCGGCAATCAGCAAATCCCAGCGCTGGCGAGAGTCAGGTTCCTCATCGGCTTCGAGCACGATGCGGCGCTGCTCGACCGCCGTGTCAAAGTCCTTGAGTTCCATGGCTGCATCGGCCCACAGGCCGCGCGTCGGAATGGCGTTGGCGTCATGCTCCAGCACCTGCGCGACCAACGGTCCCACCTGCGCATAGCGCGACTCGCGATACGCCACGCGTGCGCGATACCAGGCCGCTTGTGCGGGCAGCGTGGCTTCAATGCGCGCTGCCTGCGCCTCGATGGCCGCATGGTCGTCGGCGTTGATGCACAGACCGAACCAACGGTTCTGCAGCGCCATCGATTCCGGCGCCGCATCCACCATGGCTTTCAGGCGCGTGCGAGCCAGATCGTGACAGCCGAAATTGGACAGCGCTGACGCCAGCGTCATCGCCACATCTTCGTCCTGCGGCAAAGTGCGATGGGCCTCTTCCAGCCACTGGATCACGACCTCGTTGTCCAGCCCGTTGGCGGCATCCGAACTCAGCCACTCGGGCAGTTCTTCGGGCTTGCAAGGTGGCTCGGTTCCCGATGCCTGCGCCATCGCCTGTGCGGCCTTGTCCAGCTTGGCCGCCGCACCCAGATCCAAGCGCAGCATCGGCAGATGTTCGCGCGCCAGCGCAATCGCATGGCCTGCAAGCCACGGCACCTTGCGCGCCAATGCCAGTTCGGTCTGCGCCAGCGCCATGTCGATCAACTGGCGATGGTTGCCCACCGAATGCAGATGCTCGATGGTCGTCCACAGCGAATGGCCCAACTGCGGCGTGTTGAAATCTGGCTTCACACGCGCAATCGCCAGCGCCGCGCGGCACCACAGCAGATAGTCTTCCAGCTCGATGTCGCCGAACTCGGGCAGCAGCTCGACGGCCTCATCCGCCTTGCCCGACATGGCGAGCGCACGCGTGCGCAGAAACAAGCGCGTGGCCTGTTCGCGGCGGTCATCGTCGTCTGCGGCTTCTTCCGAATCATCGAGCAGCTTGAGCGCGGTTTCGGGCTCGCCGAGCAGCAGGTACTGATCGACCTCGGTCGCCACGAACAGCGTGTTCGTTTCTTCACCCGCGCGGCGCTGCTCGTCGCGCTGCTGCTTCAGATAGATCACGGCCTCGCGCGGCTGGCCCTGATCGTGCAGCGCGTTGGCTTTTTCGATGCTCAGGCAACCAAAGCACGACCAGCTCGGATCGATGCGCGCCAGCGTTTCGTCGCACGCGGCCAAACGTTCTTCGGACCAACCGGGGCCATCGACGTTCGCATAGGTCGCCACCAGATCCTGCGTGATGCACACGCTTTGCGGACACGCGTGCGTGCGTTCCTGATGCGCGCTTTCGTAGGAGCTGACGACCTCGCCCAACTGTGTCTCGCCATGGTGACGCGCAATGCGCGAGGCATTCAGCCAGTGCTTGAAATAGATGTCCAGCCACGGAATCTCCAGACTGCGCGCGGCGGCCAGCGCTTCGGGCACGAGCGCTTCCACGATGGAGTGATTGCCGCGATATTGCTGGTAAGGCACGTCGTGGATGAGATAGGCCAGACGCGGCTGGCCTTGCTCTTCCAGTTGTTCGGCAAGTTCGTTGACCCAGGCAAAACTGTCCATGTGGCTTGTCTCCAGAAGGTTCGTGGCTGGTGGATGGATTCAGTTCAAGGCGATTGCGGCGGCGTGCACAGCGCCGTCACCGCACCGTTGAAATCGTTCAGCAGATCGACCAGCGGCGGCTGGCCTGCCAGCTCTTCGCCGCCCGGTGCCATGATGACCTTGAAGCTGCGCAGCAGCGCCACCGCATGCGCGGGCACGGCGCGGCCTTGCCGGTGGCTTTGCAGCAGCGCTTCGATGGCCGGGTTGTCAAGGTTGATGTACAGGCGCGCGGGCACGCTCGCATCAATGCGCTTGGTGAACGCGCGCGCCAGACTCAACGCCGCACCCGCCATGCGCTTGCTCGCATCGTCGGCCTCCAGCCGCGCCTTGAGCTGCGCCTCGCGGTCGGGTACGGCGATCAGCGGCAACTCGGGCGACACAAAGCGCGCGGGCACGACGAGTTCGCCCCACGCCAGTTGCTCGCGCAGCCATGCGATCTCGCTCTCGGGCAGATCGGCTGCGCGGAACATGCGCGCATTGCCGGTGGCCGTTCCGATCTCGACCAGCAGCACGCCGCGATCACGCACATACTCGCGCAGAAAGCCCGCCACGGCATAACGATCACCCCGCGCGACCGGCACCTGCAGCGCGCGAAACAGCACGTCTTCAAAACCGCCGCTCTGACCCAGACTCAGGTGAATGCGGCCATCGCGAATCAGGCTGCGCACCGGCAGATCGCCCTGACTTGTGGAGATGCGCACGGCGTCCTGCAGCATGGCGAACAGCTCGTCCTCGCACATCGCCGCGCCCAGCAACGCCTCGTTGTGGCGCGAAAGCAGACGGCTCCATGCCGGTGCCTGGTCTTTCGACAGATCGGCCAGCCCCTTGATCAATGCACTTTTCAGATGCGCGCGCACCGCCATGTAAGCATCGTCGCGCTGCAGGTCTTCGCGGCTCGCGGTGGGTGTGAGCGCGTTCGATTCGATCACGCCGCCGATGAAGCCCGCCCACACGGGAATCAGGTCGCGCGCCTCATCGTCGAGCAGCATGCCGCGCACGTAGACGCTCAGGTGCCGGTTGTCGCTGGTGCCGTAGGTCGCACCGTCCTGCACCCACAGCAGACCGCGCGCATCGCTGTCGCCTTCGGGTTTGATCGGGATCACGCAGATCGGTTCGAAATGGCGCTCCATGCGCGTCGCGAACGCCATGCGTTGGCGCTGCAGAACAGCAGGATGCACGACCACACCATCGGCCGTCGCACGCCATGGCGGCGGGTCGGCGTTCACGCATTCATCGTCGAACCACAGCGGCTCGCGCAGCAGCGCGCAATAGCGGCCCAGCACTTTCTTCAGCACACCAGCGGAGCACAGATGGTTGAAGTCCGTGCGCATCGCCAGATGGATCTCGGTGCCCACGGGCCGCGCGTCGATGGCCTGCACCGCATAGCGCCTGCCATCCGACGAGAGATAACGCCAGCCCTTGTCCGGAGACTGGTACGAGGACGTGTTCACCAGCACCTGCTCGGCCACCACGAAGGCCGAGAGAAAGCCGAGACCGAACAGGCCGATCAGTTCCTCGCTGCCCGGCTTTTCGGTGGCACGCAACTGGCGCGTGTAGCCGTTGCCCAGTGTCGCGAGAAAGCTGTGCAGTTCCTGCTCCGTCAGCCCCGATCCGTTGTCGCGGATGATGATGGTCTGCGCCACATCGTCGGCAATCACGTCGATGCGGCCCGGCCCGGTGAACGTCGGGTCTTCGAGCCTGCGCCGCGAGATCGAATCGTGCGCGTTCTGGATCAGCTCGCGGATCGCGACGACCGGCGTCGAATACAGGTGCTTGGCCAGCACATCGAACAGGCCATCGAGATGCACCTGCGTGGTCTGCAAGGCCGAAGGTTGGGCAGGCTGATCGCTGCTGCTGTGGTCGTCGTCGTTCATGTGCTGTGCGCCAATGTGGTCAGAGTTGCTCGCGGCAGGCGCGGTACAGGTCCTTCCACTCGCCGCGTTCCTTCACCACGGTTTCGAGGTATTCCTTCCACACCACCGTGTCCTGCACCGGGTCCTTGACCACCGCGCCGAGCAGGCCCGAGGCCACATCGGCCGCGCGCATCACGCCATCGCCGAAGTGCCCGGCCAGCGCCATGCCGCTGTTGATCACCGAGATCGCCTCGGCCGTGGACAGCGTCGACGTGGGCGACTTGATGCGCACGCTCTTGCCGTCTTCGGTCTGGCCGCTGCGCAGTTCGCGGAAGATCTGCACCACGCGCTTGATTTCTTCGAGCGCCGGTGGCTCGGCAGGCAGCGCCAGCGCGCGGCCCATTTCGCCCACGCGCTTCATCACGATCTGCACTTCCTCGGCTTCGGTCGCGGGCACCGGCAGCACCACCGTGTTGAAGCGGCGCTTGAGCGCGCTCGACAACTCGTTGACGCCCTTGTCGCGGTTGTTGGCGGTGGCGATCACCGAGAAGCCCTGCACCGCCTGCACTTCGCTTTCCAGCTCGGGCACGGGCAGCGTCTTTTCGGACAGCACGGTGATCAGCGTGTCCTGCACATCGGCGGGAATGCGCGTGAGTTCTTCGATGCGCGCGATCTTGCCGCGCTTCATCGCGTTGACCATCGGGCTTGGAATCAGCGCCTTCTCCGACGGGCCATGCGCGAGCAACTGCGCGTAGTTCCAGCCGTAGCGCAACTGCTCTTCGCTCGTGCCCGCCGTGCCTTGCACCAGCAGCGTGGAGTCGCCACTCACAGCCGCCGCCAGATGCTCGGACACCCACGACTTGGCCGTGCCCGGCACGCCGTACAGCAGCAGCGCGCGATCGGTCGCAAGCGTCGTCACGGCGATCTCCATGAGGCGCGAGTTGCCGATGTACTTGGGCGAAATCTCCACGCCGTTCTTCAGCGTGCCGCCCATCAGGTACTGCAGCACCGCCCATGGCGAGAGCTTCCAGTTGGGCGGGCGTGCACGGTCATCGACCTGCGACAGCGCGTCCAGCTCGTGTGCGAATTGTTGTTCTGCATGTTGGCGAAGAACCTGGCTCATGGTGTGAAGCTCTCTGTTGGCAAATGGATGAATCGGGTGGATCGGATAAGCGAAAAATGGATCACGTTGAAATCTGCTGCAGCGTCTGGCGTATGCCCGCCGTCGAGCGCACGCGCTGCCACACGTCCTCGAACCACTGCGCCGACTTTTCGTCGGCGCTGGCCTTGTCGATGAGCGTCAGGAACGCGGGCAGGCTCTGCGGATGCATCCACAGCGCCGCGCTGGTGAGCGCCTGCGACAGGTTGTGGCGCAGGCTCCAGTCGGTGCTGACGACGGCGGCTGCGTAGGACAGGTCGAGCGAGGCGACCAGCGCATCGGACAGCGCACGCGACAGATGCTCGTGCGGCTCCATCTGATCGTCGATGCGAATCAGCAGCTCGAACACCAGACGCGGCGCGGCCTTCAAACGCTCTTGCCAATACACCTCACGCTCGGCCAGCGTCATCGACGCGAGCAGGCTGCGCAGGCTTTCCTGCGCAAAGCGGTTTTCCTGCATGCTGGTCAACAACTGCAGCCAATCGCGGTTGGGCGAACGCGCGGCGGCTTCGAGCAGACCATCCCACAGATGGCGCTTCCACTCGGTCTTGGCCGCCCATGCGAACACTTCCTCGGGCGTCTTGCCCAGCGTCTCGGTCCACCAGGTCGGCGGTGTCAGACGCACCAGTTGGTACAGCCACCACGCGCGCTCGCCGCCCTTGAAATACGAGTGCGCCTTGAGCGCGATGCCGTCGCGCGGCCAGTCGGCGTTGTCCTTTTCGGGCGGCTCGATGGTCCACTTGTCGCCCTCCTGCTTGAGCAGCGGCGCAATCCATGCGATCACGCGCTGCGAATGCGCGCTGTGCGGCAACGTGGACAAAAGCTCGGCGGCCAACTGCTTCACTTCGCCGCTGCGATCGGTGAGCAGGCGCTCCAGCAGCGCTTCGTCATCCATCGACAACTGCGTGCGCAGCACTTCGAGCATCGCCAAACGTTCCTTGGCGTTCAGCTCCTTGACCGCCGCGTCGAAGCGTTCACGCGCGGCCTGCGGAGTGCTCGCGCGTTCGTTGCGCAGCACGGAAAGCCGCTGCTCGAACGTGCCTTCGCTCCACAACTGTTCGGGATCGGCCTGCTGATCTGTGCCTGCCGCAAACTTCCACGCCGGGTTCTGCTGCGCAAGCCACAAACCGCGTGCGCCCAGCACCGCCAGCAGATCGGCACGCAAGGCCGAACTGCGCGCACCGGCATCCAGCGCCACCGGAAGCGATGCCTGCGGCAAGCGCATGCCGGCCTTTGCCAGCACATGCCAGCTTTGGCGAGTCAGGCTTTCCGGCCCTTCACGCAAGGCCGCATTCAGCGCGCGGATCACGGCCTCGTCGGCAGGCTCGGCCTGCACATCGTCCGGCGCGGACGTGGACGCAAGCGGCTGCGCCAAAGCCTGCGGAACAAAGCCCGCGCGCTGCCACAACCCCGCTGCACCAGCGGCGCGCAGCAGCTTGATCGATCCGGCATGCGCGTCAGCAGGCACGGCCAGAGCGGCATTCGCATCGCGCACCAGCGACTGCAGTTCGGCGGGCCATGGCGCATCGTCGAGCGCATCCATGCGCTGCGTGCCGACCAGCGCCTGCTGCATCAGTCCTTGCCAGGCGGGAGAGTTCATCGCACCACCATTGCTGCTGTTCATTGCACCTCTCCCGACAAGGCCCAGATGAGGCGGGCATTGCCGTCGCCCGTCACATTCCATGCGCTCAGCAAACGCCAGCGTTCATCGCTCCACTCGCCCATCGCCAGCATCGGATGACCGCCGCTGGCCGCGAGCAGCCCCCATGCCTGCGAGTCCGGCAGATCGAGTGGCAGCACGCGTTGCGCCGCGCCATCCATCACCGTCGCCTGCCAACCCTGCCCTTCCACGCGATGCAGTTGCACGCTCTGCAGCATCAGCGGTTGAAGCCATTGAAACGGATTGCCCGCCAAGCGCTCGGCCACATCGCGCCAGCTTTGCTGCGGTGTGCTGTGCGCGAGCAGGCTGGGCGCGGTCGTGGCCTGCGCTTCCAGCAGACTGCTGTTGTCTGCCGCAATCGCCCGCATGGGCGCACCACCCGGATAGAAATGCAGACTGGCCTCGTAACGACGACCCACAACCCACGCACGTTCGTAGCCACGACCGCCATGCGCGTAGTCCTGCAGCAAGGCTATGCGCTGGGTCTGTTCGCCCCACAGCCACATGCGCCGCTCGACAAGACGTCCCTGTCCTTCGATCTGGCAACCGCCAAGCACCAGCCACTGATCGGCCACCGCGGGCGATGTGGCAAGCAGCTCGGCCTTGTCCTGATTCCAGCCGAGCGCCGTCATCACATCGTCCAGCATCGCGGGCGGCAACTGCTCGCGGCGCGCGGCGGCGTCCAGCAGCAACTGCCATTGCCCCAGATGCGTGAGCAGCAACGCGGGCCAATCCTCGCGCACGCTGGCCACATCGTGCAATTGCGTGACGCGCGCCGCCATGCTGGGCGCCTGCGCATCGACCAGACGCGCCGCCATGTTCTGCCACGCCTGATGCGTGCTGGAATCGTTGAGCTGCTGCGTGGCCAGGCCCTGGCGCAGCATGTCCTGCATCCACAGCGAGAGTTCGCCCAAGCCGCCTTCCACGCGATCCCAGCGCTTGGCCTCGCGTTTGGCGGCGGCCTGCGGGTCGGGCGGCGCGGCGGCCACGGCGACGGCCTTGGCTTCTTTTTTCTCGGCGCGATCACGGCGTGAATCGAGCCATTCGCTCACCCATGCCGGGCGGGCATCGGCTGCAGCCACCTGCCCTGCCGTGCGCAGGAGCAAGAGAGCGAGCCCATGCTTGCATGGAAATTTGCGGCTGGGGCAACTGCATTTGAACGACGGGCCGCTCAAATCGACCTGCGTCTGATAAGGCTTGCTGCCGCTGCCCTGGCATTCGCCCCAGACTGCGCCCTCGTCGCTGCCCAGAGTCGGCCATTTACCGGGAGATTTCAGGCCTTGTGCGGCCTTGGTTGAGGAAGCATCCGGGGATAGCCCCAACACTTCTGCTTCGCTGGTTAGCACGTGCTGCCTTCTCCGTTCCCGACAAGCGGTGTCAATTTATTGGTATTTACAGATTTATACCAAAGCGCCGATGTCACTCTTGCGAAAGCCGTCCTCGACTTTGTGAGCATGTGATTCAGGGTAGACGCCAGTAGCGCGCAGAAATGTGCCGCAGACAATCACCGCCATGCTCTCTCCCAGCCAGGTCATCGTCATCGCCACACCGGTGTTTTTTCTGCTGATCGCCATCGAATGGCTGGTCAGCATGCGCCGCCGCAACTACCCGTACAAGCTGGCCGATGCGTTCAGTTCGATGAGCCTCGGGCTCATGAGCCAGACCAGCGCGGTCTTCACCAAGCTGCTCACCGTGGGCATCTACACGGCCGTGTTCGAGCATGTCGCGCTGCTGCGAAGCGACGCCTTCTGGACAAGCCTCCCCGGCTGGCTGATCGCCTTGGTGCTCTACGACTTTCTCTACTACTGGAACCACCGCATGGGCCACGAGGTCAACGTGCTGTGGGCCGCGCATGTGGTGCATCACCAGAGCCAGCAATACAACCTCAGCACCGCGCTGCGCCAACCGAGCAGCTACGCGCTGCTGTCGTGGCTGTTCTATCTGCCGATGGCCGTGCTCGGCGTGCCGCCGCTGGTCTTCGTGGTCGTCGGGCTGATCGACCTGCTCTACCAATTCTGGGTGCACACCGAGCAGGTGCGCCGCCTCGGCTGGTTCGACCGCTGGTTCTGCGCGCCCAGCAACCACCGCGTGCACCACGCCGTGAACGACCCATATCTCGACAAGAACTACGGCGGCATCCTCATCATCTGGGACCGCATCTTCGGCACCTTCAAGGAAGAAGACGACCGCGAGCCCTGCGTCTACGGCACACGCGGCCTGCTCCAAAGCTGGGACCCACTCTGGGCCAACGCCTCCATCTACAGCCAGCTCGCGCAAGACAGTTTTCATGCGCGCAACTGGGGCGACAAGCTGCGCGTGTGGCTCAAACCGCCGGGCTGGCGACCTATCGACGTGGCCGCGCGCTTTCCCAAACCCGCTTTCGTGCTCGACGAACATCGCGCGCTGTTCGAGCCGCCCATCGGCAAAGCCGCCCAGTGGTTTGCCTCGCTGCAGTTCATCACGCTGATCGCCGGTGCCGCGCTGTTTCTGTGGAACGCCGATCAGGCACCGCTCGCGCACAACCTGATCTGGTTCGCCACCATCAGCATCGCGCAGTGGATTCTCGGTGCCGTACTGCAAGGCCGCATCAGCGTGTGGCTGGCGTTGATGCTCGATGCCGGCGTGCTGGCTGCCGCCACCGGCGCGCTCGGACTCACGGAATGGCACATGGTCTTCAAACCCGCAGCCATGCTGTTCGCTTGCGCACAGGTGCTGGCCAGCGCTCGCAACGCGCCCGTCGATCACGCGGGCCGCAGCCATCCCATCTCGCTGCGCTGGCTGCTGGTCGCACTGCAATGGTCGTTCGTCGGCGACGTCTGCCTGATGCTGTCGTCACCCGCCATGTTCGTGCCCGGCCTCGTGAGCTTTCTGCTCGCGCATCTGGCCTACATCATCGTCATGAAACGCGGCCTGCCCTGGTTCGCCGACCGCCGCGCATTGCTCATCACGCTGCTGCTCGGCATCGGCATGTACGCTTTCCTGTGGACCGGCGGCCTGCCCGCCGAACTGCGCATCCCCGTCGCCGTCTACGTCACCGTCATCGCCCTCATGGCCGCGCAGGCCTGGGGCCGCTGGCGCATCATGCGCTCGACCAACGCACTGCAAGTCGCGCTGGGCGCAAGCTGCTTCATGATCAGCGACACCATCCTCGCGCTGGACCGCTTCGTGCAGCCCGTGCCCTATGCGCTGTTCTGGGTGCTGATCAGCTACTTCGCGGCGCAGGCGTTGATCGTGTGGGGGTTGACGGGCAAAGCACGGTCATCGACCGCAGCTTAGTCAACCGTACAAACCCCGAAAACATTTGACCATATATCACCCACGGGCGATAATCGCCGGATCGCAATTTCAGGAGTCCCACGTGGACAGTGCCAGTTCAACCAGTGATTTATCGCTCGCCGCAATGGCAGCGTGGCTGGCCGACTGACGAACTCCCTGCTTGAACGGGAGCCGTCCTTCGGCACCAGTTCCGTTCAACGCATTGCGGCGCGCTTGGCGCACCTCTTCTCTCGCCCGACATCGGTCGGGCTCGCGCTTTTCAAATCACGGACACACTTCGGCGTCAGCAGACACCGGAGTTTTTGACGCGTACCGTTTCTGCGTGGCTTTTCTTGCTTCACCGAAGGAGAACGCCATGAAGACTTTTTTCTTTCGCTCAGACCGCTTGGTGCGCCTTGGCCGCACCTGCGCAGCCGCGCCCGCAGTCGAGTCGACCGTTGTCGCAAACGCTCAGGCCAAGCCGCTTGAGCAGCAGCTCAAGGAGCTGGACACGCTGACCCGCTGGCCGACCCATCGCATCCGCAGCTTCCTCGCCACGCAGTCGCGCAGCGCGCGCTGATTCGCAGGCCGCAAGCCTTTCATCAACCCATCCCAAAAGGAGCAGACATGGACCCCGACCCGTCTCGATCTCGCAGCGCCGGCATGGCCCGCTCGCGGGTGATGCCGGCTGGCTCGGCACGCTGCTCCTTGGTATTTCCGATGGTTCAGCGCCGCGCCTTTGTTGACCTCTTGTTGATCAATGGGTCCGCACTGAAACCACGTCAGCGTTTGCGCACCTGAAGCGCGGCGCGGCTCCTTTCAGCGCGGATCGAAAGGAGCCTCCAATGCAACGTCTGAACAACGCATTGCGTGTCGATGCAGCCCGCACGACACTCGCACAGAACTCTTCCCGCGCCGACCGCATCGGCACTATGCGCACCCGCGCCCTGCTCGCCGCACTGAGCAACCACCGCGCAGACCTGCTCGCCCAACTGCTCTCGCATCTGGGCGACAAGACCTTCGCCCAAACGCTCGCCACGCTGTCCGCACGCGAACAGGTAGCCGCCCTGCACATGCTCAGCACCGAACGCCGCGCCAGCGTCTTCCGCGAACTGACGCAGCCGCAGCGCGATATCTGGCACCAGGCCGTGCAGACCGAGCAACAGGCCAAGCCCTCCATGCTGGTGCGCTGCAAGCAACTGCTGCGCGCGCCCTTCGCCAAGGCCAATCCAACCAAGGCTGCGTGAGCGGCGCGGGAGCATCACATGCAGATCCTCAACAATCTGTTCCGCGCCTTTGTGCGCCGCCGCCGCATGGGTGGCTTCTTTCACCGCCGTGCGATTCCCACGGATCACAGCGCGGGTCATGGCCGGGCCGTGCCGACCGAGCTCACACGCAACCTGCTGCTTGCCTCGCAAGGCGATGCCCGCACCACGCTGCAACGGCTGAACTCCGGCGAAGATGGCCTGAGTGACGACACCGCAGCGGCCCTGCTCACGCAGCATGGGCCCAACGAGGTCGAGCACGAACAGCCGCTGTCGCCGCTACAGCATCTATGGCAGTGCTACAAGAACCCGTTCAATCTGCTGCTCACCCTGCTGGCGGTGGTCTCCTACGTCACCGAGGACGTGAAGGCCACCGTCGTGATCGGCAGCATGGTGGTGCTGTCCACGCTGCTGCGCTTTGTGCAGGAAGGCCGCTCCAACCGCGCCGCCGCGCGTTTGCAGGCGCTGGTGAGCAACAAGGCGACTGTGCTGCGCAAGGTCGAAGGCGCGTCCGATGAACGCGGCACCAGTGGCTTTGGCGCGCATGCGCAGCAACGCGAAGTGCCGCTGCGCGAGCTGGTGGTGGGCGACATCGTGATGCTGTCTGCGGGCGACATGATTCCCGCCGATTGCCGCGTGCTCAGCGCCAAGGATCTGTTCGTGAGCCAGGCCGCGATGACCGGCGAATCGCTGCCCGTGGAAAAGCAGCCAGAAGCCGCAACGCCCGTCGATGCGGGCTCGGTCCTGGAGGCGACCAATCTGCTGTTCATGGGCACGAACGTGGTGTCCGGCTCGGCGCTGGCCTTGGTGCTGGCAACGGGCAATCGCACCTATTTCGGCACCATCGCCACGCGCGTGACCAGCACCGACCGCGCACCCACGGCCTTCGAAGCCGGGGTGAACAGCGTGAGCTGGCTGCTGATCCGCTTCGCCGCGATCATGGTGCCCATCGTGCTGCTGCTCAACGGCTTCACCAAGGGCGACTGGACCGAGGCCTTCCTGTTCGCGCTGTCGGTGGCCGTCGGTCTCACGCCCGAGATGCTGCCGATGATCGTGACCTCCACGCTCGCCAAGGGCGCGGTGTCGCTGTCGCGCCAGAAGGTGGTGGTGAAACGGCTCGATGCGATCCAGAGCTTTGGCGCGATGGATGTGCTGTGCACCGACAAGACCGGCACGCTCACGCAGGACAAGATCGCGCTGGAACGCCACACCGACGTGATGGGCCACGACAGCGACGAGGTGCTGCAGTTCGCCTATCTGAACAGCTACTACCAGACGGGTCTGAAGAACCTGCTCGACCGTGCCGTGCTCGAACACGTCGAGCTGCACACCGCCATGCGCGTGACCGAGGACTACCGCAAGGTGGACGAGATTCCGTTCGACTTCCAGCGTCGCCGCATGTCGGTGGTGGTGGCCGAGCGCGACCATCACCACGAGCTCATCTGCAAGGGCGCGCTTGAAGAAATCCTGCAATGCTGCACGCAGATGCGCGACGGCGATGCGGTGCTCGCGCTCACGCCCGAACGCGTGGCGCAGGTGCTGGAAGTCACCCAGCAGCTCAATGCGGAAGGCCTGCGCGTGGTGGCCGTGGCGATGAAGGAAGTGCCGCCCGGCAAGACGCAATACGGCATCGCCGACGAATGCGAGCTCACGCTGATCGGCTACGTCGCGTTTCTCGATCCACCCAAGGACACGGCGGCCAGCGCCATTCAGGCGCTGCACGAGCATGGTGTTGCCGTCAAGGTGCTCACCGGCGACAGCGAACTCGTCGCGCGCAAGGTCTGCCGCGATGTGGGTCTGCCAGTGGACACCGTGCTGCTCGGCAACGACGTGGAAGCCATGGACGAAGCGACGCTGCGCGAGGCCGTCGAACACTACACACTGTTCGCCAAACTCGCGCCGCTGCACAAGGAGCGCATCGTGCGCGCGCTGCGTGCCAACGGCCACATCACGGGCTTCATGGGCGACGGCATCAACGACGCTCCGGCCCTGCGCGCCGCCGACATCGGCATCAGCGTGGACAGCGCAGTCGACATCGCCAAGGAAGCCGCCGACATCATCCTGCTGGAGAAAAGCCTGATGGTGCTGGAGCAAGGCGTGGTCGAAGGTCGCCGCACCTTCAGCAACATGCTCAAGTACATCCGCATGACGGCCAGCTCCAACTTCGGCAACGTCTTCTCGGTGCTGATCGCCTCGGCCTTCATCCCGTTCCTGCCGATGCTGCCCATGCAACTGCTGATGCAGAACCTGCTCTACGACATCTCGCAGATCGCCATTCCGTTCGACAACGTGGACGACGAACTCGTCAAGCACCCGCTGCGCTGGAACCCCAAGGATCTGGGCCGCTTCATGGTGTTCTTCGGCCCCATCAGCTCGCTGTTCGACGTGGTCACCTTCGTGCTGATGTGGTTCGTCTTTCACGCCAACCAGCCCGAAAAGCAGGCGCTGTTCCAGTCCGGCTGGTTCGTCGTCGGCCTGCTCACGCAGACGCTGATCGTGCACATGATCCGCACACCCAAGATCCCCTTCATCCAAAGCCGCGCATCGTGGCCCATGCTGATGATGACAGCCGCCGTCATGGCCGCCGGCATCTTTCTGCCGATGGGACCACTCGCCAGCTACTTCAAGATGGAGCCGCTGCCAGCCAGCTACTTCCCCTGGCTGTTTGTCATATTGTTCTGTTACGCTGCCGTGACAACCTTGGCGAAGCGCGTGTACATCAAGCGCTACGGCTGGCAATGATGACGATGACGACGACAACAACAAGCTCCGTGGAAAGACCGCAGCATGCAGGCCCTGCAGAACCTCAACGCCATGGCGGCGCTCAACACATTCGTCAGCCTGCTTTTCGCCTTCATCTTCGGCAGCGTCATCGGCCTTGAACGCCAGATCCGCCAACGCACGGCGGGTCTGCGCACCAACACGCTGGTCGCAGTCGGTGCAGCCGTGTTCGTGGATCTCGCCATGCGCCTTGGCGGCGCAGACGGCGCGACCCGCGTGATCGCCTACGTCGTCTCCGGCGTAGGCTTTCTCGGCGCGGGCTCGATCATGAAGGAAGGCGCCAACATCACCGGCCTGAACACCGCAGCCACCCTCTGGGGCTCCGCCGCCGTGGGCGCGTGCTGCGGCGCGAGCATGATCCTCGAAGCCGGCATGGCGACCCTGTTCGTGCTCGCCTCCAACACCTTGCTGCGCCCGGTCGTCAACACCATCAACCGCCGCCCCGTGAACGAAACCGCAGGCGAAGCGATCTACTACGTCTACGCCATCTGCAGCGCCAGCGTACAAGCGGCAGTGCGCGAAAAAATGCTGGAACTCCTGGATGCCGCCAACTACCCCGCCCGCTCCGTGGAAAAACACGCCTTCGGCCCCAGCGACACAGAAATCGAAATCGTGCTCCACGCCACCTCGGTGGAGGCAGACGAACTGGACGCAGTAGTCAAACAGATAGAAGCATTGCCGGGCGTGTTGCAAGCCTTCTGGAACTCCAGCACTGAAGAGTAATGCTCAGGGTAATCAAGCTCGTAGATAGGGCTCCAGCATCCATGCGGCTTGCCGAGGTGGCAGAACCTTCGATGTGCGAGCTGAAGTCATAAACAACGCCCTCAGCCTTCAGTTTGCAACCATCAGCGCTCGGGGGCTGTGCGGCTCTGTCCGACCCTGAGCAGAAGTTCGCACGGCGCCAAAGTGGCCTTTCAGAACGACCTTCAGAGCTTGACAACTCCTCGAATTTTCTCGTTGCGGCTCAGTTGTGAAGCGGGGAAGCGGATCTTGTCCTTTTGCGCCTTGTCCCCCGCATGCAGTGTGATTCGACAATCGTGAAATCTTACCAATATGCAACATAGATGACTATACTAAATGACGGCGCTATAGATAATTTACAGGGGAAACCGCATGCTTAGTTCTGTTCGCAGTCTCATACTCGTAGCTCTTGCTACTGGTGTATCAACTACCGCTTCCGCTGCTTTGCCACAGTCTGGACTCTGGGCATTTGATGGCGAATCAAACGGCAAGCCAGGCCGCGGCTTTCAGATCGACCGTCAGGATGGAAACCGAATCATCGTCTCCTACTTCGGCTACCGTTCAGATGGCTCGTCAATGTTCCTTCAAGCAGCGGGAAGCATTGGAGATGATGGCAAGACCTTCTCGGCTGAACTGAACGAATACAAGAACGGTCGCGCAATGGGCGGCGATGCACGAACTGGTGAACTGGCACAGATGATGGGTACGGTGCTGATGGAGTTCGACACGTCCTCCACAGGCGCCATCACCTTGCCAAGTGAGGCAAAGAGACCCATTTCCCGCATCGCATTCAACGAACATCGCACCCGGCTGAACAATGACTTCAATCTCACTCGAGTGGTCTTCGACAAAGCGTTCTCGTGGACTTTCCAAGATTCAGCTAGCTTTGCGCTGAATGGGGACGGCTTGAATTTCAAGATAGTTAGATTCAGTGGGACGGAGACATGCTCGTTTGAGGGAGATCTGTCTGCCAGCGGAGACGCTTTCGTCTCCAAGGGCAGCTATCACTGCGTGGCCATGGCACCCGGGTACTATCGTCTGGAAGAGCTGAAAGTGGATCAGTTCGGATTTCTCTCAGCCATGCTTCACATCAGCACAGATGCGAACATGTCCTATTTCAACAGCCAGAAATTGTTTGGAACCTGCATCGGACCTTTGGGTGCCGTGATCCTTGGTGTTCCAAATCAAAATCCCATTTGCACGACAACGGAGCTTGAGGAAGCTCCGTAAATCGATATCCGCCTCTCGCATTCGAACATGCGAGAGCCTCCAGCATTCATGCAGGCGAATCAGTTGAATTTGAGGGGCGGATTATTGGTGTTACTCTTGATTCCTAGGGTGAATATCCGGTTTTGGCCGGGAGCACCAATAGCTCACACTCCACCAATTTCATCGAAGTCTCCATTGGGCTATTACGACTTCAGAGCTTCAACACCGATGGCCCCACTCGCATGAATGCCAGTGCCCTGTTCAGGACTTCCACTACCCGAAACAAGCAATGCCCACCCATCTCGCGGAGTCGCGAGATGCCGGCACGAGCAACGCGAAGTGCCGAATCACACCTCTTATGAAAACACTGACTCGCGGCGGTTGCCCGAACGGAGCGCCTACGGCGCGAAGCTGAGTTCTGCCGCGTGACCCCGCATTCAAGCGCACTTTTGGTGACTTTTCGCGCGCCAGCGAAAAGTTACTCGCCCACCGGGGCGAGACCCGGCACCCGCAAACAAACGCCCAGCAGCGGCCAGCACCGCCAACAAAAGAAAAACTAGAACAACCCACCCGCAGCGCTAGGCGGCGTAACCCCGAGGTGACGAAACGCAGCAAGAGTAGCCACCCGACCCCGCGGCGTACGCTGCAAATACCCTTGCTGAATCAAATAAGGCTCGATCACATCCTCGATCGTCCCCGACTCCTCGCCGATGCTGGCCGCAATATTGTCCAGTCCCACAGGCCCGCCATCAAAGCGATGAATCACCGCTTCCAGCAGCTTGCGGTCCATCACATCGAAGCCCTGCGGATCGACATCCAGCATCGTCAACGCACGCTGCGCGATGTCCAGCGTGATGCGTCCGTCGCCCTTCACGTCCGCATAGTCGCGCACGCGGCGCAGCAGGCGGTTGGCGATACGTGGCGTGCCGCGTGAACGGCGCGCGATTTCAAAGCAGCCGTCTTCGTCGATCGGCGCGCCGAGCAGACCGGCGCTGCGCTTGACGATCTTGGCCAACTCATCGGGCGTGTAGAACTCCAGTCGCGCGACGATGCCGAAGCGGTCGCGCAGCGGGTTGGTCAGCATGCCCGCGCGCGTGGTCGCGCCGACCAGCGTGAACGGCTGCAGGTCAAGCTTGATCGAGCGCGCCGCAGGGCCTTCGCCGATCATGATGTCGATCTGGTAGTCCTCCAGCGCGGGATACAGAATTTCTTCGACGACCGGCGACAGGCGATGGATCTCGTCGATGAAGAGCACATCGTTGCGCTCCAGATTGGTCAGCAGCGCGGCCAGGTCCTTGGGCTTTTCGAGCACCGGGCCCGAGGTCTGGCGCAGGTTCACCCCCAACTCGGCCGCGATGATGTGGCTGAGCGTGGTCTTGCCCAGACCGGGCGGGCCGAACAGCAGCACATGGTCGAGCGCTTCGCCACGCTTGCGCGCTGCGCCAATGAAGATTTCGAGCTGCTCGCGCGCCTTGGCCTGGCCGACGTATTCATCCAGCAGCTTGGGACGCAGCGCGCGCTCCAGTGCGTCTTCCTGCGGTGAAGCGGGCGCGGCGGAAACCACGCGGGGCTTTGGCGGAGTGGGAGCGAAATCGTCGGTATGGATGGTCATGCGGGGGTCATGCGTGCGCGAGAAAAATCGGTGGTGTCAGCTCTGGATTTCTGACTGCATCCATTATCCCTTGATGCCCTTTTCCGCTAGCCGACGTGCGTATGCGGCAAGGATCAGGCGCTCGGAATGCACCAGGTAATCGTTGAGCGACTGCGATGCCTCCAGGGGCTTGCCGGACTCGAACAACGCAAGAATCTGCTGGTTCATGTCCACATAGGGCGCGTGCAGAAAATGCGGGTCCTGCATCAGGCCAAACGCCACGCGCAGTTCGGCAAGCAGGTGCGAGAACATCACGTTCAAGCGTTCGCTGTCGGCCAGTTCCACCACCGCTTTGTGAAACGCCATGTTGGCCGTGCCCACGCCCAGCCAGTCTTCGTTGGTGCGGCAGGTCTGCGCGCTGTCCACCGCCTCGCGCATGTGCGCCACCGCCGGGTGCATGGGGTAGCCTTGAGCGAGCGCCTGGCATTCGATCATGCGGCGCACGCGGTAGATGTCGATGATCGACGCAATGCTGGGCACCACCACCGACACGCCCTTGTTGGGCTCGTGCGAGAGCAGGCCTTCCTTGGTCAGCACGCGAAAGGCTTCGCGCACGGTGCTGCGCGAGATGTCGAGGCTCTCGCACAGCGCGGCTTCGGACAGACGTTCACCCGGCATCCACTCCCCCAGAACGAGCTTGCTGCGCAATTGTTCGGCGATGCGGTCCGTGAGGTTCAGGGCTTCGGTGGTGCGGGACATGGTGACGGGCTGGTGGCAGGCTGTTCGGACGGGATGATCTTCAAGCCAGCAGTGTAGCCAAGGCCTCGCGAAGCCCCGGTTTGTCCGAGAAAAAGTGGATCCGCAACAGTCAATAGGCCCCATATTGTCAGACAAAATACGGGTTTGCACCTATGCACAACACTGTATTGTCTTATGCAAAATAGTCATTGTCAGACAATCCAATTGATTTTGTAACACAAACAAGGATTGACGATGTCCTTGCCAATGCGCTCCACACCGCAGGCAGCGACTCCCAACTGATGGCGCAGGCCGCTTTCCGGCCCTGCAACAGGCAGCCGGCAGCAACCATTCAAAGGATCCAACATGCCAACCGACGTCAACCTCTGGCCCCTCATAGGCGTGGCCATCATCATTGCGGGCTTCGTGCTGCGCTTCAATCCCATGCTGGTGGTGATCGTCACCGCCATCGGCACCGCGCTGGCGGCGGGGTTTCCGATCGAGAAGGTGCTCACCACCATCGGCACCGGCTTCGTGAAGACGCGCAATCTGCCGTTGATCATCCTGCTGCCGCTCGCCGTGATCGGTCTGCTGGAGCGCCACGGTCTGCGCCAGCACGCGCAGCGCTGGATCAGCAACATCAAGTCGGCCACCGCTGGCCGCCTGTTCATCGTCTACCTGGCCGCGCGCCAGTTGACCGCCGCCGTCGGACTGACCAGCCTGGGCGGTCATCCGCAGATGGTGCGTCCGCTGCTCGCCCCCATGGCCGAAGGCGCGACCGAAAACCGCTACGGCAAGCTGCCCGCCAAGGTGCGCGACAAGCTGCGCGCTTTCTCTGCCGCCACCGACAACGTGGGCCTGTTCTTCGGTGAAGACATCTTCGTGGCGTTCGGTGCCATCGTGCTGATGGTCACGTTCCTCAAGGAAGCGGGCATCGAGGTCGAGCCGATCCATGTCGCACTGTGGGGCATTCCGACGGCCATCACCGCTTTCGTGATCCATGCGATCCGCCTGCACCGTCTCGACGCGACGCTGGCCAAGGAAATCGCTTCCGAAAACGCCGCTGAAACCGCAGCCGCCAACACCAAGAAGTGAGCCCGAACATGACGCTGACGATTCAACATCTGTACTACCTGATCGGCTTCATTCTGGCCGTCACCGCGCTGCTCACCGTTCGTGATGCGAGCAATCCGCGTCGCTTTTCGAGCGCGCTGTTCTGGGCGATCTACGCCGTGGTGTTCCTTGCGGGCGATGTAATTCCGCCCATGTGGATCGGCCTGATGGCCGTGATCATGGCCGTGATCGCAGGCTTTGGCGGTGTGGCCGGTGGCAAGCACCAGCCGCGCACCGATGCGCAATACCTGGAAAGCGCCAAGCGCCTTGGCAACAAGCTCTTCGTGCCGGCACTGGCGATTCCGCTGATCACCATGATCGGCACGCTCTCGGCCAAGCATCTGATCTTCGGCGGCACGCCGCTGATCGATCTGAAGAACAGCACACTGGTGAGCCTGGGCGTGGGCTGCGTGGTGGCGCTGATCATCGCCTGCTGGCTGACGCGCGAAACGCCCGTGCAAGGAATGCGCGAATCGTGGCGCCTGACGGACGCGCTCGGCTGGGCGCTGGTGCTGCCGCAGATGCTGGGCATGCTGGGCCTCGTGTTCTCCGACGCAGGCGTGGGCAAGGCCGTGGCCTATGTGACCACCACCTACATCAACATGGACATCAAGTTCATCGCCGTCGCGGTCTACGTGATCGGCATGGCGCTGTTCACCGTCATCATGGGCAACGGCTTTGCCGCCTTCCCGGTGATGACCGGCGGCGTGGGCGTGCCGGTGCTGGTGCACCACTTCGGCGGTGACCCGGCCGTAATGGCTGCCGTGGGCATGTTGTCGGGTTATTGCGGTACGTTGATGACGCCAATGGCTGCCAACTTCAACCTCGTGCCCGCCGCGCTGCTGGAGATCGACAAGAATGCGGTGATCAAGGCGCAGATTCCCACCGCGCTCTTGCTTCTCACTGCCAACGTGTTCATCCTGTACTTCCTGATGTTCCGTTGAGACCTCACCAGCCAAGCGACAAGAAGGACTCGAACATGTCAATCCAAACACCCGTGCAAACACCCGTACCCACGATCCTGTTGACCGGCTTCGAGCCCTTCGAGAACGACCCGATCAACCCCGCATGGGAGATCGCCCGCACGCTGGACGGCGAAGTCATCGCCGGGGCCGTGGTGCACGGAGTCGAACTGCCCTGCGTGTTCGGCGATTCGATCACCACGCTGGACCAGGCCATCGCGCACTACCGGCCCGTGCTGGTCGTGGCGCTGGGCTTTGCGGGCAACCGCTGCGACATCACGCCCGAGCGCGTGGCCATCAACCTCGACGATGCGCGCATCGCCGACAACGCGGGCAATCAGCCCGTGGACACGCAGGTGGTGGAAGGCGGCCCGTCGGCCTACTTCTCCACCTTGCCGATCAAGGCCATGACGAAGGCCATGCTCGACGCGGGCGTGGCCGCATCGGTCTCCAACACCGCAGGCACCTTTGTCTGCAACCACATTTTCTACGCCGTGATGCACAGCCTTGCGCACCACGCGGCGGCCCCCGGCGCACGTGGTGGCTTCATCCACATTCCGCCGCTGCCCGACATGCAGGCCAAGAACCCCAGCATCACGGGCATGGACCTGGCCACCCAGGTCAAAGGCATTCGCGCCGCACTCCACGCGGCCATGACGGTGGAGCAGGACCTGCGCGTGACCGCAGGCCAGATCTCCTGAAGCCCCAGCGACCGCCACAACGAAAGAGAAACATCATGATGAAAATGGACCTCAACAGCGACCTCGGCGAGAGCTTCGGCGCATGGAGCATGGGCGACGACGCCTCGATGCTCGACATCGTGAGCAGCGCGAACGTGGCCTGCGGTTTTCACGCGGGCGACCCGGCTGGCATCCTCAAGACATTGAAGGCGGCGAAGGAGCGCAACGTCGTCGTCGGCGCGCATGTGGCCTATCCCGATCTGGTGGGCTTTGGTCGCCGCAACATGGACATCGGCAGCGCCGACCTCGTCGCCAGCGTGATCTACCAAATCGGCGCGCTGCAAGGCCTCGCACAAGCAGCTAGCACCACCGTGAAATACGTGAAGCCGCACGGCGCGCTCTACAACAAGATTGCGCAAGACAAGCGCCAGGCAGGCGACGTGATCAAGGCGCTGCTGGAACTCGACAAATCGCTGGTGCTGGTCGCGCTCGCAGGCGCACCGCTGATCCAGTGGGCACGCGATGCGGGCCTCACGGTCGTTGCCGAAGCCTTTGCCGACCGCGCCTACACACCCGCTGGCGAACTGGTCTCGCGCACCCTGCCCGGCGCGGTGCTGCATGACGAGGCCGAGATCACCGAACGCATGGTCAAGCTCGTGCGCGAAGGCGCGGTGACCGCCATCGACGGCAGCACCGTGCGCATCGAAGCCGATTCAATCTGCGTGCACGGCGACAGCCCCGGTGCCGTGTCGATCGCGCGCAATCTGCGTGAACGCTTCGAGCGCGAGCACATCCACATCGCCTCGTTCGTGAACTGAAAGCGCACGATGAAAGTGGAAAAAAACACCATGCGATTTCTGCCCGTCAACCGCAACGCATTGATGGTGGAACTCGCCGATCTGGACGACACACTGGCGCTGCTCGCATCGCTGCAACGCACGCCGGTGCATGGCGTGGAAGAACTCGTTCCCGCCGCGAAAACCATCCTCGTGTACTTCCGCGCATCCGCCACGACGGCCGCGCAGGTGGTGAGCGAGATCGCATCGCGCAAGCTCGACGCACGCACCGAACGCAGCGACGTGCTGGTGGAAATTCCCGTGCACTACAACGGCGAAGATCTGACCGATGTGGCGCAGATTCTGGGCATCAGCGAAGCGGAAGTCATCGCCCGCCACACCGGCAGCGAGTACACGGTCGCCTTCACCGGATTCGCTCCGGGCTTTGGCTACCTGAGCGGCGGCGACCCGATCTTCAACGTGCCGCGCCGCAGCTCGCCG
Organism: Diaphorobacter sp. HDW4B; assembly: GCF_011305535.1. Taxonomy (GTDB): domain Bacteria; phylum Pseudomonadota; class Gammaproteobacteria; order Burkholderiales; family Burkholderiaceae_C; genus Diaphorobacter_A. Next base: position 1,731,207 of record NZ_CP049905.1, read on the forward strand.
CGCACCAAGGTGCCCGCAGGCTCCGTCGCGCTGGCAGGCACTTTCAGCGCGGTCTACCCACAAGCCAGCCCCGGCGGTTGGCAGTTGATTGGCGTGACCGAAACGCCGATGTGGGACCTCTCGCGCGACTTGCCCGCGCTGCTGCAACCCGGTTATCGCGTGAAGTTCGTGGATGCGGCCACGCTGCCTGCAGCCGCACCAAAATCAGCAACGCCTGCTGCCGCGCCGACAGACACATCAACGACCAACGCGCTCATCGTTCGTGCCACCGGCTTGCTCACCGTGTTCCAGGACACCGGCCGCCACGGTCAGGCAGGACAAGGCGTGTCCGCATCCGGCGCGATGGATCAGGTCGCGCTCAAGACCGCCAACCGCCTCATCGGCAACGCCAGCCATGTCGCAGCGCTCGAAACCGTGGGCGGCGGCCTGCAGCTCAAGAGCCGTGGCGACAACGTGGTGGCGGTGACAGGTGCCGACGCGCCCATCACCCTCACCACATCGCAAGGCCAACGCTGGAACGTCTCGCGCTACGCGCCCATCGCGCTGGCCGACGGCGACACGCTGTCCATCGCCCAACCGGTGGCGGGCGCGCGTTGCTATGTGGCGGTGCGCGGCGGCTTCAACGTCGCGCCCGTGCTCGGCAGTTGCTCCACCGACACGCTGGCCCACGTCGGCCCTGCCGCTCTCAAAGTGGGCGATGTGTTGACGGTTCAACCCGCGACGCATCACGTGGTGGGCGACACCGCCTTGCCACCGGACGACCTGCCCACGCTGCAGGACGACGTCGTGCTCGACATCGAGTTCGGCCCGCGCACCGACTGGTTCACGCCCGAAGCCGTCGAGCTGCTGTGCACGCAGCGCTGGCAGGTCACGCCGCAATCGAATCGCGTGGGCCTGCGCATTGAAGGCGAGGTGCCGCTCTCGCGCACCGTCACCGCAGAACTGCCCAGCGAAGGCACACCGCTTGGCGCATTGCAGGTGCCGGCCAACGGCCAACCCGTGCTGTTTCTGGCCGACCACCCTCTTACCGGCGGCTACCCCGTGATCGCCTGCGTCGCGCCCCACCACCTCGACCGCGCGGGACAGATTCCCGTGGGCGCGTGGCTGCGCTTCAACCCCATTCGCCGTTTCGCAGAAATGGCACCCGACAACACGCTTTGAGGAAGTCTCATCATGAAAAAAGTTCTGATTGCCAACCGTGGTGAGATCGCGGTCCGCGTGGTGCGCGCCTGCGCCGACTACGGCGTGAAATCCGTCGCCATCTACGCCGATTCCGACATCGATGCACTGCACGTGCGCATGGCCGACGAGGCCTACGGTCTGGCTGGTGAGCGACCCGCAGACAGCTATCTCAACATCGCCAAGATCATCGACATCGCCAAGAAAAGCGGTGCCGATGCGGTGCATCCAGGCTACGGCTTTCTCTCGGAATCCGAAGCCTTCGCGCAAGCCGTGCAGGGCGCCGGTCTGATCTGGATTGGCCCCAAGCCCGAAACCATTGCACTGCTCGGCGACAAGGTCAGCGCGCGCAAGGTGGCGTTGGAAGTCGGTGCGCCGCTGGTCGCGGGCACCAAGGACCCGGTGAAGGACGCATCGGAAGTCCTGAAGTTCGCCGAAGAACACGGCCTGCCCATCATCATCAAGGCCGCTTTCGGCGGCGGCGGTCGCGGCATGAAGATCGCGTGGCGCATGGACGAAGTCGAAGAGCTTTTCGCATCGGCCACACGCGAAGCCATCACTGCTTTCGGTCGCGGTGAATGCTTTGTCGAGCAGTTCCTCGACAAGCCACGCCACATCGAAGCGCAAGTGATTGCCGACACGCACGGCAATGTCGTAGTGCTCGGCACGCGCGACTGCTCGCTGCAACGCCGCAACCAGAAGCTCGTGGAAGAAGCCCCCGCGCCCTTCATCAGCGACGAGCAACGTGAACGCATCCACCAGTCCGCGCGCGCCATCTGCGCCAAGGCGGGCTACGTGAGCGCGGGCACGGTGGAATATCTGCTGAGCCAAAGCGGCGCGATCTCGTTCCTCGAAGTGAACACGCGCCTGCAGGTCGAGCACCCGGTCACCGAACAGACCACGGGCGTGGACCTCGTCGTCGAACAACTGCGCGTGGCCGACGGCCTGCCGCTGTCGATCACCGAAACACCCCAGCCCACCGGCCACTCGTTCGAATTCCGCATCAACGCCGAAGACGTGGGCCGCGGCTTTCTGCCCACACCCGGCAAAATCACGCGCTTTGACGCCCCGAGCGGCCCCGGCGTGCGCGTTGATTCCGGCGTGCAGACCGGCTCCGTCATCTCGGGCTCGTTCGACTCGATGATGGCCAAGCTCATCGTCACCGGCGCCACCCGCGAACAGGCACTGATCCGCGCCCGCCGTGCACTCAAGGAATTCCACATCGAAGGCGTCGCTTCGGTCCTGCCTTTCCACCGCGCCGTGGTGAATCAGGCCGACTTCAGCGGCACCGATGGCTTCAAGGTCCACACCCGCTGGATCGAAACCGCCTTCGTGGAACCCCTCGCCGCCGCCGTGCGCGCAGAGCCGCTGGTGGACACCACGCTCACCCGCACCGCCATCGAAATCGACGGCAAGCGCGTATCGCTCGGCCTGCCCGCCGTGCTGCTGCAGGGCCTGTCCGCTGCTGCTCCGGGCACGGCTGGCAACGCATCCGCACCCGCTGCTGCGGTGGCTGATCCCAACGTCGTCGAATCCCCCATCGCAGGCAATCTGCACGCATGGAAGGTTGAAGACGGCGCAACCGTCAAGGAAGGCGACGTGATCGCCGTGATGGAAGCGATGAAGATGGAAATGCAGGTGACCGCACACAAGAGCGGAAAGATCGCGCTGCTGGCAAAAGCCGGAACTGCGCAGACGCTGGGAGCGGCGCTCGCGCGGATTGGTTGAACTTGTGAAAGATGACGTGACCGCCTGCACACACGCTCGCGGTCATGTCGTGTCGCTGCATCAATAAGACCGCAGCGCAATCCCCCAGCACCCATCGCGCCGCGTGACGATCCAGAGATTGCGGTGCATGCTCAGCACCTCGTCCTGGGCATTGCAGCGGCTGTAGGTCACCACAAAATGGACCTTGTCCTGACTCACCAGAACAGGCTCCTTGGCTTCATAGCGGGTATGGTTCCACCCCGTCGCTTTCAACGCCTCGAAGAAGTGGGAGGGATGCTGGCCGGGTTCGAGCCACTCCAGCCGTTCGGCCCCCGACAACATGATGTGCGGGAAGTGCAATTCGCCATCCATGCCCAATGAATCGCAGGCGTTGAAACGCTCCGTGAAGCGATCAAGGCACGCGGATGCGGCGGCAACCAACTGCGCGTCGTCGTCCTGCGTGCTGTCCGTGCCTGCGCTCACGAAACGGATGAAATCGCTCACGGCCTCTTTGCCTCCAATGACTTGTTCGCTCGATCTATGCCGTACATTCTGCCGTCGCAAGCATATACGGCACGACGCAATCGTCGGAAAATGAGCGCTCCTCACAAGAATGAGAAGGAGCCCGCCATGCCCCTCGCACTCTACGGCCACCCCTTTTCCTCGTACACACAGAAGGTCCTGATCGCGCTGTACGAGAACCAGACGGCGTTTGAATTCCGCTGGGTCGCTCCTGATCAGCCCTTGCATATGGCGGAGTGGCAAAGGCTGTGGCCGCTGCGCAAGTTTCCGGTGTTGCTCGACGGCGAGCAAAGCATTGCCGAGAGCAGCATCGTCATCGAGCATCTGCACTTGCATCATCCCGGCCCGGTGGCGCTCTTGCCATCCGATGCGCAAGCGGCGCTCGATGTGCGATTCATGGATCGCTTCTTCGATCTGCATGTGATGAGCCCCATGCAAACCGCCGTGAACGGAGCGCTGAGCGGCGATGCCATCAGGCGCAAGGACGGTCTGGCATTCGCGCAGGAAAAGCTGGAGATAGCGTACGCGTGGCTCGATACGCATCTCGCGGGCAAGACCTGGGCGTGCGGCGAGCGGTTTTCGATGGCCGATTGCGCGGCTGCGCCCTCGCTGTTCTATGCGGATTGGACGCATCCGATTTCCGGTGCGCACTCTCATTTGAAAGCCTACCGGGAGCGGCTGTTGGTGCGTCCATCGTTTGCTCGTGCGGTGAATGAAGCGCGGCCTTTCCGGGCCTACTTTCCGCTCGGTGCACCGGATCGGGATTGATGAGCCGCCGCGTGCTTGAGCAGCCAGACGACTGTTCATAACCACAGTGATTTGAAGCCCCAAGCCCCATGTCGGCGCTGGGGTAGCCTGCATTCGGTAACATTGCACCTCTTACGTGCGCGCGAGCATGGGGGACACTTGTGTGCCCTCCAGCCATTGCCACCAAAGCGCGCCGCGAAAACCCGATTCATTTCGGCTCCCGCCTGAATGCCCCATGCGGCAGCGGGAGCCCAGCGCCGGGGAACGAACGCACCCGGAAATTCAAGCCATGACTCAGAACACCCCACCCTCTTTTTTCAGTCGCATCGCGATTGCCATCGGCAGCTTTTTTGCCATCCTCGGCAACGGTCGTCTCGCGGCTGACATCACCCGTCTGCGCGGTGGCGAGCAGCTCGCCGCCGATGTGCCCACGCCCGAACCCAAGGAAGTGCGCATCGAAGTGCCGGTCGAGAAAATCGTCGAAACCCGTGTGGAGGTGCCCGTCGAAAAGATCATCGAACGCACCGTGCAGGTTCGCGTGCCGACCGACACCGCAGCCCTGCAAGTGCTCGGCCTGATGCAGCGCGAAGCCCGCTTTGTGGACTTCATCCAGGAAGATGTGGCCAGCTACAGCGATGCCGAAATCGGTGCCGCCGCACGCGTGGTGCACGAAGGCTGCCGCAAGGTGCTCAAGGAGCATTTCAAGCTCGTGCCCGTGCGCGACGAAGCCGAAGGCAGCCGCATCACCGTGGCGCCGGGCTTCGACACCACCGCGATTCGCCTGACCGGCAATGTGGTCGGCCAAGCGCCATTCACCGGCACGCTCACGCATCGCGGCTGGAAGGTTTCGCAGATGCAACTGCCGCAACTCACCGACGAAAAAGCCGCTGAGATCGTGGCTCAGGCAGAGGTGGAACTGTGAGCGACAGCATGACGACGACAACGACCTCCAATCCCGACGCGCTGTTCTGCATCGGCATCGACCTGGGCACCACGCACTGCGCGCTGTCGTATGTGGACAAGACCGCGAGCGATGGCGACAAGGTCGACCAGCAGGTGCTGAACATTCCGCAGCTCACGGCTCCCGCGAGTGTGGAAGGCAAGCCGCTGCTGCCCTCGTTCCTGTATCTGCCGCACGAAACCGAACTGACACCCGCCGACATGGCGCTGCCGGGCGCGGGCGAGCAAAGCTACATCGTCGGCGAGTTTGCACGCACGCGCGGCGCGAACACGCCCATCCGTCTGGTGAGCAGCGCCAAGAGCTGGCTGTGCCATCCGGGTGTGGATCGCCGCTCGCCGCTGCTGCCATCGGACGCACCACCCGAAGTGCAGCGCGTGTCGCCGCTCGAAGCATCGACGCGCTACCTCAAGCACCTGCGCTGGGCCTGGGACAACGCGCATCCCGAAGCGCCGTTCAACGAGCAGGACATCACGGTCACCATTCCCGCATCCTTCGATCCGGCCGCGCGTGAGCTGACGGCGGAGGCCTGCCGCAACGCGGGCTTCAACAACCTCACACTGCTCGAAGAACCGCAGGCCGCGCTCTACAGTTGGATTCAGCAAAGCGGCGGCCAGTGGCGCAAGCAGGTGAAGAACGGCGACATCATCCTCGTGGTGGACGTGGGCGGTGGCACGACCGACCTGTCGCTCATCGCCGTGCTGGAGCACGAAGGCAATCTGGAACTGCAACGCGTGGCCGTGGGCGAGCACATTCTGCTTGGTGGCGACAACATGGACTTGGCGCTGGCCTACGGTCTGGCACGCAAGCTCGCGCAGGAAGGCAAGCAGCTCGACGCATGGCAAACGCGCGCTCTCTCGCATGGTTGCCGCGCGGCCAAGGAGCAGTTGCTTGCCAATGAAAATCTGCAAAGCGTGCCAGTCGTTGTGCCCAGCCGTGGCAGCAAGCTGATCGGCGGCAGCATCCGCACCGAACTCACGCGCACCGAAGTGCTGGCGATGCTGGTCGAAGGCTTCTTCCCCAAAGTCAACGCAGCCGACAAGCCGCAGACACGCGCTCGCGCAGCGCTCACGCAGCTTGGCCTGCCGTACGCGCAGGACGCTGCCGTCACGCGCCATCTGGCCGCATTCCTCTCGCGCCAAGCGGGTGCGACGGAGCAGATCGACGGACTGCAAGGCACGCAGCCTGCGGGCGCTGGCTTCCTGCATCCATCGGCGATTCTGTTCAACGGCGGCGTGCTCAAGTCCACGCAGATCGAGCAGCGCATCGTCAACGTCATCAATGGCTGGCTGGCCACCGAAAACGCACCCGCACTGCGCGTGCTCGATGGTGCGAATCTCGACCTCGCCGTCGCTCGCGGCGCGGCTTACTACGGCCATGTGCGTCAGGGCCGTGGTGTGCGCATTCGCGGCGGCACGGCGCAGTCGTACTACGTCGGCATCGAATCCAACATGCCCGCGATTCCCGGCATGGAGCCACCGATTTCCGCGCTGTGCCTTGCACCGTTCGGTCTGGAAGAAGGCTCTGAAGTGGCGCTTGATGGCGAAGAATTCGGCCTCGTCGTGGGCGAGCCGGTTCGCCTGCGCTTCTTTGGCTCGTCCGTGCGCCGCAGCGATGTGGTGGGCACCATGCTGGATTTCTGGGGCCCCGAAGAACTGGTCGAGCTGCAGGAAATCGAAGCCACCTTGCCCGCCGAAGGCCGCAACGCGGGCGACGTGGTTCCCGTGACTTTGCTCGCACGCGCGACCGACATCGGCACGCTCGAACTCAACGCCGTGCCCGTGGGCGGCAACGAGCGCTGGAAGGTGGAATTCGACGTGCGCGCCGAAACATCCCTTGCCGACGCCGAACAGGTCAGCGCATGATGCAAAAGGATCTCCTGCAAAGCCTCGTCTATCTGGACAAGGACTACATCGCCGACAGCTACGAAGCGTGGTCCGGTGAGAGCGCTGCGGTCTCCATCACCAAGCACACCCGAAGAAAAACGGGCACCAATCCGCTGCCGTTTTCGGCCGAGGTGAGCGCGCAGGAGACCCGCTCCTATCCGATCTCCACGCTGCACATGCTCGCGCAGCTGTGGCCCGATCTGGCCGAGCAACCGGCAGTGAACGTGAGCGAATATGCGGAACGTTCGGCCTCGGAATTCGGCTGGGTGCAAGGCCATCTCTCGACCTTCCAGGTGCGCAGCAAGACGCAGCGCGATGGGCAGGATGTGGTCACCGCGCAGTCGAGCCACTTTCAACTGCGTGGTCTGGAGCATGGCCGTTATGTGGACCTGATCACCACGCCGGACTACTTCACGTCCGGCTTCAACGCGCTGTTGCCGTTGCAGATGACACTGCTGGCCAAGTTCGCGTTGCCGGTGTGCATGTACGTGCGCCTGCTGCCCGCCAAGGATCACGCCGAGAACTGGATTGCGGTGCCGCTCGTGATCGTCGAATCGCGCCCTGCGCTCACCAGAGACATCCAAGCCTTGCTCTGATTCCCCATGAACTTCCCATGAACACCGCCACTGCAGCGACCCATGTTGTCGGCATCGACCTCGGCACCAGCAACACCGTTGCAGCTTCGGCGTCATTGAAAGATGCGTCCGCAGGCATCACGCTGCTGCAGATCGCGCAACGCACCGCGCCCGATGAAACCTCGCCGCTATCGCTGCTACCTTCCGTGCGCTATCACGCAGCGGTCGGTGAACTGGGTGAGTCGGCCTGGCAAAAGCCGTGGCCTGCCATGGATGCCAGCGCCGACAAGCCCGCTGTAATTGGCCGCTGGGCGCGTGATCTGGGCGCTGCCGTGCCATCGCGATTGGTGGCGAGCGCCAAGAGCTGGCTCTCGCATCAGGGCGTCGATCGCAACGCCGCCATCCTGCCCTGGGGTGCGCCGGAGGATGTGCACAAGATCTCGCCGGTCGCCGCATCAGCGAGCTATCTCGCGCATGTGAAGGCCGCGTGGAATGCCACGCATGCCGATGCGCCACTCGACCAGCAGATCGTCGTGCTCACCGTGCCCGCATCGTTTGACGAGGGCGCGCGCGCGTTGACGCTGCAGGCCGCGCAGATGGCGGGACTGCCGCATGTGCACCTGCTCGAAGAACCCAAGGCCGCGTTCCACGACTGGCTGGTGCTGCAGGGCGATCAACTCCAAGCGCAACTCAAGGACAGCAAGCTGGTGCTGGTCGTCGACGTGGGCGGTGGCACGACCGACCTCACGCTGATTCGCGTCGAGCAGGCTGCTGATTCCGATACGCTGCCGACACTCACCCGCATTGCCGTCGGCGAGCACTTGATGCTTGGCGGCGACAACATGGATCTGGCGCTCGCGCATCGGCTGGAGCCGCAGTTTCTGGCTTCCGGCGAGCAGCGTCTGCCCGCCACCCGATTCGCGCAACTGGTGCAGCGCTGTCGCATCGCAAAGATTCAATTGCTCGCGCAGAATGCGCCCGCATCGGTGTCCGTCACCTTGCTTGGCAGCGGCTCGCGTCTGATGGCGCAAACCCGTTCGGCGGTGCTCACACGCGACGAGATTCAGTCCTGGATCGTTGAAGGCTTTCTGCCCCATGCGGCCATCGATGAAGCCCCCACCAAACGCCAGAGCGCACTGCGCGGCTTTGGCCTGCCCTACCCTGCAGACGCGGCCATCTCGCGGCATCTCGCGCAGTTTCTGTCGCAGCATGCAGCGGGCGAACTGCCGGATACCGTGCTGCTCAACGGCGGCGTTTTTCATGCGCATGCGCTGGTTGCGCGACTCACAGAACAGCTCACGCAATGGCGCGAAAAGCCTGTGCGCGTGCTGCACAACCCGCATCCCGATTGGGCCGTTGCGCGCGGTGCGGCAGCCTATGGCTTGACGCTTTCCGAAGCGCAAGCGGCAGCTACCCAGCACAAGCAACCGGCCACCACTCTGCCGAAGATTGGCGGCGGTGCGGCGCGCAGTTACTGGCTGGTTCTGCGCGGCAAGCCGGGCACGCCCGCGCAAGGCCTTTGCCTGCTGCCACGCGGCACGCAGGAGGGCACGCGCATCACGCTGACCGGACGACGCTTTGCCCTCAAGCTGGGGCAGGCCGTGCGGTTTGAACTGGTGTCCAACAACCGCAGCGATCAGACATTTCAAGCGGGACAGCTTATCGATCTGCAAGGCGAAAACTGGCTGCAGCTACCGCCACTGGCCACCGTGCTGCAAGCACCGGACAGCGCAGCAGCGCGCACATCGATGGAAGTGCAGTTGCAAGCCTGCATGACCGAAGTCGGCACGCTGGAAGTGCGCTGTCTGGCTGCGGACAACGCCGAGCAGCAATGGCTGCTGCCCTTCGATCTGCGGGCGCAAACCAACGCCGATGATGATGAGGAGGAGGAAGGCGAACAGGCATCCGCGCCGCAGTCGCTCAACAAGCTGAATGCCGCCATCGAGCAGATCGACCGCATCTTCGGCAACCAGGCAAAAGACATCACGGCCAAGGAAGTGCGCCAACTTCGGCAAGCCATCGAAAAGCTGCTGGGCCCGCGCGAATCGTGGGACGTAGCCGTGCTGCGCGCGCTGTTCGACGCGCTGCTGGAGCGCAGCAAACGCCGTCGCCGCTCGGCCGAACACGAGCGCGTGTGGTTCAACCTCGCGGGCTGGTGCCTGCGCCCCGGCGTGGGCGCGGAGCTCGATGATTGGCGCATCGCGCAGATCTGGCAGCTTTATGAACAAGGCATCGCCCACACCAAGGAGGCAGCCAACTGGACGGAATGGTGGGTGTTCTGGCGACGCGTGGCTGCAGGCCTGAACGAAGCGCAGCAGATGCAGGTGCTCGAAGACGTTGCAGGCCAGATGCAAAAGGCAGTGCAGCAGACCACGCAGCGCAATGAACGCAGCGGTGGCAAATCCACGCACGGCAGCTACGAAGACATGCTGCGCCTCTTCGCCGCGATGGAGGCCGTGCCGTGGCAATTCCGGCAGGAAATGGGCCAGTGGATGCTCTCGCGCTTGAAACGCGCTGACGAAACCGTGCAGACCTGGTGGGCCATCGGCCGCATCGCCGCACGCCAACCGCTGGCCGCGAATGCCCACCTGACCATGCCGCCAGCCCCCGCGACGGAATTCCTCAACGCCACCCTCACACAAGATTGGCGCAAGAACGAAACCGCCATGTTCGCCGCCGTCCAGATCACCCGCATGACCGACGACCGCGCCCGCGACATGAGCGACGCACAACGCACGGACGTGCTGGCGAAACTCAAGACATCAGGCGCACCCACACGCTGGATCGAACTCGTCGAAAGCGTGCAGGAAATGGATGCCGACGACCGCAAACGCAGCTTCGGCGACAGCCTTCCACCGGGTTTGAGCTTGCTGAGATAAGCCACAAACAAGGTATTCAAACAGCAACCCATGCAGCGTACACGCCGTTTGAATCACCAGCCACAATGACGAGATAGCCCCTCAGGCGCGACGCGAAGCCGCAGACAGTACTCTCGTACGACAAGGCTTTGCAACAAAGCATGAGGGGCTATATCGTCACCCCAAAACGAAGACTCTCAAAGCCACCACAACGCCCAACTTCGTCACACCACCCAATCACAACACCAACAAAAGAACAGACAAAAAAAAGCCCGGCATCCCCCGCCGGGCCCAATTCCCCTAGAGTCACCTCGTCGAAACCGAATCGTCTTACTGCCCTTGCCACACGTTGTACGAAACCCCTTCGTACTTCAGATCCGCATAAGTGGCGATCACAAAATCACGCTCTGCAGCATTGGCCGTGTAGAAATAACGACCGCTCTGTGCATTGCGAAAGCGGAACACTTGCACCGTGTCGCCAGCCGCTTCAGCCTTCGCATACCAGGCCACGCCGTCATAACCGAAGGTGGCGGAATCAGCCTGCATCGCGGCACGTTCGCCGTCGTTCACGGTGTAGACGTGCGAATCGGTCTTGCGGTTGTAGAAGCGGTGCACAGCCACCAGACCTTCGCCGGGTTGTGCATACGCCTGGAACACTGCGTTTTCGTACTGATAAGCCTTGTAGCTGTTGATCACCAGATCGCGCTCTTCGGCCTTGATCGTGTAGAAGTGCGCGCCGGTCTGGGTGTTGTAGAAGCGATAGACCGATGTGCGGGCACCGCTGGATTGGCTGCCTGTCGCTTCGGGGTACAGCCATTGCTTGATGGCTGGGAAGATGGCGTCAAAGCGCGAGTAGTTGTTCACGCCGCCGGTCTTGGAGCACGAAGCCGTGCCGTTGGAGAGCACGCCGGTCAGCACGCCGTTCACGAACAGGCCCGAACCGCTGCTGCCGCCTTCGGTCATGCCTTGCGACCATTGAATGCGGTAGAAGCCCTCGGTCATCGCGGTGGTGCCGACGCAGTTGTAAAAGCCGGTGCCGGGAGTGCAGGCCGAAGTGCCGATCACGTTGCCGAAGCTGATCTTCTGCAGGTCGCCACCGGGGTGGTGAATGCCGACGACTGCAGCGCCATTGCCGATGGGGGTGGTGTCCCAGCCTGCGAACACGGCACCTGCGGGAGGTGTGTCGTTGAGCACCAGCAGGGTTGCGTCGGGCATGTTCGATGTGTACAGCAGCTTGGCGCCGTTCTTGAGCGTCTTGCTGTTGGCCGACAGCACGCGGCTGTTGCAGGTGGGGGTGCGGTAGAACCAGAAGGTCTGCAGGGTTGAGGCTTCGGTCTGGTTGCTGATGCAGTGGTTGGCCGTCAGGAAGTAAGGAGTGCCGGTGCCGTTGCGGTCGTTGAGCAGCGTGCCGGTGCACAGATAGCCGCCGGTTGCGGTCACGTAGTGCATGCGGGCCACGGCGTCGCGTTGGCGGGCGTATTCGTCGTGGCAGGTGGAATCGAGCGTGCAGGTGCCTGCATTGTTCAGCTTGGTGAAGGTGGTGGAGCCATCGTCGATGAGGTTGAAGATGTCCTTGTAGATGTGCAGCACGCTGGGCACCGACACTTGCACCAGGCTGGGGGCAAAGCCAGCGGGCAGTTCGATCTCGATCACCAGTTCGTCGCCATCGACGGCCGGGGTCCACCAGGTGCGGGCAGCGGTGGAGGTGTCACCGGCCTTGGCGTTGTTCTGCAGCAGTTGTTCGAGGCGCTGACCAGCCACTTCAAAGGCTTCGTCGCGGAAGTCGGGCTCGTACACACGGACCAGCGCGTTGCCTGGCAGTGCGTCGATCTGCACACCGGCACGCATGCCGAAAGCGCCGTTGGAGACAAAGCTCAGCGCAGCCACCATGCCGCCACGTGCGGAAGGCTTCCATTCCAACAGTTGATTGACCGCCTGCACCGATGCAGAAGCTTCGCTCGCGCGGGTTGCGCCGATCTTGACGATGTCGCTGCTTTCCACTGCGGCGGCCTTGGGAGCCACCCATTCACCGAGTTCCACCACCGTCGCTGCCACCGGAGCCACCATCGAACGCTTGAGGCTCACGAATTCTTCAACAGTCGTCGCGGGCTGCACGCGCTCCAGCATGCGAACGCCGCTGTTGGCGAATGCGCTGCCAGCGGCAACGAAGAACATGGCAGCGATTGCGGCGTTCTTGGCGGCTTGGCGTGTGTGCTGGAAGAAGGTAGTCATTGGGGGTCTCCGGGGGGACGGAAATATCTAATGACTCAAATGTACTCATAGTCACAGTAAATTTAATATGTGAAACATTAAGATTGACCTTGGTTTGCAAATGTATTGATTCAATAGTTTTTGTTAATTTTGAAAGATTTAGCAACTTTTCAGCCTTCGTTGGCAGGTTGAGATGTGACGAGCCCAATGAATACAGCCATAACAAGAAAGCTTGCACTTACCCACATTTCTTTTCAGGGCGAAAACCGCAAGAAGCGCTGACGACAATCTGTTGCCCAAAGCACACTGGAGTGGTGCCGGACATGCGCCAAACGTCAACAGAATCGAACTCTTAAGCAGGCAGGATTTCGGGCCCGCAATGCAAACAGCCCGGACATGCCGGGCTGCTGATCGGGTGAAGTTGGTCAGGTTGGTTTGGTTTGCCGCGATCCGGTCTCACGCCGGATCGGGCCATCGCTCAGCTCAAAGACTCAAGGAGCGGTCCACACGTAGTACACCGGGCCTTCGTAGCTGAAGTCCTTGTATTCGGAGATCACGAAGTCGCGCTCGGACGCGTTCACCGTATAGAAATGCGCACCTGTGCGGCTGTTGTAGAAGCGATAGATGGGCGTTGAGCCATTGCCCGCGCTGGTCTGTGCATACCAGACCGGACCTTCCAGACGGAAAGCAGGATAGGTCTGAACGACGAAGTCACGTTCGCCTGCGCTGATGGTGTAGAAATGCGCGCCCGACTGCGAGTTGTAGAAGCGGTAGACAGCATCCTTGCCAGCAGTCGCTGCAGCATAGGCATAGAAAGCCACGTTTTCGTACTGGAAGTCGGGGTAGGTCTGAATGACGAAGTCACGCTCGCTTGCGCTCACGGTGTAGAAATGCGCCCCCGACCGGATGTTGTAGAAGCGGTAGACGGCAGAGCGCGTGGTCGTCGCGGCACCTGTGCCCGGAGTGGTGGTGGTGCCTCCTGTGCCCGCACCGGTACCTGTGCCAGTGCCGGTGCCCGTCCCTGTATCCACCGGCGCGTCCAGCCACTTCTTCATTGCCGGATAGAGCGCATCCATGCGCGAATAGTTGGTGTAGGCCTGGCTGGCAAAGCACGAACCCGTGCCGCTGGAGAGAATGCCCGTCAACTCGCCGTTGTAGAACAGGCCGGAGCCGCTGCTTCCGCTCTCGGTCGTGCCCTGAGACCACTTCACGCGGTAATAAGTGCCCGTCATTGAGGTGGCACTCGAGCTCACGCAACTCACGCTGTCCGAATCGCCGAGCGTGCAGGTCGCGGCGCCGTCGATTGCGCCAGTGCTGAGCTTGAGCAGGTCACCGCGAGGATGGTGAATGCCGACCACCGCGCTGCTGCGGCTCAGCGTGCTGGCGTTCCATCCGGCAAACACGGCACCCGCAGGCGGCGTATCGTTCAGGCGCAGCAATGTGGCGTCCGGCGACGCCGAGCTGTACATCAGCGTTGCACCGTTCTTCAGAATGCGCGATGCCGCAGACAAGGTGCCCGCGTTGCAGGTCGGCGAGCGGTAGAACCAATAGGTCTGCAGGGTCGATGCCACCGTCTGCGTGCTGATGCAGTGTTGGGCCGTCAGAAAATAAGGCGTGGCGCTCTTGGCTGTGTCGCTGACCAGCGTTCCCGTGCAGGCATAGGCTCCGTCGGGCTCCACAAAGATCATGCGCGCGACCGCGTTGCGCTGCGTGGCGTAGGTGTCGAAGCAGGTGGCGTCGCTCTCGCAGTACGCCGCCTCGCCGATCTTGGTCAGATCCTGCGCCGTCTCGCTGTCCGCCACGGGGCGCGACAGTTCCTCAAAGAAATGCAGCACCGAAGGAACCGACACCTGCACCGAAGATGTCAGGGTGCCGGGCGGCAGTTCGATCTCCAGCGTCAGCTCGTCGGCATTCGTGCCCGGCGTCCACCAGGTGCGACCTGCGGCAGTCGTGTCACCCGCCAGACGATTGTTCTCGAGAATCTGCAGCACGCGCTGACCGGCAATCTCGAACACGTCATCGGGTGCGTCCTGCGAGTACACACGCAACAGCGCGCTGCCCGGCAGCTTGTCGATCAATACGCCAAGGCGCATGCCCAGCGCACCGGGTGATTCAAAACTCAATGCGGCCACCCGACCACCGCGCGCGGAGGTCTGCCACTTCAGCACGGCCTGTGTCTGGTTGGCATTGGCGGTGGTCGCGCTCGCGCGTTGAGCGCCCACTTGCGTGACGCCTTCGCGCTTGACGCTGGCACTCTTTTCAAGCCCGCCCCACTCGCCCAGATGGATGATGGACGGCGCGATCTGCGCAATCGGCGCGGCCGCTGCGCGCTTCAGGCGCACAAACTCCTCGGGCGTATCGGCTGGTTGCACCATGGCTGGTGCACGCAACACATTCGGCGCAGTGGACTGAGCATGGGCCGCGCCCATGGTCGTCAACAAAGCACCCAGAGCCACTGCACGCCCCACCGCGCGCAGTCCATGCATGAGTTCGTTATGCATTTTCTTTTCCTCGTCTTTTTTCTCTTGCAGCAGTTGTCCCAGCCACTGCCGTCCAATCACATGACCCACCAGCCTCGCGCGAAGCTGGCGAGCATCAGGGCATCACGGGTTCAGCCACTGCTTGAGCTTGGACTGATATGACACGTCGAATCGGCCATAGAAATCGGTGCCATTGGGGGTCGTGCATGATGCGCGTCCTGCATAGAGCTGGCCGCTCACATAGCGTTGCGAGCCGATGGTGTGGAAGATCGACGAGCCGCTGCTGCCGCCTTCGGTTGTGCCCTGCTGCCACAAGATTTCATAGAAAGCCGCAGCCGCCGAGTTGGAGGACTTGCAGTCATCCGTGTCACAGATGCCGAAGCCCTTCACCGTGCCCTGGCTCCATTTCTGCAGATCGCCATCTGGATGGTGAATGCCGACCACGCTGGTGCCGCTGCTCAAAGCGCCACCGTAATAGGTCCCGGCATAGACCACGCCCGATGGAGGCGCTTCGTTGAGCTGCAGGAACGACACATCGGTATTGGACGTCGCATACAGCAGCGTTGCGCCCTTGCTCAGTCGCTGCACGCCAGAACTGGCCGTCCCCGAATTGCAGGCAGTCGTGCGATAGAACCAGTCGGTAGTCAGCGACGAGGCCTCCGCCTGGGTCGAGATGCAGTGGTTGGCCGTGAGGAAGTACGGCGTGCCACTCGATTTGGCATCATTCAACAACGTGCCGGTGCACTGGTAGGTGACACCATTGCTTTTCACGAAACGCATGTACGCGACCGAACGTGCCTGATTGAGATAGTCGGGCTGGCACATCATGTCGATATTGCACGAACCAGCAGTGGCCTTGGCTTGCACCGCCTGATCCAGTTGCTCGACACTCAATGTGAGATGAGAAAGTCGTGGCACGGAAAACTGCACCTGGGCCGCATCGGCGTTGGCAGAGATTTCCACTTCCAGAATGGTCTGCGCGCCACCGAATTCCGGGCTCCAGTACGTGTGCGCAGTCACGTCGTCCGCACCGCTGTCCAGCAGTTGCTGTGCCTGAGCCTGCAATTCCTGAGCCGTCACCTGAACCGCCTCGCCACCCGCCGCACCGTAGAAACGCAGCACAGCATCGACAGGCAATTGACGCACCAGCACCCCCAGACGCACACCCTGCGCGCTGGGAGAGTCGAACGCCACAGCGGCAATGCGCGAACCGCTGGACGAGGTCTTCCACTTCAATTGCGCGGACATGGTTGCCATCGTGGAGGTCTGCCCCACATCCCGCGCCACCCCGATCTGCACTGGCGTGCCGGGCTTGGGGTCGAGCGCCGCTGCCAAGGTGCTCTGCTTGAGCGTCGCACCGGGAGCCGTCAGGCTGATCTTCTGAATGGACTGCGCAGCGGCCTGACCGCGCACGGCGATGTCCGACTTGGATACCTGCACCACACTGCTGCTCTTGGTCAACGGATCGTAAGGCTCGATGCGCTCGGCCAGATTGGACTGAACCGGCTTGGTCGGATCGGTAGTGCCGGTACCGGTACCCGTGCCGGTCCCGGTGTCCGTTCCACTGCCGCTGTCGTTGCTGCTGCCGCTTCCGCCACCGCAGCCTGCAATGACCAGCGCCATGCTGCCCGCCAGCCACCATGCCTTGGAATGTTTCCTCATTGCCTACTCCTATTGGATCGCCAGATTATTTACTAGGCAATCAATCAAAATGTGCCAGTCCAAGCTGTTTCTTCCAGGCAGCGTGTAAAGTTGCGGCTCACGTACATTTGCCAACATTCGATGGATTTCCTACCCATCCGAAGCAGACAAATCAAGATGCTTTTGCAGCCATCTTGTGAATCAAGGTGAACTTCATTCGGAGCGCATCGCAAAAACACGCATACAAATAGCATTTACTCGCCACCGATCACAGCAATTTCAAGCGAATCATAGGACAGAAAATCAGGAAACCATGCGGTAAATCAGCACCGGATATTCATCTGATGCCACCGCGCGACGACTCAAGTCAAGAAACCTGAGTGTCGCTATTTGTTTCGCCAACAGCGCTTATCGGGCCAGCGATTTGAGCGCCATCTTGATGCCGTCGCTCACGCCCACATCGGCTGGCAAGGCCTTGAGGGCCAGCGCCGCTTCCTTGTCGTTGTAGCCCAAAGCAAGCAGCGCCTGGAGAATGTCGGCCTGCGCATCGTTGACCGCGTTGGCCTTGATGCCGATGTCGGCGCCGAGCTTGCCCTTGAGTTCCAGCAGCAGCCGCTCGGCCGTCTTCTTGCCGATGCCCGGCACTTTCACCAGACGCCCGGCTTCCTGCAGCGTGACCGCCTGCGCCAGATCGCCCACACCCATGCCCGACAGAATCGACAGCGCAGTGCGCGGGCCGACGCCGGAAATCTTGATCAGTTCGCGAAAAGTCTGGCGTTCCTCCACCGATCCGAAGCCGTAAAGCAACTGCGCATCCTCGCGCACGATGAACTGCGTGAGCAGCGCCACGCGCTCGCCCACGGCGGGCAGGTTGTAGAACGTGCTCATGGGAACTTGCACCTCATAACCCACGCCATTGCAGTCCACCAGGACCTCGGGAGGGTTCTTCTCAAGCAGGGTGCCGGTCAATTTGCCTATCATTGGAGTCCTTTGCCGCGATGTGCGGCGTCAATAACCAAATTATCCGCGTGATCCAACGCCACACCTTCACCCCCCACAACAACACCCGCCTGACCAACCTGTGCGGCCCCGCCGACGCGCATCTGCGCACCATCGAGGCCGCACTGCAGGTGAAGATCGCCCACCGCCACGAGCAATTCAAGGTCGACGGCCCCAAAGCCAAGGCCACACAAGCCATGGAGCTGCTGCAAGCGCTCTATGAAATGGCGGATCGCCCGATCAAGGAAGAGCAACTGCAACTCATGCTGGCCAGCGACAGCGACATGCTGGAGGACGGATCGCCGGACAACGCGATCCTGCTGTCCACCCGCCGCGCCGACCTGCGTGCCCGCACGCCGACACAGAACACCTATCTGGAAAACATCGCCAGCCACGACATCACCTTCGGCATCGGCCCCGCCGGTACCGGCAAGACCTATCTGGCCGTGGCCTGCGCGGTCGATGCGCTCGAACGCAGCAACGTGCAGCGCATCGTGCTGACGCGTCCGGCCGTCGAGGCAGGCGAGCGTCTCGGTTTTCTGCCGGGCGATCTCACGCAGAAGGTAGATCCGTACCTGCGCCCGTTGTACGACGCGCTCTACGAACTGATGGGCTTCGACAAGGTGCAGAAGGCCTTCGAGCGCAACCAGCTCGAAATCGCCCCGCTCGCTTTCATGCGCGGCCGCACGCTGAACAACGCCTTCGTGATCCTCGACGAAGCGCAGAACACCACGCCCGAGCAGATGAAGATGTTCCTCACCCGCATCGGCTTCGGCGCCAAGGCGGTGGTGACCGGCGACGTGAGCCAGGTCGACCTGCCCAAGGGCTCGCTCAGCGGTCTGGTCGATGCGGAACGCGTGCTCAAGCGCGTCAAGGGCATCGCCGTGTCGCGCTTCACGACCGCCGACGTGGTGCGCCACCCGCTGGTCGCGCGCATCGTGGATGCATACGATGCACAAAGCAAAAGCCGCAGCCCGCGCAGTTGATTGGCAGAGCAGCACAATTCATTCCTCATGTCACTCAACCAACTCTCTCTTTCCCTGCAATTCGCCAAATTCGATGGCGTGGCCGAGCACCGCGCCGTGCTTTCGCGCAGCAAGGTCACGCGCTGGATTCGCCATGCGCTGGCCGTCGATGCCGAGATCACCGTGCGCATCGTCGGCTCCGATGAAGGCCAGCAACTCAACCGCGAGTTCCGCAAGAAGGACTACGCGACCAACGTGCTGACCTTCGACTACCAGCAGGAGCCGACCGTGATGGCCGATCTGGTGCTGTGCGCCCCCGTCGTGGAGCGCGAAGCCAAGGAGCAGCACAAGTCGCTCGAAGAGCACTACGCACATCTGCTGGTGCACGGCACGCTGCACGCACAGGGCTGGGATCACGAGACCAGCACCGAAGACGCCGAAGAAATGGAAGCCTACGAAACCGACATCATGCAAGAGCTCGGTTTTGAAGATCCTTACGCCAAGTGATTGGCCTGCTGTTAAGCAGTATTGCGTTGCGGTTGCATAACGGGCAACCCCAGTCGGCCTAAGATGCGCCCCAAGGCGCGGTGCGGCACGCTCCCTTTGATGAACAAGGGACGTGCCGCTCACGCTCACGCTCAAGCCGTCGCTTGCACGACTTAGATAAAAAATGAGAGACAACAGCGCATGGACTTCTTCGCCCAATGGGGCCATTGGGCCCTTCTTCTGGCCGCCGCGTTCGTGGCAGGCGCACTCAACTCCGTCGCAGGCGGCGGCAGCTTTCTGACCCTGCCCGCGCTGGTTTTCACCGGCGTTCCGCCCGTGGTGGCCAACGCCACCGGCACCGTCGCCCTGTTCCCCGGCTACGTCGCAGGCGCATGGGGCTTTCGCGAAGACATGCAACCACCGCCGGGATTGTCGATGCGCACGGTAGTCATCCCCTCGCTGATCGGCGGCATGGCGGGCGCTGCGCTGTTGCTGGTCACGCCGGATGCGGTGTTCCGCAAGGTCGTCCCGTGGCTGCTGCTGGCCGCCACGGCCATGTTCGCGTTCGGTCCGCAGATCCGTGCCTGGGCCGCGAAGGAAGCACATCCTGACCAGGCACCATCCGCCGTCAAGGGCATGCTCGGCATGTTGGCGGTGGCTGTCTACGGTGGGTATTTCAACGGTGGCTTGGGCATTTTGCTGCTCGCGCTGTTCGGCTTGCTCGGACAAACCAACCTGCATGCGATGAACGGCATGAAGAATCTGGTGTCTGCGTTGCTCACTGCCATTGCCGTTGCGATCTATGCGGTGGGTGGGTTGGTGCAGTGGAAGCAGGCGTTGATCATGATGATTGCTGCGACGCTCGGTGGTTACCTCGGCGCTCGTGTGGCGCGCCGGCTGCCTGCGTCTTGGCTGCGGTGGGGGATTGTTGCTACGGGGTTGGTGATGGCTTTGTTGTTCTTTTTGCGGGGGTGATTTTTTCGTTGCTTCTGCTCTGTGGTTGAGTGCGGGTGCCGGGTGTTCGCCCCGGCGGGCGAGTAACTTTTTGCTTGCGCCAAAAAGTCACCAAAAAACGCTTGGAATTCGGGGGCACGCGGCAGAACTCACTTCGAGCCCGTAGGGCTCTCCGTTCGGGCAACCGCCGCGAGTCAGAGGTTTCATAAGAGGTGCTTACGGCACTTCGCGTTGCTCGTGCGGCATCTCGCGACGTCGCGAGATGCGGGGGTCAGCGGCTTTTGTTTGAATGGGGTTGGGCGCATTCTTTGACGGTATCGATCAATGCGCTTAGCAGGACGCGGTCATCGTTTTTTCTCCACGCCATGATGGCGGGGGTGAGCATCTTCACTCCTTGGAGCGGCAGGAATTTCACGCCGTTGATTCCGGCCTTGGCCATGCAGGCGGGCACCAGTGCGACGCCGCATCCTGTGGACACCAGTGCCACCACCGTCAGCCATTGCCGTGCCGCGTGGCTGGTTCGCGGATGGATGCCGGCCTGGTGCATGCAGGCAATGACGTTGTCGTAGTTGGCGGGCGAGACGTCTCTGGCGAACATCACGAAGTCTTCGTTGGCCAGTTGTTGGAGATCCAGACTCGCGCTTTTCGCGAGCGGGTGTCTTGCGGGCAGGCAGGCGACGAGTTCTTCGGATTCGAGTGGCAGCAGCGCCAGTTCATCGGGCGGAAAGCCGATGTTGAGAAAGCCCACATCGATGTCACCCGATGCCAGTGCGCGCAACTGCTCGCCGGTGGACATTTCGTGCATGCACAGTTCCACGTTGGGGCGTGCGCGCTCGAAGGCTTTGCAGTACTGCGGCACGTTGCGGTAGACCATGGAGCCGGTGATGCCCACGTCGAGCCGTCCCTCCATGCCCTGCGCGACGCTGCGCACCACGTCGGCTGCGCGCTGCAGTTGCGCGAGCACCTTGCGGGCTTCGAGCAGAAAGGCTTCGCCTGCGGGCGTGAGCTGCACATGCTTGGCATCGCGCTCCACCAGCAGCACGCCGAGGTCTTCTTCCAGTGTCTTGAGCGCCGTGGACAGCGGCGGCTGGGTGATGAACAGGCGCTGCGCCGCGCGGCCGAAGTGGCGCTCTTCGGCCAGCACGACAAAGTAGCGGAGCAGATGGGTTTTCATGAACGCAATATCTTGCATCCATCCGCCGGTTTTGCGTACCGGCATCCAACTGGCGTTTTCCCGGACGTTCATGTGAACCGGCCTCAATACGACTTGGGCAAGCCCAGCACCTTCTCCGCGATGAAGTTCATGATCATCTGCGGGCTGACGGGTGCAAGGCGCGGAATCCACGATTCGCGCATGTAGCGCTCGACGTGGTATTCCTTCGCGTAGCCCATGCCGCCATGCGTGAAGATCGCTGTTTCGCAGGCCTTTCCACAAGCCTCCGCGCCGAGGTACTTGGCGGCGTTGGCCTCTGCACCACAAGGCAAATGGCGGTCGTACAGAAAGGCGGCTTTCTGCACCATGAGGTGCGCGGATTCCAACTGCATCCACGCCTGCGCGAGCGGATGCTGGATGCCCTGATTCTGGCCAATCGGGCGATCGAAGACGACACGCTCGTTGGCGTAGCGCGTTGCTCTGGCAAGTGCTGCGCGGCCCAAGCCTACGGCTTCTGCAGCGATCAGAATGCGCTCGGGATTGAGGCCATGCAGGATGTAGGAAAAGCCCTTGTCTTCCTCTCCGATGCGGTCCTCCACGGGAATCTTCAAACCGTCGATGAACACCTGATTGGAGTCCACGCATTTGCGACCGAGCTTGTCGATCTCGCGGATTTCCATGGTGCTGCGGTCCACGTCGGTATAGAACAGGCTCAGTCCTTCCGTGCCCTTGCATTCCTCGACCGGCTTGGTGCGCGCGAGCAACAGAATTTTGTTGGCGACTTGTGCGGTCGAAATCCACACC
Source organism: Diaphorobacter sp. HDW4B (assembly GCF_011305535.1). Classification (GTDB taxonomy): domain Bacteria; phylum Pseudomonadota; class Gammaproteobacteria; order Burkholderiales; family Burkholderiaceae_C; genus Diaphorobacter_A. The sequence continues at coordinate 1,753,332 of NZ_CP049905.1, forward strand.
TTCTGGCCGTGCACGATGTAGTGATCGCCATGGCGCTCGGCGCGGGTCTTGAGCTTCAAGGTGTTGAGTCCCGTGTTCGGCTCGGTCACGCCGAAGCAGGCCTTGTCCGTGCCTGCAATGAGCGGCGGCAGCCAGCGCTGTTTCTGCTCCTGCGTGCCAAAGACCACCACCGGATGCAGGCCGAAGATGTTCATGTGCACCGCCGATGCGCCCGACAGGCCTGCTCCTGTCGCCGCAATCGTGTGCATCATCAATGCCGCTTCGCTGATGCCGAGGCCCGCGCCGCCGAACTCTTCGGGCATGGCGATGCCGAGCCATCCCGCATCGGCAAGCGCCTTGTGAAAATCATCAGGGAAGCCGCCTTCGCGGTCCTTCTTCAGCCAGTAGTCATCATCGAAAGGCGCGCACACGCGTTCGATGGCGTCGCGGATCTGCTCTTGCTCTTCGCTCAGGAGAAAGTCCATGTCTCGTGCTCCATCTGGTTGTCGATATCAGGCCGGACGTCGCACGCGCGCCGGGTTTTCTGCATAGGGCGGGCTGTAGATCACCAGCAGTCGCACGGGTGTCTCGCTCGTCACGCGAAAGATGTGCATGCGGTCTTCAGGGAAAAAGCAGGTGTCGCCAGGTTGCATGGTGAAGGTCTCTTCGCCTTCCATTTCCACCTCGGCCGTGCCTGCAAGCAGATAGCAGGCCTGCTCCATGCCCGGATGCGCATGCGGCAGCGCGCCACCACCCTTCTCCAACGTGCCAAGCACCACCTCCATGTGTTTTGCGCCGACGTTGGCAGCGCTTACCAAGCGCCGGTTCACCGTGCCATGGTGATTGGCCGGGCTGTAGCCTTCCACGTCCTGTTCGCGGATCAGATAATTGCTGGTCATGGGGATGCTTTCTCGATGTCTCGTGCCGTTGTCTGAATGCGTGAAGCGCACCACGTGGGTAGCGTCGCGTCGTCACGTTGTCATTCACTTATTCCTTCTCGATGCCCGCCTGCTTGATGAGCTTGCCCCAGTAGGCCAGTTGCTCATTCACGTAGGTGGCGAATTCCTCGGGCGTCTTCGTGGGCCAGACTTCAAACCCGACGCCTGCCAACTGCTCGCGCACGGCCTTGTCGGCAAGAATCACCTGCAGCTCGGAGTTGATGCGATCGACGACCTCTTTGGGCGTGTTCGCGGGCGCGAAGATGCCGTTCCACGACGTCAGGTCAAAGCCCGGAATCGTCTTGCCTATGGCCGGCACGTTGGGCAGCAGGTTCGTGCCCTTTGCGGCCGTCACGCCGAGTGCGCGAACGCGTTCGCTCTTGAGCATGCTCCAGCTCGATCCAAGGTCGGCCACGTACACCTGAATCTGCTCGCCCATCAGATCGGTCAGCGCCTGCGGGCTGGACTTGTAGGGCACCTTGGCGATCTGCAGTTTGGCGATGTATTTGATGGTCTCCGAGGCCACTTCCGATGTGCTGTTCGGCGTGCCGTAGGAAAGCTTGTCGGGATGGGCCTTGGCGTAGTCGATCAGCTCCTGAACGGTCTTCACCGGCAGCTTGGGATTGACCACCAATGCAAATGGCAATTCGCCCACGCGCGCAATCGGAGTGAAGTCCTTGACCGGGTCGTACTTGAGACTTTTGAACAGCCACGGATTCGCCGAGTGCGATGTGTTCGTGGTCATGAACAGCGTGTAGCCATCGGGCTTGGCCTTGGCCGCAAACTGTGCGCCGATCTGCGCGCTCGCACCCGCACGGTTGTCGACGATGACGGTCTGCTTGAGCCGCTCGCCGAGCTTGGTGGCCACCACGCGCGCGACGGCATCCGTGCCGCTGCCTGCGGCGAACGGAACGACCAGCGTGATCGGTCCGGCAGAGGGATAGGGCGGCGGAGTCTGGGCCGATGCCCAGCCCGTGAACGCGACAGCGCCCGCGAGCACGGACGCCTTGATGAGAAAGGCGGAACGCTTCATCTTGAACATGCTGCTTGTCTCCTTGAGTCCAGCGCCGTGTGGTTTTTTATTCGGCGATGGACTCATGGTGCGCAGTTCAAGTATTTGCGTCCAATTCCTTTTTACTGGTCAATTATTCGTTTTGGAAATCACAAGATCGCGAGATCACGCACTACACATCACGCATGGTGATCGGAATCGTCACCGGCCCGTCGTTGACCAGATGCACCTGCATGTCCGCCGCGAACTGGCCCGTCTGCACGATGGGATGGGCGGCACGTGCCTTCTCGACAAAATACTCATACAGCCGACGACCTTCATCGGGCGCAGCTGCACCCGTGAAACTCGGGCGATTGCCGCCCTTGGTGTCGGCCGCCAGCGTGAACTGGCTCACCACCAGCAGGCCACCGCCGATGTCCTGCACGCTGCGGTTCATCTTGCCTGCTTCGTCGCTGAAGATGCGCAGTTTCAGAATCTTCGCGAGCAGTTTGTCGGCGAGCTTGTCGCTGTCGCCCTGCTCGGCGCACAGCAGCACCAGCAGGCCCTGATCGATCTGGCCGATGATTTCGCCAGCCACTTCCACGCGCGCCTGGCGCACGCGTTGCAATACCGTGATCACTGCTTCACTTTCCTTGTTGTTGTGGGTTGATGGGTTCGTTCTGTGATGCCACGGTCTCGAACACCGTGGCCTGCCCGAGCGGCAATATTTCAATCGTTGCGCGCAGATTGGGCACGGCCTGCATGAGCGCCGTTTCCACATCAGTGCGCAGTTGTGCGGCGCGGCCCAGAGTCCATTCGGCGGGCACATGCATGTGCACGTCAACGAAGTTACGGCTGCCTGCGCGGCGCGAGATCAAACTGTCGAAACGTGCCGCTCCACTGCTTTGTGCGCTGTAACGGTCGAGCACCTGCTGCACACTTTGCAGTTGATCCTGCGGCAAAGCCTCGTCCATCAAGCCTTGCGACGACTCCCAGAGCATCGAACCGCCTTCGCGCAAGATATTGAGTGCCACCAGAATGGCGACCACTGGATCGATCCAATGCCAGCCGGTCCATGCAGCCGCAATCAAACCGATCAGCACGCCAGCCGAGGTCCACACGTCGGTGAACAGATGGCGCGCATCGCCTTCCAGCGCCTTGGAATGATGCACCCGCGCCGCGCGCAACATGTACCACGCCAGCACGCCATTGCAGACGCTGCTGAGCACCAGCAGCACAGAGCCCCAGCCGACCTGCTCGATGGGCTGCGGATCCATGAGCCGCGACACACCCGCCCACAGAATCGCCATGGCCGCGCCAATGATGAGAATGCCTTCAAAGCCCGAAGAAAAAAACTCCGCCTTGTGATGGCCATAAGGATGTTCTTCGTCCGCCGGGCGGCGTGCAATCGTCACCATGGCCAGCGCAAACACCGCACCCGCCAGATTGACGAAGGATTCAAGCGCATCGGACAGCATGCCCACCGAGCCCGTCACCCACCAGGCCAGTGTCTTCAGAAAAATGGTCAGAATCGCCACGCCCACGGACACGCGCAGCAGCGTGGCTGGCGTCATCCACGCGGGAACCGTGGCATTTGGCTGAACTGAACTGGGTTCTGGTGCGTTGGGCATACACCCCATTATCCCCGTGCGCCTTCACCCCTTGGGGCGACCACCTGTTGGCGAAAATTCACCCATCCATGCAAATGTCACCAAGCCGTGGACAATAGGCCCATGTCATCCATTCCCATGTTCACAGAACCGACGCTGCATACCGACCCGGCCGACGCGCTGGCGCAGGTACAACGCATTTATCAACAGCAGATCAACCTCCTGCGCGATGCGATGCAGCGCTTTGTGGCAGGGGAGACTCCGCCCGAGCATGTGCGCGCTTACTACCCGTTCGTGCGCATGCAGACATCGACCGTGGCGCGCACGCCTTCGCCGTTCGCCTACGGTTTTGTCGAAGGCCCGGGAAAATATGAAACCACGTTGACCCGCCCCGATCTGTTCGCCAACTACTACCTCGAACAGTTCCGCCTGCTACGCGCCAGCCATAACGTGGAGCTTGAAGTCGGCCTGAGTTCGCAGCCGATTCCCATCCACTTCTCGTTCGCCGAGCACGACCATATCGAAGGTGCCCTCTCGCCCGAGCGCCGCATGCTGATGCGCGACGTGTTCGACCTGCCCGACCTGTCCGCGATGGACGACGGCATCGCCAACGGCACCTGGGAGGCCAGGCCCGGCGAGGCCCAGCCGCTGTCGCTGTTCACCGCGCCGCGCGTGGACTACTCGCTGCACCGCCTGCGGCACTACACCGGCACACAGCCCGAGTGGTTCCAGAACTTCGTGCTGTTCACCAACTACCAGTTCTACATCGACGAATTCGTGCGCCTCGGCCAGGCCGAGATGGCCAGAGAAGACAGCGAATACATCGCCTTCATCGAACCCGGTAACGTCGTCAAGCGCCGCAAGGGCTTGACCGCCAAGCCCGGCGACGAACTAGGCGTGGCCCCGCCGCGCCTGCCGCAGATGCCCGCGTACCACCTCGTGCGTGCGGACGGCAGCGGCATCACCATGGTCAACATCGGCGTCGGCCCCGCCAACGCCAAGACCATCACCGACCACATCGCCGTGCTGCGCCCGCATGCGTGGATGATGCTCGGCCACTGCGCGGGCCTGCGCAACAGCCAGCAACTGGGCGACTACGTGCTCGCCCACGCCTACGTGCGCGAGGACCATGTGCTCGACGAAGAACTGCCGCTGTGGGTGCCGATCCCCGCGCTTGCCGAAATCCAGATGGCGTTGCAACAAGCCGTGGCCGACGTGGCGAAGGTGCCCGAAGATCAGCTCAAGCGCATCATGCGCACCGGCACGGTCGCCAGCACCGACAACCGCAACTGGGAACTGCTGCCCGACAACAAACCGCAGCGCCGTTTCAGCCAGAGCCGCGCTGTGGCGCTGGACATGGAAAGCGCGACCATCGCGGCGAACGGGTTCCGTTTTCGCGTTCCTTATGGGACGTTGCTGTGCGTTTCGGACAAGCCGTTGCATGGGGAGATCAAGCTGCCCGGGATGGCGAATCATTTTTATCGCGAGCGGGTGGATCAGCATTTGCGCATTGGCATGCGGGCCATCGACATCCTGCGGGATGGGGGGACGCAACGATTGCATAGTCGCAAGTTGCGTAGTTTTGCTGAAGTGGCGTTTCAGTGATTCTTTTGCTTTTTTGGCAGGGGCTAGGTGGTTGATTTCGGGTGCCGGGTGTTCGCCCCGGCGGGCGAGTAACTTTTTGCTTGCGCCAAAAAGTCACCAAAAATCGCTTTTCAATACCCGCGGCAGAACTCACTTCGCGCCAAAGGCGCTCCGTTCGGGCAACCGCCGCGAGTCAGTGTTTTCATAAGAGGTATGTCACGGCACTTTGCTTCGCTCGTGCTGCATCTCGCGACTGCGCGAGATGCCCGGGTGCAAGCCGCGCGACGAATTGAACTCTCGCGCTAAAACGTCAATTTTTTCCGTCGCGATACTCGCGCCTCCGCTGCTGCACCGCAGAGTGCAGCAGCGCCCTCCCCAGCTTTTGATCTGACTCACGATAGTTGCCCGAACGGCGCGCCTACGGCGCAAAGTGAGTTCTATCGTGTGACCCCGCATTCAAGCGCGCTTTTGGTGACTTTTCGCGCGCCAGCGAAAAGTTACTCGCCCGCCGGGGCGAACACCCGGCACCCGCAATCAAACAAACGACAAATCAAGAAGCAGCAGAACGAATCAAGTCGATGGCCTTCTCAGCCATCATGACCACAGGCGCATTCGTATTCCCACTCACCACCCGAGGCATCACAGAAGCATCCACCACCCGCAGCCCCTGCACGCCATGCACGCGCAACTGCGCATCCACCACATCCATCGGCCCAGTCCCCATGCGACACGACCCGACAGGGTGGTAAATCGTGTCGGCATAGTTGCGGATGTACTCGGCAATCTGCTCATCGGTCTGCGCGTTGGCGGAATAGTCCAGCTCCTTGCCGCCCAGATTCTTCAACGCAGGCTGCGCCAGAATCTTCCGCATGGTCTTCACCGCACCGATCATCTTCTGCATGTCTTCCGGATCGGCAAAGAACGCTGGGTCGATCAACGGAGGAGCCAGTGCATCGGCGCTGGCGAGCGTCACGCGGCCTCGGCTTTTGGGTTGGAGCAGGCAGACGTGACAGGAGTAGCCGTGGCCCCAGACGGTCTTGCGGCCATGATCGAGCAGTTTGCCGACGACGAAGTGCAATTGCAGATCGGGAACGGTTTCGCTGTCGCTGCTTTTGATGAAGCCGCCTGCTTCGGCAAAGTTGGTGGTCAGCATGCCGGTGCGTTTCGAGTTCCATTCAAAAGCTGCGCGCACCAAACTCGCCGTGCCTTGGAGCGAGAGGCCGAAGGAGTCGGTGAGCTGCGGGCCGTCGACCACGGTCACGACGTCGGGGTGATCGTGCAGATGCTCGCCCACACCGGGCAGGTCGTGCACGACGTTGATGCCTAGCTTCTGCAGATCCGCGCCGTTGCCAATGCCCGAGAGCATGAGAATTTGCGGCGACAACAATGCGCCCGCACTGAGCAGCACCTCGCGCGTGGCGCGTTCGGAGTGCAGCGCGCCGCCCTTGAAATACTGCACGCCCACCGCGCGCTTGCCGTCCATGAGCACGCGCGTGACTTGCGCGCCGGTCACCACATGCAGGTTGGAGCGCGAGGACAGATGCGGCGTGAGATAGGCCTTGGCGGCGCTGAATCGTTCGCCATTCTTGTGCGTGACCTGGTACAGCCCCACGCCCTCGAACTCAGGGCCGTTGAAGTCGTTGTTGTGCGCATGGCCTGCCTGAATACCGGCCTGCACGAACGCATGGCTCAGCGGGTTCGGGCTGCGCAGATCGGCCACGTTGAGCGGCCCGCCCGTGCCGTGCAGATCATCAGCTCCGCGCTCGTTGTTCTCGGCGCGTTTGAAGTACGGCAGCACATCGCTCCAGCCCCAGCCCGCGTTGCCCTGTTCGGCCCAGTGGTCGTAATCGCTCGCATGGCCGCGCGCGTAGATCATGGCGTTGACGGAGCTTGATCCGCCCAGCGTCTTGCCGCGCGGCTGATAACCACGCCGCCCGCCCAGACCCGGCTGCGGCGTGGTCGAAAGCTTCCAGTTGTTGGCACCGGTCTTGGCCATCACGGCAAGGCCCGCCGGGCAGTGGATCAGCACACTGCTGTCCGGCCCGCCCGCCTCGATGAGGCAGACCCGCACCTGCGGATCCTCGCTCAAACGCCCCGCCAACACAGATCCCGCCGAACCCCCACCCACCACGATGTAGTCGAACATGTGACACCCGTCTCCGTTGAAAAAGCGTATCCGCGCGTTTTTGCCGATACCATGTATGGTTGCGCTGCAGCAATGATGGAAAAGATCCCTGCGGCCACCTACCAACCCATTTTTTGTTTTTCTCTACAAGGCAGACTTTATATGACGATTTCTACCGTGGGCATCATTGGCGCTGGCACGATGGGCAATGGCATTGCGCAAGCGTGTGCAGTTTCCGGCATCAACGTGGTGATGGTGGACATCTCCGACGCAGCCGTGCAAAAGGGCATCGCGACAGTGAGCGGCAGCCTCGACCGACTGATCAAGAAGGAAAAAATTTCCGAAGCCGACAAGGCTGCAGCGCTGGCACGCATCAAGGGCTCGACCAACTACGACGACCTGAAGGCCACGCAGATCGTGATCGAAGCCGCAACCGAAAACTTCGATCTCAAGGTCAAGATCCTCAAGCAAGTCGACGCCCTGCTCGCGCCCGAAGTGATCCTGGCATCGAACACCTCGTCGATCTCCATCACCAAGCTGGCAGCCGTCACCAGCCGCGCCGACCGCTTCATCGGCATGCATTTCTTCAACCCCGTGCCGATGATGGCGCTGGTGGAAATCATCCGTGGCCTGCAGACTTCCGACGACACGCACGCAGCGGTGAAGACCCTGTCCGAGCGCCTCGGCAAGAGCCCCATCACCGTGAAGAACGCCCCCGGTTTTGTGGTCAACCGCATTCTGGTGCCGATGATCAACGAAGCCTTCTTCGTGCTGGCCGAAGGCTCCGCCACCGCCGAAGACATCGACGCCGGCATGAAGCTCGGCTGCAACCAGCCCATCGGCCCACTGGCGCTGGCCGACATGATCGGCCTGGACGTGTGCCTGGCCGTGATGGACGTGTACCTGGAAGAGTTCGGCGACAGCAAGTACCGCCCCTGCCCGCTGCTCAAGGAAATGGTGGCCGCAGGCCGCCTGGGCCGCAAGACCGGTCAGGGCGTGTACAAGTACTGACAGGAACAGGAAGAGGAAAAGGCGCAACCACATCTCGCGAAGTCGCGAGATGAACCCGGCACGAGCGAAGCAAAGTGCCGTAACGCACCTCTTCCAGACTGACTTGCGGCAAGCTGTCTGAACGGAGCGCCTTCGGCGCGCAGAGAGTTTTGCCGCAGGTATTCCAAGCGCATTTTTGGTTCCTTATTGTGCGCAAGCAAAAAGGGACTCCGCCGCCGGGCGGAACTCCCGGCCTCCGTAAACAAAGACACAGCAGCAAAAGAAAAAGAAGCACAGCCAGAGGGACCCTCAGTCAAAGGAGAAAAGCAAATGCCCGCTCCCAACCCCTTCAAAGCCGCCCTCCAATCCGGCCAGCCACAGATAGGCATCTGGTCCACCCTCACCTCCCCGCTGGTGGCAGAACTCCTCGCAGGCTCAGGCTACGACTGGATCCTGCTCGACACCGAGCACGCCCCCAACGACGTCCCGTTGATGGTCCCCCATCTGCAAGCAGTGGCTGCAACAGGCAAGCCCACCCACCCCGTTGTCCGCCCCGCGTGGAACGACCACGTCCTCATCAAGCGATACCTCGACATCGGCGCGCAAACGCTGCTGATCCCCTTCGTGCAAAACAAAGAGGAAGCGCAAGCGGCAGTGAACGCCATCCGCTACGCGCCCCACGGCGTGCGCGGTCTCGGCGGATCGGTGCGGGCTTCCAACTTCGGCCGTGACGCCCACTACATCCGCGACGCCGAAAAGGAGCTGTGTCTGCTTGTGCAGGTCGAGACCAAGGAAGCCCTCGCGCAGATCGAAGCCATTGCTGCGGTCGATGGTGTGGACGGCATCTTCATCGGCCCATCCGATCTGTCGGCCAGCATGGGGCATCCCGGCCAACCGAACCACCCCGAAGTGCGCGCCGCCATTGACGACGCCATCGTCCGCATTCGCGCGACGGGCAAGGCGCCGGGCATTCTGCAGGTCAACGAGGAACGCGCCCGCGAATGCCTTGCGCTCGGCGCGCAGTTCGTCGCCGTGGCGCTCGACATGGTGCTGCTGCGCGAGGCTGCCGATGCCTGCGCCGCGCGATTCAAAAAACAAGGCGACGACGGCGCTGCGCCGATCGCACGCAGCACCTACTGACGCCCGCAAAGCACCACTAAACCACTGGGGATTGCAAGCCTGGAATCAGCTAGTGCCCTCATCATGTATGGATAGCCACTCGCATACCGCATGAAATACGCCCTCCTCGCTGATCTGCACTCCAACCTGCATGCGCTGGACGCGTGTCTCGAACACGCGCGCGCCCACGATGCGCAGCAGTTTGCGTTTCTCGGCGATCTGGTCGGCTACGGCGGCAGCCCCGCGCAGGTGCTTGATCGCGTGATGGCGCTGGTCTCCTGCGGCGCGCTGTGCGTGCGCGGCAATCACGAGCACATGGCGCTCAACCCACCCACCGTCATTCGCCAGATGCAGGACGAAGGCGCGGCCTGGACGCACGAGCAACTGCAGCCGCTGCACCGCAGTTTTCTGGAGAATCTGCCGCTCACCACCAAGCTGGAGCAGGACGTGCTGCTCGCCCACGCCAGCGCCGATTCACCCGGCAACTGGCATTACGTGAGCGACAGCGGTGCGGCCGAGCGCTGCATGCGTGCGGCGTCCGCGCAGGACGAGTCCATCCGCTATGTCTTCGTCGGCCATGTGCACACGCAGTCGCTGTATTTTCTGACGCCCACGGCCAAGCTCATGCGCTTCAACCCCGAGCCCGGCGTGCCCGTGCCCGTGCCGCCGCATCGGCAGTGGCTGGCGGTAGTCGGCTCCTGCGGCCAGCCGCGCGACCGCGATCCGCGCGCCATGTACGCCATGTACGACAGTGACGCGGCCACGCTCACGTTTCACCGCGTGGTCTATGACCACATGGCTGCGGCGACGGCAGTGCGCCAGACGCACGCCTTGCCGCCGCACTTTGCCGATCGGCTGGAATGGGGGCTTTGAAAAAAACACGCTTGCTGGATTGAAGACAAAAAAACAAAAAGCGCAGAGGCACAAAAGAACGCCTCGCCGCATGGTTGATGGATTGAATAGTTTCGCCCGCTCCTTCACGTCCTCGTTCGTTCGCTCGACATGAAAATGCTGACTCCGGGAACCGAGATCGATGGTTTCATCGTTCATGAATGCGTGCATGCGGGGGGCATGGCGCATATTTATCACGTGACCTTCGCGCAGACTTCGCGCGATCCGGGCTTTCCGCTGGTCATGAAAATTCCGCGCATGGCCACGGGCGATGGCGCGGAGAACATCGTGAGCTTCGAGGTGGAGCTGCTGATCCACCCCGCGCTCTCGGGCCCGCATGTGCCGCGCTTCGTGGCGGCAGGCGATCTCACGCGGCTGCCCTACATCGTCATGGAATACCTCGAAGGCCAGACGCTGCAGCACTGGATCGATGCCAACCCGCGCGCCGCCTTCGACGAGATCACGCTGATCGCCAACGCCACGGCGCTTGCGGTGCATAGCCTGCATCAGCAGAACTGCTGCCATCTCGATCTCAAGCCCGCCAACGTGCTGCTCAAGCCCGATGGCACGGCGGCGCTGCTCGACTTCGGCCTGTCGTGTCACGCGCACTATCCCGATCTGCTGGCTGAGGAAATGCGCAACGCCGTGGGCTCGCCCGCGTGGATTGCGCCCGAGCAGATCGTGGGCGTGCGTGGTGATGTGCGCAGCGACATCTTCGCCATCGGCGTGATGCTCTACGAAATGCTGACCGGCGAGCTGCCCTTCGGCGCGCCGACCACGCAAGGCGGCCTGCGCCAGCGCCTGTGGATGACGCCGACACCGCCACGCCAGTTGCGCGAGGATGTGCCTTCGTGGCTGCAGGAAATCATTCTGCGTTGCCTCGAACCCGAGGCCGCACAGCGCTACCCCTCGGCCGCGCATCTGGCCTTCGATCTGGCGCACCCCGAGCATGTGCCCGTCACCGAACGCGGCGAGCGCAAGAGTGCGCCCGGTGCGCGCTCGCAGTTCAAGCGCTGGATCAAGGCCGCAGGCATGCACTACCAGCCCAGCCCGTTGCCCAAGGAGCAGTTGCAGGAAGTGCCGATTCTCATGGTCGCCGTGCCGCACCAGGACGTGAGCGACGCGACCATGTATTCGCTCAGGCAGGCAGTGAATCGCTCACTCGGCATCCGGCCCGGCGCGCGGCTGGCGTGCGTGACGGTGATCTCGCCATCGGCCAGCAACACCAGCCAGCACGAACGCAGCGAAACCACGCTGCATCGCACGCATCTTGCGCGGCTCAAGCAATGGGCGGCCACGCTCGATCTGGTCGGTCACAGCGCGAGCTGTCACGTGCTCGAATCGGGCGACGTGGCGAGCGCGCTGATCCGCTACGCGCGCGGCAACCAGGTCACGATGATCATCATGGGCGCGGCCACGCACGGCCTGCAGATGCAGCGTTTTGTCGACACCGTGCCGATCCGCGTGGCGCGCGATGCGCCGTGCACGGTGATTCTCGTGAAGCAGCAACTGCCGTTTCATGCGCTGGCCGCAGCGCCCGCCGCCGACGAAGCAAGCTACACCGAAAGCCGCTCCGCCATGTGATCGCGAGGGCCATCGTCGGCTGCGACAATAGGCCGCATGCACAACGACGACCACGATGACGCTTCCTCCGCAAGCAGCGCGCAACATGCTTATTCGGCCCTCACGCCTGACTTGGTGCTGGACGCACTGGCCGGGCTCGGCATGTATGGCGATGGTCGCCTGATGGCACTGGGCTCGTACGAGAACCGCGTGTATCAGGTCTCGCTCGAAGACGGCGCGCGCGTGGTCGCCAAGTTCTACCGACCCGAGCGCTGGAGCGACGCGCAGATTCTTGAAGAGCATGCCTTCGCCCTCGAACTTGCGACTGCCGAAGTGCCGATGGTGGCACCGCTCATCATCAACGACAGGACGCTGCACCATCACGCCGGATTCGCCTTTTCGGTGAGCCCATGGCGCGGCGGACGCACGCCGGAGCTCGATGATTTCGAGACGCTGGAATGGATTGGCCGCTTTCTCGCGCGCATCCACACCGTGGGCAGCAAGCACCCGTTTGTGCTGCGCCCGACGCTCGATGTGCAGAGCTTCGGCATCGACAGCCGCGACTGGTTGCTCTCCAACCAGTGCATTCCGCTCGATCAGGAAAGCGGCTGGCGCAAGGCCTGCAACGAGGCGCTGGCGATCATCACCGAGAAGATGAACGCGCACCGCTTCACGCAGTTGCGCCTGCATGGCGACTGCCATCCGGGCAATGTGCTGTGGACGCCGGTCGACGACAACGGCCACGGCCACGGCGGCCCGCACTTTGTCGATCTGGACGACGCACGCATGGGGCCTGCCGTGCAGGATCTGTGGATGCTGCTGTCGGGCGAACGCGCGCAGCGCAGCATGCAGCTATCCACGCTGCTCGAAGGTTATGAACAGTTCCGCGACTTCGACCGCCGCGAACTCGCGCTGATCGAGCCGCTGCGCACGCTGCGCCTGATCCACTACAGCGCATGGCTGGCGCGGCGCTACAGCGATCCGATCTTTCCGATCAACTTCCCGTGGTTCGGTTCGAGCGACTACTGGCGCGGCCAGACCGACATGCTCATCGAGCAAATCGAGGCCATGCAGGAAGAGCCGCTGATGGTGTGAGCGCAGACGAGTGCGCGTGATTCAGCGCGCGCCGGCTGCAGTCAGAATCTCGACCATCGCCTGCTGTTTGCGCTGGCGCGCATGCGCCAGCGGCGTGACACCATCCTTGTCCGCCAGATTCACATCGGCACCGGCGGCGATCACGTCGCGCACGATCTGTTGGTGCGGCGCTCCGCCATCGCTCAGCAAAATGGCTTCGAGCAGACAGGTCCAGCCGAGGCGGTTCACATGGTTCACGTTGACACCCGCGTCCATCAGCGTCTTGGCGGTCGCCACATGTCCGCGTTCACAGGCCGGAATCAGCGCCGTGCCACCGTAGCGGTTGGTGCTCTTCAAATCTGCGCCGCGCGAGAGCGTCATGCGCAGGATTTCGAGGTTTCCACGCGCACCGGCGAGCAGATAGGCGCTGTCCTGCTGCGCGTTCTGAATGTTCACGTCCGCACCATGCAAGATGAGCGAGCGCGCCACCTCGATGTGATTGCCCGCAGTCGCCAGCAACAGCGGCGTGTTGCCTTGCGCGTCCTGCGCATTCACGGGCGCGTCCTTGGCCAGCAGTTTTCGCACGGCCTGTACGTCACCCGCGCGTGAGGCTTGGAGCAGTTGCTCGCTCATCCAAGCCTTGTCGGCAGAACCCTGGGCCGCAGCTGCCATCGCGCTCAGTGTCAACAAACCGGCCATCAGAATTCGCGCAGCCAATGTCGATCCGGCTGGCGATTTCGCTTGGGCGTGCATCACTTATTTCTTGCCGCTCGCGGCTGGCTTGGCCTTGAGCGAGCGCTTCCAGCCATTGACGATCACATCGCCAAAAAACTTGCGGTCCAGCAGCAACCACACCAGCACCGGAGCCAGCGTGGGCAACACCAGCACGCCGACCTGATAACCGAACACGATGGCTTCGACCTGCCACTGATCGACGCGCAGCGTACGAATGTCGAGCTTGGCGGCGACCAGCACCTGCATGAGCAGATACATCACGAGACTGAAGCTCTGAATCGGCAGCAGGATCAGATATCCGCCAATCGCCTTGGACAAACGCCCCGGCGCACGGTTGGCCGCATAGGCAGCCAGCACCAGCGCCAGAAAGATCGGCAAGCCAAACGCATAGCGCCCGGGATCGGCATCCACGACCAGATCGGCGATCTGCCCGCCCGCATTCGGCACAGCCACGCCGACACTGGTATCCACCTCGATCTGCCCCGGCTTCTTGTGCACTTCGCGCACCCACATCGGAGCGACTTCATGCAGAGCCACTTCGGACAGCACGGCGATCGGATAAGAGACCCACGGCGTGAGCTTGGTCCACAGCAACGTGATCAGCACGATGCCCGCAAAGGCGAAGATCGCAAAACGCGGAAGCACCTTGCTCTTGGTGGCGGGCACGTCCTCGTTGCTGGCTTGCTGCGCTGTCGTTGCTGCTGTCGCTGCGGTTGTCGTCGTTGCCTGATCAGTCATGTTGTCAATACTCCCACTCCATCCCTCTCGTTGACATCAACGCGTCAGACCGATGGCCGTGGCCGTGCGTGCGGCGACAGGTCCAGCGAATGGCTGACGGTACCTTCTCCATGGCCCATGCGCGGAGCCGTCGACACCACGGGCGGGGCGGGTGGCTCGTCCGGTGGAGGGGGTTCGTTGGCCGCGCGCTCCTTGGAGCCCGCGCGCACCCACAGCAGCCAGACGATCAGCACGTCCAGCATGATGAGCGCTTGCCAGAGGAATTCGTGTGCGAAGTTGAACACCGCCATGTTCCACTGACCGAGGTAGAACAGGCTGATCACACGCACCACATTGAGTGCCTGAATGGCGAGAAAGCCGACGAAGAATCCCACAATTTTGTGACGCCAGCTTGACGGAAAAGCGATGATGGCCGCGAACAACACGATGCAGGCCTCGATGCCGTTGCAGCCCGCCTCGATGGACACGCCAAAGCCGGTCGCGCTGTTCCACAGCACCTTGCCCTGCGCGGTGGCCGTGTCGTCAAACCAGACCACGAGTTCGGAACAGATCTTGGCCAGCAACGCCGTCCACGGCAGCACGATGTGCTGCTGCACCCAGTTCAGCATGTTCAGGCCGAACAGCGACAGCTGGATCGAAAGGAATAACAGGAAAAAGCGCAACATAGTTGTGTATGGCTCTCAAATTTCATCAGGCAAAAAAATGCCGTGCAACCCAAGGTTACACGGCATTTTCGTCCAAACGGCAATTTCAGGCCATCACTGACGTTTGTTCAGGGTTTTGCCCCTCACACCAGCAACGCGTTCACACGCTTCACATACGCGGCAGGGTCTTCCGGCATGCCGCCTTCGGCGAGCAGGGCCTGGTCGAACAGGATGTGCGCCAGATCATTGAAGTGCACCGAGCCGTCAAGCTTCTTGACCAGCGGGTGCTCGGGGTTCACTTCCAGCACGGGCTTGGACTGCGGAACCGGCTGACCGGCCTGCTTGAGCATGCGGGCGAGTTGGGCGCTCATGCCACCGTCCTGCACCACGATGCAGGCGGGTGAATCGACCAGACGCGTGGTCGAGCGCACGTCTTCGACCTGATTCTTGAGCGCTTCCTTGAGCTTGGCGAGCAGCGGCTTGAAGGCTTCGGCGGCCTCTTCGGCAGCCTTCTTCTCGGCGTCGTCCTGCAGCTTGCCCAGATCGACCGCGCCCTTGGCGACGGACTGCAGCGGCGTGCCATCGAATTCGGTCAGGTAGTTCAGCGCCCACTCGTCCACGCGGTCGGTCATGAGCAGGACTTCGATGCCCTTCTTCTTGAACACTTCGAGTTGCGGGCTGTTCTTGGCAGCGGCCAGTGTGTCGGCGGTGATGTAGTAGATGGCGTCCTGGCCGTCCTTCATGCGCGCCTTGTAGTCGGCGAACGAAACGCTCACGGAGTCGCTCGTCGTCGATGCGAAACGCAGCAGCTTGGCAAGGCGCTCGGCATTGCCGAAGTCTTCGCCCAGACCTTCCTTGAGCACGGCACCGAATTCGCTGTAGAACTGGGTGTACTTGCCTTCCTTGGCCTTGTCAGCCTCGTCGATCACATCCGTCACGCCGTCGGCGTTGGCCGTGACTTCATGCTTGTCGTGCTTGGCCAGGTCTTCCAGCATCGAGAGCACGCGGCGCGTGTTGCCGTCGCGGATCAGGCGCACGTCGCGGCTTTCCTGCAGCAGTTCGCGGCTCACGTTCAGCGGCAGATCGGCGGAGTCGATCACACCCTTCACGAAGCGCAGGTAGGTGGGCATCAGCGCTTCGGCGTCGTCCATGATGAACACGCGCTTCACATACAGCTTCACGCCCGCCTTCTTGTCGCGGTTCCACAGATCCATGGGCGCGTGCGAGGGGATGTACAGCAGCTGCGTGTACTCGGTGTTGCCTTCGACGCGGTTGTGGCTCCAGGTCAGCGGCGCTTCGTGGTCGTGGCTGATGGCTTGGTAGAAGTCGACGTACTGCTCTTCGGTGATGTCCTTCTTGGGGCGTGTCCACAGCGCGCTCGCCTGGTTCACGGTTTCCCATTCGCCGGTCTTCACCATGTCGCCGGGCTGGTCGTTCTCGCCTTCCTTCCACTCTTCCTTTTCCATCATGATGGGCAGGCTGATGTGGTCGGAATATTTGCTGATCAGGCCCTTGAGCTTCCAGTTGTTGAGGAACTCTTCGGCGTCTTCGCGCAGGTGCAGCGTGATGGAGGTGCCGCGTTCGGCGCGCTCGATCTGCTCGACCTCGAAGTCGCCCGAGCCGCCGCTGATCCAGCGCACGCCGTCCGCCGCTGGCAGGCCCGCACGGCGCGACTCCACGGTGATCTTGTCGGCCACGATGAAGCCCGAATAAAAGCCCACGCCGAACTGGCCGATGAGTTGCGAATCCGACTTCTGATCGCCCGAGAGCTTGCTCATGAAGTCCTTGGTGCCGCTCTTGGCGATGGTGCCCAGGTTGTCGATGGCTTCCTGCTCGCTCATGCCGATGCCGGTGTCGGCGATGGTGATGGTGCGGGCCTTCTGATCGAAGGACACACGCACTTCCAGATTCGGCTGGCCTTCGTACAGATCGGGCTGGTTCAGCGCCTCGAAACGCAGCTTGTCGCAGGCGTCCGACGCGTTGGAGATCAGCTCGCGCAGGAAGATTTCCTTGTTGGAATACAGCGAATGGGTGACCAGATGCAGCAGCTGCGCCACTTCGGCCTGGAAGGAATGGGTGTGTTTGTTGCTCATGTGATGGTGGAAAAGAAAGAACTTTTCATGCTGCGCGCCGCCTCCGGAGCGCGCACCAGCGCTTGTTTTCGTCTTCGCGCTCGGTCCGGAAGACAAGTCGGTGCGCGAAGTGCTGGCAATCAGATGGGGCCCGGGCCTTGGCTTTCAAGACCCGAACGGTTTCACTCGAAGCGCTCGTTTGGCCCCAGATAGCGCCACTGCCCCACCGGCAGGTTGCCCAGCGTGATCTTGCCGATGCGGATGCGCTTCAAGCCCACAACCTTCAGGCCCACCTGTTCGCACATGCGGCGAATCTGGCGCTTCTTGCCTTCGACCAGCACAAAGCGCAGTTGCTCGGGGTTCTGCCAATCGACCTTGGCGGGCTTGAGCGGCTGGCCATCGAGCGACAGACCGTGGTTGAGCAGCGCGAGCTTGTCCTCGGGGAACACCGAGCGCACATCCTTTTCGCGGTCCTCGTAGATCACGCGGACCAGATATTCCTTGTCGACCGAAGAACTTTCGCCGATGAGCTGGCGCGCGATGCGGCCGTCCTGCGTGAGCACGAGCAGGCCGACGGAGTCGATATCCAGCCGCCCGCAAGGCGCAATGCCGCGCAGTTGCGTGGGCGTGAAGCGGTTGCGGCTGGTGTCGTCGCGCCAGTGGGTGCGCGGATTGATCAGCGCCACCGCAGGCGTGTGGCCGTCTTCGGCCTGACCGCTCACATAGCCCATGGGCTTGTGCAGCAGGATGGTGACCTGCTGCTCCTGCTTGCCCTGCGCGGCGCGGTCGACCTCGATGCGATCTTCCGGACCGACCTGCAGCCCCATTTCAGCCACCATGCCATTCACACGCACCCAGCCGTTGGCGATCCAGTCGTCGGCTTCGCGGCGCGAGCACATGCCCTGATCGGCCATGCGCTTGTTCAGGCGGATCTTGTCGGTGGGCTCCTTGCGGATCACGGGCGGGGCCTGACGCGCGGCGGAGGCGCCGTTGGCGGGCGCGGTCCAGGTGTTGGCGCGCGGCTTGGGCTCGAAAGCGGGTTTGCCGCCGAAACCGGCAGGCTTGGGGCGAGCATTGTCGGCGGGCGCACGGGCAGGAGCGCGGGTCGGCGCAGCGGCTGCGGGCGCAGGCGCGGCCTTGGCCGCCGGGCGCTTGAGCGCCAGACGTGGGCGAGCTGCATCAGCAGGCGCGTTGGCGCTGTCTGCTGCTGGTTTTTGTGAGGATGGCTTATCGGGCATGGCCCGTATTGTCTCAAGCTCGGGGCAGGCGCGTTGCCGACTCGGGCTTAGCGGGCCGAAATCAGCTGACTTCGGCTGATTTCAGCCCCTTCAGGCGATCTGGACGGACGCGCCCGACGCATCGACCACATCGCTGCGCATGGCCGACGGATGCGCGCTGCGCTTGATGCGACGGCCCCCCACGCCACTCGTGGCGAGGTCCTGCGTGAACATGCCGGTGCGCAGCGCCTGCAGATCGAGCACGCGCACGCCGCCATATTCCACGCTGATGGCGCGGTGTTCTTCGAGCGCCGAAAGCGCCTCGTTCACGCGCTGGCGCGACAGGCCGACGATGTAGGCCAGCTCCTGCTGGGTGATGCGCAGAATCTCGCCCACGGCCGGGTACAGCACCGGGTTGAACAGCGCCGCCAGACTGCGCGCCACGCGCACATCGGGGTTGGCCATGCGGTCGATTTCGCGTGCGGCGATGAACTGGGCCAGCCGCTCGTTGAGCTGGTTCATCACGAAGCGGTTGAAACCGATCGAGTGATCGAGCAGCCAATGGAACGTGTCGATGGGCAGCCCCGCCACCAGACTCTTGCGCAGCGCCTGGATGTTGTAGCGATAGGGCTCGCGCTTCATCGCCGTGCCCTCGCCGAACCAGCCGCCAGGAGGCACGCCAGTGAAGGTCATGGTGAGGCCATCGGCGTTGTCGGCGCTCATCTTGAGCAGCCCTTCGACCACGCCGAACCAGTAGGTCACAGGCCGACCGACGCGGCAGACATAGTCTCCGCGCAGGGCGTCGCCCACGACCAGCGAGGCGACGGCGCGCTCACGTTCGTTGGAATTGAGAGGACGCAGCCATGGAATCCCGTCCAGCTCATGCATGGAGGGAAGGCGACGACGTTGATGCAGCGAGAGCTCTTGACTCATAGCGCGAGAGCATGGCTCAGGAAGCCCACTTATAGGAAGGGGGGATAACCCCATCGCGTTGCGAGCGTGCTGCGCTCACAACGCGAGCCGAACGCCGGGAATCAAGGCAGCGCGTAGCGATAGCCGCGAAACGCCCAGATCGTGCGCGCGTTTTCGATGCGCTCCAGCACGAGGCCCGGCCCCGCCGAATCGCCTTCATGCAACACCTGGCCGTTGACGATCACCATGCGGTACTTGGGATTGGTCGAATAAGTGATGCCTGCGAGCTGCAAGCTGGGCAGTTGCTCGCGCACGGCGGGCGGCAAGTTGGCGACGTTGTAGACAGGCGCTGCGGGAGCCGCAGCCACGGGAGCCGGTGCGGGTGCTGGCGCAGCGTTGTTGAATGACGCAGCGTCGGCAGGCGCAGCCATCTTGGCCTGACGCGCTGCTGCCTCTTCACGCTTGGCAGCAGCGGGCGTGGGAGTTGGCGTTGGCTGCGCCACAGGCTTGGGCGGCGCGGGCGGCGGTGGGGGCGGCGGCGTCACATCGATTTCGATGGGTGCGGGAGCGTCGCTCTTCACCACCACCGGAGCAGGCGCAGGAGTGGGCACTGGCTCAGGAATTGCCACCGGTGCAGGTGTGGGCGCGGGAGCAGGCACCGCGGCTGGCACCTGCGCCACCACCACCGGCTGATGCGTTGCACCCTTGGGCCCGAACTGCAACCACGCAAGCGCGAGTGCTGCGACACCGGCTGCACCGGCAATCAGCCATGCGCCGCGATGGCCGCTGCGGGGCTCGGGCGTTTCCTTGGCCGAAGGCACGGTGACGGACTGCGTGTGCAGACCCGGCACGCTACCCCTGCCCCGTTCAGCTTGTGCGCGCTTGAGCGCATCGAGGATGTATGACATGGGTAACTCAGGCTCCAGTACGCAGACGCGGTTCCGTCACACCGGCCGCACGATTCAACAACATCAAGGTCAGCGGTCCGGGCTGGCCGTCGGGCGTGATGCCCTGCGCCAGCTGGAACTGCCGAATGCGCTCGCGGCGCACGGTCGCAGGCTTGCCCGAAACGGCCTTGGCCTTCGACCCGAGCGAACGCGCCAACTGCTCATCCAGCCATTCCTGCGCGGCAGGATTGGTCATCGGATCAGCACCTTCCGCAAGCGCTTTGGGCGCACGCCAGAACGTCGTGATCTCGCCATGCCACAGCGACGCCAGTTCGCTCACCGGAATCACCAGTTGCGAGCCGTTGGCCCCTTCGAGCCACGCATCTTCCTCGTTCAAACCTTCGAGCACCGCGCTCACTTTGACGGGCTGGCCATCGCGATTGGCCACCAGTGTGAGCAGCACCGGCCGGTTGAGCTGACGCACCAGCGCCAAGCCCGCCTTGCGATTGCGATAGCACTGCACGCCGCCGCGTGCGAGCGCTGGACAAGGGTCGGCGCTCTTGCCCGTGAGCTTGAGATTCCAGTTGGACGCCAGCACCTTCCACGCGGCAAAGCCGTCGTCGGCCGATTGCGCGTTCAGGAATTGTTCCAGCTCCATTGCCGATGAAGCCGACGAGATGGACGAGGCGGACGAAGCACTGCTTGCAGGCGCTTGCGCAGGTGTGGCTTGCGATGCTTCGGACGCAGCCGCTGAAGCCGTCACCTTGGGTGCGCTCGCGACACTGGCAGGCACGGCAGATTCAGCAGCCGATGGCTTCGCCACAGCAGCCGCGCCTGGCCCGGATTCACCACGCAATGCCCAGCCCGCACCACCGGCGACCAAGGCCAGCGCCAATGCGCCCACCGGCCACCAAATGCGCGAAACAGCGGATTCGCGACGCGCATGCTGCGCATTCGCCAACGCCTTGCTTTTCGCGTCGAACACCTCGCGCGCAGCTTGCTTGACCACGGTTTCCGACACCTCGCGCGAGCCCGATGAATACGCGCCGAGCAGCGACCGATCACACAGCAGATTGATGCGGCGCGGCACGCCACCCGCGAGCGTATGCACGCGCTGCAAGGCCTTTTCACCGAACGGCGAAGGCCCCTTCAAACCCGCGACATTCAGGCGATGCGCCACGTATTGGCGCGTCTCGTCGAGGCTCAGCGCATCGAGGTGATAACGCGCAATCACGCGCTGCGCGAGCTGCTCCATCGACGGCTCGGCCACCATGGTGCGCAGCTCCGGTTGGCCGATCAGAATGATCTGCAGCAGCTTGCGCTCGCTGGTTTCAAGATTGGTGAGCAGGCGCAGTTGTTCGAGCACATCGGGGGCAAGGTTCTGCGCCTCGTCGATGATCAGCACGTTGTTGCGACCGCGTGCGTGCGACTCCAGCAGAAAGGCATTCAGCGGATCGATGCAGTCCTTGACGGTCTCCGAACCCGGCACCGAGGCCGCATGCACCACGCCGAACTCGTCGCAGATCGAGCGCAGCAGCTCCAGCACCGTGAGCTTGGGATTGAAGATGTAGGCCACGTTGCAGTGCGCCGGAATCTGCTCCAGAAAACAGCGACAGACCGTGGTCTTGCCGGTGCCGACTTCACCCGTGAGCAGCACGAAACCGCCACCGGCATCGAGCCCGTAAAGCAGATGCGCCAACGCCTCGCGATGGCGGTCGCTCATGAACAGGTAACGCGGGTCGGGCGCAATGGAAAAGGGCTGGTGCTCCAACCCGAAAAACGAGGCGTACATGGTGTCGAGGATACCGCCAGAGTGAATCAATACCGTGAAGGCGCCAAAGCGCGCTTCGGGCCGAGCGACGTGCGCACGGAAATAATCTGAAAAATGCGAGCAAACATCATCGAAAACCCTTGATCAACCGTCATTTCTTGATATTTATCATCCAATTCACCACAGCAGGGTTACACCCGTGAGGACTAACCCGCAAATTGTCAGCGGCAAGACATATTGACGTCAAAGTTATTCCTACCATTCGCAACATCTTGATGGACACGCCCTTGGCTTTTGGCAACGGGCCCATCTGTTCACCCACCGGATTAGGTACAGGAATGAAGACAACGTTCCCCCATTTGCTGCTGCGACACGCCGCTGAGAGACCGGACGCCGCAGCCTTGCGCGAAAAAGAGTATGGCATCTGGCAGACCTGGAGCTGGAAGCACGCCGCGTCGGAAGTGCGCCAGATGGCCTGCGGTCTGCTGGCGCTGGGTTTCGAGCGCGGCCAGAACCTGGCTTTCGTGAGCGACAACCGCCCTCACCTGTACCTCGGCTTCGTGGCCGTGCAGAGCATCGGCGGCGTGCCGATTCCGTTGTACCAGGACGCGGTCGCCAGCGAAATGAACTTCGTGATGAAGGACGCGGAAATCGCGTTCGCCTTCGCGGAAAACCAGGAACAGGTCGACAAGCTGCTCGAAGTGCGCGAGACCGTTGATTCGATCCGCCACATCATCTATGACGACCCACGCGGTCTGCGCAAGTACGACGCCCCCGGCCTCATCAGCACCGAAGACCTGATGAAGAAAGGCGCGGAGTGGGACAAGGCGCATCCCGGCGAATGGGAAAAGCTGGTCGATCGCATCGAACCCACCGACGTCTCCGTCATCCTCTACACATCGGGCACCACCGGCACTCCCAAGGGCGTGTGCCAGACGCACGCGAGCTTCGCGGGCTCGGCCAAGGGCGCGATCGAAGTCGACAACCTGAACCCGAACGACAACGTCATCTCCTACCTGCCGCCAGCGTGGGTGGGCGACCACCTGTTCTCGCTCGCGCAGTGGTTGACTGCGGGCTTCACCATCAACTGCCCCGAGTCGGCCGCCACGATCAACATCGACCTGCGCGAAATCGGCCCCACGTATTACTTCGCACCACCGCGCGTGTTCGAAGGCATGCTGACCTCGGTGTCGATCCGCATGGAAGACGCGGCCAAGCCCAAGCGCTGGCTGTTCGAAAAGTGCATGGATCTGGCACGCCGCGTGGGCTCGGACATTCTCGATGGCAAGCCTGTCGGTGCCATGGATCGCTTCAAGTACAAGCTCGGCGATCTGTTCATCTATGGCCCGCTGCGCAACGTGATGGGTCTGTCGGAAATTCGCGTGGCCTACACCGCTGGTGCCGCCATCGGCCCGGATCTGTTCCGCTTCTTCCGCTCCATCGGCATCAACCTGAAGCAGCTCTACGGCCAGACCGAAACCTGCGCCTACGTCTGCATTCAGCGCGACAAGGCCGTCAAGCTCAACAGCGTGGGCCGCGCCGCGCCCGGCATTGAACTGAAGATCGCCGACAACGGCGAAGTGCTGGTCAAGGGCGTGTCGGTTCTGAAGGAATACTACAAGCGCCCCGACGCCACTGCCGAAGTGATCGACGCCAACGGCTACTTTCACACCGGCGATGCGGGCGTGCTCGATGCCGACGGCGACCTGCGCATCATCGATCGCGCCAAGGACGTGGGCAAGACGAACACGGGTGCGATGTTCGCGCCCAACTACATCGAGAACAAGCTCAAGTTCTTCCCGCAGATCAAGGAAGCCGTGTGCTTCGGCAACAAGCGCGATCAGGTCTGCGCGTTCATCAACATCGACTACGAAGCCGTGGGCAACTGGGCCGAGCGTCAAGGCATGCCGTACGGTGGTTATGTCGATCTGGCCACCAAGGAAAAGGTGATTGCACTGATCGCCGACTGCATCGGTCAGGTCAACAAGGACCTGGCGGGCGAGCCCGGCATGGCCGACACACAGATCGCGCGCTTCCTCGTGCTGCACAAGGAACTCGATCCCGATGACGACGAGCTGACACGCACACGCAAGGTGCGCCGCAACTTCATCGCGGACAAATATGGCGTGCTGGTCGATGCGCTCTACGCGGGCAAAACCGAGCAGTTCATCGAAACGCAAGTGAAGTTTGAAGATGGTCGCAAGGGCAGCGTGAGCGCCACCCTGAAGATCAGCGACGCCAAGCTCCACAAGGCCACCGCCTGAGCCGCAACGAGAGGCAAGCACCCATCATGAGTACTGACAAGAAGATTGGCGATGTCATTCTGGACATCAAGAACATCAGCCTCAGATTCGGCGGCGTGAAGGCGCTGACCGACATCTCGTTCAACGTGAAGGAGCACGAGATCCGCTCCATCATCGGCCCGAACGGCGCTGGCAAGAGCTCCATGCTCAACTGCATCAACGGCGTGTACACACCGAGCGAAGGCTCGATCACGTTCCGCGGAAAGACCTTCGATCACATGAACAGCCGCCAGGTCGCCGAGATGGGCGTGGCGCGCACGTTCCAGAACCTGGCGCTGTTCAAGGGCATGAGCGTGATCGACAACATCATGACCGGCCGCAACCTGAAGATCAAAAGCAATCTGCTCATGCAGGCGCTGCGCATCGGGCCGTCGGAGCGCGAAGAAATCAAGCACCGCGAGTTCGTCGAACACATCATCGACTTTCTGGAAATTCAAGCCTTCCGCAAGACGCCCGTGGGCCAGTTGCCCTACGGCCTGCAAAAGCGTGTGGACCTCGGACGCGCGTTGGCGATGGAGCCGCAAGTGCTGCTGCTCGACGAGCCGATGGCCGGCATGAACGTGGAAGAAAAGCAGGACATGTGCCGCTTCATTCTCGACGTGAATGACGAGTTCGGCACGACCATCGTGCTGATCGAACACGACATGGGCGTGGTGATGGACATCTCGGACCGCGTCGTGGTGCTCGACTACGGCAAGAAGATCGGCGACGGCGCGCCCGATGAAGTGCGCAACAACGAAGACGTGATCCGCGCCTATCTGGGCACGAGCCACTGAACCGGGAGACAACGAAATGGCATTCTTTCTGGAAACCCTGTTCGGCGGCCTGATGGCAGGCATGCTGTACGCGCTGGTGGCCCTCGGCTTCGTGCTGATCTTCAAGGCATCGGGCGTGTTCAACTTCGCGCAAGGCGCGATGGTGCTGTTCGCGGCGCTTGCGATGGCGCGCTTTGCGGAATGGATTCCGCAGTGGACCGGCATCGACAACAAGATCGTCACCGCCACGGCGGCGTTCATCCTCGCAGCCATTGTGATGTTCATCGTCGCGTGGGTGATCGAGCGCCTCGTGCTGCGCCACCTCGTGAATCAGGAAGCCGCAACGCTGCTGATGGCGACGCTCGGCATCACCTACTTCCTTGAAGGCGTGGGCCAGACCATCTTCGGCAGCGAGATCTACAAGATCGACATCGGCATGCCCAAGGATCCCGTGTTCCTGCTGGAATCGATCTTCGAGGGCGGCGTGATGGTGAATCAGGAAGACATGATCGCCGCCGTGATCGCCGCCGTGCTGGTGGTGCTGCTGTCGGTGTTCTTCCAGAAGACCAAGACCGGCCGTGCGCTGCGCGCCGTGGCGGACGACCATCAGGCCGCGCAATCGATCGGCATTCCGCTGAACCGCATCTGGGTGATCGTGTGGTGCGTGGCCGGCATCGTGGCGCTGGTCGCCGGGATGATCTGGGGCTCCAAGCTCGGCGTGCAGTTCTCGCTGACCACCGTGGCGCTGCGTGCTCTGCCGGTGGTGATTCTGGGCGGCCTGACTTCGGTGCCCGGCGCCATCATCGGCGGCCTGATCATCGGCGTGGGCGAGAAACTCTCCGAGGTCTACCTCGGCCCATTCGTGGGTGGCGGCATTGAAATCTGGTTCGCCTACGTGCTTGCGCTTGCATTCCTTCTGGTTCGCCCACAAGGTCTGTTCGGTGAAAAAATCATTGATCGCGTTTGAACTGAGAACGACAAGGAGAAAGACAAATGTTCTATCGTGAAAACGGCCAGTTCAAGACGAGCTACAAAGCCGACCAGCAAGTGTTCCCGATTCGTCAGGACAAGATCGGCGTGTGGCTGCTGATTGCAGCGGCCTTCATCGTCGTGCCGATGTTCGCTGGCGACTATTTCTACCAGGCCATTCTGATTCCGCTGACCATCATGTGCCTGGCCGCACTCGGCGTGAACATTCTGGTGGGCTACTGCGGTCAGATCTCGCTGGGCTCCGGCGCGTTCATGGCGGTGGGCGCGTATGGCGCGTTCAACTTCATGGTGCGCATTCCCGGCATGCCGCTGGTTCTGGCGCTGATTCTGGGCGGCCTGTGCGCCACGTTCTTCGGCATTCTGTTCGGTCTGCCAAGCCTGCGCGTGAAGGGTCTGTACCTTGCGGTTGCCACACTGGCCGCGCAGTTCTTCTCCGACTGGATGTTCCTGCGCATCAAGTGGTTCACCAACGATTCGCCATCGGGCTCGGTGTCGGTCTCGCACCTGAACTTCTTCGGCATTCCCATCGAATCCGCGATGTCCGAATACCTGTTCTGCCTGGCCGTTCTGGTGGTGATCGCGATCCTTGCCAAGAACCTCGTTCGCGGCGCGATTGGCCGTGAATGGATGGCGATCCGCGACATGGACGTGGCCGCTTCGGTGATCGGCATTCGCCCGATGTACGCCAAGCTGTCGGCCTTCGCGGTCAGCTCCTTCATCATCGGCGTGGCCGGTGCGCTGTGGGCCTTCGTTCACCTGGGTGCGTGGGAACCTGCTGCGTTCTCGGTCGACGTGTCGTTCAAGCTGCTGTTCATGGTGATCATCGGCGGCATGGGCTCGATCATGGGCAGCTTCTTCGGCGCGGCCTTCATCGTGGTGCTGCCGATTGTGCTGAGCCTTGTGCTGCCAGCCATCGCCAACCTGTTCGGCTTCCAGATTTCCACGGCTGGCGTGTCGCACGCCGAGTTCATCATCTTCGGCGCGCTGATCGTCTGGTTCCTGATCGTGGAGCCGCATGGTCTGGCCAAGCTGTGGTCCATCGGCAAGCAGAAGATGCGTGTCTGGCCGTTCCCACATTAAATTGATTTCGTGTGTGCAAGTAATGCGCGTGCTGCGCAGAGAAGTTAGCTGAGTTAGTTGTTCGTTTACTCACCAAGGAGACAAACCATGAAGTTCACCCGTCTGGCATTGGCCGCTACCCTGGTCGCCGCAAGCGCTGGCTTCGCCGGCAGCGCGTTCGCTCAGGAGCAGTTCATTCCGCTGCTGTCCTACCGCACCGGTGCCTATGCACCCAATGGCATTCCATGGGCCAACGGCAAGCAGGATTACCTCAAGCTCATCAACGAGCGCGACGGCGGCATCAACGGCGTGAAGATCGCCTTTGAAGAATGCGAAACCGGCTACGCCACCGACCGCGGCGTGGAGTGCTACGAACGCCTGAAGAGCAAGCCCTTCGTCGCTGCCGTGGACCCACAGGCCACCGGCATCACCTTCGCGCTGACCGAAAAAGCGCCCGTCGACAAGATCCCGCTGATCACACTGGGCTACGGTCTGTCGATCGCCAAGGACGGCAATGCCTTCCAGTGGAACTTCCCCTTCATGGGCAGCTACTGGACGGGTGCCGACATCCTGATCCAGCACATCGGCAAGAAGGCCGGCGGCCTCGACAAGCTCAAGGGCAAGAAGGTCGCGCTGATCTATCACGACAGCCCGTTCGGCAAGGAGCCTATCCCGGTGCTGCAGGAACGCGCCAAGATGCACGGCTTCGAGCTGCAACTGCTGCCCGTGACCGCACCAGGCGTGGAACAGAAAGCCACCTGGCTGCAACTGCGCCAGAGCAAGCCTGACTACGCGCTGCTGTGGGGCTGGGGCGTGATGAACTCCACCGCGCTGAAGGAAGCGCAAGCCACCGGCTTCCCGCGCGACAAGCTGTACGGCGTGTGGTGGGCTGGTGCCGAGCCTGATGTCCGCGACGTGGGCGAAGGCGCCAAGGGTTATCAGACACTGGCTCTGAACGGTTACGGTCAGAACACCAAGGTGTCGCAGGACGTGCTGAAGTTCGTGCACGACAAGAAGGCCGGTACCGGTCCTCGTGATGAAGTCGGCTCCGTGCTGTACACCCGCGGCATGATCATCTCGATGCTGACTGTGGAAGCCATCCGCACCGCGCAGGAAAAGTTCGGCAAGGGCAAGCCCATGACCGGCGAGCAAGTGCGCTGGGGTTATGAAAACCTGAATCTGACGGAAGCACGCCTGAAGGAACTGGGCTTCGACCAGGTGATGCGTCCGGTGAAGACGGCTTGCAACGACCACATGGGCTCCACCTGGGCACGTATCCACACCTGGGACGGCAAGAAGTGGAACATGGGCAGCGACTGGTATCAGTCCGACGACAAGGTCATCGAGCCGCTGATCAAGGAACAGGCCGACAAGTACCTGGCCGACAAGAAGCTGACACGTCGCACTGAGTGCAAGTGACATCCCCCTGAGGCGCTTTGCGCCTTCCCCCTTCTCTCTGCGCGCTTTGCGCTCCGGGAAGGGGGACACCGCCATCGCCGCGTGGCGGCTCTTGCTTGGCGGTTGCTGGCTTCGGCCACGCCAAGTTGAAAGATTGCGTCCCGCACGCAACCGAAAGCCACTCCGCAAGGTGGCTTCCGATTGGGTGAATGACTGGCTTGTAAAGGCATGAATATGGAAGCGAAAAACATCGTTCTCAACGTCAACGGCATCGAGGTGATCTACAACCACGTGATCCTCGTGCTCAAGGGCGTGTCGCTGCAACTGCCTGAAAAGGGCATTGTTGCGCTGCTGGGCGGCAATGGCGCGGGCAAGACCACGACGCTGCGCGCGATCTCCAATCTGCTCAAGGGCGAACGCGGTGAAGTCACCAAGGGCACGATCGAGCTGCGCGGCGAGCGCATCGAAAATCTCTCGCCCGCAGACCTCGTGCGTCGCGGTGTGGTGCAGGTGATGGAAGGCCGTCACTGCTTTGCCCACCTGACCATCGAAGAGAACCTGCTCACTGGCTCCTACACCCGCACCAGCAAGGGCGAAATCTCGGCCAATCTGGAGAAGGTCTACAACTACTTTCCGCGCCTGAAAACGCGCCGCACCTCGCAGGCCGCGTACACGTCGGGCGGCGAGCAGCAGATGTGCGCGATCGGCCGCGCCATCATGTCGAACCCCAACATCATTTTGCTCGACGAGCCATCGATGGGTCTGGCCCCACAGATCGTCGAAGAGGTGTTCAACATCGTCAAGGACCTCAACAGCAAGGAAGGCACGACCTTCCTGCTGGCCGAGCAGAACACCAACATGGCGCTGAAGTACGCCGACTACGGCTACATCATGGAGAGCGGCCGCGTCGTGATGGACGGCGCTGCCAGCGACCTGGCCAACAACGAAGACGTCAAGGAGTTCTACCTTGGCGTGGGCGGCGGCGAGCGCAAGAGCTTCAAGGATGTGAAGAGCTACAAGCGCCGCAAGCGCTGGCTGGCATAACAACGCTCCCGAAAGCGTCTCCGTCAGTCTTTCAGTTCGCAGATCCCGAAAAAATCATTATTCAACTCGGGCGGCTCTTACACGCCCGCAAAGCCCCAGGAACCTGTCATGACGTCCTTCTACGATGCACTGGAAACCCGCGCCCCCAAGGACCGCGAAGCGGCGTTGATGGCCGCGCTGCCCGCACAGATCGCCAACGCGCAGAAGAACTCGAAGGCGTTTGCAGAGATCCTCGCGGGCGTGGATGCCGCCTCGGTGACCAGTCGCGAAGCGCTCTCCAAGCTGCCGGTCACACGCAAATATGAACTGCTGGAGCGCCAACAAAAAGAGCGCGCGAGCAATGCCAACGGTGACCCCATCGGCGGTTTTTCCACACTGCAATTCGGCGCAAAAATGCCCCGCGTGTTCGCCAGCCCCGGCACCATCTACGAACCCGAAGGCACGAGAAAAGATTACTGGCGCATGGCGCGTGCGATGTACGCGGCGGGCTTCCGCTCGGGCGAACTGATCCACAACAGCTTCAGCTACCACTTCGTGCCTGCCGGTTCGATGATGGAAACCGGCGCGCACGCGCTCGGCTGCACCGTATTCCCCGGAGGCACGGGCCAGACCGAGCAGCAGGTGCAAGCCATGGCCGAACTCAAACCGGCGGGCTACATCGGCACTCCAAGCTTTCTGAAGATCATCATCGAAAAAGCGGGCGAGCAAGGCGTTCAACTGGCGAGCGTCACCAAGGCGCTGGTGTCGGGCGAAGCCTTCCCGCCATCGCTGCGCGACTGGATGGCCGAGCGCGGCGTGGCAGGCTACCAGTGCTATGCCACAGCTGATCTGGGCCTGATCGCCTACGAAACCTCGGCACGCGAAGGTCTGGTGCTCGATGAAGGCGTGATCGTCGAGATCGTGCGCCCCGGCACGGGCGACCCGGTGGCCGAGGGCGAAGTCGGCGAGTTGGTGATCACCACGCTGAATGCCGACTACCCGCTGATCCGCTTCGGCACCGGCGACCTCTCCGCCGTGCTGCCCGGCCAATGCCCCACAGGCCGCACCAACACCCGCATCAAGGGCTGGCTGGGCCGCGCCGATCAGACCACCAAAGTGCGTGGCATGTTCGTGCATCCGGGCCAGATCGCGGCAGTGGCCAAGCGCTTTCCGCAGATCACCAAGGCGCGTCTGGTGGTCAGCGGCGAAATGGCCAACGACCAGATGAAACTGTTCGTGGAAACCGCAGAAACCGCCCCCGGTTTTGCCGATCAGGTGGCCGAGGTGCTGCGCGAGGTGACCAAGCTGCGCGGCGAGATCCAGATGGTCACGCCGGGAAGCCTGCCCAACGACGGCAAGGTGATCGAGGACGCGCGCAGCTACAAGTGACGCATTGGCAGCACATGGAGGAGCGCCAAACTCGATAGCACATTTTGCTTGCGTGAAATTGACATCCAAGCTTATCAATGTAAAGCTGGACTCTCATTAACCGCATCAACCGTGTGCCGTCAAGAAAATAGGCGCTTACTTCTCGGTGGTTTCCTTGATGCAATTTGGCTCATTCTTTTTTACCATTGCGCCCTCTTTCATCAGGATCATCATGAAGACAACATTCAAATTCGCCGTAGCCGCTGCCGCCGTGTTCGCCGCCTTTGGCGCATCCGCCGACGGCTACCCCGAAAAGGGCAAGACCATCACCATCGTGGTTCCGTTCACGGCTGGTGGCCCTACTGACCGTGTTGCCCGTGATCTGGCCGAAGCGCTGCGCAAGCCGCTGAATGGCGCCACCATCGTCATCGACAACACCGCTGGCGCGGGCAGCTCCATCGGCATGGCCAAGGTGGCCCGTGCCAATCCCGATGGCTACACCCTGCTGCTGAACCACATCGGCATGGCCACCGTGCCCGGCCTGTACCGCAAGCTGCCGTTCAACGTGGAGAAGGATTTCGAGTACATGGGCATCATCAACGATGTGCCCATGACCCTGATCGGCAAGCCCACGCTGCCCGCCAACAACTACAAGGAACTGAGCGCCTGGATCACTGCCAACAAGGGCAAGATCAATCTGGCCAACGCCGGTGTGGGCTCCGCCTCGCACCTGTGCGGTCTGCTGTTCCAAAGCCAGCTGCAAACCGACATGACACCCGTGCCTTACAAGGGTGCGGCTCCTGCGATTGCCGATCTGATGGGCAATCAGGTCGACCTGCTGTGCGACCAGACCACCAACACCACCCAGCAGATCGCCGGCAAGAAGGTCAAGGCCTACGCCGTGACCACGCCCAAGCGCCTGACCACGCCTGATCTGAAGGACCTGCCGACGCTGCAGGAATCGGGCCTCAAGGGCTTTGAAGTGACGATCTGGCACGGCCTGTACGCGCCCAAGGGCACACCAGCCGCCGTGATCAGGACCGTGAACGACGCGCTGAAGGTCGCCCTGAAGGACCCCACCTTCGTGAAGAACGAAGAGGCCCTCGGCGCCGTGATCGCCAACGACGACCGCCTGACACCCGAAGGCCACAAGAAGTTTGTGATCTCGGAAATCAACAAGTGGGGTCCGATCATCAAGGCTGCTGGCGCATACGCAGACTAACCCCCTGAGGCGCTTCGCGCCTTCCCCCTCTCTCGCTGCGCGGGAGGGGGACACCGCCGGTGCGGCGGGGCGGCCCTTGCACGGCGGTCGCTCGCTTGGGGACAGCGCGGGTTTTGAGCGCGCAAGCGTCGCATGGGCCGCGCGCGATTGAAGATCGTCATTCGTTTGTCTCGGCGGTTGTCTGAATGACCTGGCCTGGTGTGGTCATTCAGGTTGGCAACCAGCCAAGAAAAAAACCGGTGGGATCGTTCGAGTCCACCGGTTTTTTATTTTGATTCGTCGCGCGATGTGACAGGGAGTGCCCGCTTTCAAGGCTCCCCAAACAGCAGGCCTACGAAGCGCACGCGGGGTTCGAACCCAACACCACAATGCTGAGATAGGCCCGCAGGCGCGACGCAAAGCCGCAGACAGTACTCGTGTACGGCAAGGCTTTGCAACAAAGCATGCGGGCCTATATCGGCATCTCAAAACGATCGACCCATCGAAGCCGCAGGCTTCGTCACACACAAATCAAACGGACTTACCAGACCACTTCGTGGTTTTCGGCGGCGCTGCGGCGGAGCATGTCTATGAAGGGAACTGCGCGCTGGCGCAGCTCGATGACTTCACCCTCATCCACCTTCTGATCGGCCTCATTGGTGCTCGCGTAGTCGGGGTTCTGCTGCTTTTCCTTTTCCGGGCGACCCAGGTTTTCCTCGGCGTCCACGGCTTCTTCGAGCTTGGCGATGGCGCCGGGAATCTGCTCCGCAGTCACGATGCCGTGCTGGTCATCGGGATTCTTGCCGATGATCTTGAGGATCTGGCGCGCCGTGGGCTCCAGCATGATGAGATCGGCGGTCGAACGGGATTTGAATTTGTAGAGCATCGCAGCTTCGCTTCGTTCAGATTGAATGGTGGTTGTCGATGATGATGATGCCTAGGACGCGATTGGCGTCTTCAGCTTGCTCGGCGCATACATGTAGTCGCGGGTGAAAGGATAAACCGATTGAGCCCCCGACATCGTTCCGGTCTGTAAATCGCCATCGGGACGCGCGGCCAACATCTGGTGCAGGGCGATCCAGCCACGCTCGAAACCGATCGCGCTGCCCGCCAGATACAGCCGATAGGCCCGCAGCGCCTTGCCGCCTTGGTCCTCGCCGTACTGCTCGTTGAGGATGCGCGACGCCTCGCCCAACCGCGCCTCCAGCGCATCGGACCAGGCCCACAGCGTCTTGGCGTAGTGCGGTCGCAGATTCTCCGTATCCACCATCTCCAGACCGGCCAGCGCCATGTCGCGCTGAACGATGCTCACATGCAGCAGCTCGCCGCCGGGGAAGATGTAGCGCTCGATGAAGTCACCCATGCCCGCGCCGAGCTGCGCGTTGTCCACGCCGCCCGAGGTGATGCCGTGGTTCATCAGCAAGCCGCCGGGTCGCAGCAGGTTGCGCACGGTCTGGAAATAACGCACCATCTGCGCGTGCCCCACATGCTCGAACATGCCGACCGAGGCGATCTTGTCGAAGGGCTGATCGACGTGCAGCTCGCGGTAATCCACCAGCTTCATGCGCACGCGAGCACCGAGACCGCGCTCCTCGATGAGCCGCTGCACATGCGCGTACTGATTCTGGGAGAGCGTGATGCCGGTCGCATCTACGCCGTAGTTTTCGGCCGCCCAGAGCAGCAGGCCGCCCCAGCCCGCGCCGATGTCGAGAAAGCGCTCGCCGCTCTGCAGGTTCAGCTTGCGGCAGATGAGATCGAGCTTGGCTTCCTGCGCCTTGGCCAGACTCCAATCCGGCGTGCGGTAGTACGCGCAGGAATACACGCGGCGCGGATCCAGCCACAGCGCGTAGAAATCATCGGAGAGGTCGTAGTGGAACTGGATGTTGCGTGCGTCATGCAAGAGCGTGTGTGCCGCCATCGAGCGCGTGCGCTGGATCACGCGGTGCCACCAGCCGCCGCCCGAGTCGCTGGTGGTCGGATCGCGCTTGAGTAGCGAGGTCGCCACCCGCATCAACTGCCGCATATTGCCTTCGATGGCCACACGGCCTTCGACGATGGCCGCACCCACGTTGCCGATCTCGCCCATGGCCAGCGCCACCATGGACAACCGATCCTTGAACCCCAGACGCACCTCGGGGTCCTTGGCCCCCAGGCGCTTTCCATCCGGAAGCTGCACCTGCACGCTGACTGGCGACGCTGCAAGACTGAGCTCCAGCGACTTCATCAAGTCTTTCACACTGGCTCCTCGCAAAATGTTCAACCTTGTTGATTCTTGGCCCTCGGGTGTTCAATAGTCAATGGATGTTGTCTTACAGACCGCCCGCATCTTCCGGTGGGCTTGGCACGGCCCGGTCACGCCAAAGCGTGCGCTTCACACGTCATCCGGATCCGAAATCGCACCAGAACCACGGCAGAAAAGCCCGTTTTAGACCACAGTGCTCGCAAATATGGCCTAATAGCGGGTTTAGTGGATTTTTTCTCTAGAGGAGCCAATCATGGGCAACAAGATCGTTACCGAAGCAGACCGCAAGCGCGCACCCCGTCCAACCCCTATGCCCGGCATGCCTTTGGCAACCGCCGGCCGCGGCCAACGCGTGAGCCTGGAGCGTGGTGTTTCGACTCGCAGCAAGAAGAACCCTGGCAAGCGTCCGCACCAAGGTTGATCCGCAAGGGTCTCTTTCATTCGCTTTGCGACCCGCACTTCACCCGTTGAACTGCGGCGCATTGCGGATGGATCTGCTGTAGATTTTCAGTAGCTTTCCGGCTTTTTTTGCTAGCTCGCCTCACTGCACACGCATGCATGCAGTTTCTGAAGCCTAGCTGCGCTGCGGCACCTTGAACCGACTGCGCGCATCCGTCGCCGCCTGGCGCACGTGACATCCCTCGATATGGTCGTTGACCAGCCCCATGGCCTGCATGAAGGCGTACATTGTGGTCGGCCCGACAAAACTCCAGCCCCGCTTCTTCAAGTCCTTGGACAACGCCTGTGACGCCGCCGTCGCCGTGATCGCGCGCGCCGCCTCGTAGGTGAGCTTCTTCGGCCGGTCCTGCCCTGCATGCGGCTCGTAGCCCCAGACATAGGCACCGAGCGAGCCAAATTCACGGCGCAATTCCAGCACCCGCTTGGCGTTGTTGATGGTCGACTCGATCTTGCCGCGATGTCGCACGATGCCCGCATCGGCGAGCAGACGCGCAATGTCCTTCTCGCCAAACCGCGACAGCTCCTCGGCCTCGAAATGGGCGAACCCCGCACGGAACGCCTCGCGCTTGTTCAGGATGGTGATCCAGCTCAGTCCCGCCTGGAACCCTTCAAGACAAAGCTTCTCGAACAGACGCCGCTCGTCATCCACGGGAAAGCCCCATTCGTGATCGTGATAATGCTTGTACAAAGGCGAAGCCTCGCACCAGAAACAGCGCGGATGGCCGCTGTCATCGGTGAAGAGTCCTGCCACTGGTTCAGATGATTGCTTTTTTTCGGCCATGCGAACATTGTGCCGCGAAACCGGAAAATACTGTATATCCATCCATGAAAAATGCTTTCCGCTACACGCTGTCCGCACTGGCTCTGGTGGCTCTGAGCGGCTGTGCGTCCTCGTCGGGCGACAGCACCATCGGCTACTACTGGCAATCGTTGCGCGGCCACATGGGCATCATGGGCTCGGCCAAGCCCCTTCAGGACTGGATCGACGACGCGAGCCAAAAACCCGCTCTGCGCGAACGACTGGAACTCGCCCAACGCGCCCGCCAATTTGCCATCGACGAACTCGGTCTGCCCGACAACGCAAGCTATCGCCGCTACGCCCAACTCGGCCGCACGGCAGCGGTCTGGAACGTGGTGGGCGCACCGCCGTATTCGCTCAAGCTGCACACCTGGTGCTTCCCGGTGACCGGCTGCATCGGCTATCGCGGCTACTTCGCCGAAGCCGACGCCAAGGCCGAATCCGAACGCCTCGCCCAAGCAGGGCTCGAAGTCAGCGTCTACCCCGTGCCCGCGTATTCCACGCTGGGCTATTCCAACTGGCTGGGCGGCGACCCGCTGCTCAACACCTTCATCGGCTGGCCCGAAGGCGACTTCGTGCGCCTGCTGTTCCACGAACTCGCGCACCAGGTCGTCTATGCCGAAGGCGACACGGCGTTCAACGAGTCCTACGCCACCGCCGTCGAACGCCTCGGCGTGGACCAATGGCTGGCCGAACACTCCACCCCCCAGGCCCGGGTCGAATTCACCACCAGCGAAAAACGCCGCACCGAATTCCGCATCCTCACCCGCGACGCCCGCGCACAGCTCGCCAAGGTCTACGCATCAGGCGACAGCAGCACGCCCGAAGGCAAGGCGCAACTCGAATCAGCAAAGCAACACGCCATGCAAGCCTTCCATGAGGCCTACGCACAGCAACGCGAACGCTGGATTACGGAGGACAAGGTCAAGCCAGAGCAGCTCACCAACCTCGACCGCTGGATCAAGGAAGCCAACAACGCCAGCTTCGGCGCGCAAGGTGCATACGACGATCTGGTGCCAGCGTTTCTCGCGCTGTTCGAGCAGCAAGGGAAAGACTGGACAAAGTTTCACGCCGCGGTGAAGCAGCTTTCAAATGAGCCAAAGGACAAGCGCCAAGCAGCACTGAATCAACTCATGAAGCCGGAACAGGACACCCAGACAGCAGCCTCAGAAGAAACGACGCGCCCCTGATCCACCCCCACAACGGCAAGACAGCCCCTTAGCCGCGGCGCGAAGGCGCAGACAGTACTCTCGTACGGCAAGGCTTCGCAACAAAGGATAAGGGGCTGTATTGCCGCGCTAGCTGGGGTAGCCGACAAAGCACCCCAAACAAAAACAAAAACTCAACCGCGCAGGGATTCGATCAGATCGATGTATTGCTGCTTGGCTTCGTCGTTCGTGGTGTCCTTGAGCTTCTCCCACGCATCCCACTTCGCGCGTCCCACGATGTCGGAAAAGCTCGGCTTCTTCTCTTCGTTGTCGCCCACCGTCGCCTGCTTGTACAGCGCGTAGATCTTCAGCAGCGTCGGATTGTCGGGGCGCTCGGTCAGCAGCTTGGAGTTGGCAACGGCGGTTTCGAAAGTGGCGGTCAGGTCGGACATGTCTTGTCTCCGGAAAAATAAAAAGTACGTACCAGTGTAGCCAAAATTTCGCAAAATGCGAACGGTCGTGCTATTTTTATTTCATCCGTCTATCAAGAGCCCGTCGCCAGCCCATCCACCGCCTGAAACATCGCCTGCCGTGCCTGGCTGATGACCAAGCCTTTCCAGCCATCCGATTCGTCGTAGAACGCGGCGCGCATCTGCGACTGGATCTGCTGCGCCAGGGCGTCGTCGGCTGCGTCTTCATGCAGATGCCGCCAGTGGTCGCCGCGCAAAGCCTGCAGCACTTGAACGGCGGGAATCGTGCCGAATTCGAGCGCCAGCCCGGTGAATTGCGCATGCGGGCATTCTTCGTAGATCGCACTGTGCATCTGGCCCGTGAGTTCGGCCGAGGCGGAATCGCCATCGCCCGCCACCGTCACCGGCGTAGCGCCGTTGCCGCCCCACCAATCGATGGCGCGTTGCATGCTCGCGGCCTCATTGCGCCCCAAGTAGATGCGCTCGCAGAATCCAAACGGGCCGAGCCCGGTGTGCAGATCCAGCCAGGCCATCCGCTTGGCCTTGCGGCCGTAGCTTTGCAGAATGGCGCGCAGTGTTTTGTGGCTCCATGTCGGCGCTTGGCCGCCGTAGAACAAACCATCAGGACGCTGGTACTGCCCCCGGCTGATGACGGCCTGCAATGCGGCCTCGCCGCGTTCCGAGACCAGCTTGCCGAGCGCCATCTCATTCTGCAGCGTGGGCGGCCATTGCTCGGGCAGCAGGATGGGGTGCAGCTCGTCGTACTCGGCATTCACGGGCAGAGGTTTGCCGAAGTCGATGAAGTTGCGATTGAGATCGACATTCTCCTCGGTCACGCGCCGCAGAAACGAAAAGCCGTGCGGGTTGAGCGCATGCACGTACAGCACTGCGACGCCCTGCTGGCGCGCCTTCTCGCGCCATTCATCGTCATGCAGCGCGAACACCTGCACGCCGCTGCCGCACAGTCCTTCCACGCCGTGGCAGCCACTGCTCACGATCAGCAGGTGCTCGGCATCGACGGGGCCGTCGAGCGCCACATCGACCGCCAACTCTTCGCCCTCCATGCCATTGAGTGGATGCCGATATTGCTGCAGCGAGATGCCCGCCGTCGCCACACCTGCAATGAAGCGGGCACGGGCAAGCGCGTAGCGACCGGCAAAGGCGTCGGGGATGGCGATCATGTCTGTCAGCTCCAGTTCAACTCAAATGCGAGGCCATGTTGACGCGCAACGATGAAAGCACCGTGGCAGCGGCGCACCAACAAAAAAGCATCTCGTGAAAGATGCTGTTTCGTGGGACTGCGCGTGCCGCGGCTTCACTCTACGGAAGGGTTGGCCAGCCACTGCTGGGCGAGTTCGACCCAGTAGGTCGCACCCAGCGGGATCAGGTCATCGTTGAAGTCATAGCTCGGGTTGTGCAGCGTGCACGGACCTTCGCCGTGGCCCATCGCGCGGTGCGTGCCGTCGCCGTTGGCAATGAAGCAGTAGGCGCCGGGCTTTTCCATGAGCATGAAGGAAAAGTCTTCCGCGCCCATGGTCGGCTCCTGATCGCGCACGTTGGTCTCGCCCACGATGCCCTGCATCACCTTGCGGGCAAAGTCGGCCTCGGCGGGCGAGTTGATCGTGGGCGGATAGTTGCGGTTGAGCTCGAATTCGCAGGTCGCGTCGAAGGCCGCGCAGATGTTCTCTGCCACCTGGCGCATGCGGGATTCGAGCAGGTCGAGCACGTCGATGCTGAAGGTGCGCACCGTGCCCTGCAGTTCGCACGAGTCGGGCACGACGTTGTTGGCCTCGCCCGCGTGGATCATGGTGACCGAGATGACGCCCGCTTCGATGGGCTTCTTGTTGCGGCTGATGATGTTCTGGAAGGCCTGCACCATCTGCGCCGCAATCGGCACCGGATCGACGCCCATGTGCGGCATGGCGGCATGGCTGCCCTTGCCGTGGATGGTGATGGTGAAGTCGTTGCTCGACGCCATGACCGGGCCGGGGCTCACCGCAAAGCAACCCGCCGGCATGCCGGGCCAGTTGTGCATGCCGAACACCGCCTGCATGGGGAATTGCTCGAACAGACCATCGTTGATCATCTCGCGTGCACCACCGCCGCCTTCTTCGGCGGGCTGGAAGATCAGATAGACCGTGCCATCGAAATGGCGGTGCTGCGAGAAATATTGCGCTGCAGCGAGCAGCATGGCCGTGTGGCCGTCGTGGCCGCAGGCGTGCATCTTGCCCGCGTGCTTGCTGGCGTGCTCGAAGGTGTTGTACTCCTGCATGGGCAGCGCGTCGATGTCGGCACGCAACCCGATGGCGCGGCCGTTCGCGCCGCCGTCGCGGCCCTTGACGATGCCGACCACGCCGGTTTTGCCCATGCCGCGGTGAATGGGAATGCCCCATTCGGTGAGCTTGGCAGCAACCAGATCGGCCGTGCGGACTTCTTCAAAACACAGCTCGGGGTGAGCATGGATGTCGCGGCGCACGGCCGCGATGGACGCCGCCTGGGCGACGATCGAATCGATGACTTTCATTTGCTGGCTTCCTTTGGGCCTGATCCACAAAGTCTGCCAAGGGTGCGGCGCGGTCTGTCGCGCCGCCCGACGGACAAGGGTTCAGGCGCTGCTCGAATGGGCAGTCTAGCCCGATAGCAAAACTCGCGCCATCGGGTTCCTACCGCCCTTCAACTCGTCCGGGATTGGGCCCTCGGACCCGCTCAGACGCGCACCTTGCCGTCGCCGGTCAGCATCGAAAGTTCGACAAATCGCGTCTTGGTTGCCTGCGACTGGAAGGCCACCGGAAAGCCCGCCACCTGCTGGCCGTTGAGCGCGTCGAGCGCCGTCACCAGCGAATCACGCGTGAGCTTGCCGCCGCTGGATGCGCGGCGCAGACCTTCCGAGAACACGCGCGCGGCCAGGAAACCTTCCATGGCCGAATAGTTCGGCTGCAGGCTCTTGCCGCTCTTGGCCAGCACCGCCAGAAACTCGCGGGTGACCGGGTGCGTGGTCTTGAACGGCGATGGAACGACCTG
Organism: Diaphorobacter sp. HDW4B; assembly: GCF_011305535.1. GTDB lineage: Bacteria > Pseudomonadota > Gammaproteobacteria > Burkholderiales > Burkholderiaceae_C > Diaphorobacter_A. Next base: position 1,793,408 of record NZ_CP049905.1, read on the forward strand.
CGTCACCACCACGCCTTCGGCGTCCTTGCCCAGCGCGCTCGACAGTGCCGACGTGCCGACGAACGACACGTTGTAGAACTGGCCACCGTAGCCCGCAGCGCGTGCCTCGCGCACAAAACCGGCGCTGGCGGCATAGGTGGTCACCTGCACGATCACGTCGGGCTTGTGCGCAACCAGCTTCTGCACGGCACCCTTCACATCGGCAGAATTGCGCTCGACTGTGGCCGACGCCACCGGCGTCAGGCCATGCTCCGCCAAGGCTTGCGTCACGCCTTCCAGACCGGACTGGCCGTAGCCGTCATTCTGGTAGAACACGGCGATCTTCTTGAGCCCCAAACCGGTGAGCTGACGCACCATCAGCGCCGTTTCATCGGCATAGGATGCACGCACATTGAACACCAGCTGACGCAGATTCTGCTGACGCAGCGCCTGTGCACCCGTGAGCGGCGCAAACAGCGGAATGCGTTCCTGCTGCACCAGCGGCAGCGCGGCCACGCTGGTCGGCGTGCCCAAGTAGCCAAACAGCGCGAACACGTCATCCTTGATGAAGCGCTGGGTGTTGGCCACGCAGCGCTCGGGTTCATAGCCATCGTCGAGCACGCGGATGCGCACCTCGCGGCCATTGATGCCGCCGCGCGCATTCAGATCGTCGAAGAACAGTTGTGCGCCCTGGTGGTACTGCACGCCCAGTTCGCCGGAAAAACCGGTCAGCGCACAGGACTGCCCGAGCACGATCGCACCCGCATCCTGCGCTCGCGCCAGCGGCAAGAATCCCGCCACAGCGGTTGCCGCAACAGATGCCACAAACTGCCTGCGGCCCACACGGGCCGCACCGGCCACAGACTTCATCGAAGTCGCCAATTCGCTGTGATTCATCGTCTTCCTCTGCTTGAAAACCACGTTAAAGCCACGTCCAAACCGACAACGCCTGCAAGACACATGCCCGCCCATCGAACCACTGGATTGCACCAGACGCCATGCACGAACCAAGGGAAACACGCTAGAGTGTTTCGTCAGTCAATATGCCCAGCCCAAGGACAAAAGACCACTGGCGTCAATCCCCGATTTGCTTGCCGTCAGAAAACGTGTAGATATTTAACAATTGCGGCAAATTTATACAAATTTGGTTAATTTGGTAAGTAATTGCCTACTATTTTTGCAACGAACGGAAACACATGCTGCACAACAACAACGCTGTAAGCACCGTGAAGGGCGCATGCCCCCACGACTGCCCTGACACCTGTGCGTTAGTCACCACAGTGATCGACGGCGTCGCCACCAAGGTGAGCGGCAATTCCGATCACCAGTTCACCGGCGGCGTGCTCTGCGCCAAGGTCAGCAAGTACACCGAACGCACCTATCACGCCGAGCGCGTGCTGCAACCGCTCAAGCGCGTGGGCCCCAAGGGCAGCGGGCAGTTCGTTCCCGTTTCGTGGGACGAAGCGCTTTCCGACATCGCCACTCGCCTGCATCACATCGCACAGCGCAACCCCGAAGCCGTGCTGCCCTACAGCTACGCAGGCACCATGGGCATGGTGCAAGGCGAGAGCATGGACCGGCGCTTTTTTCACCAGCTCGGCGCATCGTTTCTGGACCGCACGATCTGCTCATCCGCAGGCGGCGAAGCGCTCACGCACACCTATGGCGGCAAGCTCGGCATGCGCGTGGAGTTCTATGCCGAAAGCAAGTTGATCCTCATCTGGGGCAGCAACAGCATCGGCAGCAACCTGCATTTCTGGCGCTTTGCGCAAGAGGCCAAGCGCAACGGCGCGCGGCTCATTTGCATCGACCCGCGCAAGAGCGAAACCGCCGACAAGTGCCACGAACATCTGCAACTGCTGCCCGGCACCGACGCCGCACTCGCGTTGGCCTTGATGCATGAACTCATCGCCCACGACTGGCTGGACCACGACTACATCGCGCGCCACACGCTCGGCTGGGATGCGCTGAAAGAACGCGCTCTGCAATGGCCGCCCGAGCGCGCAGCGGAAGTCTGCGGCCTGCCCGTCGAGCAGATCAGACAACTCGCCCGCGACTACGGCACCACGCCGCAAGCCGCCATCCGCGTGAACTACGGCGTGCAGCGTGCACGCGGCGGCGGCAATGCCATCCGCGCCATCGCCTGCCTGCCCGCGCTCGTGGGCGCATGGAAGCACCGCGCTGGCGGGCTGCTGCTGTCCTCGTCCGGCGTCTACCCATTCAAGCGCGCAGCATTGCAACGCCCCGATCTGCTCGGCGAGCGCCGCCCGCGCACCATCAACATGAGCATCATCGGCGATGCGCTGCTGCGTCCCGGCGACGCCAACTTCGGCCCCAAGGTCGAAGCCCTCGTGGTCTACAACAGCAACCCGGTCGCCGTCGCGCCGGAGTCGCTGAAAGTCGCCCAAGGCTTTGCGCGCGAAGACTTGTTCACCGTCGTGCTCGAACATTTCATGACCGACACGGCAGACCTCGCCGACTACGTGCTGCCCGCCACCACGCAGCTCGAGCACTGGGACATCCACGGCAGCTACGGCCACACCGACGTGCTGCTCAACCGCCCCGCCATCGCACCCGAGGGCGAGGCCCGCAGCAACGCGCAAATCTTCCGCGAACTGGCCGCACAGATGGCGAAGCTCGACCCCGTCTTTGCCGCAGCGCATTTCCACGACAGCGACGAAACCCTGTGCCGCACTGCCGTGGCGGGAACCAACGTCGATTTCGACCAACTGCTGAGCGACGGCTACGCCAGCCTGAAACTGCCCGAAGCGCCGTTCGCGGAGGGCGGCTTTCAAACCCCATCCGGCAAATGCGAATTCGTGAGCGAGCGGCTTGCCAAACAAGGCATCAGCGCCTTGCCCGACCACGTCCCCAACTACGAACTGCCTGACGCAAACGCCGCTTTCCCGCTCGCGATGATCTCCCCGCCCGCGCGCAATTTTCTGAACTCCACGTTCGTGAACGTCAAATCCCTGCGCAACAGCGAAGGCCGCCCGCTGCTGGAAATGCACCCCGCCGATGCCGCATCACGCGCGATTGCCGACGGCGACCTGATCCGCGTGCACAACCCGCGCGGCGAACATGTCTGCCACGCAGCCATCAACGGCCGCGCACGCAAAGGTGTGGTCGTCGGCCTCGGCATCTGGTGGCGCAAGAACGGTGAGAACGGCACGAACGTGAACGAGCTCACCCACCAACACCTCACCGACATGGGACGCGGGCCTTGTTTTTATGACTGTGTGGTGGAGGTGGAGAAGATGCAGCAGGTCGCTCACCCGTCATAAGCAGCAAGCACCGACCGGGGTGCACTGAAATGATGCAAATGCATCATTTTGTTTTTCTCATGGTTTTTTTATGGTTCTGTCCATCACTGATTTGAGAGGACAGAACCATGCCCCATTCCATTTCCGCGCAGACGCGCACCTTCACCCTCGCTGCGGCTGTGCTGCTCACATTGGGGCTGGCCGGCTGCGGGGGCGGCTCCGGCAGTTCGAGTAGTTCCAGCAGCGGCAGCGGTAGCTCCAGTGGAAGTGGAAGTGGCAGCGGTGGGAGCGGCAGTTCTGGCAGCGGAAGCTCATCGTCTGGCTCATGCAATTACCAGGACCTGATCACGGCCTCCGAGCGCGCCCAGGCCAACGCTTGTGGCATTCAGGTGTCCGGCGCCTTCGGCAACGCGGACTCCTATCTGAACCAGGCCATCGAGGCATGCCAGAAGGGCCACAAGACGGAAGCCGACACCTACTACAACAACACCTACAAAAAGGCTGTGGAATATGCGCGCAGCGTTGCCAAGACGCTCAATTGCGGCGGCGACAATGGCCCGGCGCTGCCCAACCCGTCCACGCAGACCTACTACAACATGTGCGCCAAGACCGCCAACAGCACGCGCAGCACCTATTGCTACGGCCCGATGTTCAAGGACGAAGGCGGCTGCGGCTCCGGGCAGGATGGATTCGTCTACATGGCGCAGTATTCCAGCTTGAACGCCTGCACCGCCGCTGCGACGACATGGCGCACTTCCAAGTAACGCAAGTAACGCATCGCCTCGCCTGGACGGCAACCGCTGCGGGTGTCCTATGGATGGTCGCAGCGCTCGTCTCTCTGGATTCCGAGTCGCACCCGGCTGGCTTCAACCAAGGCCATTCGACGACCGCTTCGCACGCCACGAATGCGCCGACCTTTGCACGGTCGGGCGTGGAGGCTAGCTCGTTCGACGCATCCAGTCGGCGAGATGTTTCGTCGGATCCCAACGAGCGCTCTCTGGAGCGGTGGAACGACTTGCTGCGGCAAACGGGACTGGATCCGCTGTGGTTGAAATCGCATGGATTCACCCCCGGCAGCGAGGCATTGCAGCGTCTGCACGGATTGCTCGACGGGAATGCCTCGGTGCTCAGCGCCAACGCCATGCAGATTGCGTTCGGACCTCAGGGCGGCGGCGCGCGCTCCATCACGGGCGAGACGCCTTCGCTGTCGACCCATGAGCGCTATGTGGACGCAACACTGTCCATTCCTGGCCAAGGCACGGATTCCGTTCTCGTCCGGTGGCGCAACGTGAGCGACAACTCCGTGCTCGACTTGTCAGTGCAAGCACTGCCATCCGGTTCAGGCGGCTCGGTCCCTCTCTGGATGTATTCCCCGGTGGACTGGCCCCCCGGACGCTACCGGGTGGAAGTGCTGAGCCCTGACACCGGACTCGGCCTGCTGGCGGCTGGTGAGTTCGAGGTTGCCCCCACCGGAGCCACCGTGACGCCTTTCGCGCACGAAATGCACTGAATGCACATGCAGGAGCAACGCTTCCAATGAGCCATGATGGACTCAGTCGTCACTCCACAAGACGAAGCGCCTCGATCAGTTCCGCGACATTGCCCACGCCAAGTTTGTCGTAGATCGAACGGATCTGGTTGCGCACGGTCGTGGGTGCGCGCTCCAACGCCCGTGCAATTTCCTTGTGCGTGAGTCCCTTCGCCGTCATCTGCGCCACCACGAACTCTCTGGGTGCCAGATCATCGGCTGCGCATCGCGGGCGGCATCTCAACCACAGCAGGCCATGCTCGGCCCGCAGACTGATGACCACGGCATGACCCGTGAATCGCGGCAAGCCTTGCTGCACCGCCTTCATCAAGCTGCCCGGCAAACGGGGCCCAAGCCATCCGCTCCACTCCGCGCGCATGGCCTCTGAAAAGACCGCATCCATGTGGTAGATGACCCCGCGTGGATCGGACATGGCCGTTCCAACGCCGTAGCCACTCTGCTGATGCACCCGTTGGTTCAAATGCGTCAACCGGTTCAGCGACAACGCCTGATGCACATGTGGAGCAAACCCGCCCAGCGCCACTCGCTCACGCTCCATGCAGTGGGCCGACGTGTCGGAGCGAAACAGCGTGACCCAATGGGTGATGTTTGTCCCCTGATCCAGGGTTCCGCTGATGAAGAAATGCGCCTGCTCGAAGCGTTTTCCGTACTCTCGCACCGATTGCTGGTGCTTGGCGGAAAACCACGCATCCCGATCAAACGCCAGCGCCTGATTGACGCGCCTGGCCGCCTCCTGTCCGGCGGTGTCCAGATGCTTGACCTCTTCGTAGGCAGACAGCATTTCGACGGACTGCTTGTGCAAGTGGATGGCGTGAATGTCGATGCCGTGGCCTGTCATGGTCGCCGAGCCCCACATCGCAGAGTCAAATGGCAGCACCTGCTTGAGCAGCTCCAGAGCCGAGTCCTGAAACTGGTCTATGGGCTGCTCGTGCGACAGCCGGTACAGGCGCAACAGCAGGTCGTTGTAGTCTGCAGAGGGCATGCTTTGCGCAAGGGTTGTGAGTGGGGCAAGTGCTCATTGTCACGCATTCCCGAATGATCCGGTTCACTCGAAAATCGCCGACTCACTCACTTGCACAGATCCACTCACACAACGTCAATCCAGCTTCACCCCGGTCGCCTTGATGATCGGCCCCCAGCGTTTGGCCTCGGCGCGGGCCATGGCGTGAAATTGTTCGGGCGTGCCGGCCAACGATTCCATGCCGAAGTCCTGCATGCGCTTGACCACCTCGGGCGAGGCCAGGGCCTTGTTGAGTTCGGTGTTCAGCCGCTTGGTGATGTCGGCTGGCAGACCGGCCGGGGCGAGCATGCCCTGGAAGGCGTAGACCTCGCTGTCTTTCACACCGACTTCGGAGAGGGTCGGCACATCGGGCAACAGCGGCGCGCGCTTGGCAGACCCAATCGCCAATGCCTTCACCTTGCCGGACTGGATGACCGACAGCCCCGCCGCCAGATCGAGGAACATGCAGGGCACCTGACCGCCCATGACGTCCTGCACCGCTGGCGCTGCGCCGCGATATGGGATGTGCGTGAGAAAGGTCTTGGTGCGGAACTTGAACATCTCCATCGCGAGGTGATGCGGCGATCCGTTGCCGGGTGATGCGTAGTTCACCTTGCCCGGATTGGCGCGCACGTAGGCGAGGAAATCGGCAAAGGTCTGGCCTTCCTTGAAGTGGGGATTCACCACCAGCACGAGCGGAAAGCGCGTCAGCCCGCCGACGTAGGTGAAGTCCTTTTCCGGATGGAACGGCAGCTTGGTGAACAGGTATTCGTTGTAGGCCAGAACGGCATTGTCGGCCGAGAGCACGGTGTAGCCGTCGGGCTTGGCCGTGGCCACGAGTTGCGCGCCGATGTTGGTCGATGCGCCGGGCCGATTGTCCACGATGATCTGCTGGCCGAGCGCCGGGCGCATGGCTTCGGCGACAGTGCGCGCCAGCACATCCGTGCCGCCGCCCGCGGGATAGGGAACAACCCAGCGGATGGGCTGATGCGGATAGGCCGCCTGTGCATGCACCCACGGCGCGGCCATGGATGCGCCCGCGAGGGCGAGGGTTTGTTGGAGCAGGTTTCTGCGCTGCATTTGTCTTGTCTCCTTGTTGTGAATATCTATTTTTTTTCGTTGCACGATACCACCGCCTGTCATGTCGCTCAGACGGCGTGGTTGGGACTCACGGCTTGCTTATGCCATCCTCCGCGAATTCCACTCGGGTCACTTCAAAACCCTGCTTGCGCAGCAATGCGGGCAAGCCTTTTTCGCCGATCATGTGCAGTGCGCCGACTGCCGCAAACAGCTTTTTCCCGGATGCGATTTCCTTGACCATCGCCCGCGCGATGCCCGGATTGCGGCCTTCGATCATGCGTTCGTATTCGCGTCGCTCGGTGGGCGTTGTCACGCACTCGCACCAGTCGGGATAGCTCTCAAGCAAACGCATGCGGCCATCGGACCAGGCACGCGCCAAAGCGGTCAGGATGGCAGGCGCATCCTTGCGTTCGAGCTGATCGAGGCCCGTGGTGACCGTCTCCAGCACCTTCTCCGGATCGTCGGAAACCAGCTCCTTGATCTGCGTTTCCACGGACTCCAAACCGATCACCGGTTTGCGCATGCCGGTCGCCACGCCGGCCAACGAGAGGTCGATTCCGTACGAAGGATCGAGCCCCTCACGTCGCGCCATCAGCGTGGCCAGCGTGAGCACTTGCGCGTCGGCTCGCATCGCGCCGACCTCATCGCCAATGCACTCGCGCTGCTTCAACCGGGTCAAGCGCTCCATCAGCGGCTGCGGCAATGGCTTGGTGTCCGGCGCGGCGAGCATGGCGGACATGATCGCGCCCTGCACTTTCGGATCGAGCATATTGAGTTCCAGCGCCAGCGTGTCCGATTCGCGCAGCGCCTTCATCACCGTGGGGCCAGGCACCATCCAGCCCTGCTCGGCCACATGGATCGTGCCGTAAAGCCAGCTCGTGCGGCCCTTCTTTTCCACGCGCCAGAGCATGCCGCGATCGCGCGCGGTGCGCACCAGCGACTGCAGCGTGGCCGCGTCGGGCATCTGCGCGACTGGAGGACAGCTGACGGCCTCCTGCGCATGGACGGAGGCCGCTGCCCACGGAAACAGCGCGGCGATCAGCAGCGCTTTGAAATGTCTTCTGATCGATGTGCGCATGTGTCTGGTTCTTTTCTTCGGATCAGGTGGCGGCGGGGTCGGCAATCGCCTGCTCGATCGCACCGAACAGGCTCTGGCCTGCCTTGTTCTTCATCTCGATGCGGATGGTGTCGCCGAACTTCATGAACTCGGTCTTGGGCTGGCCATCCTGAATGGTTTCGATGCAGCGCTTTTCAGCGATGCACGAGTAGCCTTTGGACCAGTCCTTGTTGCTCACCGTGCCGCTGCCGACGACGCTGCCCGCGCGCACATTGCGCGTCTTGCAGATGTGCGCGATGAGTTGGCCGAAATGGAACGTCATCTCCGGCCCCGCCTCGCACATACCCACGCGGCGACCGTTCCAGGTCGATTGCAGCGTGAGGTTCACGCGGCCCTTGTCCCATGCATCGCCCAGTTCGTCGAGCGTGATGGCGACCGGGCTGAACGCGGTCGCAGGCTTGCTCTGGAAGAAGCCGAAGCCCTTGGCCAGTTCCGCCGGAATCAGGTTGCGCAGACTCACGTCGTTGGCCAGCATCATCAGGCGGATGCCTTCGAGCGCCTGCTCGGGCGTCGCGCCCATCTTCACATCGCCCGTGATCACCGCGATCTCGGCTTCGAAATCAATGCCCATGGCTTCGCTCGGCACCACCACGTCATCGCACGGACCGATGAAATCGTCGCTGCCGCCCTGGTACATCAGCGGGTCGATGTAGAAGCTCTCGGGCACCTCGGCATTGCGCGCCTTGCGCACCAGTTCCACGTGGTTGATGTAGGCCGAACCATCGGCCCACTGGTACGCACGCGGCAGCGGTGCCATGCACTGCATGGGATCGAACGGAAACGAATGCCGGGCACGTCCCGAGTTGAGCTGCACCGACAGATCCTGCAACTGCGGCGAGAGAAAATTCCAGTCGTCCAGCACCTGCTGCATGCGGTCCGCAATGCCGGTCGCATAATGCGCCGTGCTCAGGTCGCGAGAGACCACGACGAGCTGTCCGTCACGGGAACCATCTTTGTAGGTGGCGAGTTTCATCGCGGCAAATCTCCTCGGTGCGCTGCGAATTTCAGTCGAATCGCGCAAACATGAATTACGATTCGTGAAATTGATTCAACAAAAATTAATCTCAAAATTCTAGTGCAGATGGACAAGGAACGCGCCGGCATTCAATCCGTGGAAGTAGGCTTTGCGCTGCTCGAAGCGCTGACGCGCTCGCACGGCCCGTTGATGCTCAAGGACATCGCCGCCGCCGCCGGCATGAGCGCGGCCAAGGCGCACCGATATCTGGTGAGCTATCAGCGGCTCGGCCTGGTCGTGCAGGATGCGCGCAGCAGCCGCTACGACCTCGGCCCCGCAGCGCTCAAGCTCGGGCTGGCATCGCTGTCGCGGCTCGATGCGATTCGCTTGGCGCGCGAGCAAGTGCCTCAATTCATGGAGCAGATCGGCCATACGATGGCCCTGGCCGTCTGGGGCAATCGGGGCGCGACGCTGGTGCATTGGGAAGAATCGCCGCGCCAGAGCATCACCGCCAATCTGCGACTGGGCGATGTGATGCCGCTGCTCTCGTCCGCCACCGGACGCTGCTTCGGTGCCTATTTGCCGCGCGAGAAAACGGCGCAGCTTCTCGACGAAGAACTGCATCTCGCCCAGCGCCAGAAACGCACCGATCTGCCCCACACGCAGAAGGCCGTGGACGCGCTGTTCAACGTGGTTCGCGAGCACCGCTGCGCCCGCGTGGTGAACATTTTGCTGCCCGGCATTGCGGCGTTCTGCGCGCCGGTATTCGATTCCGATGGGCGGCTGGTCATGGGCATCATGACGCTCGGCTCCGTCGCCACGTTCGACGCCGAATGGAACGGAGCCATCGACACACCGCTGCGCGCCATGGCTGAGCGACTGTCCAGCGATCTGGGCTGGGCCGCGCCGTAGGCCTGCACTTGAGCCCGGCACAGGCTGCAACTTTGCAACTGCGCGAGAATCCACCCAGTTCCATGCCCCGCCGCGCCCTCCTCCTGATCACCGTCGTCGTTCTCGCCCTGCACTGGTTTGTGCTGGGCGGAATGCCGCTGGGCGGGACCGATGAAGGCAGCGCCGAACGCTTGGCCTTTCATACGCGGATGGTGACGCCACCGCCGGAACCCGAGCCAGCGCCACTCGCACCGCCAGCGGAACCGCCTCCAGCAGCCAAGCCCGCTCCGAAGCCCCAGCCAAAACCCAAACCACGCGCGCAGTCTACAGACGGCGAACCAGCCATCGTGACGCAAGAAAGGCGCAGGCCCGCGCCCGAACCTACGGACAACGGACCCAGCGAACCCGATCTCACGCCCGAAGAGGCGACCGCGCCGGATACATCCACGCAAGTCGCCCAATCGTCCGAATCGACAGCATCCGCGCCAGTGGGGACTGCCGAATCGCCCCCTGCGCAACCCGTGTCAGCGGCGAGCGCTCCGCTGAATACGGCTTCCGTCCCAGCCCATCCTGACGATGAATTGAGTGCAGGCGTGGACATCCGCCCGCCCGGAGCCGCAGGAGCCAAGCCCAGCACCGAGCCGCCGCCCATACAGTTGCCTCCCAGCACCACGCTGAAATACGCGGTGCACGGCGAGGTCAAGAAGATGGCCTACAACGTCAACGGCCAGCTCGTCTGGCGCAATGACGGCGGCAGCTACGAGGCGCGACAGGAGGTCAGCGCGTTCTTGCTGGGCACGCGCAGCCAGAACAGCACCGGCAAGATCACGCCGAACGGCCTTGCGCCCACGCGATTCGGCGACATCGGCAAGCGCGAGATCGCCGCGCACCTGGACTTCGACAGCAAGATCGTCACCTTCAGCGCCAACACCAACCGCTACACCATCAGCGCCGGGGCGCAGGACCGGGTCAGCGTGCTCATCCAGCTCGGTGCCATGCTGGCGGCCGCGCCGGACCGCTATCCACCCGGCACGCAGATCTCGTTCACCACGATCGGCCCGCGCAATGCCGACCGCTGGACCTTCACCGTGGGCGAAACCGAAACGCTGGACCTCCCCACCGGCCCGACCCGCGCCGTGCGACTGCAGAAACTCCCCCGCCACGACCGCGATCTGCGCGCCGACCTCTGGCTGGGTCTGGACAAGCAGTATCTGCCCGTACGCCTGCGGATCACGCAATCGAATGGCGACTTTGCCGAGTTGGCGTTGAAATAAAGAAAATCGGGTTGATTATTTGAAAAAGCCTTGAATATCGTCCGCCATTTCAAAAACCCATTTGAATTCAATATGCTTCAAGGCGAAATTCATCTAATCCTTGAGAAAAATAAAGCGTATTTGACTTTATTCAGCTTGTTTTTTCACAGTAGTTCACCAAATGCTGATTAACAAATCGATTGGCGAGGACTAGGATGAACCCATCAGGACACTGTCTTTGCTCCAGTAACCCGAATCAGGCAAAGCCCGACAGACTGTTACCTTGAGGTTTTGACTCAAGGCAGTTTGCACAGGGGCTGGGTTGCCGAGGTGATTGACAGACTCTTGGGTTAAGAAGTATTTTTGATCTGCGCTTGGTCGATTGGTTTTATCGGTAGAGGCTGGTATCCAGGAAATGGAGCCAATCTTCCAAGGCTGCAATGCGCTGAAGAGGAATTTCAGCTGATTTGCAGGTTTCGTCCCGGAGGGAATCGAAATGCAGCGATCCGGCACTGCACAGCACGACAAGTCAAGAAATCCAAAAGACTTGCACAGGGGACAGCCCGGATCTGCGACCGTTTTTTCATGCGAGCTCCTGTTGATTTCCGCGTTGCATCTGCCCTCACCAGGCCGATCAACGCGGTTTCTTTTTGGGCTTGCGGATCGCGCATCGGTCCTTGCGCTGCGGGCCGGACGCCAAGGCGCTCCACTCAGCCCAATCCTCTACTATCCCAGAAAATTAGCCCATATAAATATAAAAATTGTTTTTTTCACCAGATTCACACAAGTCTCCAATCACTGATCAAAACCATGGAATACTGTTCAGCAGATGGTCGTGCAAACGCCTCGCTCCGACCCCTTGAAAAGGCGGCCTGCGCACCCATCTATCCCTGCAGTGAAAGGAGGAACTTGACCATGCACATGCTCTACGACTCAGATTCTTTTGTTGTCGTCCACATGCAGCCTGATGCCGACCTGAGCGGCACAGAAAAGTCTGCCGAGGTGAAGAAATCCACGGTTCCTCAACTGCCGCGCCACGGCTTCGAGATCGTGGACAAGCGTTCCGGCAAAGAGGTCTATCTGGATGGTTCCTGGGCAGAAATGTTCCAGCTCCAGATTCTGGAATGGCAGCGCAACACCCCGACGCAGGAAGAAGTGGAAGACACGCTCGACGGCTATGTAGGCCTGGCACAGAACCCGGTTCTGGTGCACTGAGCATCGATCCGCATCGACACCATCATCAACCCGACCCAGACGCCGTTTGCAGACCACTGCAAGCGGCGTTTGCTTTTGGCTTCCGAGATTTCCGGCTAGGCTGTTTTGCCACCGTACAGGCGGTGATACATCGGCGCGACCAGCAACAGCACCGCCACCAGTCGGCAGACCTGGAACGCCGTCACCACCGGAACGCCCAACTGCAACACCTTGGCGGTGATCGACATCTCGGCAATGCCGCCGGGCGACGTGCTGAGCACCAGCGTCACCCAATGCTGCCCGGTCAGCCATGACAGGCCCACGGCAAACAACGCGCACACCGCCATCAGCGCAAACGTGCCCAGCGCGACCATGCCCATCCAACGCGGTGCGGTATGCAGGAACTCGCGGCTGAAGCGCACGCCCAGACTCACGCCAATCGCGAGTTGCGCCGCGTTCACCATGAACTGCGGAATCGCCGACAAGGTGTGGCCGCTCACCGTGATCACCAGCGTGACCAGCAAGGCACCGAGAAACCATGGGTTCGCGCGCCCAAGCTTTTGCATGATGAGCGCGCCCACGCCCGCTGCCGCCATCAGGATCAGCAGGCCTTGCACATCGACCACGCGCGTGGCGGGCGGCAGGTTGTCGAGTCCATGCAGCCCGCTCCATTGCAGAGCAAACGGAATCGTCACCGTCACGATCAACAAGCGCAGACTGTGCGCTGCGGCCACCAGTTCGGAGCGCGCACCTTCGCGCTCGGACAGCAGCGTCATCTCCGACGCCCCGCCGATCGCACCAGCGAAATAGCAGGTCGCGCGCATCGCCTTCTTCGAGACGTTCGGCAGGCGCGGAGCCGTCACGCGATACAGCCACGCGCCGAACCCCCAGCCCAGCAGCAGCGCCCATGCGATGGCCAGCGCAATCGCCCACCAGAGACCGCTTACCAGATGCGCCACCTCGGGCGTGAAATACAGACCCAGCGCCGTCGCAATCGTCCACTGTCCGGCGTTGCGGCAGGCAATCGAGCTTTTGGTCGGGGCACCCGCCATGGTCAGCAAAGCGGTGATCAGCAAGGGGCCGATCATCCACGGCAGCGGCGTGTGCAGCGCGACACACAGTTCGGCTGCAAGCCAGGCGGCCAGCAAGGTGAGCGCAATGTGCAGAAAAGACTTGGAATCCAGAGACATGGGCGGTGGGGAGCGAAGACTTCGGCAGTGCGCGAGCGCGCGCTGAACTCTTCCACGGATCGGACAGCGCAGCGCGACGTTGCCGCAAATTGTCCTTCAATCCACTCGCCCGGACACGCACGCCGCGCAGCCCACTCCGCTCCACTCGCGAAGTCTGCGTTCGCAAACCACGCAGCCTTGCCCGACCGAATCAGCCCTGTTGCCTGCGCGCGGCCATTTCCTGGCCCATCGCTTGCTGCTCGGCCTCGTCCACCACGCTTCTGGCTTGCGGATAAGCGACCTCGTCTTCCATCGTCAGATGGCGTGCGTAGTACTGCGCGAAGGTGTCGAAGGCGGCTTCCTGCGCTTCGGTGAACTGGCTTTGCTCGCCGCTGGTCAGCGCTTGCAACGCGTTGCGCACCTCGCCGCTCCACAGCACATGCATGTCCTCATGATCCTGCTGCAGTTGCGCCACCAGCGACTGGATGCGCGCATCGTCCGCACAGCGCTGCTTGAGCGCAGGAAAAATATGCAGTTCTTCATCCTGATGATGCAGCGGCGCGGCGATGTCGAAATAGCGCTGCACGTCGCGCGCAGCCTGGCGTGCAGAATCGTCACAGCCCTTGGTTTGAAGGTACTTGCGCAAATCGACCAGCAGTTGCAGCGAGCGCTTCACGCGGTCATGGCAGGCATCGAGCATCTCGAACGGTTGCTCGAAACCCACGCCCGGACTGCGCACGCCGGGCAGCGAAATTCTGGTGTTCATGCCGCATTCTCCTTGGGCACATCAAGCAGCACAGCCGACCGGGATATCCACCGAATTCAGCACCGTCAGATATTCACTGATGCAGGGCCGCTCGCCGCGCATCTTCTGCCCACGCTCGGCCAAGGTTCCGAGGCTCAGAAAGCAGATCGCCTGCTCGCTCTCGGCCAGCTTGAAGAAGCGCCGAAGACTTGCGCTCTGCAACGATCCACCGCTCGTCAAGCCCGAAGCAAAACCCAGCGCCGTGGCCGCCAGCAGCATGTTCTGCAACGCGCAGCCCGCTGCGGTGCAGCTTTCCGCAAACGTCGCTTCGGCGTTCACATCGTCGGCACGCTTCACCACCATCAACAACAACTCGGGTGAGCGGTGGGCCTTCTCGCGGGCGCGCTGTAATTGCTCTTCGGACGCAACAGGCTCGCGCTCGAGCAATGCATCGACGAAGGTCTGAGCAAGCGCATGGCGTGCGACCGCTGGCACTTGAATCATGCGCCATGGTTGCACACGTCCATGGTCTGGCGCATGTGCGGCGGCGCTCAGAATCAACTCCAGTTGCTCCGCATCCGGCCCCGGTCCGGTCATGTTCTTGGGGCGCACCGTGCGCCGTGTCTGCATCAGGCCCAGTGCCTGTTCGGCCGACACCTGCGGCGCAAGAAACGTGGAAAGAGTGGTGTTCAAAGAATCATGCAGCATGTCGCCAACCTCGCTTTCATCATCCCGCCCGCCCATCGGGGCGCGGCTTTCCATACCAAGTACACAGTCGGCCGCCCCAGACGGTGACGACCACCGCCCACAGCAACGCAGCCAACGCGAGTGCATGCACCGCCCACCCACCGCCGAATGCCGCAACCACGCGCAGCACCACGGTCACCTGCAGCAGACAGAACAATCCCCAGACCAGTTGGTCGGCATGCAGCATGCGCCCGCTGTGCCCGCACGACACGCGCGTCACCATCGCGAGCAGCAACGACCCGAGTGCGCCCATGGTGAAGGCATGCAGCACGGCGAGATCTCCACCGGCCACAGGTGCGAACAGCGACATCCACTGCACCGCACCCGCCAGAACGAAGGCAATGCCGATCCACGAAAAACCGATGTGCAGCATCACCAGCAAGCGGTTCTTGAGGCTTTGCACCAAGCCCCAGCGATACGCCAGCCACAGCAACGCAACACCTGCAATCAGCTCCAGCGTGCCCGTCACAACCGCCCATGTGACCTGCACGAATGACGGCAACACCACCAGCGCCAACCACACATCGACCACCTTGAGCGCCATGCAGCCGAGCAGCAGCCACAGCACCCAGAACGGCCTCCATGCGTCAATGAACGGCAGCGCGCTCGACGTGAAAAACGGAATCATGCGGTGAGCGACCACGACGTACACCACACCCACAAATCCCCAGATGGCGCTGAGCACGAACGCACGGCTCAGATCGACGCGTCCGAACGCCACACTCAACGCAGCGCCGCCCAGACAGACGCAACCGACCGCACAAGCGATGGCAATGGCCGTCGCGTGAATGCGATCTTCGAGGCGGCTTTTCAGCACCAGCCGCCAGTAGATGCTGCACATCCAGGTGAAGCCGATCCAGGCCACGAAGATGCCTGCCAGCGCCAGAATTTCCGCTGCCATCGACCCCAGCAGCCAGAGCATCCAACCCGTGGCCTGCAGCAGCAATGGAGGTGCAATCGCCTTCATCGTGGGCGCTTCCACGTGCAGCCATTTCGGGCCTGCGGTGAACAGAAATCCCGCGAAGAACAGCGGCAAAAATCCAAAGCACATCACCACCGAATGCGTGAGCATGGCGGGCATGGCGTAGACGAGTGCAGACGATGCGAACAGGCTTCTGTCCATCTGCACCAGCGCCCACCAGATGCCCGACGCCATGAGCACCAGCATCGCCAGAAAAAAGCTCAGCCGATGCGGCGCATGCGCGAGCAGGCTCACATGCCAGCGCGGATCGGGAACGGACTCGGTGCGGACTCCAGACGGCTTGTGCATGGCGTTGCCTCAGTGGCCTCCGATGGCTTCGTGCGCAAGCCGCTGGGTGTCGGGCCCTGTGCTGCTGCTCAATGCGATCGATGCAGGCGTGAACGATCCATCGGTCACATCGAACACGTACACCTGCCCTTCCTCGATCACGTAATGCCAGCCATGCAGCGTGATGCGGCCATCCTCCACCGCGCGCTTGACCATCGGATAACCCATGAGCCGCTCCAGCTGCAGCACGACCGCGCGCTGCTCGGTGCGGCGCAGAGCTTCAGGCGTGGGCTGCACGGGCAGCACCGCGTCGCGGCCCAGATCGAGCCAGCGCTTGAGGTTCTGCGCCTCGGGCGAGATCTCTCCGTACATCGCCTTGATGCCGCCGCAGTGGCTGTGCCCGCAGACGACGATGCGGCTCACCTGCAGATTGAGCACCGCAAATTCGATGGCTGCAGCGGTGCCGTGGTGGCCCTGCGATCCATCGTAGGGCGGCACGAACGCGCCCACATTGCGCACAAGAAAGAGTTCGCCCGGCCCTGCACCCGTCAGCAGATAGGGAACAAGTCGCGAATCCGAGCAGCCGATGAACAGCGTGTTCGGATGCTGCCCCTCGTCCACAAGCGACTGAAACTGCTCGCGATAGTGCGGAAACGCATCGCTGTGAAAGCAGCGCAGTCGCTGCAACAGATCGTCGTCAGGCATATGCTCTTCCTTGGCTTTCAATTTCAGCTACTGAACCAGTGGCGAATCCGCCGTGTCGATGTCCACGCCATCGAGCTGCGCCTGGCCTGCCAGCACTTGCAGATACTGGCGCACGGCATTGGTCCACGCCTGTTGCTGCAATGCGCGCACCACACCTGCGCGCGCCTGTTCGTAAGCCACGGGCTGACCGCTCTTGCGCTCCAGCACCTCGACCACATGCAGCCCAAAGCGGCTGTGCACAAGGCGCGAGAGCACGCCGACTTCCGCCGACAAAAAAACTTCCTTCGCGAACTCGGGCGCGCAGTCTTCACGCGACAGCCAACCCAGTTCACCGCCTTCGCGACCGCTTGGGCAGTTCGACAGCTCGCGCGCCACGTCGCCAAAGCGTGCAGCGTCCTGCGTGCCTGCCACGCGCAGCTCCAGCAAACAAGCCTCGGCGCGCTTGCGCAGCGCGCTCACGTCCACGCCTTGCGTCACCGCGAACAGCACATGACGCAGTCGCACCTGCTCGTTGAGCAGCATCGGATGCGCCGCGTAGTAGCGCTCGCAAGCTTCCTCGGTGGGATCGGGCAACTGCAGATCGTTGTCCAGCAGTTGATCGATGGCCTTCTCCGCCGCCTGGCTGATCGCGCCTTGCACGGCGGGTTGATCGGACAGGCTCAGCAGACCCTTGAACTGCGCCTGCTGACGCAGCAGCTCGGTGCATGCGCGCTGGCGCAGCGTTTCGGTGTCGGGCGACTCTTCGGACGAATGCAGCGGCACGCCGTTGACGCGTGCGACCGGAAGATTGGGCACAACGATGTCGTCGGCCTGCGAACGCATGGAGCCGCAACCACCACCACCGCCGCCGGAACTGCAGGTGCAGACATGATGTTCATGTGACATGATTTTTCCCTTCCGATTTCAAGCAGCGTTGTTGCGATGCGCTGGGTTGTTGTTTCCAGCAGGCACATTCAGGCGACGTGCACGCACCACCTGATAAGGGCGGCGCAGATACGCGACGGTCGCGAAACCACTCCACACATGCACCAGACGCGTGAACGGGAAGATCAGGAACAGGCTCATGCCGAGGAACATGTGTGCCTTGAACACCCAGCTTGCATCTGCCAGCAGCTCCACGCCGCCCGAACGGAAGGTGACCAGACGCTGCGCCCATTCGGCCAGCTTCATCATCATTCCACCATCCAGGTGCTGTGCGGAAAGAGGAATCGTCGCCAGACCCAGTGCCAGTTGAATCCACAGCAGAACCAGCAGCATGATGTCGCTGGGTTTGGAGGTGACGCGGATGCGTTCGTCGCCCAGACGGCGAATCAGCAGCAGCGTGACGCCGATGAAGGCGAGCAGGCCAGCGACGCCGCCGCTCACCATCGCCATCAGTTGCTTGTGGCCCGCGCTGATGAAGCCTTCATACAGAAAGTGCGGCGTGAGCATGCCGAACGAATGGCCGAAGAACAGGAACAGCACGCCCACGTGAAAGAGGTTGCTGCCCCAGCGCAGGCTGCCCTTGCGCAGCAGTTGCGACGAATCGGTCTTCCATGTGTACTGGTCGCGGTCGAAGCGCATCCAGCTGCCGATGAAGAACACTGCCAGACAGACATACGGATAGATGCCGAACAAAAGGGTGTTGAGCCAGGCGTTCATGCTGAGACTCCTTGTGATTGATTCGAAATTTCCGACTTGCGCACAAAGTGCATGGGCTGCGCCGCGCCGGGTTTGGCCTGGCCTTGCGTGCTGCAGCCGATGAAGGCTTCGGGCTCCATCCAGGCTTCATCCATGTCGGGCTCGGGGTCGATGGCGACGGCATGTGCCTTCGCTCCCGCCAGCTCCAGCACGGCAGCGAGCACGCAGGCGTAAGGGCTGTCCTTGTGCACCAGCGCCGAGAAGATGGCGTTGAGGATTTCCACCATCTCGCCCAGAAATTCCTGCGCGATGTTGGGCGGCTGTGTCGATGCGAACTCCAGCACCACTGGAAGGTGGTCGGGCAGCTCGTTCGCATCGAACATCAGCCCGGCCTTTTCGTAGGTCTGCTGCAGATCGACGAGCGCCGGACCGCGATCACGCGAGTCGCCGTGGATGTGCTCGAACAGATGCAACGAGGTCTTGTGTCCGCGGTCGAACAGATCGACATAGCGCGCCTGCGCCTCCCATTCACCCAAGGTGTTGAGGTGCTGACCAAACTGCGCGATCTCGTCGATGCGCGCGCGGGGCAATGCGCCTTCCATGCGCAGCGCGTCGATCATCGGGGCGAGATCGGCGAACAACTGCGCGTCCGGATAACCCAGCAGCCGCGAGAGCACGCGCAGCGTGTAGCGCACATGCGTTGGAGTGGTCTTGAACATGGTGCTTGCTTCCTTTCTTCTTGTTATCGACTTCAGACGTTGGCCTTGATCGGAATGGTGCGTTGCTTCTTGCCGCCGAACATGCTGACTTCGGATGCGCCATCCGAGCAGCCATTGCCGAACGAGAAGCCGCAGCCGCCGCGCAGATCGAACGTGTTTTCCGCGTATTCACGGTGCGCCGACGGAATCACGAAGCGGTCTTCGTAGTTCGCAATCGCCATCACGTGGTACATGTCTTCCACCTCGTGTTGCGTGATTCCGACCTGGTTGAGCACGTTGATGTTCTCGATACCGTCGACATGCTTGGTGCGCTGATACGTGCGCATCGCCAGCATGCGTTCGAGTGCGCGCACGACAGGCATGCGTTCGCCAGCGGTCAGCAGGTTGGCGAGGTACTGCACGGGAATGCGCAGTTGCGACACATCGGGGATCTCGCCATTCGCACTGAGCTGGCCTGCGTTGGCCGCAGCAGTGATCGGCGAGAGTGGCGGCACGTACCACACCATCGGCAGCGTGCGGTATTCGGGGTGCAGCGGCAGCGCCACCTTCCACTCGACAGCCATCTTGTAGACGGGGCTCTTGCGCGCGGCTTCCATCCAGTCGTCGGGAATGCCATCGATGCGCGCCTGCGCGATGACTTCGGGATCGTTCGGATCGAGGAAGATGCCCATCTGCGCTTCGTACAGATCCTTGTCCTTCTCGACGCTCGCGGCTTCTGCGATGCGGTCGGCGTCGTACAGCATCACGCCGAGATAGCGGATGCGACCCACGCAGGTTTCGGAGCACACCGTGGGCTGTCCCGCTTCGATGCGCGGATAGCAGAAGATGCACTTCTCGGCCTTGCCGCTTTGCCAGTTGTAGTAGATCTTCTTGTACGGGCAGCCTGACACGCACATGCGCCAGCCGCGGCACTTGTCCTGGTCGATCAGCACGATGCCGTCTTCCTCGCGCTTGTAGATCGAGCCGCTCGGGCACGATGCCACGCACGCCGGATTCAGACAGTGCTCGCACAGGCGCGGCAGGTACATCATGAAGGTGTTCTCGAACTGGCCGTAGATGTCCTTCTGCACATGTTCGAAGTTCACATCCTTGCTGCGCTTGGAGAATTCACCGCCCAGAATTTCTTCCCAGTTCGGGCCCCACTCGATCTTCTCCATGCGCTGACCGGTGATCAGGCTGCGTGGGCGCGCGGTGGGCGCGGCCTTGCTTTCCTTGGCCGATTGCAGATGGTCGTAGTCGTAGGTGAACGGCTCGTAGTAGTCGTCGATCTGCGGCAGATTGGGATTGGCGAAGATGCGCATGAGCAGCTTCCACTTGCCGCCCTGACGCGGTGCGATGGAGCCGTCCGCATGGCGCGTCCAGCCGCCGTTCCACTTGTCCTGGTTCTCCCATTCCTTGGGGTAGCCGATGCCGGGCTTGGTCTCCACGTTGTTGAACCATGCGTACTCCATGCCGGAGCGGCTGGTCCACACGTTCTTGCAGGTGACGGAGCAGGTATGGCAACCGATGCACTTGTCCAGGTTCAGCACCATTCCGATTTGCGCGCGTACTTTCATCGTGATTCTCCTTGTGCAGTCGCTCAGGCGTGCGTGGGGTTGTTCTTGTGTTCTTCGTCGAGCCAATCGACGCGGCGCATCTTGCGCACCAGCACGAACTCATCGCGGTTGGTGCCGATGGTTCCGTAGTAGTTGAAGCCGTAGCTGTACTGCGCGTAGCCGCCGATCATGTGGGTGGGCTTGAGCACGATCCGCGTGACGGAGTTGTGGATGCCGCCACGTGTTCCGGTGATCTCCGAGCCCGGCGTGTTGATGATCTTTTCCTGTGCGTGGTACATCATCACCATGCCCTGGTTCACGCGCTGGCTGACCACCGCACGTGCTGCAATCGCACCGTTGGTGTTGAAGAGTTCGACCCAGTCGTTGTCCTCGATGCCTGCGCGCTTGGCGTCGTCCTCGCTCAGCCAGACGACCGGTCCGCCACGGTTGAGCGTGAGCATGTGCAGGTTGTCGCTGTACGTGCTGTGGATGCCCCATTTCTGGTGCGGCGTGATGAAGTTCAGCGCAATCTCGGGATTGCCGTTGGGCTTCTTGCCTTCCACTTCATGCAGCGTCTTCAGGTGCACGGGCGGACGGTAGCTGACGAAGCCTTCACCGAAATCACGCATCCACGGATGGTCCTGATAGAACTGTTGGCGACCGGTGAGCGTGCGCCATGGAATCAGCTCATGCACATTGGTGTAGCCCGCGTTGTAGCTGACCTTTTCACTCTCCAGACCCGACCATGTAGGCGAGCTGATGATCTTGCGCGGCTGTGCCTGAATATCGCGAAAGCGAATCTTCTCGTCCTCGCGATGCAGCGCCAGATGCACGTGATCCAGACCCGTCTGCTTGCCCAGCGCTTCCCATGCCTTGCAGGCCACATGGCCGTTGGTTTCGGGCGCGAGCATCATCACGACTTCGGTCGCGTCGATGTCGCTCACGATGCGCGGCATGCCCTTGGTCACGCCTTCTTCGCGCACACGGCCGTTCAAGTCACCCAACTGCGCCACCTCGGTCTCGGTGTTCCAGCCGATGCCCTTGCCGCCGTTGCCGACCTTCTCCATCAACGGGCCCAGTGCGGTGAAACGCTTGTAGACATTCGGGTAGTCGCGCTCGACCACGCTGATTTGCGGAGCCGTCTTGCCGGGAATGAGATCGCACTCGCCGCGCTTCCAGTCCTTCACGCCGAAAGGCTGCGCGAGCTCGGCTGCCGTGTCGTGCATGATCGGAGTGAGCACCACTTCCTTTTCCACGCCGAGGTGGCCGACGCACAGCTCGCTGAAGGTCTTGGCGAAACCCTTGTAGATTTCCCAGTCGCTGCGCGCCTGCCATGCGGGGTCCACGGCTGCGGACAGCGGATGGATGAACGGGTGCATGTCGCTGGTGTTGAGGTCGTTCTTCTCGTACCACGTGGCAGTCGGCAGAACGATGTCGGAATACAGACAGGTCGTGCTCATGCGGAAGTCCAGCGTGACCAGCAGGTCGAGCTTGCCTTCCGGCCCGTTGGCGTGCCAATGCACCTCTTCAGGCTTGGCTTCTTCGGGGCCCAGGTCCTTGCCCTGCACGCCGTGCGTGGTGCCCAGCAGATGCTTGAGGAAGTACTCGTGGCCCTTGCCCGACGAGCCCAGAATGTTGGAGCGCCACACGAACATGTTGCGTGGCCAGTTGGCGGGATGATCCGGGTCTTCGCAGCTCATGGTGAGCGATCCGCTCTTGAGCGAGTTCACCACGTAGTCCTTGGCATCGACGTTGGCGGCCTGCGCATCGCGCACCACCTGCAGCGGATTGGTCTTGAGCTGCGGCGCGCTGGGCAGCCAGCCCATGCGCTCGGCGCGCACGTTGTAGTCGATCATCGAGCCGCTGTAGTCGCGCTTGTCGGCCAGTGGCGAGAGCACTTCTTCCACGCCCAGCTTTTCATAACGCCACTGATCGGTGTGCGCGTAGAAGAAGCTGGTGGAGTTCTGCTGGCGTGGTGGACGCATCCAGTCGAGCGCGAACGCCAGCGCGGTCCAACCGGTCTGTGGTCGCAGCTTTTCCTGACCCACGTAATGCGCCCAGCCACCGCCACTTTGCCCGATGCAGCCGCACAGCATCAGCATGTTGATGATGCCGCGGTAGTTCATGTCGCAGTGGTACCAGTGGTTCATCGCAGCGCCGATGATGACCATCGACTTTCCGTGCGTCTTGTCGGCGTTGTCGGCAAATTCGCGTGCGGTCGTGATGACCTGATCGCGCGGCACGCCGGTGATCTGCTCCTGCCATGCGGGCGTGTAAGGCACGTTGTCGTCGTAGCTTGTGGCTGGTCCCTCGCCTTCCAGACCGCGATGGATGCCGTAGTTGGCGGCCAGCAAGTCGAACACGGTGGCAACCGCCACACGGCCTTGCAGACCATCGCCCGACAGCTGCATGTGCGAGACCGGCACGCGGCGCACGAGCACGTCACCGTCCTGCTCGTTGTGCTTGAAGTTCGGAGACTCCACGCCGCCGAAGTATGGAAACGCCACGTCGGCAACCGAGTGCTGAACGCTTGCGTCTTCCATCACCGACAGCTTGAGATTCACCTCGCTGCCGCCCGCTTCCTTGGTTTCCAGATTCCACAGGCCCTGGTCTTCACGGCCTTCAGCACCCCAGCGGAAACCGATGGAGCCGTTGGGCACCACCACGCGGCCGTCCTGCTCGAAGGCCACGGTCTTCCAATCAGGATGGTTGTCCTGACCGAGCTTGCTGTCGAAGTCGCTTGCACGCACATAGCGATCGGGCACCAGCGCGGTGCGGCCATCGGGCAGCTTCTTTTCCTTGAGCGCGACGAGCAGCGGCAGGTCGGTGTAGCGACGTGCGTAGGCGTCGAAATACTCACTCTTCTTGTCGAAGTAAAACTCCTTGAGGATCACGTGACCCATCGCCATCGCGACGGCAGCGTCCGTGCCCTGCTGCGGGTGCATCCACAGATCGGCGAGCTTGGCGACTTCGGAATAGTCGGGCGTGACGGCCACAACCTTCGCTCCCTTGTAGCGCACTTCGGTGAAGAAGTGCGCATCGGGCGTGCGCGTCTGCGGCACGTTGGAGCCCCACGCGATGAGGTAAGTGGAGTTGTACCAGTCGGCGCTTTCGGGCACGTCGGTCTGCTCGCCCCAAGTCTGCGGACTGGCCGGTGGCAGGTCGCAATACCAGTCGTAGAAGCTCATGCAGACGCCGCCGATCAGGCTCAGATAACGGCTGCCAGCGGCATACGAAATCATCGACATCGCGGGAATCGGCGAGAAGCCGATGATGCGGTCCGGGCCGTGCTTCTTGATGGTGTAGATGTTGGCGGCGGCGATGATCTGGTTGACCTCGTCCCAGGTGCTGCGCACGAAGCCGCCCAAGCCGCGTTGCTTCTGCCATTCGCTGCGAGCGGATTGGTTTTTGACGATGCTGGCCCACGCGTCCACCGGGCTCTTGGCCACGGCCAATGCGGCGCGCCAGTGCTTGAGCAGACGGCCACGAATCATCGGGTACTTCACGCGGTTGGCGCTGTACAGATACCAGCTGTAGCTCGCGCCGCGCGCGCAGCCACGTGGCTCGTGGTTGGGCAGGTCGGGACGTGTGCGTGGGTAGTCGGTCTGCTGCGTTTCCCAGGTGACGATGCCACCCTTCACATAGATCTTCCACGAGCATGAACCCGTGCAGTTCACGCCGTGCGTGGAACGCACGATCTTGTCGTGCGCCCAGCGATCACGGTACGCGTCCTCCCAGGTGCGGTCTTCGCCATTGGTCTGGCCGTGCCCGCCGGAGAAGCTCTCCGTGGGCTGTGAGAAATACATGAGACGGTCTAGAAAATGGCTCATCGTGGAACTCCTAACTTTTTCTGATCAATTTGTTTTCAGTGGTTCGATGTACTGAAATTCATCCAACTCTCAATGACGTTCACACCACCCCAAACGCTTCCGAAGGCCGCGGAGCAGGCCATGCCAACGAACGCCGTGGAACTGGCTTTGCCAGGCCACTGGCGTTGTCCCCCTTGAGGGGGAAGGCGCGAAGCGACTCAGGGGGTGTTCCATGTCAGCAAGGCATCTCTGCGTTCTTGCGCGAGTAGAACCACCAAGTGACTACGACGCAGACGATGTAGAAGCAGGCAAAGCACCACAGCGCCAACTCGGGGCCGCCGGTCGCGGCGATCGAGCTGCCGTAGCTCTTGGGGATGAAGAAGCCGCCGTATGCGCCTAGCGCACCGGCAAAGCCCACGGCGGCAGCGCCTTCGGTATTGCCTTCCTTGGTGGCTTGTGTGCGAGCGGCTTCATCGCCTTGGCGAATGCCGCGCATCTTCTGTGTGAGGAAGATCACGGGGATCATGCGGAAGGTCGATCCGTTGCCGATACCGGTGGTGCAGAACAGCACCAGGAACATCGCGAAGAAGCCTGCAAAGCTGCCTTCGGCGGGACCAAACGGGAACACGAAACCACCCGAGCCCTTGGGCAGGAAATACAGCACGCCGATCACCGCCAGCGCCATCACGAGGAAGTTCCAGAAAGTGACCACGCCGCCGCCGATCTTGTCGGCCAGCCAGCCGCCGAAGGGGCGCACGAGTGCGCCGACGAGCGGGCCCATCCATGCATAGGCGAGCGGATTGACTTGTGGGAAAAGCGCCTTGATGAGCAGCGGAAAGCCAGCAGCAAAGCCGATGAACGAGCCGAAGGTGCCGAGGTACAGAACGCACATCACCCAGTTGTGCTTGTTCTTGAAGATGGCAGCCTGATCGGCAAAGCTGGCCTTGGCGTCGGCGATGTCGTTCATGCCGAACCAGGCGGCGATGGAGCACAGCGCAATCCATGGCACCCAGATGAAGGCGGCGTTCTGCGCCCAGAGCGTCTGCGTCTGACCAGCCTTCACGACGGTCTGCGCATCACCGCCGAGCACGCCGAACACGCCAGCAGTGATGACCAGTGGGCTCAGAAACTGCACTGCCGACACGCCGAGATTGCCGAGGCCCGCATTCACGCCCAGCGCCGAACCCTTGCGCTCCTTCGGAAAGAAGAAGCTGATGTTGGCCATGCTGGAACTGAAGTTGCCACCGCCCAAGCCGCACAGCAGCGCGAGCATCAGCATGGTGGGATAACCGGTGGTGTTGTCCTGCACCGCGATGCCGATGCCGATGGCTGGAATCAAAAGCGAAGCGGTAGAGATAGCGGTCCATCGACGACCGCCGAACACTGGAATCATGAACGAGTAGAAAATGCGCAATGTCGCGCCGGACAAGGCTGGCGCGGCGGCCAACCAGAACAGCTGGTTGGTCGAATACTTGAATCCCATCGCGGGAAGATTCACCGCTACCACGCTCCATACCTGCCAGATGCAGAAAGCGAGAAACAGCGCAGGCACGGAAATCCACAGGTTGACGCGGGCGATGGCCTCGCCTTCACGCTGCCAGAAGGCCTTGTCCTCCGGCGTCCAGAGCGTGAGTACCCGGCCTTGTCGGCGCGCGCCCATCGTTGCAGTTTGGTTTGACATGAAAGTCTCCAGAGAATTAAACGCAACTCATGCAGCAGCCATCACGTTGGTGCGGCGCACCTCGGTGAAGTACATCCAGATGAGCGACACCCAGACCACGCCGTACATCAACATGAAGGCGCTGGAGCGGATGCCTGTCCAGTCCATGAGCAGGCCGAACAGAATCGGAAGAATGAAGCCACCCATGCCACCTGCGAGGCCGACGATGCCGCTGATCGCGCCGATGTTTCCGGGGTAGTCGTTGCTGATGTACTTGAAGACACTGGCCTTGCCGAACGCCCATGCAATGCCGAGCACGAACATCAGAGCGGTGAAGGTGTAGACGTTCAGGCCGATGTGGAAGGTGGTCGGTCCATTGACGGTCAGGATGGTGAAATCGGTCTGCGGATACGACAGCAGGAACAGGCAGATCCAGCTCACCCACATCACCCACCAGGTCACGGCGTGCGCGCCGAACTTGTCGCTGAGCACACCGCCGATGGCACGCAGCACGCCGCCGGGCAGCGAGAAGCAGGCAGCCAGCAGAGCCGCCACGCGGATGTCCAAACCATATTCACCGACGTAGTACTGCACCATCCACAGTGACAACGCGACATAGCCACCGAACACGATGCTGTAGTACTGGCAGTACTTGAGAACGCGCGGGTCCTTGAGCGCCTTGAGCTGATCGGTGAACGACACGTTGCTGGCCACCAGATGCGAAGGATCGCTGTAGCTGAAGACCCAGAACAGGATCACGGCACCCAGCATGATGGCCGCATACACATGCGGCACAGCGGCCCAGCCGAAGGCCACCAGAATCACGGGCGCGACGAATTTGTTGACTGCAGCGCCGGAGTTGCCCGCGCCGTACACGCCCATCGCCATGCCCTGACGTTCCTTGGGAAACCAGCGCGCGACATAAGGCGTGCCCACCGAGAACGCACCGCCTGCCAAGCCCACGAACAAACCAGCGACGAGGAAGTGCCAGTACTCGGTGGCGTAGCCCATCACCCAGATGGCGGGCACGGTCAGCGCCATCAGAATCGTCATGACGATGCGGCCACCGTACTTGTCGGTCCAGATGCCCAGCGGCACACGCACCAGCGAGCCGGTGAGCACCGGCATGGCGGTGAGCAGACCGAACTGCGTGGAGTTCAGGTTCAGCATCTTCTTGATCGGAATGCCGATCACGCCGAACATCATCCACACCATGAAGCACACGGTGAACGCGAGCGTGCTGACGATCAGCACCGACCACGCACGACGTTGCTTGGTGGCGTCGTCAACCGGGCCGGTTGCGCCACTTGTGGTGGCTTTGATTGACGTGTTGACCATGAGAAGCCCTCTTTTTGGTAGATGGCTTGATGGTCGGGTTTTCACTGAATGCTGAACATCCTTCGGGCGGATGCTCAACCATCGGCAGAAGAACGATGGCGCATCGTCCTCGCCTACTCCCAAAGAACTATGAGGGAGTATGGGGCCCCTTTTGCAAGGACCACGTCAGTTTCTTCAGGTCGATTTGTCGGCAGCGCGCACGCGGTCAGATGCGTACACCGCCGCCTGCACGCGCGACGAAAGACCGAGCTTGCGCAGGATGTGCTGCACATGGATCTTCACCGTGGTTTCGGCAATGTCCAGCGTGCGCGCGATCTCCTTGTTGCTCGCACCGCGCGAGATTTCGCCAAGCACTTCCTCTTCGCGCGGAGACAGTTGCGGCACGTCGTCAGGCACAGATTCGCTTGCTGCCTCGTCGGCAGCGGCCACAGGCTCCTGCGAACGCAATGCGGCGACGAGCTTGCCCATCATTTCCGGGCTGACGACCGATTCGCCACGCATGGCGCGATGAATGGAATCGGCCAGCATGTGGCCTTCGATGGTCTTGAGCAGATAGCCCTGCGCGCCCTTGCGCAGCGCGGCGGCCAGGTCCTGCCCGTCCTCGCTCACGGTGAGCATAAGGATGCGGCTGTTTGGCGATGCTTCGCGCAGCCCCGCAATCGCGTCGATGCCGGTCACACCGGGCAAGTGGTTGTCGAGCAGGATCACATCGGGCCGCAGCTCGGGCACGAGCCGCAGGGCTTGTCCCGCATCAGCCGCCTCGCCGATAACCTTGAGGTCCGGCTGCTGCGCGAGCAAGGCCACCAGACCGCGACGCATGAGCGTGTGGTCGTCAATCAAAAAGACGCTTACGGGAGTGTTCATGGGAGATCGTGGGATATCAAAGGGGTGGCCAGCTCACGCTTGGTGGATGGCGTCTGGGATGCGGCGAGCGGCAGATGCACCACCACGCTGGTGCCGGGGCCGGGCATGCGTGGATGCACGTCGAGCCGTGCGCCAATGCGCTCGGCCCGTTCCTTCATGATGCCGAGGCCGACGTGCAGCGAGTCGGGCGGAACGTCTTCCAACTGGAAGCCGCAGCCGTTGTCCAGCACCTCGAATCGCCAGAACGGATGGCGCTGCACCAGCAGATCGACCCGCGTGGCACCGGCGTGCTTGCGCACGTTGGAAAGCGCTTCCTGCACGATGTGCAGCACCTGGATCTGCACGTCGGGCGCAAGCGGATAACCGTGTCCATGCATGGACAGCGTGGTCGCCACGCCCGTCTGGTGTTCGAACTTGGAGAGCGTGGAGCGCAGCGCGTCCTCGATGTCTTCGTCCTGCGTGCGCGTGCGGAAATGCACCAGCAACTCGCGCACATCGTTGTAGCACTCCTGTACGCCGATCTCGAGTTCGTCCATGGTGCGGTTGCGCGCACCATCGTCCTTGCGCGACACGGCATCGCGCAGCAGATGCGTCTGGATCTTGAGAAACGCGAGCGACTGCGCAATCGAGTCGTGCAGCTCACGCGCAATCAGGCTGCGCTCCTGCGCGACGGCGGCTTCGCGCTCCAGCGCCGTCACGCGCATGCTCTCCATCGAGTTGGCCAGGTGATGCGCCATGGTGGTGAGCAGATCGCGCATGCCGTCGCTCAGCGCTTCATGCGTGCGGAAAAACAGATCGACCTCGCCGAGCACGCGCTGCTGCAATTGCACGGGAATGCTCACCACGGTGCGAAAGCCCGCCTGCAGACAATGCGACAGGCCTTTTTCGTAGCTGCCCTTGGGCACCAGACTGATCACGCGCATCGCCGCCGGACCGGCTCCCTGCGACTGCCCGCATTCGCAACTGCCCGCCATCAGGCATTGCTCTTCGTCCTGAATGGCTTCGGGCATGCCTTCGGACGCCAGCATCATGTAGCGCTCATTGGTCTCGTCCGACCAGCGCACGACCGCCGCGTCGCAAGCGGCCACCTTCTTGATCTCCTGAATGAAGCCCTGCGTCAGCATCTGCAGGTCGGTAGCCTCGCCCGCCAAAGCGCTCACCGCATACAAGGCCGCCAAGCGCTGGTTCTGCACTTCGATGCTCATGGTCTTCTCGCGCACTTTCTGCTCCAGATCTTCGTGCGAGGACTGCAGCGCGTGCGTCATCAGATTGAAGCCCGCGTTGAGCTGCCCGAACTCGTCCGTGCTGTCCACTTCGATGCGCGTCGCCAGATCACCCTGTCGCACGCGCGAAAGCGCCACCTGCAGCCGCGACACCGGATTGAGCACCAGCAGATAACTGAGCGCAATGAACGCGACCGCCGAGCCGATCGCCAGCGCCACCATGAAAAGCTGGAACAAGTGCAGCGCTGCGGTGAGGCGTGCGATCTGCGTTTCTATGGATTCGACGAACTGATCCACCGATGCCGCAAACCGATCCGCCCGTGCCAGCGACTGCGCGCCGTCGATCATCGGCTGCTTTTGCCAATCGCCCTTGAGCGCGGTCCAGGCGCCATGCACCTCGGCGTAATGGGCGCGGGCTTCGTCGTTCCATGGCACGAACAGGGGCCGCGAGGGATCGCCCACGCGCAGCAGTTCCAGCGATTCATCGAAGCGCTGCGTGCGTGCGAGCAGCGCTTCGGGTGACTCATGCTGCCGCGCCAGCACCATGCGCATCATGTTCATGCGCAGACGCCCTGCCTCGTTGACGGCAGCCGCCCCACCTTCGAGCCGCCAGGTGATCCACAGCGTGAAACCAATGGACGCCAGGGCCACCAGCAAAAAGATGATCCCCAACGCCTGCAGCTTGGTGGAGAGTGATGGCCGAGTGTTCATTGCCGCAGTCTATGAACATGAGGACCGCATGGAATTGACTTCGGTCAATTCCTCAGCAGGTCAGCCCCACCCGTCCGCGCCAAAAATCAACAGGCCGCGCATGGAAACCCATGCGCGGCCTGTTGCATTCAGACGCTCGGTGTCGGCGAGAGGCCGACCCCACGTCACGTCAGTTCACGTCACATCAACCGCAGCTGCCCAGTGCGCCGCACTGCGTGCAGTAGTCGCAGCCGTCCTTGCGGATCACGGCGTGCGCGCCGCACTCGTGGCACTTCTTGCCGGCCATGGTGGGCGGGTTGCCGCCGTTCTGGCTGATGTCGGCATTCGCGGTCAGTGCGGGCTCGCCGAGCGGCAGGCTTTGTTGCTGGGGCGTTGCGCGCTGGGCGAGGATGTTCTGCACCGCGTAGGCGATGGCGGCGACTTCGGAGTCGTGCCACAGCGGAATGCGCGTGCCGTCGTCCTTGGTGTGGAAGCCCAGACGCACGGGGCCGCGATCCCACGCCACCTTGCGCATGTCGGACAGCGCACGTTCGAGGAAACCACCGCGCGCGGCCAGCGAGAGCAGGCGCATGCTGGAGGTGATCCACTGCTGCGACTCGCCGCTCTGGCCCACGGGCATGAAGAACTCGATGGCACGGTCGATGGTGCCGCCATGGCCATCCGGCACCGGCAGGAACGACACGATCAGGTACAGCGCCTTGTGGCCTTCCTGCGTCCAGTATTCGAGCTTTTCAGCCACCGCCGACAGACCGCCCTTGGGACGGCTTTCGATCATGGTGCGCATCGGATCGAACACCGCCGTGGGAGCGACAGCAGCCGGTGCGGGCGTCTCTGCCTTGGGCGCGGGCGTGACTTCGAGCACCGCGCCCAGAATGCTGTTCGGGCGGTAGGTGGCCAAGCCCTTCAGACCGGAATGCCAGGCCTGCAGGTAGAGGTTCTTGAAATCGTCGTACGGATAATCTTCCGGCACGTTGACGGTCTTGGAGATCGCCGTGTCGACATAAGGCTGCACCGCCTCCATCATCGCCACGTGTTCGCCAGCGGACATGTTCATCGCGCTCACGAAATACTCGGGCAGGTTGTTCACGTCCCCGCCCAGCGTCTTGTACACGCGCCATGCGTAGTCTTCGACGATGTACTCGCTCTTGCTGCCATCGGCCTCGCGCTTGCGGCGGGTGTAGGTCCACGAGAACGGTGGCTCGATACCGTTGGAAGCGTTGTCGGCGAATGCCAGGCTCACGGTGCCGGTGGGCGCGATCGACAGCAGGTGGCTGTTGCGAATGCCGTGCGTGCGGATCTGCTGCTTGAGGTCCTTGGGCAGGCGGCTGGCGAATGTGCCTTCCGACAGATAACCATCGGCATTGAACTTGGGGAACACGCCCTTTTCCTTGGCGAGTTCGACCGATGCGCGGTAGGCCGCGTCACGCATGCGCTCGGCGATCTGCACCGCCATTTCGCGGCCTTCCTGGCGGTCGTAGCGCAGCTTGAGCATGGCCAGCGTGTTGCCCATGCCGGTGAAGCCCACGCCGATGCGGCGCTTGGCGGCGGACTCGGCACGTTGCTGCTCCAGCGGCCAGAAGGTCAGGTCGAGCACGTTGTCGAGCGCACGCACCTGCGTGGCGACCGAGGCTTCGAACGCGTCGAAGTCGAACTTGGCCGCGCCGTGGATGCCGAACGGGTTGCGCACAAAACGCGTGAGGATGATCGGGCCCAGATCGCAGCAGCCGTAAGGCGGCAGAGGCTGCTCGCCGCACGGATTGGTGGCCTGGATCTTTTCTGCGTAGTGCAGGTTGTTGTCGGTGTTGATCTGGTCGAGGAACAGAATGCCCGGCTCGGCGAAGTCGTAGGCCGACTTCATGATCGTGTCCCACAGCTCGCGTGCGCGCAGCGTGCGGTAGATCCACTTGCCATCATCGCGCTGGCGGGCACCCGCGCTTTGCAGTTCCAGGCCCGGAGTGGCTTCGTGCACCAGTTCCCACTGGGCATCGGCCTCCACCGCTTCCATGAAGCCGTCAGGCACACCGACGGAAACGTTGAAATTGTTCCAGCGACCTGGCGTGCGCTTGGCGGTGATGAAATCCAGCACATCGGGGTGATCGATGCGCAGCACGCCCATCTGCGCGCCGCGACGTGCGCCCGCGCTCTCCACGGTGGAGCAGGACTGGTCGAACACATTGATGTAGCTGCAAGGACCCGAAGCCATCGAGGCCGTGCCCTTGACCAGCGCGCCGCGTGGGCGGATGCGCGAGAAGTCGTAGCCCACGCCGCCGCCGCGACGCATGGTCTCGGCCGCTTCGCGCAGCGCTTCGTAGATGCCGGGGTAGCCCGCGTCGTCCACACCCTGGATGCAGTCACCCACGGGCTGCACGAAGCAGTTGATCAGCGTGGCCTGAATGTCGGTGCCCGCCGCGCTCATGATGCGGCCCGCGCCGATCGCGCCCAGACGCAGGTTGTCGAGGAACTTGGCTTCGAGCGGCTCGCGCAGATCTTCGCGTTCCACCGATGCCAGCGCACGCGCAACGCGGCGGTACAGCTCCTCCACGTCCTTCTCGTCGTTTTTGAAATATTTCTCGCGCAGAACGTCGAGGCTGATGGGTTGCATGGACAAGGTGGGGGTCAGATCGGCTGTTTCGCGTTTCATGAAAAAGTGCTCTCCACAGTTGGAAAGTAAGTGAATTCTTTGGGATCGTCGTGGCAGAGGGCCAAGGCTTCGGCATGCCGTTTCGCGCAGGTCGTATTTCTACACCTTCCACGGAAAATGTGTCTGAATTCTAATCAAGGCATCTTCCATCGAAGCTCATTTTTAATAGCAAACTTGCCTCACCATTGCTGGCAATATTCGCAATTACGAAGATAGCCCTTGACAGACATTTCTGACATTCATTTACAAGAGATGACACCAATCAGACAGCCCCGAAAAACGCGAAAAAAAGACTAGCATTCAACAATGATTCGCATCTTGAAGCGCCCACTCACCCGTTCGGCCTTGTCGGCTCTGGCGCTGGCCGGTTGGCTGCTGACGGGCTGCAACCTGCCGACTGCAGACCGGGTGCCGGAGACCCCCGAATTGCGCTTCGACCACACCGAAAATTTGACCAAGGCCAAGACCCAGTGGCTCGAATGGTTGACCCGCATGCAGACCGCCCCTGTGATCATGCTGGGCGAGCAGCATGATGCGCCCGAGCACCACGCCTGGGAGGCAGACACGGTCCGCGAACTCACCCAGCGCAAGCGACTGGCCGCGCTGGTGCTGGAGATGGCCGACGCCGGAGCCACCACCCACGGGCTGCCCGCCAACGCCAGCGAAGCCGATGTGCAACAAGCCCTGAACTGGAACGACAAAGCCTGGCCTTGGGAATCCTATGGACCTTCCGTGATGGCGGCTGTGCGCGCTGAAGTGCCCGTGCTCGGTGGCAACCTGCCACGCAAGCAGATGGCAGACGCGATGAAGAACGCGCGTTTTGATCAGCATTTGAGCGCTGAAGCCATGCAGATTCAGCGTGATGCGATCAAACAAGGCCATTGCAACCTGCTGCCAGAGACCCAACTACAGCCTATGGCCCGAATTCAGCTCGCGCGCGACGAAAGCATGGCCCAGATCGTGCGGTCCGCCATTGAGCCGGGCCGCACCGTGCTGCTCATCGCCGGACACGGTCATGTGCGTTCCCGCGTCGGTGTCGCCACC
Source organism: Diaphorobacter sp. HDW4B (assembly GCF_011305535.1). Lineage (GTDB taxonomy): Bacteria > Pseudomonadota > Gammaproteobacteria > Burkholderiales > Burkholderiaceae_C > Diaphorobacter_A. Next base: position 1,827,468 of record NZ_CP049905.1, read on the forward strand.
TGGCTGCCTGCCAACCTGCTGGCTCACAAGGCGATTGCGCAGGCAGGCGCTGTCGATTCAGCTATCAAATATGAATCAAACATTTTCATCGTGACCCCGGCTCTGCCCAGCAAAGACCATTGCGCCGAGCTGCGTCAGCACTTCAAGCGCTGATTCAGTCAGGGAAACCACGCCCCTCTCCCCACGCATGTACCAGCGTGCTGCGACAATTGGCGCAATATGACTGAATCCTTCATCCTGACACTCTCCTGCCCGGACCGCCTTGGGCTGGTACACGCTGTCTCCGGCTTCCTGCTGGAGCGCAATGGCAACATCGAAGAAGCAGCGCAATACAACGACAGCGCCACGGGCCTGTTCTTCATGCGCGTGCAGTTTGCGTGCGAAAACCCGGATTTGCCATCATTGAAGGCCGAAGTAGCCGCTTTTGCAGAAACCTTCGAGATGAAGTGGAGCCTGCATTCGACCACCGAAGCCATGAAGACCGTGATCATGGTCAGCAAGGATGGCCGCTGCTTGAACGACCTGCTGTTCCGCTGGAAGTCCGGCCTGCTGCCGATCGACATCCGCGCCATCGTCAGCAACCACCGCGACTTCTACCAGCTCGCGGCCAGCTACAACATTCCGTTCCACCACATTCCGATGACGGCCGCCACCAAGGCACAGGCCGAAGCCAAGCAGTACGAGATCATTCAGGCCGAAGGTGCCGAGCTGGTCGTGCTCGCGCGCTACATGCAGGTGCTGTCGGACGACATGTGCAAGAAGCTCTCGGGCCGCGCGATCAACATCCACCACAGCTTCCTGCCCAGCTTCAAGGGTGCCAAGCCGTACTACCAGGCGCATGACCGTGGCGTGAAGCTCATCGGCGCAACCGCCCATTACGTCACCGCTGATCTGGACGAAGGCCCGATCATCGAGCAGGACGTGGCGCGCGCAAGCCATTCGGACACCGTGGAAGACCTGACCGCTCGCGGCGGCGACACCGAAAGCCAGGTGCTGGCCCGCGCCGTGAAATGGCACAGCGAGCACCGCGTGTTGATGAACGGCCACAAGACGGTGATCTTCAAGTAAAAGCAGCCAAAGCTCGCCAACCAGCCGCCTTCACACACCATCATGAGCAGCACATCCCCCAACCCCATCAGTGTGGATGCCAGCGCCCTCAGGCGCATTCCGCCCATCCAGTGCCTGCTCACGTTTGAAGCGCTGGCGCGGCTGCGCAGCGTCACACTGACCGCCGACGAGCTGTGCGTGACACCCAGCGCGGTGAGCCACCGTGTGAAGCAGTTGGAGCAGATTCTCGGCACGCGCCTGTTCGGCCGCGCCGATTTTTCGCTCACGACCGACGGCAGCGCCTATCTCTCGCACGTGCGCGAAGGGCTGGGCGCGCTGCAGCGCTTTCCGGGCGCGGACAACAATCCGGGCAAGCGCCGCCTCAAGCTGGCGGTCACGCCGACCTTCGCGCGCGCCATCCTGATCCCGCGTCTGCGCCAGTTCACCGAGGCCTATCCGGAAATCGACCTCGCGCTGCAGGTATCGATCCCGCTGCTCGACGTGGTGGCGGAAGACGCCGACCTGGTCGTGCGCTTTGGCCCCGGTCACTACGCCGACATGGAGCATGTCGAGCTGGCGCGCGACATCGTCACCCCACTTGCCTCGCCCGCCTTCGTGCGCGAGCACGGCCCGTTCGAGCGCCCCGAAGACCTCGAAGGCATCCCCCTCCTGCGCAGCCCGCTGGAGCCTTGGCGCAGCTGGTTCGACGTCTGCGGCCTGAACTGGCCCGCCCCCACCGAAGGCTCGCAGTTCAACGACATCGGCCTGATGTGCGACGCCGCCGCCGCCGGCATGGGCGTGGCCCTCGTGCGCCTCAAGCTCGGCCGCCCGTGGCTCGACCAGGGCACGCTCGTGCGCCTGTACGACAACATCGTCGCCCCCAGCCCCCACGCGCACTACCTGTGCTGGAAAACCGGCACCATGGACCGCTGGGAATGCGCGGCGTTTGCGGAATGGTTGCGCAAGACGCTGGCGTGATGGTGTGACGGCACCCGTTTGACCACAAGCGGGTTCACACACCCGTGCAAATTTGTTCACGCCACGCGCCCGTCGCTTGAACTACATTCACAGGATGAGCACAGCCCCCTCATCCTCCCCCGATCCCAAGCCGCCGACGCAAAGCGAACGTGCTGCGCGTCAAAAAGAAATCATCGATGCGCTCGGCAAGCATCTGCCTGCGCACGCGCTGCTTTGGAACTCCGAAGACACCACGCCCTACGAATGCGACGGGCTGACGGCCTATCGCCAGCGCCCGTTGGTCGTCGCCCTGCCGGAAACCGAAGCGCAGGTGCAAGCCGCACTGCGCGTGTGTCATCAGCTGAATGCGCCAGTCGTCGCGCGCGGAGCGGGCACGGGCCTGTCCGGTGGCGCGATGCCGCATGCGATGGGGGTGACGCTGTCGCTTGCCAAGTTCAACCAGATTCTGGAAGTCAATCCGGTCAGCCGCACGGCGCGCGTGCAATGCGGCGTGCGCAATCTGGCGATCAGCGAAGCGGCTGCTCCGCACAATCTGTACTACGCGCCCGACCCGAGCAGCCAGATCGCCTGCACGATCGGCGGCAACGTGGCCGAGAACTCCGGCGGCGTGCATTGCCTGAAATATGGCCTGACGGTGCACAACGTGCTGCGCGTGCGCGGTTTCACGATTGAAGGTGAGCCGATCACCTTCGGCAGCGAAGCGCTCGACGTGCCCGGCTACGACCTGCTGGCCGCGATGATCGGCAGCGAAGGCATGCTGGCCGTGGCGCTGGAGGTGACCGTCAAGCTCATCCCCAAGCCACAACTGGCGCGCTGCATCATGGCCAGCTTCGACGACGTGCGCAAAGCCGGTGACGCCGTGGCTGCGGTGATCGCGGCGGGCATCATCCCGGCAGGCTTGGAAATGATGGACAAGCCCATGACCGCCGCCGTCGAAGACTTTGTCTGCGCCGACTACGACCTCACCGCCGAAGCCATTTTGCTGTGCGAAAGCGACGGCACGCCCGAAGAAGTCGAGGAAGAAATCGGCCGCATGACCGAGGTGCTGCGCGGCGCGGGCGCGACCGCCATCACCGTGAGCAACAACGAGGAAGAACGCCTGCGTTTCTGGAGCGGCCGCAAGAATGCCTTCCCCGCCAGCGGTCGCATCAGCCCCGACTACATGTGCATGGACTCGACCATCCCGCGCAAACGCCTGGCCGACATCCTGCTCGCCATCCAGGAGATGGAGAAGAAATACCGCCTGCGCTGCGCCAACGTGTTCCATGCGGGCGACGGCAACCTGCATCCGCTGATCCTGTTCGACGCGAACGACCCGGACGAATTGCACCGCTGCGAGCTGTTCGGTGCCGACATTCTGGAAACCAGCGTCGCGATGGGCGGCACAGTAACCGGCGAGCACGGCGTGGGCATCGAAAAGCTCAACAGCATGTGCACCCAATTCACCACCGAAGAAAACTTGCAGATGTTCGCGCTCAAGGGCGCGTTCGATCCCAAGGGTCTGCTCAACCCCGGCAAGGTGATTCCCACGCTCAACCGCTGTGCCGAATACGGCAAGATGCTGGTGCGCGGCGGGCAGATCAAGCATCCTGAGCTGGAGCGGTTCTGATCGAAAACCAGAGGGGCTTTCATGCCGAAAGTACAGGACGCCATGCCCCATCCTCAGTTGCCCAACGACATCGTGCCCCATCCACGATATGGATCCCAACCTATGGTGTCCGGGCTCCAAGTCGATCTGCAGAGCATCCTTCGCGGGCATTGGCAGTACCAAGAAGACCGCATTTTTCCCCAATCGGTGCTCGCAGCCGATGTCTCCAGCCAGAACTTTGCGCTCTATCCGCGCTTGTTCTACGTGGACATGCTCGCGACCTGCCGCAAATGCCAACGCCCCTTCCTGTTTTTCGCCAAGGAGCAGCAGCACTGGTTTGAGGATCTGGGCTTCTACGTCGACGCCGATTGCGTGAACTGCCCTCTCTGCCGCAAAATTCTCCATCGCGAGAAGACGCGACTCAAACGGTATGCACAGTTGAAGAATCTTGCGCACCCCACGCGCAAGGAATTGATGCAGTTGGTGGACGATACGATCACCTTGATCGACGCGGGTTACCTCACAAGCATGCAGCGTCTGCAAGCGCTTCAAGGACAAGCCCAACGAGACATTCCCGAATATCCGGGAACGCAGCGAATGACAGAGCTGATCGAGAGAGATTCCACGCCAACACCGCATCCGATCAGACATCGGTGACAAGGCTGTCACGCCCCGATTTCAGTGCGTACCCACTCTCAGCGCTGCACCCCCCACTTGCGCACCGTGAGTCGCTCCAGCGTGTGAAAGCCCAGCGTCTCCACAAGTAAGCCGATGCCGATCACCATGAGCAGGCCGGCAAACACTTTGTCGGTGTAGAGCTCGTTGCGGTTCTGGAAGATGTACCAGCCCAGCCCGCCCTGACCGGATGATGCGCCGAACACCAGTTCGGCTGCGATCAGCGTGCGCCAGGCGAAGGCCCAGCCGATTTTGAGCCCTGAAAGAATGGCGGGCAGTGCGGCGGGCACCAGAATCTGCAGCACGTAGCGCAGCCCCGTGAGACCGTAGTTGCGGCCCGCCATGCGCAGGGTTTCGGGCACGGCCTGAAAGCCTGCATAGGTGTTGAGCGCCAGTGGCCACAGCACCGAATGGACGAGCACAAAGATCAGGCTGCCCTGCCCGAGGCCAAACCACAGCAAGGCCAGCGGCAGCAGTGCAATCGCTGGCAAGGGGTTGAACATGCTGGTGAGCGTGGTGAGCACATCGCGGCCAACCGCCGTGGACACCGCCACCGCCGTGAGCAGCAAGGCACCCACGATGCCTGCCAGATAGCCTTGCACGAGTATCTTGAGCGAAATCGCCGCCTTGGCCAGCAGCTCGCCTGACGCCAGCCCTTCGGCCAGCGCCTTGATCGTTTGCGTGAAAGTGGGCAGCAGCAGGTCGTTGTCCTGCCATGCTGCAAGCAGCTGCCAGAGTGCGGCCAGCACCGCAAGAATCACCACGCGGCGCAGTGCCGATGAGCGCCAGAGACGTTGCCCCCACGGAAGCGGCGTGCTGGCGCGGATATGTTCCAGCGGCGGCAGCTCGTGGAGCACTTCGGGGCGAATCGGTGGAAACGCCTGAGTTGAAGTCGTCATGCTGCGACCTCCAGCTCGATCTTCGCTGGTTGCTCGAAAAGCAGGCCATGGATGCGTTGCGTCGCTGCCTGAAATTCGGCACTGCCCTGGTCGGAAAGATCAAAACCGTGGCTGTTGATTTCGGCGCGCAGACGACCGGGATGCGGCGAGAGGATGGCGATGCGATTGCCCAGCACCAGCGCCTCTTCGATGGAATGCGTGACGAACACGAGCGTGAAGCGCAGTTCTGCCCACAGCCCCAAAAGTTCTTCCTGCATGCGGCGACGGGTGAGCGCGTCGAGCGCAGCAAAGGGCTCGTCCATCAGCAGCACACGCGGCTGCATCGCCAGCGCCCGCGCAATCGCCACGCGTTGCTTCATTCCGCCCGAGAGCTGGTGCGGATGCACATTGGCAAACGCCGACAGGCCCACCTTGGCGATGTAGATGTCCGCGCGTTCGGCGGCCTCGGCACGTGACAGTCGGCCCGACGCCACCAGCGGAAAGATCACGTTCTCGCGCACCGTTTTCCATGGCGGCAACTGGTCGAACTCCTGAAACACGACCACGCGATCAGGGCCCGGTCCCTGCACCGGATGTCCATCCAGCAGCACCTGTCCTTCGCTCGGCTCGATGAAACCGGCCAAGGTCTTGAGCAGGCTGCTTTTGCCGCAACCCGACGCGCCCAGCAAGATGTAGCGATCGCCCTCAAACACATCGAGCGACACCCGATGCGTGGCCCGTACACGGCGCTCGGGCGTGTCGTAATCGATGCTGAGATCGCGCACCTGCAGCAGCGCGGCGTCCTCCTGCGTGGGTGCCCAATCGGCGTTCAACGTCTGTCGTTGGACGACGCTTGCGGCTTCCAGAGGCCACACGCCACGGCGCGCGGTGATGTTGGAACGAAAGGCAAGGTCGCTCATGCTCTGTTCCTTCAGCTTCCACCCGCTGTGCGCGGGTCATCAAAGAAATAATCGTCGAGCTTCTGAGGTGCCGTCTTGATCGCGCCGACGCGGTGCATGAACTGACCGAGCGACAAGGTGTTCTGAGGCTGCACCTTGAATTGCACCAGCGGGTTGCGGATCACCTCCAGCAGCAGTTTGCGGTCCACGTTGCTGCCATTGACCTTCTGGTAGATGTCGGCGGCCTGCTCGGGGTTGGCGGTGATGAACTTGGCGGCCTCATCAAGCGCATCGACGAAGGCGCGATAGGTCTTGGGGCTGTCCTTGCGGAATTTTTCGGTGGCATAGAGCACGGTGCTCGATGCAGGTCCGCCTTGCACGTCATACGAATTGAGCACGACGTGCGCTTGCGGGTTGCCCGCGAGTTTCTGTTCCTGGAACGGCGGATTGCCGAAATGCGTGGTGATTTCCGTGCCGCCCTTGATGATGGCCGCCGCCGCATCGGAATGTGGAATCGCCACCTGCAGCTTGTCGAGCCGGTTGTAGGCGGCATCGCCCCAGCGTTTGGCCGATGCGAATTGCAGCACGCGCGACTGCACGGACACGCCCACCGCTGGCAGCGCGATGCGGTCCTTCTCGCTGAAGTCGTCGATGGTCTTGACCGCCGGGTTGTTGCTCACGAGGTAGTACGGGAAATTGCCCAGCGACGCGACGCCCTTGACGTTCTGACGCCCACGCGTGCGGTCCCACAGCGTGAACAGCGGGCCCACGCCAGCACCCGCGATGTCGATGTTGTCCGAGAGCAGCGCGTCGTTCACGGCCGAGCCGCCGGAGAGCTTGAGGAACTCCACCTTGATGTCCACGCCATGCGTCTTGCCGTGCTTTTCGATGAGCTTCTGCTCCTGCGCCACGTTCAGCAGCAGGTAGACGACGCCGAACTGCTGGGCGATGCGCAACTGCCCTTCCTTGGCGATGGCAGAGGTGACGCCGAGGCTGCCCGCGAGCAGCACCGATCCGGCCAGGCCGCCCGTCAGGATGCGGCGCAGACGATTCAAGCGGTTGGGTTTGACGATGGAGGGTGAATGGTTCTTTGGCATGAAGAGGTCGCGAAGTGGATGGGTTCGAATGAGTTCGAATGGATTCGGCGGATGACGAAAGAAGGCGCTCTCAAGCCACGGGCGCGGCGCCTTCCACGGTGGTGCGAAAGAGCTTGCGGCGCTGGTCGTCGGGCGTGCCTGCTGCCAGATGAACGACGGAGCGGTTGTCCCAGAACACCAGATCGTGCGGCTGCCATTGGTGGCGATAGATGAACTCGGGCTGCACGGAATGCGCGAACAGGCGCTGCAGCAGATCGCGGCTTTCGTCCTCGGGCCAACCGACGATGCGGGTGGTGAAATGCTCGCTCACGAAAAGCGCCTTGCGGCCATTGCCAGGATGCGTGTGCACGACCGGATGAACGGCGGGCTTCACCTCGTCGATCTGCGCCTGCGTCAAGGCCGGACGCCACGGGCTCTTCGCACGCAGTTGCTCGTACTGCAGCAGATAGCTGTGCTCGGCCTGCAGGCCCACCAGCGTGCGTTGGAGTTCGGTGGGCAGGCGGTCATAAGCGACATGCTGATCGGCGAAAAGCGTGTCGCCACCAACGGCGGGCAGCTCCTGCGCATGCAGCAGGCTGCCGAGGCTGGGCTTGTCTTTGTACGACAGGTCCGAATGCCAGAAATGCCCCGCATCGCCCAGCCCGATGGGCGCGCCGTTCTCGCGGATGTTGGAGACGATCAGCACCTCGGGATGGCCTTGCAGTTGGAACTGGTGCAGCACATGGATCTGCAGCGGACCGAACAGGCGGCTGAACGCCACGTGCTGCGCAGGCGTGATGCGCTGATCGCGAAACACCAGCACGTGGTGATCGAGATGCGCGCGCTGAATGCGCCGGAAATCCTCCAGCGTGATGGGCCGCGACAGATCCAGCCCCAGCACCTCCGCACCCAGCGCGCCAGCGGCACCGGGGGCGAGGCGAATCTCGAAATCCTGTGCCGTCGACGTCGACTGCAATGGCTCGTGGACTGGCTCCTGAAATGGCGCGCGGGCAGCAAGAACGGCAGACATCGGAGATCCTCTCGAATACACATTGATCGGATGACTCTAGAAGTCTCGGCCCCACGCCGGAACGAAGATTTTCATGCTTGCATATGCAAAAGCCCGAGCGGCGCGACAATATCGCCATGGCAAACGACGATTCCACTCCCTCTTCTTCCGCTTCCCCCGAGTCCATCGACTACAAGAAACATCTGGACGCCGGAAACGCGCTGGTCGCTCAGGCGCAGGCTCTGGCCACCAGCGATTTCGCCAAGGCGCGCGAACTGTGGCAGGACGCAGGCAAGCAGTATTACTACGCCCACAAGGCCGACCGCGACGAGCCCGAAGCCGCGTTCAAGCTCGCCCAGGCCTGGATGGCCGAGGCCCATGCGCTGCAAAAGGAAGGCTCGCCCAACGCCAAGGTGATGTGGACCAACGCCGCAGCGCAGGCCGAGTTGGCGTTCGACCTGACACCCGAAAACGGCCGCCTCGCGATGGCTGTGGCGAGCTGTTATCACTTTGCGGGATCGCCCGAAGAGGCCGAGGCCTGGCAGCAACTGGGCAAGCATCTGCTGGATGGTGCTGCCAAGCTGGCAGGTCAGAGCAGCGAGTCCAAGGACGAAGATTCGGAAGACTGATCGAGGATCAGAAATCAGCTTTGCAGGGCCTGCCAGATCACGGTGGCGTGTGAAATCACGAACAGGATCAGGCCGATGAAGCCGCCGACGATGGTGCCGTTGATGCGGATGTATTGCAGGTCGCTGCCGATGTGCTGCTCCACGAGCAGCGCCATTTCCTGCGCATCCCAGCGCTGCACCGTGGCACGGATGTGTTCGGCAACCGACTGGGCCACATCGGGCGCCCATTGCGCGGCCCAGAGTTCGAGGCGCACGTTCAGGCGCACACGCAGCGCGGCGTCACCCGCGAGCGACATGCCCAGCCACTTGCCCATGCTGGAGACACTGCTCGCAATCGCCGAGTTCTCGTCCTGCAGATCGGCACGCAGCTTGCGGCGCAGGTCGGCCCAGATCTCGTGCACGTAGCTGCCCAGCGCCTCGTCGTTCTGCAGATAGCCGCGAATCTGCTCACCACGTTCTTCCCAGTCGGGGTCGTTCTGCATGCGCTCGATCAGCTTGACGATGGCTTCGTCCAGCGCATCGCGCAACTGGTGATTCGGGTCCTTGGCGACCTCGACCAGCAGCGTCTCCACCGCATGCGAGATGGCCGATGCGCCCTTGCCGCCCAGCCAGTCGGTGGGCAGCACTTTCTGCTTGAGCGGATGTTCGCGCTTGATCCAGTTGACCAGCGTGTTGGCGATGAAGCTGCGGGTCTCGGCCGACTGCAGCAGCGAGTTCAAGCGCACCAGCAGATCGTCGAGCAGGACCTGGTGGCGGCGCTCGTGGGTCAGCGCACCGAGCGCAGCGGCCATGGTGCGCGAGATGTCGAGTTGGCCGATCAGGGCGCGTGCGGCGCTGTTGAGCAGCTCCTGAATCTTGTCGTCTTCCACCGTGTCGAGCGCCGTGGCCATGAGGCGCGAAACCTGCTTGCCGAGCAGTCCGGAGTTGGCGGGCGAGGTGAGCCACTGGGCCAGCATGTCGGCTGGGTCATGGCGGCGGATAATGGTGACCAGCGAAGGCGCGTCGAGAAACCGGTCGCGCACGAAGGCCGAAAGGTTGTCTCCAATGCGGTCCTTGTTGCGGGCGATGATGTCTGTGTGCCGCGCGAGATACGGCAGCGGAATGCGCCGGAACAGCGCCGAGACGGCGAACCAGTCGGCCAGCGCACCGACCATGGCGGCCTCGGCCATCGCGCGTATGCACTCGACCCAGAGGTTTTGCGGAAAGGCGTAGGTGAACGCGAAGATCACGACCACCGCGATGAACAGGCCCGTGGCCTGCCGCTTGGCGTGCGAGAGCTGGGCTGCGCGCGCGGCAGTGGCGGCGCTGGCACCCGGCGAGTCCTGATCCTCCAGCGGAAGCATTTGCATGCCCTCAAGCATAGCCCGGCAAGGCTTGCAAATCACACTTTGCGCTGTAGGAGATGGGCGCGTAAGCCCTGTTGTGGGTCACGCGCGCCACACATGCGGGCGATGCCGTCGATGCTTACTTGCTCTTGACGTCCAGAAGTTCGACTTCGAAGTTCAGCGTCGCGTTCGGCGGAATCACTCCGCCTGCGCCACGTGCGCCGTAGGCGATGCCGGGTGGGCAGGTCAGCTTGGCCTTGCCGCCGACCTTCATTTTCTGCACGCCTTCTGTCCAGCAAGGGATCACGCCGTTGAGCGGGAAATCGATGGGCTGGCCGCGCTTGATGGAGCTGTCGAATTCCTTGCCTGATTCGGGGAACCAGCCGCGGTAGTGGACGCGGACGGTGTCGGTGGCTTTGGGCGATGCGCCTGTGCCGTCCTTGATGGATTCGTAGATCAGGCCGGACTTGGTGGTTTCTGGGTCTGCGGCTTGGGCTGCTGTGGTGGCTGTCAGCAGGGCGATGGCGGCTGCTGAGAGCAGTGTGGTGATGTTGCTTTTCATTTTGGCGTTTGTTGCGGCTTTGGGCCTTGGCTGGGTATTTGGGTTGGACTGGCCGGGAGTTCCGCCCGGCGGCGGAGTCCCTTTTTGCTTGCGCGCAAAAAGGAACCAAAAACGCGCTTTCAATACCTCCGGCAGAACTCGCTTCGCGCTGCGCGCTCCGCTCGGACAACCGCCGGAAATCAGTTTGGAAGAGGTGTGATTCGGCACTTCGCTTCGCTCGTGCCTTTTTCATCTCGCGACTTCGCGAGATGCTTGTTGGGCCTCTTCCGCTTTTCTTTATTGCTTACTTGGCTGGGGGGATGCCGATGGCGTCCAGTGCCTTTGCCAAGTAGCCTACCGTGCGGTCGACGCTGTGCCACTTTTCCAGGCCGAACAGGCCGATGCGGAAGGTTTTGAAATCCGGGCCTTCGTCGCATTGCAGCGGCACGCCGGAGGCAGTCTGCAGGCCGACGGCCATGAATGCCTTGCCGGACTGGATTTCGGGGTTGGTGGTGTAGCTCACCACCACGCCGGGGGCCTTGAAGCCTTCTGCCGCCACGCTCGGGAAGCCGCGCGATTCGAGCAGCACGCGGACCTTTGCTCCGAGGTCGCTCTGTTCCTGGCGTACTTTGTCGAAGCCGTATTCGCGGGTTTCCAGCATCACGTCGCGCAGCTTGACCAAGGCGTCGGTCGGCATGGTCGTGTGATAGGCGTGCGCGCCCTTTTCGTAGCCTTCGGCGATCGTCATCCACTTCTTCAGATCGCACGAAAAGCTGGAGCTTTGCGTCGGTTCGATGGCAACGCGGGCGCGTTCGGAGAGCATGACCATCGCGCAGCATGGGGTGCTGCTCCAGCCCTTTTGCGGTGCGCTGATCAGCACGTCGACGCCGGTCTTCTGCATGTCCACCCACATCGCGCCCGAGGCCACGCAGTCGAGCACCATCAGCGCACCCACGTCGTGCGCGGCGTCGGAGATGGTCTTGATGTAGTCGTCGGGCAGGATGATGCCGCTGGCGGTTTCCACGTGCGGAGCGAAGACGACCTTGGGCCGTTCGATGCGGATGGTCTCGGCCACGTCGGCGGCGAGTGCTGGAGCCCACGGGTCCTGCGAGCCTTCACCTTGCTTGCGCGCCTTGCAGACGATGGAGCCGCCGCCCAGTGCGCCTTCGTCGAAGATTTGCGTCCAGCGGTAGCTGAACCAGCCGTTGCGCACGATCAGCACCTTTTCGCGGTTGGCGAACTGGCGCGCCACCGCCTCCATGCCGAAGGTGCCGCTGCCGGGCACGAGCACGGCGGTGTGAGCGTTGTAGACCTCTTTGAGGACACCGAGGATGTCCTGCACCACGCCCACGAATTTCTTGGACATGTGGTTGAGCGCGCGGTCGGTGTAGACCACCGAGAACTCCATCAATCCATCGGGGTCGACGTTGGGCAGCAATCCGGGCATGGCGTATCTCCTGTTTGGGACGGCCCGTGCCAGCGTTCGGATGGAGCGCCTGCGGGCCAAGTTCAGCGTTGAAAAGACGGTATTTCTTCGAGAGAAATACAGCTTAGCACGCAGTTTGACCAGGAATTGACTCCACAGACTGCGCAGCGCAGTGGGCACTGGAATCACTCGCCACAATGACGAGATAGGCCCTCAGGCCAGGCGTGAAGCCGCAGACAGTATCGTGATACGGCAAGGCTTCCACAACGACGCATGAGGGCCTATATCGTCATCTCAAAACGAAGACTTTCCAATCCGGCAGCCCATGTGCCTGATCGTCGCGGCACTGGTTCGCCCCGCTATCCGCGAAGCACTACGTCAAGCAGCGTTCGGGTAATGGCGCTTGCCGAAGATGCCGCTGCCTACGCGGACCATGGTGCTGCCTGCCTGGACGGCTGCATCCAGGTCATCCGTCATGCCCATGGAAAGCGTGTCGAATCTTTCCAGCCCCGCAATTTGCTGCGCTGCAATATCGACAAACAGCTTCTGGGCGCGCTGGTGCACGGCGAGTTGGGCCGCGAAATCGGCGGCGGGTTCGGGAATGCTCATCAGCCCGCGCACCACGATGCGCGGCAGGGCGGCGGCTGCGCGCGCCAGTTCAGCAGCCTCTTCGAGTACCACGCCAGACTTGTTCGCGCCGCCGTCCACATTCACCTGAATGCAAATCTGCAGCGGCGGCAGGTGTTCGGGGCGCTGGTCGGACAGGCGCTGGGCGATCTTGAGGCGGTCCACCGTGTGCGCCCAGTCGAAATGCTCGGCCACGAGGCGCGTCTTGTTGCTCTGGATCGGGCCGATGCAGTGCCATTCGAGCGGCTGGGGCAGGCCGTATTCGGCCACGATGGCCATCTTCTCCACGGCTTCCTGAATGTAGTTTTCGCCAAAACTGCGCTGACCGGCCTCGGCCGCGTCGCGCACGGCCTCGGGGCCGAAGGTCTTGGACACCGCCAGCAAGGCCACGCTGCCAGCGGGCCGCCCCGCCTGCTCACAGGCCTTGGCAATCTGCGCGTGCACTCGTTGGAGATTGTTGGAAATCGTCGTCATAATATTCGTTGAGGAGTCCGTTTCGGGCGATCTGACTAGCGGCACAGGTCAAACAACCTTAACCTGTCGATCTGCTCGGAAACAAGACTCCAAGCGTATCAAACGATCAGAGGGATCCCGTGGACATTACCCAACTGCTTGCATTCAGCGTCAAGAACAAAGCATCCGACTTGCACCTCTCCGCCGGCCTGCCGCCGATGATCCGGGTGCACGGCGATGTGCGCCGCATCAACGTCGACGCGCTCGATCACAAGACCGTGCACAGCATGGTCTACGACATCATGAGCGACGCGCAGCGCAAGGCCTACGAAGAATTCCTCGAAGTCGACTTTTCCTTCGAAATCGAAGGGCTGGCGCGTTTCCGGGTGAACGCGTTCAACCAGAACCGGGGTGCGGCGGCGGTGTTCCGTACGATTCCAAGCAAGATCCTGACGCTGGAACAACTGAACGCGCCCAAGATCTTCGGCGAACTGGCACTCAAGCCGCGCGGTCTGGTGCTGGTGACCGGCCCTACCGGCTCGGGCAAATCGACGACGCTGGCCGCGATGGTCAACTACCTGAACGAAACCGAGTACGGCCACATCCTCACCGTGGAAGACCCGATCGAATTCGTGCACGAATCCAAGAAGTGCCTGATCAACCAGCGCGAAGTCGGCCCGATGACGCTGTCGTTCGCCGCCGCGCTGAAATCCGCACTGCGTGAAGATCCGGACGCGATTCTGGTGGGCGAAATGCGTGACTTGGAAACCATTCGCCTTGCGATGACCGCCGCCGAAACCGGCCACTTGGTGTTCGGCACGCTGCACACCTCGAGCGCGGCCAAGACCATCGACCGTATCATCGACGTGTTCCCCGCCGAAGAAAAGGAAATGGTCCGCGCGATGCTCTCCGAATCGCTGCAGGCGGTGATCTCGCAGACGCTGTGCAAGACCAAGGATGGACAAGGCCGTGTCGCGGCGCACGAAATCATGCTCGGCACCAGCGCGATCCGCAACCTGATCCGCGAAGCCAAGGTCGCGCAGATGTACTCCACGATCCAGACCAGCAACGGTGTGGGCATGCAGACGCTGGACCAGAATTTGACAGACTTGGTGCGCCGCAACATCATCAGCCCAGCCGAGGCGCGGGCCAAGGCCAAGATTCCGGAGAATTTCCCCGGATGATGGTGAGCTAGGCGTCCTACACCCCCAATCTTCGGCGCATCGGCGGCGTCGAAACAGGAAGACACCACATGAAAGGCATCCTCGACCTGCTCAAATCCAAGAGCCCCAGAGAAGCCAGGGAAGTTGGCGAGTCGACCCTGTTCACGACCGCCTTTTCCATGGGCAAGAGCGCCAGCAAGGCCGCCGCCCCGTGGGAGGCGCGCGCCGTCGAGGTCGTCGCCACCCGCCTGCCCAAGAGCCGCGGGGGCAAGCTGCTCGAATCGGTCTGGGAAAAAGACCAGTACATGTCGCACCTGAACAAGGACGCACTGGAGCGCATGCAGCGCTTCTTCGCGTTCGCGCTGGTCTCGCCCAATCGCGACCTGATCCGTCAGGACGAATTCGGCAACTTCATGATCGTGCTGCTCTCGGGCAGCATCGGCGTGGACCGTCGCCAACCCTGGGGCGAGCACCTGCGGCTGGCCGAAACCCGCCCCGGAGACATTCTGGGCGAGATGTCGTTGCTGGACGGCGGCATCCGCTTTTCCACCTGCACCACGCTCACCGAATGCGAAGTCGCAGTGCTCAGCGCCGAGGCGCTCGACGAGATGATGGCGCAGGACCCGCCGCTGGCCGCCGCGCTGATTGCGCTTTTGGCCCGCAAATTGTCGCTGCGCCTGCGCGTGGTGAGCTCGCGGCTCAGCGACAATCCCAACGGATGACCCGGAGCGATTCGGGCGACCCCGGCGATCCCGGGGACACGCATTTTTGAAACGCATTTTTTGCTACAACCAACAACTTCCCGAGCCAGCCTGATTGCAGAGCAGCCGCGAAGACCGAGAGGAACGACATGGAACGCGATCAGGCCAGTAAATTCATCAACGATCTGCTTCGCCTGATGGTCAGCCGTGGAGGCAGTGACCTGTTCATCACCGCCGAATTTCCTCCCGCCATCAAGGTGGACGGCAAGATCACCAAGGTCTCGCCCCAGCCGCTGACGCCTGCGCACACGCTGATCCTCGCGCGCTCGATCATGAGCGACAAGCAGATCGCCGACTTCGAGCGCTCCAAGGAATGCAACTTCGCGATTTCGCCAGCGGGCATTGGTCGCTTTCGTGTGAACGCCTTCGTGCAGCAGGGCCGCGTCGGTCTGGTGCTGCGGACGATTCCGCTGACGCTACCGACCATCGATGGCCTTGGCGTGCCGCAGGTGCTCAAGGACGTGACCATGACCAAGCGCGGCCTGTGCATTCTGGTGGGCGCGACCGGCTCGGGCAAATCGACCACGCTGGCCGCCATGCTCGACTGGCGCAACGAGAATTCCTACGGCCACATCATCACCGTGGAAGACCCGGTGGAATTCGTGCACCCGCACAAGAATTGCGTGGTCACGCAGCGTGAAGTGGGTCTGGATACCGACAGCTGGGAAGCCGCGCTGAAGAACACGCTGCGTCAGGCTCCCGACGTGATTCTGATGGGCGAAATCCGCGACCGCGAAACCATGGAGCATGCGGTGGCATTCGCCGAAACCGGTCACCTGTGTCTGGCCACGCTGCACGCCAACTCGGCCAACCAGGCGCTGGACCGGATCATCAACTTCTTCCCCGAAGAACGTCGCGGGCAGTTGCTGATGGACTTGTCGCTGAACCTGCGCGCCATCGTCTCGCAGCGCCTGATTCCCAAGCAGGACGGCAAGGGCCGCTCCGCCGCCGTGGAAATCATGCTGAACTCGCCGCTGATTGCCGACCTGATCTTCAAGGGCGAGGTCGCCGAGATCAAGGAAATCATGAAGAAGAGCCGCAACCTCGGCATGCAGACCTTCGATCAGGCGCTGTTCGACCTGTTCGAGGCCAACATGATCACCTACGAAGACGCGCTCAGAAACGCCGACTCGGTCAACGACCTGCGCCTGCAGATCAAGCTGAGCAGCCAGCGCGCCAAGACCACCGACCTGTCGGCCGGTACCGAACATTTCTCGATCGTCTGATCGCCCGCCTTCAAGCCCCTTTGAGCCATTGAACGAACCAACTGGAGTTTTCCTGACATGAGCAGCAGCATCAATCCCCGCACATATGACGCTATTCCCCCGCGCAAAGTCGCGTTTCTGGGGCTGGGCGTCATGGGCTATCCCATGGCCGGGCATCTGGCCAAGGCGGGGCATCAGGTGTCGGTCTACAACCGCACCTCGGCCAAGGCGGAAGCCTGGGTCAAGGAATTCGGCGGCAGCTTTGGCCTCACCCCCAAGGACGCCGTGAAGGACGCCGAAATCGTGTTCTGCTGCGTCGGCAACGACGACGATCTGCGCTCGGTGGTGCTGGGCGAGCACGGTGCCTTCGCCGGCATGGGCGCCAACACCGTCTTTGTGGACCACACCACCGCCTCGGCCCAGGTGGCGCGCGAGTTGTATGAACAGGCGCTGTCGCTCGGTCTGCAGTTCATCGATGCGCCTGTGTCCGGCGGTCAGGCGGGCGCACAGAACGGCCAGCTTACCGTGATGTGCGGCGGCGATCAGGTCACCTTCGACGACACTCGCCCCACGGCGCTGGCGTTCTCGCGTGCGTTCACACTGATCGGCGACAGCGGCGCAGGCCAGCTCGCCAAGATGGTCAACCAGATCTGCATCGCCGGTCTGGTGCAGGGCCTGTCCGAAGCCATCGCCTTCGGTCAGCAGGCGGAACTGGACATGAACGTCGTGCTCGACGTGATCAGCAAGGGCGCGGCCCAGAGCTGGCAGATGGAAAACCGCGGCAAGACCATGGTGCAGGGCAAGTTCGACTTCGGCTTTGCCGTGGACTGGATGCGCAAGGATCTGGGTCTGGTGCTCGATGAGGCCAAGCGCAACGGCGCGCGCGTGCCGGTGACGGCGCTGGTCGATCAGTTCTACGGCGATGTGCAGCAGTCCGGCGGCGCGCGCTGGGACACGTCGAGCCTGATCACCCGCCTGCGCAAGCCCGCGAAGTAATCCGCAGCCCCAAGCAACAAAAAGCCGGTCAGGATGCGAGTCCTGACCGGCTTTTCTGTGGGTGACTACCAGCGGCTCAGCGAACCGGTGCCGTCTGGATCGCGGGCAGCGGCGTGCCCTTGATTTCTTCGCGCGATGGACCCGAAGGTGCGGGCGCCGGAGTGGGCTGCGCAGCCAGCGGTGTCGGCGCAACGGCAGCGGGAGCGGATGTGGTCGACGTGCCAGCCGACGACGCATCCTGCACCGGAGCGCCTTGCTGCTTGCCGTAGTTGGCCAATTCCTCTTCCGAGATGGTCTCGAACACGCGCACGACCTTGCGCACGTTGTCCACACCACGGGCGATTTCGGCGGAGCGCTTGGCTTCGCGCGGAGTGACGCGGCCCATCAGGTAGACCACGTCGCGCTCGGTCACGACCTTGAAGACGTTGGCCGACAGGTCCTTGGCATCCATCAGGCTGGCCTTGACCTTGCCGGTGATCAGCGTGTCGCGCGAGCGCTGGGAGAAGCCGGAGTTCTCCATCACGCCCAGCTCGTTGACCACCGACTTCACGTTCTCGACCGCACGGGCTTCGCGCTCGGCCTTCTGGCTTTCCTCGACAGTCGGCACCTCGCCGGTCAGCAGCACCTGGCGGTTGTAGCTGGTGACGTTGAAGTGGCCACGGCCATTCATGGTGTCCTTGAGGCGACCGGCGACCTTGTTCTCGATGGCTTCGTCCTCGACCTGGGTGCCGGTGGTGCGGCGGTCCGTCGCCATCAGCGTGCCCATCACCGCGCCGCCGCCCAGCACCACGGGGGCGCAAGCAGTCAGACCGGCGGCCAGCAGCGTTGCAGCCAGCACGGCGCAAGTGGTACGGGCATGAAGGAATTTCATCAAAGCATCTCCTGTTCACCAAGTAACTGGGTATCCACACCGTCGCACAGACAGTGCAGGATGAGCAAATGCACCTCGCGCACACGCGCGGCGCGGTCGTGCGGCACGCAAATCTGCACGTCGGTCTCGCGCATCACGCCGCCCATCGCGCCGGAATCACGCGCGCACAGGGCGATCACCGACATGTCTCGCTCGTGGGCGGCAAGCACCGCTTCGAGCAGCGCCGGTTCGTCGCCATTCACGCACAGCACGAGCAGCACGTCGCCGGCTGCGCCCAAGGCGCGCACCTGGCGGGCAAACGCGCCCACTTCAAACGACTGACCGAGCGTTCCGGCCCAACCGGCATCGGCCGACAGGGCCATGGCGGCGAGTTCGGGACGCTCGCGCTCGAAGCCCGCCACGCACATCATGGCGAACTGCAGCGCCTGCGCGGAAGACAGCCCCGCGCCGCAGGCCAGCACCTTGGAGCCATTGGTCACACAGGCGAGCAGCGCCTGCACCGCCGCATTGATGGGGTCGCTCAAGGCTTGCGCCGACTGGTACTTGACGTCGGCGCTGTCGATGAAATGTTGTTGGATTCGTTGCTCAAGCATGGACTGCCGATGATACTTGTCTGGCGCAGGCGCGAAGTGACTGAATTCCAAATCCGTATCGGCATATATCCATTGCGGCATGAAAAACAGCCGAAAAACGCAAGAAACCCTCAAAAACGGCGCTCAGTCTCCCGCGTCAAAAGCCCCCTTGAGCCACACCAGCTCGGGCTGGATCAGCACCACATCAAAGCGACAGGGCGGGTGCGCAGGCAGCACCGCCAGGTAGTGCAGGGCCGCGAAAATGATGCGCCGCCGCTTGGTCGCACCGATGCTGGCGCCCGCGCCGCCGAACTGCGCCGAGCCCCGGCTGCGCACCTCGACGAAGACCAATGTCCCGTCGCGATCACGCATGATCAGGTCGATTTCCCCGCCGCCCCGGCCCGGAGTTCGATAATTGCGGGTGACGAGCTTCAGTCCGGCCTTCTGCAGATGGGCCAGCGCCTGATCCTCGGCGAGCATGCCCTGCACGCGCGTGGTCCGGTCCGCCGTGCCTGCGTCGGTGTTCTGTCCAGTGGCTTGCGCCGCCTGCCCCTTCATTCTTTTCAGGAAATCCCATGAGCACATCTTTTGCCTCTGCCCTGACAGCTGCTCGCGATGCAGCCGGTGCTCAGCATTATCCGCAGGGGGCCTTGTACGTCGTGGCGACCCCGATCGGCAATCTCGCAGATATCACCCTGCGCGCCCTGCATGTGTTGCAACTGGCCGACCATGTCGCCTGCGAAGACACGCGCCACACCCAGCAGATGCTGCGCGCCTACGGGCTCGACAAGTCCGGCAATCAACTGCTGGCCGTGCACCAGCACAACGAGGCCGAACGCTCGGCGCAGGTGATCGACCTGCTGCAACAAGGCAAACGGGTTGTCTATGTGAGCGATGCGGGCACGCCGGGCGTGAGCGATCCGGGCGCGCGCCTTTGCGCCGCCGTGCAGGCCGCCGGTCTGCGCGCAATGCCGCTGCCGGGCGCGAGCAGCGTGACCACGGCCATCAGCGTGGCGGGCATCGTGTCGCCCGATGCACAAGGCTTTCTGTTCGCAGGCTTTCTGCCTACCAAGTCCGCCGAGCGCGCATCCGTCATCGATCAACTGGCGCTGGAGCCGCGCGCCGTCGTGCTGCTCGAAGCGCCGCACCGCATCGAAGAACTCGCCAAGGCGCTGGCCGTTCTGGGCGAACGCCCGGTGACGCTGGCGCGCGAGATCAGCAAGCAGTTCGAGCAGATCACCACACACCCGGCGAGCGCGCTGCTCGCCTGGCTGCAATCGGACAGCCAGCACAGCCGTGGCGAATTCGTGGTCGTGATCCATCCCTCCACGCAAAGCACCGAGCACGATCCCAAGGAGCAGCAAATCCTGCAACTGCTGTTGGCCGAACTGCCCATGAAGACCGCTGTGCGCCTGACCGCGCAGATCACCGGCGGAGCACGCAATCGGCTCTACGACATGGCGCTCGCGATGAAGTCAGCAGGCGACAACGACAGCGAGAACGACAACGAAGGCGACGAAAAATGATTGGGCGATGAGGGAGTGAGAAGCACGATGGCAAAGCGCATGGACTGCGCCGCATCTGCCCGCTGATGGCAGTGCGCTTTCGGCCAGCCGGTGGCTGCAGCCGAGGTGGAATGACTGGCGCGACCGATACCCTTGTCCCGAGCATCCAACCGCTGCGCGCATGTGCGTAGAAGCCTTGAAATCCGTGCCTCTCGACTAGCGCATCACTCCTGGTCCCTTTGGTTTACTTTTTCTTTTCGTGTCGGGCATGGGTCCGACGGGACATCAACTCAATTGACTTTCCAACCTATCCAAATGGGGCAATGGGGGAACCGCGGCCAGCACTAGGGCGGGTCCTCCAACGCGATGGGCCGGAGTTTCCAAAGCGAGCGCTGCGTGGAGCGCAAATCGGAATCGAGCGTGTCACGCTCGTCTTCCAGCGCATCGAGCCGCACTTGCAACGCGCCCACCTGCTTGCCATCGGTGCCACGCGTGAGCGCGCATTCGATGTCGGACTTGAGCGTCACATGCGCAACCACGATTTCGGCGCAGCGCTGGGCCTGTGGTTGTCCCAGCACGACCGACGCGCAATCGGGCGTGCAGCGCAACTCGTGTTCGCATTCGTCGGCAATGCACTGGTAGGCCATGCGCAAGCCATCCAGATCCTTGGACGCACGTGCGATGTCGTCCAGCATTCGGTTGAGCTTGACGAGATGAGACTTGGCAATTTTTTCGGGGAACATAACGGGCACTCCTTGAGTATCAATGAACAGGCGCTGCAGATGGCCCCTGACAAAGTGAATTCAATACAACGCCCGCACAAGAAATTGCACTCACCGAGCAGTTTGCAATTTGCGTGACAAAAATCAATAGCACTCCAGCCTCTTCCCCATTTTTAGAGTTACCAAACGCTGCAAACGGCATTCGCTTGAGCAAGGTCGGCATCGCTTGCCCAACAATATGGCTCGTATTCTCAAGGCGATTTCAACGCTATCTGCGAGGCTGCATCAATACATGTGCTGCTCGCGAATCCATTAACATCGCCCGGACACGCAAGCGCACTCAAGAGTCATCAGCGCTGCATGAACAACAAGGAGACAGGTGAGTGATGGAGCTTTATCACAGCGTCAGCGCGCGCTCTTTTCGTGCACTGTGGATGTTCGAGGAACTGGGCTTGCCGTATCGACTGAAGATGCTGCCCTTTCCGCCACGCGTGATGGCACGCAGCTTTCTCGAACTCAATCCGCTGGGCACGGTGCCGCTCTTGATCGATGGCGAGGCGCGACTCACCGAGTCGAGCGCGATCTGCCAATACCTCTGCAGCCTGGTCCCCGGCACGCCGCTGTCCGTGCAGCCCGGTGATGCAGCCTACGCCAGCTATCTGAACTGGCTGTTCATGTCGGACGCGACCCTCACCTTTCCGCTGACGCTGGTGTTGCGCTACACGCATTTCGAGCCGCCCGAGCGCCGCCAGCCGCAGGTCGTGCAGGACTACACGCGCTGGTTTCTCGGTCGGCTCAAGGCCGTCGAAGCAGCGACATCGCAGCGCGAATTTCTGTGCGCCGACCGCTTCACTGCCGCCGACATCGCCGCCAGCTATGCGCTGATGCTGTCCGAGTTTCTCGACCTGCGCGAACAATGGGGGCCCGCCACGCAGGCCTACTGGCAGCGACTGCGCGAACGCCCCGCGTTTCAACGCAGCCTCGACATCGAAAAACAAGCCGCCATCGATCAGGGCGTGGACCCGATGCCTTCGCCGCTGCTGCGGCCCTGATGACGATGATAAAGATGATGACGACGAACGCAGGAGCCATCCCATGATCACCGTGACCGACGAGACAACGATTGGCCAGGCGCTGCAGGCCGCCGTCCAGCGCTATGCCGACAACAGCCTGCTGGCCGTGCCCTCCAACCCACGCCGCGACTATGCGCAGGACGGCGTCGAGATCAGCTACCGCGAAGCCGGCACGCAGATCGCCGCGCTCGCCAGGCTCTACAGCGAAGCTGGATATGGGCTTGGACACCGCGTGGCCCTGCTGCTGGAAAGCCGCCCCGAGCACATGCTGCACAAGCTCGCGCTCAACACGCTCGGCATCTGCTGCGTACCCGTCAACCCGGATTACCGTCGCCGCGAATTGAACTATCTGATTGACCACTCCAAGGTCGATCTCATCGTCTGCCTGCCCTCGCGTCTCGCTTCGATTCAGGAATCGCTGGAAGACACGCGGCACAAGCCAGCGGTCACCACCGTCGATCCGCTGAACAGCACCGCGCTGCAACTGCCAAAGGCCAGCCGCGCCGCTCAAGCCGGTCAGGTGACCGCCGACACGCCCGCGAGCATTCTCTACACCTCGGGCACCACGGGCCAGCCCAAGGGCTGTGTGCTGTCGCATGCCTACGAACTTGCTGCAGGCAAATGGTATGCAAGCCAGACCGGCTTCGTGTCGATTCAGGAAGGCAAGGAGCGCCTGTTCAACCCGCTGCCGCTGTTTCACGTCAACGCGTCCATCCTGTCGTTCTACTGCATGCTGGTGTCGGGCGGCTGTCAGGTGCAGACGGACCGCTTTCAACCCTCGCGCTGGTGGGAAGAAGTCGCCACATCGCGCGCCACCATCGTTCACTACCTCGGCGTGATCATTCCGCTGCTGCTCAAACAGCCCGAATCGGAATGGGAGAAAAAGCATGTGATCCGCTTCGGCTACGGCGCGGGCGTGGAGCCGCAACTGCATGCCGTGTTCGAGCAGCGCTTCGGCTTTCCGCTGATCGAGCTGTGGGGCATGACGGAAGTGGTGCGCACGCTCTCCGACTACACCGCAGATCGTCAGGTCGGCACGCGCTCGTTCGGTCGCGGCGTGCCGGGTCTCGAAGTGCTGGTGGCCGATGAAACTGGCGCGCCCGTGCCCTTCGGCACGCCCGGCGAAATGCTGGTGCGCTACTCAGCCGAAACGCCGCGCAAGCATTTTTTCAGCGAATATCTCGACGATCCCGCAGCGACGGAAAAAGCGTGGATCGGCGGCTGGTTCCACACCGGCGACGTGGTCGTGCAGGACCCGGACGGACTGCTGCATTTCATGGACCGGCGCAAGAACATCATTCGCCGCTCGGGCGAAAACATCGCTGCCGCTGAAGTCGAAGCGATTTTGCTCACGCACCCGAAAGTTCAGGGCGTTGCCGTGATGGCCGCGCCCGACGCCATTCGCGAAGAAGAGGTGCTCGCCAGCATCGTGCTCGTGCCGGGCGAAACCGCGAGCGACGAACTCTGCAGCGAGCTGTTCGACTTCTGCCAGAAGGAGATGGCCTACTACAAGGTGCCGGGCTGGTGGTGGTTCACCGACGAGATCCCCACAACCGGCACGCAAAAGATCCAGAAACACCGCATTCTGCAGGCCGGACAGGACCCGACGACGCTGCCCGGAATCCGCGATCTGCGCACCAGAAAGAAGCGCGGATAAGCGCTGATCGTCAACGCGCGCTGCGGATCAACTCAGCGCCCTTCTCGCCGATCATCATCGTCGCGGCACAGGTGTTGGCCGATGTGATTTCGGGCATCACCGACGCATCGACCACGCGCAAGTTTTGCACGCCATGCACGCGCAACTGCGCATCGACGACTGCCTGCGAGTCACTTGCGGGCCCCATGCGCGCCGTGCCGTTCAGGTGATACGACGACACACCGTAGCGCTGGATGAAATCGAGAATCTCGTCGTCGGACTGCACCTTCTCACCGGGCATCACCTCGGCTTCGCGAAACTTCGCCAGCGCTTCGGTGAGCAGCAACGAACGTGCAATGAGCACACCACGAATCAGCGTGCGGCGGTCATCCTCGTCCTCCAGATAGTTCGGCTGCACGATGGGGTCCACCGCAGGATTGGCCGACGCGATGCGCACCGATCCCTCGCTCTTCGGCCGGTGCTGCCACACGCCGCAAGTCATGCCAGGAAACACATCGAGCATGCCGACATAACCTTCGCGGTAACTCGCTGGCGAGAACACGCCCTGCAGATCGGGCCGCGACAGCCCCGACTGCGACTGCCAGAACCAATGCACGACGGACGGGCTCAGCGAGAGAATGTTCGGCTTGCCGCGCAGCCAGTCGAACGCCTGCCCCCACAGACGCGGCACGCGCGCGAGCTCGTTGATGGTGACGGCGTTTTTCACGCGCGCAACGAGGCGAATCGAAAAGTGGTCCTTGAGATGCTGGCCCACGCCGGGCAGATGCACCTGCGTGTCGATGCCGAACTCGCGCAGTTGCTCGCCATCGCCAATGCCGGAAAGCTGCAGCAGCTTGGGCGTGTTGATCGCACCAGCGCACACAATCACCTCGCGCCGCGCATGCGCCACATGCATCGCGCCGCCCTGCCTGTAAACCACGCCCGCCGCCTGATGGCCGCGCAACACCACGCGCTGCGCCTGCGCATTCGTCACCACATGGAGATTGCGCGCATGCATGGCGGGACGCAAAAACGCGGCCGACGTGCTCATGCGCCAACCCTTGTGGATGGTGCGCTGGAAGTAGCCCACGCCTTGCTGCGACGTGCCGTTGTAGTCCGCATTGCGCGGCATGCCGAGTGCTTGCGCGCCTTGCAAAAAGGCCTCGCACACGGGATGCGGCCAATGCGGCAGCGTGACCTTCAATGCGCCACTGTGGCCGCGCAATTCAGGATCGCCACCATCGACAAACGCTTCCGAGCGCTTGAAATACGGCAGCACTTCGTCATAGGACCAACCGGGATTTCCCATTGCCGCCCAGCCATCGAAATCCTCGCGCTGGCCGCGGTTGTAGACCAGCCCGTTGATCGACGTCGAGCCGCCCAGCGTCTTGCCTTGCGGCAGCGGAATGCGTCTGTCGTTCGTGCGCTCCGTGGGCTCCGAACTGAACTGCCACGCGTACTTGGAATTGAAGATCACCTTGATGAACCCCGCAGGCAGCCTGAGCCACGGATGGCTGTCCGGCGGCCCCGCTTCGAGCACACAGACGCTGACGTTCGGGTCTTCGCTCAAACGCGCGGCGACGATGGCCCCCGCCGCTCCACTGCCGACGATCACATAGTCATACGTGTCGCCAGCAGGCTCCGTCATGCATGGGCTCCAAGGTAGGCGGCACGCACCTTCGGGTCGCACCGCAAATCGGCCGCCGCGCCTTCGAGCGTGAAGCGCCCGGTCTCCAGCACATAGGCGCGGTCGGCCACGGCCAAGGCCTGATTGGCCATCTGCTCGACCAGCAGAATCGTCACGCCCTGCGACTTGAGCTGCCGAACGATGGCGAAGATCTCCTTGACGATGAGCGGTGCCAAACCCAGCGATGGTTCATCGAGCAACAACAGCTTGGGCCGCGACATCAGCGCGCGCGCAATCGCCAGCATCTGCTGCTCGCCGCCCGACATGGTGCCCGCCATCTGCTCGCGGCGCTCGCGCAATCGAGGAAATGCGGCGAACTGTTTTTCCACATCGGCGGCAATCTCCGCCGCTCCATCCTTGCGGTGATACGCGCCGAGCAGCAGGTTGTCGAGCACGGTCTGATCAGCGAACACCTGCCGGCCTTCCGGGCTTTGCGCGATGCCTAGCGGCACACGCAGATGGCCGGGCATGCGCGTGATGTCCTGACCTTCGAATGCAATGCTTCCCGCTGCGGCTGGTTCCAGACCCGAAATGGCCTTCATCAGCGTGCTCTTGCCCGCGCCGTTGCCGCCGATGATGGTCACCACTTCGCCCGCATTCACATGCAGCGAAACGCCCTTGAGCGCCTGCACCGCGCCGTAATGCACCTGCAGCGAATCCACGCGCAGCAAGGCTGTCGTCTGCTCAGGCATGCTGGCCTCCGATCACGTCATCCGCAGCATCTTCGTCCTCGTCGCTGCCCAGATAGGCTGCAATCACGCGCGGGTTGTTCTGCACTTCTGCGGGCGTGCCTTCGGCGATCTTCTGACCGTAGTCGAGCACGATCACGTGATCCGACACCGCCATCACCAGATCCATGTGGTGCTCGATCAGCAGCACCGTGATGCCCAGATCGCGGATACGCGCGATCACCTGAATCAGCTCCTGCGTCTCCTGCGGATTGAGACCCGCCGCAGGTTCATCGAGCAAGAGCAGCTTGGGATGCGTGGCGAGCGCGCGTGCCAGTTCGAGCCTTCGCTGCAAGCCGTAAGGCAAGCTGCCCGCAATGTCGAGTGCCTTGTCGCGCAGATGCAGGCGATCGAGAATCTGCAGCGCCTCGTCTCGCGCCGCCAACTCCGCTTTGTGCGCCTTGCCCACGCCAATCAGACTCGCGAAGAAGCCCGCCTTGATGTGCGAATGCAGACCGACCTTCACGTTGTCGAGCACTGTCATGTCGCTGAACAGCCGCAGGTTCTGGAAGGTGCGCCCCAGACCCATGCGCGCGATTTTGTTGGGCGACACGCCAACGATGTCCTGCCCGGCAAACTGGATGCGCCCGCGTTCCGGCGTGACGATGCCCGACAGAATGTTGAGCAGCGTGGTCTTGCCCGCACCGTTCGGGCCGATCAGCGAATGCACATGGCCGGGCTTGATCTG
The DNA here is from genome assembly GCF_011305535.1 of Diaphorobacter sp. HDW4B. Classification (GTDB taxonomy): domain Bacteria; phylum Pseudomonadota; class Gammaproteobacteria; order Burkholderiales; family Burkholderiaceae_C; genus Diaphorobacter_A. The sequence continues at coordinate 1,854,226 of NZ_CP049905.1, forward strand.
GATATTCACATTGTTGGTCGGCACCACGCCGCCATAAGCCTTGTACAGACCTTGCCCATCGAGCAGCACGCCAGCGCTTGATGCGCCCACAGCGGGCTTCAATTGCCATGCCGGCAGATCGTTCGGCAAGCGCTCCTTGGGCACCAGTCCCGGCGCGAATTTTCGAGCCAGCATTCGCACAAATCCCGAGAGCCCATTCGGCATCGCATACAGCGCAAACAGGAGCAGCGCGCCATACGTGAAATGCTGCACATCGGGCCAGCGCGAGAGCAGTGAATCGAGCAGCGTGAGCACCACCGATCCCAGCAGCGGACCGTAGACCGAATTGCCACCGAACAGCACGATCAACAAGAAGAAGATCGAGAGATTGAAGGTGATGAAATCCGAGTTGATGTACTGGTTCTGCTGCGCGATCAACGCACCCGCAATGCCGCAGGTGAACGCGCTGATCACGAACGCCAGCACCTTGAACTTGTAGACGCTCACGCCCACGCTTTCGGCCGCGACCTCTGCCGTGTTCACCGCAAGAAACGCGCGACCGAAGCGACCACCCAGCAAATAGCGGAACATCACGTGCAACACAACGCACAGAACCAGCACGAACCAGACCCAGTGCTTGGTGCCGAACATCTGCTCACCCCACTTGAGCGGCAAGACGCCGTAGATGCCCTGCTGCCCCGCGAACACATCCTGCCATTCAGAGACGATCTTCTCGACCACGATGCCGAAGCCGATGGTCACCATCGCCAGCGCAGGCCCTTTCACGCGCAGTGCCGGCAAGGCGATGACCACGCCGAACAGGCCGGCGAGCACGCCCGCCATCGCGAATGCGGCCCAAGGATTCCAACCCCAGCGCGCCGTCAGCAGCGCCACGGCATAGGCGCCCACGGCAAACAGGCCTGCGTGGCCGAGCGATTTCTGCCCGGTGTAGTTCACCAGCACATTCAGGCCCGATGCAGCGATGTAGTTCACGCCGATCAGGAACACGATGCGCAGATAGAAGTCGTTGCTCGTGAGCAGCGGAATCGCCGCCACCAGCGCTGCGACGATGAGCAGCCAGAAGTAATGTTTGAACTCGCCGCTGCGCATCAGACCTTCTCCACGATCTTCTGTCCAAGCAGCCCTTGCGGCCGCACGACGAGCACGATGATGATGAGCACGAAGATGCTGATCTCACGCAGCTCGGCTTGCCAGAGCCCGACCAGCGCCTCGATCAACCCGAGAATGAAGCCGCCCAGCATGCAGCCGCGCGGACTGGTGAGCCCGCCCAGAATCGCTGACGAAAATGCCTTGAGCGCCAGCGACATGCCCATGAAAACGGAGGCGGTGGTGATCGGTGCAATCAACAGTCCCGCCAAGCCTGCCAGGCTGGAACTGATGACGAACGCCAGCACCACGATCGCTGTCACATTGATGCCCATGAGCGTGGCCGCGCTGCCGCTTTGCGCCACGGCGCGCACGGCCTTTCCGATCTTGGTGCGACGCATGACGAAGTCGAGACTGAGCAGCACGATCACGCTCGCCACCAGCACCAGCACTTCCTGCGGCAATACCCCCGCGCCGCCGATGCGTATCACGTCACTGCCAAGCGGCGACGGCATCACCATGTTCGATGGCCCCCAGATCGCCAGCGCCGTATTCTGGATGATGATGCCAAAGCCAATGGTGCTCATCACCCACGCCATACCGCCCCGCCCCACAAACGGCCTCACCGCCGCGTAGTACAGGATCACACCCAGCACACCCAGCACCGCCATCGTGCCGATGAGACTGAGCACATAGCGCACCATGGTCACATCGGCCGGCAGCAAGGTATCGGTGATGTTCTTGCCCGCGAGCAGCAGCAACACCGACACCGACACGAACGCCCCTGCGACGAGGAACTCGCCCTGCCCGAAGTTCAGCGTCTTGGTGGTGTTGAACGTGATGTTGAAGCCCACCGCCACCAGCGCATAGATGCTGCCGAGCGCCAGACCGCTGAAGATCGCCTGAAGAATCGACTCGAACATACAAGCCCCACGAAAAACCGACGTGCAACACCCGGTCTTCAAACCACAACGCCAGCAGCGCGCACGGTGTTTGAACTCACCACCCCAATGACGAGACAGCCCCTCAGGCTAGGCGTGAAGCCGCAGACAGTACTCTCGTACGACAAGGCTTCCACAACGACGCATGAGGGGCTGTATCGTCATCTCCAAACGACCAACGAAAAACCCAAAAAAGGTCACTTCTTCAGATCAGCAGGAGTAAGAGACTTGTAGATGGGATCTTCGAAGCGGACTACCTCACTGCCCTTCCAGCGCGCCAAATAGAAGTCGCTCACACTCAAACCTTCATGGTTCGTCTTGCTGAAGGGCTTGTCATAGGTCTTGATCACGCCCTCGGTCTTGTTCAGACTTTCAAGCGCCGCAGCCACCTTCTCGCCATCCGTGCTGTTGGCCTGCTTCATCGCCGCCGCCAGCAGCATGACCGAGTCATACGCCTGTGCGGAGCATGGGAACGTGGTGAGCGTCGGGAAGTTCACGCGCACGCGCTGGCCCAGAGATTTGGTCTTCGCCGAGGTGTCTTCCGTCGTCGATGCGGCCATGATCAGATGCTCGGCCAGCTTGGTGCCCGCCATCTTGGGCAGCAGCGAACTCAGGTTGCCCCAGGTGCCCAGCGTGATCGGCATGTAGTTGATCTTCTCCATGCTGCGCAGCACCTGCGCCGCGCCGTCGGCAATGCCGTAGATGATCACCGTGTCCGCGCCCGCCGCCTTGATCTTGTTGAGCTGCGAGGTCATGTCCGTGTCCTTGGGACCGTACTTCTCGACCGCCACCGGCTTGACGCCATGCAGCGCGAGAATGTCCGTCGCGTCCTTGATGCCGCCCTGCCCGTAGCCGGTCGAGTCCGCCAGAATCGCGATCTTCTTTTCCTTGGACGCCTTCACCGCATAAGCCCCCAGCAGCGAGACCTGTTCGCGGTCCACCATGGAGATGCGGTAGAGATAATTCTGCGGCTCCTTGGCATAGCGCGTGGTGATTTCGGTGGCGGTCCCAATCGGCACCACGACGGGAATCTTCTTTTGCTGCGGAATGTGCAGCCACGCCAGCGCGTTGCCCGAGTTGGCCGGGCCGACAATGCCGCTGACCTTTTCGCTGTCGATCAGCTCCTGCACGGTCTGAATCGCCTTGGGCGGCGTGCCCTGATCGTCGCGAACCACGCCCACGACCTTGCGGCCCAGAATGCCGCCCGCCTTGTTGATGTCCTCGATGGCGGCCTCGAAGCCCCAGCGCCCGGCGATGCCGAGCTCCGCCACGCCGCTGGCCGATTGATCGGCCGTGTAGCCGATCTTGATATCCTGCGCCTGCACCGCAGCGCCGACCATGCTCCACGTTCCCACCGCACCCAGAACCAACTGGGCAACCATCGCCTTCTTCATGCTTGCGTCTCCTGGAATGATTTTCAAAGCCGAACAGTGACAGGGAAGACATCGCACAGACACGCTGCGCAACGCCACCGTGAACTCAGTCAATGTAGCGGTTAAGAATCCGAACGCATCCCGGGGTTTATCCCAAAGCATGAGGCAATGAACAAAGCGTCACCAATAGACGCTCTGCCATGCACGCACCTGAAGAATCAGGCGTAGGCGAGACCTGTTGCTACGCCGCCAAACAGGTCGCCTTCAACCTGCTGCACATCGGGGAAGGCCACGCGCAGCGCGTCGCGCAACGCCGTCAGCGCCGAAGATCCACCTGTCAGATAGATGGCTCCGGGAGCACTGACGCCCGCGCGCTGCACGCAATCCTGCGCGCATTGCACAACCTGCTGAAGCAACGCATCGAGACGCGAATGCAGATCGGCAGGCGTGATCTGCGCACCCAGATTGCGTTCCAGCCAATCGAGCTGGATCGGCGCGGCAGCATGCGTGCTCGACGCGGTGATCTTGGCCTGTTCCACGGCATCCGCCAGGCGATGGCCTTCGCGCTCCTCGATCACATGCATCAGTCGCTGGTGCATGCCCTGGTCGGCGTAATCCGAGCGCAATCCGCGCGCAGCCGCAATCGCCTTTTGCGTGTACAGCCACTGGATCAGATGCCAGGTCGAGAGATCGAAGAACACGCTGCTCGGCACCTCGCGCCCGCTCGGACCGATGTGGCGATAGCCCAGCAACGGCATGACCTGCTCGACGTTGAGACGATGATCGAAATCCGTGCCGCCGATGTGCACACCGCCGGTCGCCAGAATGTCGCTGTTGCGGTCTGCCTTGCCGGCATGATCCGGGCCCAAGCGCACCACGGTGAAGTCGGAAGTACCGCCACCGATATCGACGACCAGGGCGATGGTTTCAGCCGTCAAGCGGCGTTCGTAGTCGAGCGCGGCAGCAATCGGTTCGAGCTGAAAACTGACCTCGCCAAGACCCGCATCCTTGGCCGCCTGCGCGAGCGCGTTCTGCGCGTCACGATCACGCTCGGGATGTTCGTCCACGAAGTGCACGGGACGACCCAGCACGACGCGCTCGGGCAGCTTGCCGTCGAGCGACGCACGCGACTGCTGCGCGACATGGCGCAAAAACAGCGAAATGATGTCCTGATAGCTCACAAGCTTGTCGTGAACCGCTGTCTTTTCCTGCAGCAGTGCACTGCCCAGCAGGCTCTTGAGCGAGCGCATCAAGCGACCGGGCTCGCCTTCCAGATACTGCTTCATCGCATCACGACCGTAGTGCGTGCGATGCTCCTCCGTGTTGATGAACAGCGCGGTGGGCATGCCCGTGGCCGTACCTTCGAGAGGCAGAAGTCGCGATTGGCCGCCGGGAGGACAGAAAGCGGCGGCAGAGTTGGAGGTTCCGAAATCGATACCCAGCGTGCCGGGAATGGAGTGCGAGAGATCAGCCATCGTGCTTGTGGAGCTTGAAGGCGGGCATATCTTTGAATGTCGCTGACTGGCAGCATCATCCAAACGAAGAAGCCCACCGGTTGACTCGAACAGCTTCATGCGCAATGAACGCCGATCGGTCATGTTGGAACGGTTTGAGCAAAAAGAAAAAGCCCGCTTTGTTCAAAGCGGGCTTTTCAATTTGGTTGCGCGAGAAGGATTTGAACCTCCGACCTTTGGGTTATGAGCCCAACGAGCTACCAGACTGCTCCATCGCGCGGTATGTGTTTATTATATACCAGATTCGCAGTAATTTCTTGAATTACGCTGCGGATTCAGTATTTTCAGCAGCTGCTTCAGGAGCGCGATCCACCAGCTCAACGTAAGCCATGGGTGCATTGTCACCAACGCGGAAACCCATCTTCAGGATACGTGTGTAGCCGCCTGGACGTGCATTGAAACGTGGGCCGAGGTCGTTGAACAGCTTGGTCACGCTGTCACGGTCGCGCAGGCGATCGAACGCCAGACGACGGTTGGCAACCGTGTCGACCTTGGCCAGAGTGATCATGGGCTCGATCACGCGGCGCAGTTCCTTTGCCTTTGGAACGGTAGTCTTGATGGCCTCGTGCTCGATGAGCGAGTTCATCATGTTCTTCAGCATCGCGAGGCGGTGCGAGCTGGTGCGATTCAGTTTGCGAAGGCCGAGACCGTGGCGCATGGGATTGTCCTTTTGAAAAATGTTTTAGCGGCCAGCCGGATCAGGTACTGGCCGCTGCGCGGTATGCATTTGCTCTTTTGGCGATCTTGAAAATCTTCAAGACCAAGAATCAAAAGAGCCTGCGATTATAGCGTCTGAGTTCAACGCTTGTCGAGGCCGGCCGGTGGCCAGTTCTCGAGCTTCATGCCGAGCGTGAGGCCACGCGAAGCAAGAACTTCCTTGATTTCGTTGAGCGACTTGCGACCCAGATTAGGTGTCTTGAGCAGCTCGTTCTCGGTGCGCTGGATCAGATCACCGATGTAGTAGATGTTTTCTGCCTTCAGGCAGTTGGCGGAACGCACGGTGAGTTCCAGCTCGTCCACAGGACGCAGCAGGATCGGATCGAACGTGGCGTTGTTGCGCGAGCCGGACGGAGCATCGAATGCAGCCAATTCGCCGCCTTCGAGCTGAGCGAACACAGCGAGTTGTTCCACCAGAATCTTGGCGGACGCGCGCACTGCGTCTTCAGCGGTGATGGCACCGTTGGTTTCGATCTCGACGACCAGCTTGTCCAGGTCGGTGCGTTGTTCCACACGGGCGCTTTCCACGGTGTAGCTCACGCGCTTCACTGGGGAGAACGATGCGTCCAGAACGATGCGACCGATCGACTTGGTCGATTCGTCGGAATAGCGGCGCAGGTTGCCCGGCACGTAGCCGCGGCCCTTTTCCACCTTGATCTGCATGTCCAGCTTGCCGCCGGCAGACAGATGTGCAATCACGTGATCCGGGTTGACGATTTCAACGTCGTGCGGAGTCTGAATGTCTTGTGCAGTGACAACGCCTTCGCCGTCTTTGCGCAGGCTCAGGGTCACTTCGTCACGGTTGTGCAGCTTGAAAACCACACCCTTCAAGTTCAGCAGGATGTTGACTACATCTTCCTGAACGCCATCGATGGACGAGTACTCGTGGAGCACGCCTGCGATGGTCACTTCCGTCGCTGCGTAACCAACCATGGAGGAGAGCAATACGCGGCGAATGGCATTGCCCAATGTGTGGCCGTAACCACGCTCGAACGGTTCCAACTCGACCTTGGCACGATTGTGGCCAAGCTGCTCTACATTGATTGCCTTGGGCTTCAGCAAATTGGTTTGCATGCGGTCTTCCTCTTAATACCCCCAGCTCGTTACACCGGTAAGGCTGATGAAGCGCCTAAACCGCGATGCCTCGCGGTTTAGGAACAGTTTCTCGAAAGCTAAGCAGGCAGAGAATTAGCGCGAATACAATTCAACGATCAGGGATTCGTTGATGTCAGCTGCGAATTCGTCACGATCAGGAGACTTCTTGAAGATGCCTTCGACCTTGTCAGCGTTGACCTCGACCCAAGCAGGCATGCCCACTTGTTGAGCCAGTTGCAGAGCTTCGACGATACGAGCTTGCTTCTTGGACTTCTCACGCACGGCAACCACATCACCAGCCTTCACCAGGTAGGAAGCGATGTTCACGGATTGACCGTTCACGGTGATGGCCTTGTGCGACACCAGCTGACGTGCTTCTGCACGTGTGGAGCCAAAGCCCATGCGGTACACGACATTGTCCAGACGCGATTCGAGCACGGACAGCAGGTTGGCACCAGTGTTGCCCTTCTTGCCGTCGGCCATTTCGAAGTAGCGACGGAATTGCTTTTCGAGCACGCCGTACATGCGCTTTACTTTTTGCTTTTCGCGCAGTTGCAGGCCGTAGTCGGATGTGCGTGCACCGGAAGTGCGGCCATGTTGACCGGGCTTGGTGTCGAACTTGGACTTGTCCGCGATCGAGCGACGTGCGCTCTTCAGGAACAGGTCGGTGCCTTCACGGCGGGAGAGTTTGGCCTTGGGGCCGAGGTAACGTGCCACTTGAGCTTCCTTGTTTTCATCTGCCGCGCTGGTTCACCAACGCGGGAGCCACCAACGCTGAAAGCATTGGTGGCGGTGGGCTTATGAATCGATTAGATACGACGACGCTTTTGAGGGCGGCAGCCGTTGTGGGGAACCGGAGTCACGTCGGAGATCGAAGTGATGCGGATGCCCAGTGCGCCCAGAGCGCGCACCGACGACTCGCGACCTGGGCCTGGGCCCTTGATCTCGACGTCGAGGTTCTTGATCCCTTGTTCCATGGCGGCGCGGCCGGCCACTTCGGAAGCTACCTGAGCAGCGAACGGAGTGGATTTACGCGAACCCTTGAAACCCTGGCCGCCAGACGAAGCCCACGACAGGGCGTTGCCTTGACGATCAGTGATGGTGATGATCGTGTTGTTGAACGATGCGTGCACGTGAGCGATGCCGTCAGAAACGTTCTTGCGAACCTTCTTGCGGACACGCTGTGCAGCATTGTTTGCGGGAGATTTAGCCATAGTGCTCTACCTATTTACTTCTTGAGTGCCGCTGCGCCCTTGCGCGGACCCTTGCGAGTACGAGCGTTGGTACGCGTACGCTGGCCACGCATAGGCAGGCCTCGGCGATGGCGGAAGCCGCGATAGCAACCGATGTCCATCAAACGCTTGATGTTCATCGTTGTTTCGCGACGCAGGTCACCTTCAATGGTGAACTGAGCGATTTCGTCGCGGATCTTTTCCAGATCTGCGTCGGTGAAGTCTTTGACCTTCTTGGAGAAGGCGATTCCGCATGCTTCGCAGATCTTGCGAGCGCGAGTGCGACCGATGCCATAGATAGCCGTCAGGCCGATCTCAGCATGCTGATGCGGAGGAATATTGATACCAGCGATACGTGCCATTTGCGTCCTCTAATGTCCAATCAGCCTTGGCGCTGCTTGTGACGTGCATCTGTACAGATGACACGCACAACGCCCTTGCGGCGGATGATTTTGCAGTTGCGGCAAATCTTCTTGACCGAAGCCGAAACTCTCATTGCATTCTCCTAAATTTCCAATCGTCCCGGCTGCCTGCAGCGGAACACAAAGTCTCATCGAAAGTCTTGTGCCCGCGATGACTCGAAGGGCATCAATTACCGTTGCTTTCAGGCGAACCGCACATTTTAGCGCAGTCACCTGAAATTTGCTTGGGCTACTCGTTCAGAGTGTTGTTTTGAAGTTAGCCTTCTTCAACAACGACTCGTACTGCTGCGACATCATGTAGTTCTGAACCTGGGCCATGAAGTCCATGGTGACCACCACGATGATCATCAGGGATGTGCCGCCAAAATAGAACGGCACGTTGTACTTCAGGATCAGGAACTCCGGCAGCAGGCACACAAAGGTGATGTATACCGCGCCAACCAGTGTCAGTCGAACCAGAATCTTGTCGATGTAGCGAGCTGTGTTCTCACCTGGGCGAATGCCCGGGATGAACGCACCGCTCTTCTTCAAGTTGTCTGCTGTCTCGCGGCTGTTGAAAACCAGAGCCGTGTAGAAGAAGCAGAAGAAAATGATTGCAGCAGCGTAGAGCAACACGTAGATCGGCTGACCCGGGGTAAGCGTACCCGCGATGTCCTTCAACCAACGCATGGACTCACCGGCACTGAACCAGTTCACCACAGTAGCAGGCAACAAGATGATGGACGAAGCGAAGATCGGAGGGATCACGCCAGCCATATTGAGCTTCAGAGGCAGATGGGAGGATTGACCACCATATACCTTGTTGCCCACCTGGCGTCTTGCGTAATTCACAAGAATCTTGCGCTGACCGCGCTCCACGAACACGACGAAGTAGGTCACCAGAGCAATGATCACGATGATCAGGATTGCTGCCAGCGGGCCCATGGCGCCTGTACGTACGAGCTCGAACATTCCACCAATCGCACTGGGCAGACCTGCAGCGATACCGCCGAAGATCAGAATGGAAATACCATTGCCCAGACCGCGCTCGGTGATCTGCTCGCCCAGCCACATGAGGAACATCGTGCCAGCGGTGAGGCTGACCACGGCCGTCATGCGGAAACCGAACCCAGGGTTCAGCACCAGACCAGCAGAGCTTTCCAGAGCGACGGCGATACCCAGCGACTGGAAGATCGCCAGACCCAGCGTACCGTAACGGGTGTACTGGGTGATCTTGCGACGTCCGGCTTCGCCTTCCTTCTTCAACTGCTCAAATGTCGGGACCACGTAGGTCATGAGCTGCATGATGATCGATGCCGAGATGTACGGCATGATCCCCAGTGCGAACACTGTGAAGCGCGAGAGCGCCCCACCCGAGAACATGTTGAACAGGTTCAGAATGCCACCTTGTTGGCCACTGAACAGCTGCTGCAGCTGTGCTGGATCGATGCCCGGCACCGGGATATGAGCCCCGATGCGGTACACGACCAACGCCAGCAACAAAAACACCAGTCGACGACGCAGGTCACCGAACTTGCCCGTTTTCGCAATTTGCGCTGCGTTAGTAGCCACGGATGCCTTTCTTTAAGCCGAATTAGGCCAGGGAACCACCAGCTGCTTCGATAGCAGCCTTGGCACCTGCAGTCGCGCCGATACCGTTGAGCTTCACAGCCTTGGTGAGTTCACCAGACTTGATCACCTTAACGACCTTTGCGAGTTGGCCGACGAGACCTGCATTCTTCAATGCAGACACGTCCACTTCGGCCAAGCCGAGTTGTTCCAGCGCAGACAGAGTCACTTCAGCATTGAACTTCAGTGTTGTCGACTTGAAACCACGCTTTGGCAGACGGCGTTGCAGAGGCATCTGACCGCCTTCGAAGCCTACCTTGTGGTAGCCACCCGAACGCGACTTCTGACCCTTGTGGCCACGACCGGCGGTCTTACCCAGACCGGAACCGATACCGCGACCGACACGGCGCTTTGCGTGCTTTGCACCTTCTGCAGGCTTGATGCTATTGAGTTCCATCATCAATCCTTTCAGAGGACTTTGACCAGATAGCTGATCTTGTTGATCATGCCGCGCACTTCGGGAGTGTCCTTGAGTTCGCTGGTGCTGTTGAGCTTGCGAAGACCCAGGCCACGCACGGTAGCGCGGTGCGATTCCTTGGTGCCGATAGGGCTGCGCACCAGTTGAATCTTGACGGTTTGTTGCGTTGTCATTGCTATTAGCCTTTCAATCAGGCAGCAAACAGGTCTTCAACGCTCTTGCCGCGCTTGGCTGCCACTTCTGCAGGAGTAGTGGAGTTAGCCAGTGCGTCGAACGTTGCGCGGACCATGTTGTAAGGATTGGAAGAACCGTGGCTCTTGGCAACGATGTCAGTGATACCCATCACTTCGAACACTGCACGCATTGGGCCGCCGGCGATGATGCCGGTACCCTTGGGAGCCGGAGCGATCATCACACGGGCTGCGCCGTGGTGACCAGTCGTAGCGTGGAAAATGGTGCCGTCTTTGAGGGACACCTTCACCAGGTTACGGCGGGACTCTTCCATAGCCTTTTGCACGGCTGCAGGCACTTCCTTGGACTTGCCCTTACCCATGCCAACACGGCCATCACCGTCGCCGACCACGGTCAGTGCAGCGAAGCCGAGAATACGACCACCCTTCACAACCTTGGTCACGCGGTTGACCGCGATCATTTTTTCGCGCAAGCCGTCGTCACGACCTTCGTCTTGCACCTTGGGGGAAAACTTTGCCATTTTTATCCGCTCCGCTTAGAACTGCAGACCCGCTTCGCGGGCAGCTTCAGCCAAAGCCTTCACGCGGCCGTGGTATGCGAAACCAGCGCGATCGAAAGCTACTTTTTCAACGCCAGCGGCCTTTGCCTTTTCAGCAATGCGCTTGCCCACTGCTTGTGCAGCGGAGACGTTGCCGCCCTTGCCAGAGCCGCCCAGTTCCTTGCGAACGTCGGCTTCTGCAGTGGAGGCCGAAGCCAGCACCTTGGAGCCATCGCCGGAAATCAGCGTAGCGTAGATATGGAGGTTCGTACGGTTCACGGACAGACGCGCGATGCCTTGTTGGGCAATACGGATGCGGGTCTGGCGTGCACGACGAAGACGCTGCTCTTTCTTTGTCAACATGTTGCAGCTCCTTATTTCTTCTTGGTCTCTTTGATGACGACCTTTTCATCCGAATAACGGATGCCCTTGCCCTTGTAAGGCTCGGGAGGGCGCACAGCGCGGATTTCTGCAGCCAGCTGGCCAACGCGTTGACGATCAGCACCCTTGAGGATGATTTCGGTCGGCGTGGGAGTTGCCACAGTGATGCCGGCGGGCATCTCGAAGTTCACGGGGTGCGAGTAGCCAACGGCCAGGTTCAGCTTGGCGCCGGAAGCGGCAGCCTTGAAACCCACGCCAATCAGCGTCAGCTTCTTTTCGAAGCCCTTGCTCACGCCCACAACCATGTTGTTCACCAGCTGACGCATGGTGCCGCTCATGGCGTTGGCTTCACGGGACTCATCGACAGGGACAAACGTCAGCTTGCCGCCATCCAGAGTCACCTTCACCAGAGCGTTGGGGGTCAGGGACAAAGTGCCGCCTGCGCCCTTCACGTTGATCTGGTTGTTGTTCATCGACACGTCCACGCCTGCGGGGACGGTCACTGGGGATTTGCCTACACGGGACATTTCAGTTTTCTCCTCAATGCCACGTTAAGCGACGTAGCAAAGCACTTCGCCACCAACACCGGTAGCACGTGCCTTGCGGTCGGTCATCACACCCTTGGGAGTGGTGACGATTGCCACGCCCAGACCGTTCATCACGGTAGGAATGGAATCACGACCCTTGTAGACACGCAGGCCGGGACGGCTCACGCGCTCAATACGCTCGATCACTGGGCGACCTGCGTAGTACTTCAATACGATTTCAAGGTTCGACTTGCCATCTTCCGTCTTGACTTGGAAGCTGTCGATATAACCCTCGTCCTTCAGCACCTGTGCAATGGCAACCTTCACTTTGGAAGATGGCACCGAAACGGTGGCCTTGGAAACCATTTGCGCATTGCGAATGCGGGTCAGCAAGTCAGCGATGGGATCACTCATGCTCATGTTGTATCTCTCCTGCCTGCTTACCAGCTGGCCTTGGTGACACCGGGGATGTCGCCAGCAAAAGCCAGTTCACGGATCTTTGCGCGACCCAGACCAAACTGGCGGAACGTGCCACGTGGGCGGCCAGTGATTTCGCAGCGGTTGCGCTGACGGGTCGGGTTGGCGTTGCGTGGGAGCTTCTGCAGGCCCAGACGGGCTGCATCACGCTCTTCGTCGCTGCGCTTGGCATCGCCGGCAATTGCCTTCAGTTCTGCGTACTTGGCAGCGTACTTGGCGGCCAGTTTTTCGCGCTTCAGTTCGCGCTGGATCAAAGCTACTTTAGCCATACGCTGCCTTAGTTCTTGAACGGGAAACGGAAGCCAGCGAGAAGAGCCTTGGCTTCTTCGTCGTTCTTGGCTGTCGTGGTGATGCTGATATTGAGACCGCGCAGTGCGTCGACCTTGTCGTACTCAATTTCAGGGAAGATGATCTGTTCTTTGACGCCGATGTTGTAGTTACCGCGGCCGTCGAAAGCGCGACCAGAGATACCACGGAAGTCACGAACGCGCGGCAGAGCCACGGTCACGAAACGATCCAGGAATTCATACATCTGAACGCCACGCAGAGTCACCATGCAGCCAATGGCTTGGCCTTCACGGATCTTGAAACCAGCGATTGGCTTCTTGGACTTGGTCACCACTGGCTTCTGACCAGCAATCTTGGTCAGATCGGACACAGCGTGATCCATGACCTTCTTGTCAGCCACGGCTTCGCTCACACCCATGTTCAGGGTGATCTTGGTGATGCGCGGGACTTCCATTGGAGACTTGTAGCCGAACTTTTCAGTCAGATCAGCAGCAATCTTTTCGCGATAGTATTTTTGCAGTCGTGCCATGTTGACTCCTTAGGCTGCCTTGATTTCGGCGCCGGAGGACTTGAACACGCGAGTGCGCGAACCGTCAGCTTGCACCTTGATGCCAACGCGGTCAGCCTTGCCCGTAGCGGCATTGAAAATGGCCACGTTGGACTGGTGGATAGGCATAGCCTTTTCCACGATACCGCCAGTCGTACCCTTCATGGGGTTCGGCTTGACGTGCTTCTTGACCAGGTTGATGCCGTCCACGATAACGTGGGAATCATCCTTGCGCAGCGAAACCGTGCCACGCTTGCCCTTATCGCGCCCTGTGAGCACGATGACTTCATCGCCCTTGCGAATCTTGTTCATAACTCGTGTCCTTAGAGAACTTCGGGTGCCAGAGACACGATCTTCATGAACTTTTCATTACGCAGTTCACGTGTCACGGGGCCGAAGATGCGGGTGCCGATTGGCTCCAGCTTGGCGTTCAGCAACACTGCAGCATTGCCGTCAAACTTAACAAGCGAACCGTCGCCACGGCGGATGCCCTTGGCTGTGCGGACCACCACTGCGCTGTACACGTCACCTTTTTTGACGCGACCACGCGGTGCTGCTTCCTTGACGGTCACCTTAATGATGTCGCCGACGCTTGCATAACGACGCTTGGAACCACCCAGCACCTTGATGCAGAGGACGGACTTCGCGCCGGTGTTGTCGGCGACGTCTAACCGAGTTTCTGTCTGGATCATTTCAATATTCCCAACTTGCACCGGAATCACCCTCACGGAAATGAGAGCGAACCAGTCAGTCTTGGGCCCGTCGTCAGAGCTGCAAACCATTCACAGCTCATCCGCTGGGCAGAAAAGTTTCGCATAGATTAATGCGAAGCCTTGTATTCTCGCAAAGATTTCTCCGCCCGTCAAGCAGGTGGATTGGCTTTGCGAGTGTTGCACCCCTGAAATGTGGCTTCAGGGCTGCGGAACAGTTGCGTATTGTTGCGCAATTGCCGAAAACGCATCGAGTTGCGGGTCAATTCCCAGTTCGTCACGCAGGATTTCCGCCACGCGCGGGGCAATGGAGCCCGCCAGTTTCGCATCGAGAAACAACATGCGCACGCGGCGCGCCAGTACGTCTTCCACGGTGCGGGCGTACTCGAAGCGCGCAGCAAAGCGCACCATGGCCTCGGTGAAGCCCGGTGCCAATTCTCGGTTTGCGCCCTCCATCGACTTCACCAGCGGGGCCTCGCTGCCGTAGGAATGCAGACCCTGCGGATCGTTCATGCCCTCGCGCATGGTCGTGGTCGTGGCACCCACCACCGGCAGGTGCACGGTCACACCACCAGTGCGCGTGGGCAGCAGCTTGGCATCCATGCAGTGCTGGAGCACGTCCTCGGCCATGGCGCGGTAGGTGGTCCATTTGCCGCCGGTCACGGTGACCAGACCACTCTTGCTGACCAGCACGGTGTGCTCACGGCTGATCTTCTTGGTGTTGCCGGCGTCGTCGTCCTGGTGCTTGACCAGCGGACGCAGACCCGCCCAGATGCTGCGCACGTCGGAAATCTTCGGCGCACGGCGCAGATAGCGGGCCGATTCGCCCAGAATGAAGGCCACCTCGTTCTTCATGGCCTCGGGCTCGTAGTCGAGCTGGTTCTTCGGGCTGTCGGTCGTTCCCAGAATCACTTTGCCCAACCATGGCACGGCGAACAGCACCCGGCCGTCGGTCGTTTTGGGCACCATCAGCGCGTGGTCGGAAGGCAGGAATTCGCGGTCCACGACGATGTGCACGCCCTGGCTGGGAGCGACCATCGGCTTGACTGGCTTGCCCTGCGCCTCGCCATCCTTCTCGCGCAGCGCGTCCACCCAGACGCCCGCCGCGTTCACCACGCAGCGCGCCTTGATCTGAAAACGCTCGCCGCCTTCCTTGTCCACCGCGATCAGGCCATTGACCTTGCCGTCGGCGTAGGTGAGCTGCGTCACCTCGCAGTAATTGACCAGCAGCGCGCCCTTGAGCGCCGCGGTGCGGGCCAGCGCCAAGGCCAGACGGGCATCGTCGAACTGGCCATCCCAGTACTTGACACCGCCCTTGAGACCATCGCCCTGCACGGTCGGCAGGCAACGCATGGTGTCCATGCGGCCCAGAAATTCGGTCGCGCCCAGACCGGCAGAACCAGCCAGTGCGTCATACATCTTGAGGCCCACGCCATAGAACGGCGTTTCCCACAGCTTGTAGGAAGGCATCACGAACGCCAGCGGGCGCGCCAGATGCGGGGCGTTCTTGAGCAGCGTGGTGCGCTCGTGCAGCGCCTCGCGCACCAGCGAGATATTGCCCTGCGCCAGATAGCGCACGCCGCCGTGCACCAGCTTGGTGGCGCGCGACGAGGTGCCCTTGGCGAAATCGTGCGATTCGAGCAGCACGACCTTGAAGCCACGGGCAGCGGCGTCCAGCGCCGTGCCCAGCCCCGTCGCCCCGCCACCCACCACCGCGAGGTCGTATTCCTGCGGCTGTCGCAAGTTGGCCAGCAGCTCCGAGCGCTGGGTCATCAGGGGGGTGAGGGGTTCTGTCGTCATGGCTGCCGCTTGTTAGAGATGAATGCCAATGGCAGGATGCCCGTGACCGGAACAGGATGCCTATTGCATTTCAGGGTTTTCCCTAGGGATTTTATCCAACCCGGACGCATGTTTGCGTCGAAAAATCAGCCGGCCTTACAGCGGCGAAGGCGAATGATTCCGCCCTCGCCGCAAATGCTCACCCGTGGGTCAGCGAACCTTGCCGTCCTTCCAGGCCTGGAGCAGCTTGTCGTAGGCGATGGTCTCGCCCTTTGGCTTCTCGTTGGCCAGCTTGGCCCAAGGAGCCGCCTTGTCGGACAGCCACTTGTTCGGATCGCCCTTCTTGTTGAGCTTGGGCGCGCACTTGGCCATGCCCGCACGCTCCAGACGCGCCATCACCTGGTCCATTTCCTCGGCCAGATTGTCCATGGCGGACTGCGGCGTTTTCTCACCCGTCACCGCCTGCGCCACGTTCTTCCACCAGAGCTGGGCGAGCTTCGGATAATCCGGCACGTTGGTGCCGGTCGGAGTCCACGCCACGCGCGCCGGGCTCTGATAGAACTCGACCAGACCGCCGTACTTGGCTGCGTTCTTGGTGAAGTACTCGCTGCGCACGTCCGAATCGCGAATGAAGGTCAGGCCCTGAATCGACTTCTTGAGCGTCGTGGTCTTGGCGGTCACGAACTGCGCGTAGAGCCACGCGGCAGCCGTCTTGTTGGCATCGTGGCCGTTGAAGAAAGTCCAGCTGCCCACGTCCTGATAACCGTTCTGCATGCCGTCCTTCCAATACGGACCGTGCGGGCCGGGGGCCATGCGCCACTTGGGCGTGCCGTCGGCGTTCACCACGGGCAGGCCTGCCTTGGTCATGTCGGCGGTGAAGGCGGTGTACCAGAAGATCTGCTGGGCGATGTGGCCCTGCGCGGGCACGGGGCCGGATTCGCCGAAGGTCATGCCCGTGGCTTCCTTGGGCGCGTACTTCTTCATCCAGTCCACATACTTGGTGAGCGCGTAAACCGCAGCGGGCGAGTTGGTCGCACCGCCGCGCGAAACCGATGCGCCGACTGGCGTGCACTTGTCGTCCGCGACGCGAATGCCCCACTCGTCCACCGGCATGCCGTTGGGGATGCCCTTGTCGGCGGAACCGGCCATCGATAGCCATGCGTCGGTGAAGCGCCAGCCCAGCGACGGATCCTTTTTGCCGTAGTCCATGTGACCGTAGATCGGCTTGCCGTCGATCTGCTTCACATCGTTGGAGAAGAACTCGGCGATGTCTTCGTAGGCGCTCCAGTTCTGCGGCACGCCCAGGTCGTAGCCGTACTTGGCCTTGAACTTGTCCTGCAGGTCCTTGCGCGCAAACAGGTCGGCGCGGAACCAGTACAGGTTGGCGAACTGCTGGTCGGGCAACTGATACAGCTTGCCGTCCGGCGCGGTGGTGAAGCTCGTGCCGATGAAGTCCTTGAGATCCAGACCGGGGTTGGTGTATTCCTTGCCCGCGCCGTTCATGTAATCGCTCAGATTCATGATCTTGCCGTAGCGGTAATGCGTGCCGATCAGATCGGAGTCCGAAATCCAGCCGTCATAGATCGACTTGCCCGACTGCATCGAGGTCTGCAGCTTCTCGACCACGTCGCCTTCCTGAATCAGATCGTGCTTGACCTGAATGCCCGTGATCTCGCTGAACGCCTTGGCCAGCACCTTGCTTTCGTACTCGTGCGTGGTGATGGTTTCCGAGACGACGGAGATGTTCTTCACACCCTTGGCCTGCAGCTTCTTGGCGGCTTCGATGAACCACTTCATCTCGGCCATCTGCTGGTCCTTGTTCAGCGTGGAGGGCTGAAACTCGCTGTCAATCCACTTCTTGGCTTCCGCCTCACCAGCCCATCCTGCCTGCCCCAAAGTCAGGGCTGCTACGGCGAACGCAATCGCCTTGAACTGCACCTTCATCGCATGTCTCCTCAAAAGGGACTCCCCGTGTTGTCCTCGGATCCGGGCCTCGGGGGAGGAGCGGGCTGGATCCTTGCCTGCAAAAAACCGTTGAACGCTCTGCCTCTTCAACCCTTGCGCATAATCAGCGCGAGCACGAGCATCGAAATCACCAAGCTGATCCACACCGTCGGCTCGGCCTCCAGCGAAAACCACTGCGTCATCTTTTCGCCCAGCCCCACCCAGATCAGGTTGATGTAGGCCGCCGTGAGCAGTCCGATGAAAAGCCGGTCGCCGCGTGTCGTGGCGATCGGCAGAAAGCCCTTGCGCAGCACCGTGGGCGACTTGATTTCCCACACCGTCATGCCCACCAGCATCAGCGCAATGCAAACGAAGAAGACCGCGACTGGCGTGGTCCATGCCATCCATTCCCACATGTCGGCGCTCCTTGAATCAACGACTCAGACGCGGCCCATCGCGAAACCCTTCGCAATGTAGTGCCGCACAAACCAGATCACCACCGCACCCGGCACGATGGTGAGCACGCCCGCTGCCGCCAGCGTCGCCCAGTCCATGCCCGAGGCCGAGACCGTGCGCGTCATCGTCGCGACAATGGGCTTGGCGTTCACGCTGGTGAGCGTGCGTGCCAGCAGCAGTTCCACCCAACTGAACATGAAGCAGAAGAACGCCGCCACGCCAATGCCCGCCTTGATGAGCGGAAGAAAGATCGTGAGGAAAAAGCGCGGGAACGAATAGCCGTCGATGTAGGCCGTCTCGTCGATCTCGCGCGGAATGCCGCTCATGAAGCCTTCCAGAATCCACACCGCCAGCGGCACGTTGAACAGCAGATGCGCGAGCGCCACGGCGATGTGCGTGTCCATCAGCCCCACGGTCGTGTAGAGCTGGAAGAACGGCAGCAGAAACACCGCAGGCGGCGTCATGCGATTGGTCAGCAGCCAGAAGAACACATGCTTGTCACCCAGAAACTGGTAACGCGAAAACGCATACGCCGCAGGCAGCGCGACGACCAGCGAAATCACCGTGTTGATGGCCACATAGAGCAGGCTGTTGATGTAGCCCGAGTACCAGGACTCGTCGGTGAAGATGGTCTTGTAGTTGTCCCAGGTGAAATGCTGCGGCCACAGCGAGAAGCTCGACAGGATCTCCTCGTTGGTCTTGAAGCTCATGTTCACCATCCAGTAGATCGGCAGGATGGCGAAGACGAGATACAGGATCAGGAACAGCGTGCGTTTCTGGAAGCGTTTTTCATTCATGGCCGGCCCCTTCGGAAGAGCTTGTGCCCACGCGCTGCATCCAGTTGTAGAGGATGAAGCACAGCAGCAGAATGATGAAGAAATAGATCAGCGAGAAAGCCGCCGCAGGCCCCAGATCGAACTGGCCCACCGCCTTCTGCGTGAGGTATTGACTGAGGAACGTGGTCGCATTGCCGGGGCCGCCGCCCGTGAGCACAAACGGCTCGGTGTAGATCATGAAGCTGTCCATGAAGCGCAGCAGCACCGCAATCATCAGCACGCCGCGCATCTTGGGCAGCTGGATGTAGCGGAACACCGCGAACTTGCTTGCGCCATCGATGCGCGCGGCCTGGTAATACGCATCGGGAATCGAGCGCAGCCCGGCAAAGCACAGCAGCGCGACCAGCGGCGTCCAGTGCCACACATCCATCGCCAGCACCGTGAGCCATGCATGCGTGGCGTTGCCTGTGTAGCTGTAATCGAAGCCCAATGTTTCCAGCGTCTTGCCCAGCAGGCCGATGTCGGCACGACCGTAGATCTGCCAGATCGTGCCCACCACGTTCCACGGAATCAGCAGCGACAGCGCCACGATCACCAGCACCGCAGACGACTTCCAGCCCTGCGCGGGCATGGCCAGCGCCAGCAGAATGCCCAGCGGAATCTCCACGCACAGCACGGCCAGCGAGAAGCCCAGTTGCCGCAGCAAGGCGCTGTGCAGTTCCTCGTCGCGCATCACCTGCGCGAACCATTCGGTGCCGACGAACACGCGGCGCTCGGGCGAGATGATGTCCTGCACCGAATAATTCACCACGGTCATGAGCGGCAGAATCGCCGAGAACGCCACGCAGATGATCACCGGCAGGATCAGAAACCAGGCCTTCTGGTTGACGGGTTTGGTGTTGATGCTTTCCGGCGCGCTCATGGCATCAGCTCCTCGTTGGTGTTGTAGAAGCAGGTGTGTTCGCCCACCACACGCAGCCAGACCAATTCGCCTTCGCGCGGCAGAACTTGCTCCTGCGTGCAGCGCGCCTTGACGATCTGGCCGTTGATGTTGGCGGTCAGCATCTGGTGCGTGCCCACGTCCTGCACGCGCACGACGACGGCGGGCAGCACACCGGCATGGCCTTCCTCGGCAATCGACAGATATTCAGGCCGCACGCCCACGCGCAAATCACCGTCGGGCAAAGCGCGCGGCGCGGGAACACGAAGCCCTGCCACATGGATCTCGCCGCCGCTGGCCTTGCCTTCCAGAAAATTCATGCCCGGCGAGCCGATGAAGTGACCGACGAAGGCATGCTGTGGCCGCTCGAACAGCTCGCCCGGCGTACCCACCTGCACCGCGCGGCCACGCGTCATCACGACGACGTGATCGGCAAACGTGAGCGCCTCGACCTGATCGTGCGTCACATAGACGAGCGTGAGTTTCAGCTCATGGTGAATCTGCTTGAGCTTGCGGCGCAGCTGCCATTTGAGATGCGGATCGATGACAGTGAGCGGCTCGTCGAACAGCACGGCGGCCACGTCTTCGCGCACCAGGCCGCGACCCAGCGAAATCTTCTGTTTCTCGTCCGCCGACAAGCCCGCCGCGCGCTGATTCAACTGCCCGCTCATCTCCAGCATCTCGGCGATCTGCCCGACGCGCTCGCGGATGCGCTGCTCGGGCACCCTGCGATTGCGCAGCGGAAACGCGAGGTTGTCGGCCACGGTCATGGTGTCGTAGATCACCGGGAACTGGAACACCTGCGCGATGTTGCGCTCCTGGGGACTTGCGCGCGTCACGTCGCGTCCGTCGAACAGCACCTGGCCCTGCGACGGCACGAGCAGGCCGGACATGATGTTGAGCATCGTCGTCTTGCCGCAGCCCGAAGGCCCGAGCAAGGCATATGCGCCGCCATCTTCGAACGTCATGTCGAGCGGCAACAGCGCGTAGTCGCTGTCCTTTTGCGGATTCGGCTTGTAGGAATGCGCGAGTTTGAGTTCGATGCGCGCCATCTCAACGCCCTCCCATTCTTGCGGGTGCCACGAGCAAGGCTTCGTCGGCACCAAACAGATAGACCTGCGCGGGATCGAGATGCAGGCTCACCGTCTCGCCCAATGCGAGGTAGTGCACACCCGTGATCTGCGCGACCAGATCGCCCCAGGCCGAACGCACATGCACAAAGGTGTCCGAACCGGAAATTTCCACCAGATCGACAACGCCCTGCACCGCCACATCACCGGGCCGCGCCTGCAGGCGCAGCGCACTCGAGCGGATGCCCAAGGTCAGCGCGCCGGACTGCGGTGCCTGCTTGCCCAGTTCAAGATAGATGTCGCCCGGCAAACGCAGACCCGTGCCCAGCGCCTGCACGGCCAGCAGATTCATCGGCGGATCGCTGAACGCGCGCGCCACGCGCAAGGAGTTCGGGCGATGGAACACTTCGGCCGTTGGCCCGTATTGCAGCAACTCGCCTTCATACAGAACAGCGGTAAAGCCGCCGAGCAGCAGCGCCTCGCCGGGTTCGGTGGTGGCGTAGACGACGGTCGAATCACTGGTCGCAAACAACTGCGTGAGTTCTTCGCGCAGCTCCTCGCGCAGCTTGTAGTCCAGATTCACGAGCGGCTCGTCGAGCAGCATCAGCGGCGCATTCTTGGCCAGCGCCCGCGCCAGCGCCACGCGCTGCTGCTGACCACCGGACAGCTCGGCCGGCAGGCGCTCCAAGAACATCTCGATGTGCAGCCGCTCGGCCAGTTCCTTCACGCGCGCATCGATATTTTTGTGCCCCTGCAGCTTGAGCGGCGACGCGATGTTCTGCGCCACGGTCAGCGAAGGGTAGTTGATGAACTGCTGGTAGACCATGGCGACATTGCGCTCGCGCACCGGCATGCCGGTCACGTCCTTGCCATCGACCAGCACGCGGCCGGTGGACGGCACGTCCAGCCCCGCCATGATGCGCATGAGGCTGGTCTTGCCAGCCTGCGTAGCGCCCAGCAGCACGGTGACCGCGCCGCTTTGCAGCGACAGGTTCATCTCCCGCAGCCACTGCTGGGAGCCCACCTTCTTGCTGATTCTCTCCAGAACCAACTCCATTGCGACCTTTCCACTCCGCGCCATCCTGGCGATTGAAGAACAAAGAACGGAACGCTGCGCTGCACTTGAAAACGGGTTCTCCGTGCCGCTTCGTTATTTTCGATTTCGGTCATTCTTGTTCTTTTTGGCGCGTTTCAAATTCGGGGTTACCCTTGATGCTTTCGTTTTACTTCGTTTTAAAGTCTCCACCCAAGGAGACGACAGACCCGCGTGAACACCAATCCTCGTCAACTGCTGCTGCTCGAAGAAGTCAGGCAGCACAAGAACGTCACCATCGAGCAGCTTGCCGACACGCTCGGAGTGACGCTGCAAACCGTGCGCCGCGATGTGCAGCGACTGGCCGAGCAAGGTCATCTGATGCGCTTTCATGGCGGCGTGCGCCTGCCCTCGTCCACCACCGAGAACATCGGCTATGTGCAGCGCCAGTTGCTCAATGACGAAGCCAAACGCGCCATTGCGCGCGAAGTGGCCAAGGCGATTCCAAACGGCTGCTCGCTGATCCTGAACATCGGCACCACCACCGAAGCCATCGCCCGCGAGCTGATGCAGCATCAGGGCCTGCGCGTGATCACCAACAACCTGAACGTCGCCGCCATCCTGGCCGACAACCCGGACTGCGAAGTCATCGTCGCGGGCGGCGTGGTGCGCTCGCGCGACCACGGCATCGTGGGCGAGACGGCGGTCGATTTCATCCGCCAGTTCCGCGTGGACATCGGCGTGATCGGCATCTCCAGCGTCGAGCAGGACGGCACGCTGCGCGACTTCGATCTGCGCGAAGTGAAGGTCGCTCAATCCATCATTGCGCAGTCGCGCGAGGTGTGGCTCGCGGCCGATTCGAGCAAGTTCGACCGCCCCGCGATGATCGAGCTTGCGCGGCTCGACCAGATCGACGTGCTCTACACCGACGCCGAGCCGCCCGCGCCCTACGCTTCACTGCTCGAAGAAGCTGGTGTCCAATGCGTGATCGCTTCGTGAAACGAACTCCCCCACACACTCTCCATGACCTCGTACCTCCTCGCACTTGACCAAGGCACCTCCAGCTCGCGCAGCATCGTGTTCGACGCACAGGGCCAGATCGTCGCGCTCGCTCAACGCGAACTGCCGCAGATCTATCCGCGCCCCGGCTGGGTCGAACACAGCCCCACGGAGATCTGGAACACGCAGCTCGCCACCGCGCACGAGGCGCTGACCAAAGCGGGCATCACTGCCAAAGACATCCGCTCCATCGGCATCACCAACCAGCGCGAAACCACGGTGCTGTGGAACCGCAAAACCGGCGCGCCCATCCACAACGCCATCGTCTGGCAGGACCGCCGCGCCGAACCCATCTGCGCCCAACTGCGAGAGCAAGGCATGGCCGAGACCATTCAGGCCAAAACCGGTCTGCTGGTCGATGCCTACTTCTCGGGCACCAAGCTGCAATGGCTGCTCGACAACGTGCCCGGTGCGCGCGAGCAGGCCGAGCGCGGCGAGCTGGCCTTCGGCACCGTCGATGCATGGCTGATCTGGCAACTCACCGAAGGCAAGCGCCACGTGACCGATGTGAGCAACGCATCGCGCACCATGCTGTTCAATGTGCACACCAACGAATGGGACGATGAGCTGCTCGCGCGCCTGAACATTCCGCGCTCGCTGATGCCCGAGGTGCTGCCATCGAGCGCCGATTTCGGCGCGACAAGCGATGCGCTGTTCGGCAGCAGCATCAGCATCGGCGGCGTCGCGGGCGACCAGCAGAGCGCGCTGTTTGGCCAAGCCTGCTTCAGCGCGGGCATGGCCAAGAACACTTACGGCACGGGCTGCTTCATGCTGATGCACACCGGCCACAACTTCCAGATTTCGCAGAACGGCCTGCTCACCACCAGCGCCGCGCAGACGCATTCGCGACCGGAATTTGCAATGGAAGGCAGCGTGTTCGTCGGCGGCGCGGTCGTGCAATGGCTGCGCGATGGACTGCGTGCAATTGAAAACAGCGGCGAAGTGCAATCGCTCGCCGAGAGCGTGCCGGACTCGGGCGGCGTGATGCTCGTGCCCGCGTTCACCGGCTTGGGCGCGCCCTACTGGAAGCCCGATGCACGCGGCACGATCACTGGCCTCACACGCGGCACAACGCTTGCGCACATCGCCCGCGCCGCACTCGAATCGATTGCCTACCAAAGCGCTGCGCTGCTGC
The DNA here is from genome assembly GCF_011305535.1 of Diaphorobacter sp. HDW4B. Taxonomy (GTDB): domain Bacteria; phylum Pseudomonadota; class Gammaproteobacteria; order Burkholderiales; family Burkholderiaceae_C; genus Diaphorobacter_A. Next base: position 1,878,484 of record NZ_CP049905.1, read on the forward strand.
TCGCAATGAGCCGCGACGCCGTGGCGGCAGGCGGTGCGCCCGTCACCGAATTGCGCGTCGATGGCGGTGCCAGCGTGAACAATCTGCTGATGCAGTTTCAAGCCGATCTGCTGGGCATTCCGGTGGTGCGACCCGCTTGCGTGGAGACGACTGCGCTCGGTGCAGCGTATCTCGCGGGACTGTCTTCGGGCATGTACCAAAGCACGCAGGAACTCTCCGCGTTGTGGAAGGCCGAACGCCGCTTCATGCCGACCATGCAGCGTGATCGCGCAGCCGAGTTGATGCAGCAATGGGAACACGCGGTGCGCCAGACCACGGCGGACTAAGAACGCGTTTCCCCAACGAAAAATGGCACCTCGCGGTGCCATTCTTTTTTTCGATGCTTCAGAGCAGACGCTTATTCGTTTTCGTCGGCCAGCAGCACCTTGTAGATGATCGCGCCGATGATCGCGCCCACGATCGGCATCACCCAGAAGAACCACAGTTGCGACATCGCAATCGATGGACCGAACACGGCCACGCCGGTGCTGCGAGCAGGGTTCACCGAGGTGTTGGTGACGGGAATCGAGATCAGGTGGATCAGCGTCAGGCACAGGCCAATCGCCACACCGGCAAAACCGCCCGCAGCGCGCTTGGCGGTGGCGCCCAGAATCACGATCACGAAGATCGCGGTCAGCACCACTTCGGCCACGAGCGCCGCCACCATCGAATAGCCGCCAGGCGAGTGCTCGGCAAAACCATTGGTGGCGAAACCGCCGATGTCGGCACCTGGCTTGCCAGTGGCGATCACATACAGCACGGCACCTGCCGCAATCGCGCCCAGCACCTGGGCAATGATGTAGCCCGGCAGTTCGGACGCCTTGAAGCGACCGCCCACCATCAGACCCACGGAGACCGCAGGATTGAAGTGACCACCCGAAATCGGGCCCAGCGCGTAGGCGCCGGTCAACACCGTCAGGCCGAACGCGAACGACACGCCGAGCAGGCCGATACCCACATTGGGGAATGCCGCCGCCAGCACCGCGCTGCCGCAGCCACCGAAAGTCAGCCAGAACGTGCCGATAAATTCAGCAGCCCATTTCTTGATGTTGGATGCCATATCCATTCCTTTTTGAATCAAACAACTTCTCACTCTTGCACTGCTGCGCTCAATCCGCACTGCCGCTGAAGCGGGCCCAAAATGCGCAGTCAATCCCGGCAAAATGCTACTCAGTCCGCGTGACGTCCGGTACCGAACAATGTGAACAATTCACCGCATTCCACGCAATATTCGTTGCCAAATGGATCAGCATTGGCATCCCCATTGGGAGATTCAATTCACGCCAACGCGGTTGTCTTTCTTTCGCACGCATCCGCTGCATGCAATGCAGACCGAAAGTCGCAACCACGCACACACAGAAAGCGCATGAACGTTCCGGCCCCGTTGATTCCATCGATATGCCTGCTTGCGGCCCTCTCGTTGACCGCATGCGGCACCGCATCTGCGCCGCATGCCGAGCAAACATCAGTGGCGCAATGCGAGATCACGAACAGCGCCGCACCGCGCTTCAAGCTGCTCGGCGAAGTGCGTTGGAACGTGGACCTGTCGTACGGCGGTGCGCCGGTTGGCGGGCTCTCGTCCATCGACTGGGATGCCGCGCGCGGCGAGTTCGTACTGGCGAGCGACGACCGTTCGGTGCATGGCCCGGCGCGTTTCTATTCGGCGCGCATGCAGTACGACGAACGCGGTCTGCACAAGGTCTGGCTGACGGGCATGCATGACCTGCTCAGCCCCGCGCAGCAACCGTATGCGAACGCACAGCAGGCCCACAAGGACATCGCCGTGCCGGATGCCGAATCCATGCGCGTCGTGCCCGGAACACATCGCCTGCTCTGGACCAGCGAAGGTGATTTTCCGCGCGGCTTTGGTCCCGAGCTCAACGAGATCCGACACAACGGGCATTGGCTGCGCCGCTGGCCCTTGCCTGCCGCACTCGCACAGATCGCGCCAGACAGCGGTCCGCGCAACAGCTTCACGCTCGAAGGCATGAGCTTCAGTCCCGATGGGCGCACGCTGTGGCTGTCGATGGAAGGCGCGCTCAAGCAGGACGGCCCCATGCCCACGCCCGGACATGCGGGCGCGCCGGTGCGCATCACCGCGCTCGATGCGGCCACGCACCAACCGATTCGCCAGATCGCCTATCAGCCCGATGCCCTGCCCGAGTCCATCGCCTTTCTGCCGCAGCGCGCGGTCAACGGCGTGAGCGACATCCTGGCCGATGGTGATGACCATCTGCTGGTGCTGGAGCGCTCGTTCTCGCTGGGCGAAGGCTGGGGCGCAAAGCTGTACCGCATCGACCTGCGCGCCGATGCTTCAAGCGATGTGCTGAACCTGCAGCGACTCGTGCCCGGTCAGTTCCGTACAGCCGCAAAAACTCTGGTGCTGGACTTCGCCCAAATCGGCCTGCGCAGTGTGGACAATCTGGAGGGCATGAGCTGGGGACCCCGTCTTGCAAACGGCGAGCGGGTGCTGGTGCTGGTGAGCGACAACAATTTCAACCCTGCCCAAGTCACGCAATTCATCGCGCTGGCTGAACTTGCGCGCTGCAAAGCCGAACAATTCACTACGGGCGCGGGCGTATAGTCGCCCGCACGCACTGCGTTTTCACACTTGAACCGTCAAAAGCACAATCCATGACCGATTCCACCACCTTCCCCACCATGGCCTTCATCGGCGGCGGCAACATGGCCAGCGCCATCATCGGCGGGCTGATCGCCAAGGGCGTTCCCGCGTCGCAGATTCTGGTGGTCGAGCCCTGGGATGAGGCACGCGCCAACCTGAAGAAGAACTTCGGCATCGACGCCCTGCCCGCCGCCTCGAACGCGCTCGCCAAGGCCCGCCTCGTGGTCTGGGCCGTCAAACCGCAGACTTTCAAGGACGCCGCGGCCGTCTCCGCGCAGTTCACGCACCAGGCCGTGCACCTGAGCATCGCCGCCGGCATCACCAGCGACAGCATTGCTGCCTGGCTGTCCACCGACCGCATTGTGCGCGCCATGCCCAACACGCCCGCGCTGGTGGGCAAGGGCATCACCGGCCTGTTCGCGCGTGCCGCCGTGACCACCGACGAAAAGCTGCTGATCGAAAAGGTGATCAGCACGACCGGCCAGTTCGTCTGGGTGAAGACCGAAGACCACCTCGACGCCGTGACCGCGATTTCCGGCTCCGGCCCGGCCTATGTGTTCCTGTTCCTCGAAGCCATGACCAAGGCTGGCATCGACATGGGCCTGCCCGCCGATCAAGCCCACCAACTGGCCGTGGCCACCTTCCAGGGCGGCTCGGAACTCGCGGCCCGCTCCAGCGAATCACCCGAGGTGCTGCGCCAGCGCGTGACCAGCAAGGGCGGCACCACGCACGCGGCCATCGTGCACATGCAGGCTCAGAAGGTGCCCGAGCATTTCATCGACGCCATGCGCGCCGCCGAAAAGCGCGCGCAGGAATTAGCAATCGAGTTTGGAAAGTAAATAGCTTTTCAAATACACTGCATGTTCCGGCCTGTCCCTCTGGCGCAACATGCAGTGTCCTCAATGCAACTGGCAAAACCCGACCAGCTTCACCGAATGCTTCAACTGCAGACGGCCCCTGCGCGTGGCCGCTCCGGCAGCAGCCACCGCTGACACCCAGAAAGCGCCACGCACCGCCGCTTTCAACGCTCCCGCCAAAGACATTCCCGCCGAAGCTGGTCGTACGGCACGGATCGTTGCCACCATCGTCGATGGCTTGCTGCTGGTGCTCGTCGCGGCCCTGCTGATCGGCGGCGGTCTCTGGCTTTCACAGAACGGCGGTGAAAATGGGGCGCGAGGCAGCTTCGCCCTGCTGTTGCTGCTGGCTGCGTTCGTGCTGCCGTTTGTTCTGCTCGGCTGGCTCGACAGCCTGGGCGGCACACCCGGCAAGCGCTTGCTGGGATTGCAGGTGCGCAACGCTGCCGGTCACATGCCGGGCGTGGTCTCCTCCACGCTCAGGCAATTGCTCAAGTACGTCACCAATCTGGGCCTGCCCTTCGTCTTTCATCTGGCCGATCGCTTTCTGTTCGGCAACGATGGCGCGCACAACGTCATCACCGGCAGCTACGTGGTGCGGCGCAGTGCCGATGCCGTGAAGATCAACCGCCACATCCAGTCCCACGAAGTGCGACGCGCAGGCATGCGCAGATTCGGCGGCATGCTGGTGCTGAGCGTGGTTTCCGTGCTGCTCACACTCATCGTGATCGCTATGGTCTACGGCGAAATCCGCGACGCGCGCCATCCCCAGGCCGCCGAAGCACGCAAGGCCATGAGCGAGATCGCGCGCTCGGTCAAACCCATCACGCAACTCGCCACCGCGCATTACACCCGCACTGGCCGCTTTGCCAACGACATGCAGGAGCTGGGCATCAACGCGCTTCCAGACGGCATAGCCGCGCTGCAGTTCGACCCGCGCAATGGCGCGATCACCGCCACGCTCTCGACCGCCGCTGGCGAGGCGCGGGCACAAGGAAAGCATCTCGCCTGGCTGCCTGTCTTCAAGCAACGCAGCGGCACCTCCGAACTCAAGAAATGGCGCTGCGGCAGCCCCGACATCGCCAAAGACGAACTGCCCTCGCTTTGCAACGACGACATGAGCGCCCTGGCAGCGCCCACCTCCTGAGCCTCCTGAAGAAGACCGAAAGACCCGCTTCATGACCCCACTCTCGCCGCAACTCATCGACGATTTCCGCCGTGCCGACAACAACGACGATTGGCTGCGTGCGCTGCAGATCGCCCAGCAGGCGATCTCCGAGTCGCCCAACAACGCCCATGCCCACGCCATGAGCGCACGCGCCCATTGGAGGCTGGGTGAAATGGCCGAGTGCGATGCCGATGTCGCGCGCGCCTTGCAGCTCGATGCGAACTGCGCGCTGGCCATCGCCACTCAAGCCGGGCGCTTGGCCGATGACGGTCAGACCAGCCAAGCCGTCGCCAAGCTGGACGAGGCCATCGACAAGCTCCCCGGCGACGCCAGCCTGCACATTGCGCGCGGTTGGCAGTTGCAGGAAGACGACCAACTGAACGACGCGCTGCTGGACTATCGCCAGGCCATCGCGCTCGATCCGCAGAATATGCGCGGCTATGTCAACGCGGCGGCGGTGCTAGGCTCCCTTGGCCGCAACAGCGAGGCTGCCGACCTGTGGGACAACGGCGCAAATGCCTGCCCCGACAACGGCCAGCTCGCCTACAACGCGGGCACGGCGCTCTATCAGCAGCACGACTACGAGCGCGCCATCGGCCATCTGGACCGTGCGCGCCAGATCATCGGCGAGCGCAACGATGTGCAGATGAATCGCGGGCGGACGCTGCAGATGCTGGGTCGCCATCAGGAGGCCATTGATGAATGGGTGCAGCTCTATCGCCGCGAGCCGCATTGGGACTGGGTGCTCAACGGCTTGGTCGAGAGCTACTGCCGGCTGGGCGACAACGCGAATGCGCAGCGCTATCGCTGGGAGCTGGATCAGCTCTCGGGCGACCATGAAGGCACGGTCAAACTTGGCTGGCTGCTGTTCCACGACCGCAAGAGCGAAGAGTTGATCGAGCTGGTCGAGCCGCTGGCCAAAGCCACGCATTCACGCCCGGAGTTCGGCCAGATGATGGGCATGTCGCTGCGCCGTCAGGAAAAATTTCCGGAAGCGCTGCAGTGGATGGAGCGCACCGTCGCCACGCACGACGACTACCACTGGGCGCGCGGCGATCTCGCCAACATCCTGTCCGAAATCTACAGCCGCCACGACGAGGCACTCAAGCACATCCAGATCGCCATTTCGATGGCTCCGGATTCGGGCTTTTATCGCCGCGTGCACGGCGAAATTCTGGAGCGCAAGAAGGGGCCCGGCAAGAAGGGCGGCTGGCTCAAGCGCCTGTTCGGCGGCTGATTCGCCGCCGCCCGTCCGCCCATCGCGGTTCAGGTCTTCTTCGAGCTGAAAGCGTTCTGGATGCTGGACTTGAGCTTGTTCAGGCCCTCGCCCACATCGTCCTTCCAGTCGTCCAGCTTGTCGTGCCATTCGGCGCTCTTCTTCTCGCTCAGCACGCGGCGGGCTTCCTTCGCGGCGGCGATGGTGGCCTCTTCCTGAGCGACCACCTCCTCCTGCACCACCCCGAGCGGGCGACGCAGCACCACGCCAGCGAGCGTGTCGGAGATGCCGTTGAGGGCGTCCGGAGAGTCCTCGCCCACGGTCGCGATCAGCGTGGTCGAGCCCGGCGGCATCGCCTGCATCATCTGGTCCAGCACGCTTGCGCGGTCCTGCAGTTTGTCGGCCGACACCGCACTGCCCACCAGCGCGCCGTACACGCCACCAAACAGCATGCCCAGCGGGCCTGCCAGCATGCCGATGAGCGAACCCACTAGCGTTCCCGTCAGCGGCCCTGTGGTTCCGCCTCCGTCAGAGGCCCCGTCCTTGATGGAAAAAGTGCCATCCGCGGCACGTTGCACCACGGCGGCGTTCTGCACCTGCAACTGGCCGGAGACCGCTGCGCCCTTCAGTTCCGAGAGCGCCTGGTAAGCCTTGCTTTCTTGCGCAAAGCTGATGAGGACGACGTTCTGTTCCATAGCTGTACTCCATTGACATCGGTTAGAAATAGCACGTGCAAATCAATGTAGTCGAGCGCGCCTCATCCCGTGTGACTCTTCGGGAAGTTTTTCACTCCGATACCAGCTGTTTCACGCCTCGCCCCAGATCGCCGAGCGCATGGAAATCGCGGCCATCTGGAAATCGCTGTTGAAGAAGCGCGGTGCTTCGCCTTCGTGCACGGCACCGGCTGCATGCAGCAGCGGCAGGTAGTGCTCGAACGTGGGATGCGCCATCTGCGTGACGCGGCCCAGATCCTGAAAGCGCGTGAGCGCCTGCAGATCGCCCGCCTGAATGCGCTCGGCGACATGCCGGTCGAACTCGATGGCCCAGTCGTAGGCCTGATTGGGCGCGGCGCTGGGCTGCATCGCGCGCAGGTTGTGCACAACGTTGCCACTCGCCACGATGAGCACGCCCTGCTCGCGCAAGGCACGCAGTTGCTGGCCGAGCGCGAAATGCTCCTGCGCAGCACGTCCGTAGACCAGACTGAGCTGCATCACCGGAATGTCGGCAGCCGGGAACATGGGCTTGAGCACGCTCCAGGTGCCGTGGTCCAGCCCCCATTCGGCGTCATCCACGAGCACGGGCTGATCGATGGAGGGCGCGTCCAAGCGCGAAGCGAGTTCGCGCGCCACGGCCGGTGCGCCCGGCGCGGGATACTGCTGCGCAAACAGCTCTTGCGGGAATCCGCCGAAGTCGTGAATCGTGCGCGGCTCGGCCATGCCCGTGAGCGCCCATTCGCTGCGCGTGAGCCAATGCGCGGAGACGCACAGAATCAGTTGGGGCTTGCCATGGCGCTGGAGCAGCGATTGCCCGAGCGATTGCCAGCTCTCGCGGTACTCGTTGTCCTCGATCGCATTCATCGGACTGCCGTGTCCCACGAACAGCACCGGCAGCCGCGGCGACGGCTTCAGCGACGCCAACCCGGCAGCAGCGGCGAGTTGATCGGGAGAACGGAAAGTGGTGGTGGAGGTCATGATGCTTCCCTATATGCGGACAGATCAGCGCAAAGCAAATCCAAGGACGACGCCGACGAAGATCGCCACACCCATCCAGTGGCTCTTGCTGAAAGCGGTGAAGCAGCCTTCGCGCGTGCGGTTGCGGATCAGCGTGAAGTGCCAGACCATCTGCGCCGCCGCCACGCCCATGCCCAGCCAGAACGGCCAGCCCAGGTGGTATGGCGCAATCGCCACGGCGGTGAGCCCCCAGCACAGCGCAAAGAACAGCATGATGCCAGCCACGTCAAAGCGCCCCAGCGTGATCGCCGAAGTCTTCATGCCGATCTTGAGGTCATCGTCGCGATCAACCATGGCGTATTCGGTGTCGTAGGCCAGCACCATGAACATGTTGGCCGTCCAGAGCAGCCATGCCGTGGCGGGAACCTCGCCGACCACCGCCGCAAAAGCGATCACGATGCCGAAGTTGAAAGCAATGCCGAGAAACGCCTGCGGCATGGCGAAAAAGCGTTTGGTGAACGGATAGAGAATCGTGAACAGCACCGCAGGCACGGACCACGCCACGGCCTCCCAGCGCGTGGTGAGCACCAGCCCCAGCGAGATCAACGCCAGCACCGCACCAAGCATCGAGGCCTCGAACACCGACACTTGGCCGCTGGTGATGGGGCGCGCCTTGGTGCGCTTCACATGCTTGTCGAAGTCGCGGTCGGCGATGTCGTTGATGCAGCAACCGGCGCTGCGCATCAGCACTGTGCCGAGCACGAACACGATCAGCAGATGCCAACCCGGAAAACCATCAGCCGCCACCCACAACGCCACCAGCGTGGGCCAGACCAGCACCAACCAGCCAGCCGGTCGATTGAAGCGGACCAGATCCAGATACAGGGACAGGCGTGAACGAGGGGCAACGGCGGACATGCGGACTATGGTTTTCAAAAGAGGAAAGACAGGGCCGCAACATATTGAGAGCGTTTGGAGAGTTTGCGGCTCGACGTTTATACGCCATGCAAGGCGATTGCAGGCCAGCGCGAGACGGTCTCCCCACTGTTCACTCAGATTGCGACGCAAGCGCGAGTGCCAGAAACTAAAAAGGCGCTGATCTTTCGACCAGCGCCAATTTGGCTCGCAGTGATTGTTTTCTTTGTTTAAGACAAGCGGGTCACGCCCGGCAGTTCGCAGGCGAACACGGCATTGCGCAGTGCAGCGATCGCTTCGTAGCGCGTGAAGCTGCGACGCCATGCCAGCACAACGCGGCGCATTGGAGGGCCACCGCCGTCTTCTTCCTTGATCGGCAGATAGCGGATGTGCGCATCGTCGCTCTTGCGGCGGCGCGATGTGGTGATCAGCGCGTCGCGTGGCACCGACAGGCGCGGCACCAGCGTCACGCCCATGCCGGCGGACACCATGTGCTTGATGGTTTCCAGCGACGAGCCTTCAAAGGTGCGGCGGATGCCTTCGGAGTTGCTCGCGTAGCGGGCGAACTCAGGGCAGACTTCCAGCACGTGATCGCGGAAGCAGTGGCCAGCGCCCAGCAGCAGCATGGTTTCGTTCTTGAGCTCGCCTGCAGACACATAAGGCTTTTCAGCCAGTGGATGGCTTGCGGGCACGGCGGCCATGAAAGGCTCATCGTACAGAGGGGCAAGCGCCAGACCGGTGTCGGGGAAGGGCTCGGCCATGATGGCGCAGTCGATTTCACCGGTGCGCAGCATTTCCAGCAGCTTGGCGGTGAAGTTTTCCTGCAGCATCAGCGGCATTTGCGGCGTACGCGCAATGGCGTGACGCACCAGTTCGGGAAGGAGGTAAGGACCGACGGTGTAGATCACGCCGAGGGTCAGGGCTCCGGCGAGCGGGTCCTTGCCACGCTTGGCAATTTCCTTGATCGCGGCGGCCTGTTCCAGAACGCTTTGCGCCTGACGGACGATTTGCTCGCCCAGCGGCGTGACGGACACATCACCGGCACTGCGCTCGAACAGCTTGATTTCCAATTCGTCTTCCAGTTTCTTGACCGCGACGGACAAGGTGGGCTGCGAGACATAGCACGCGTCGGCCGCGCGACCAAAGTGCTTCTCCCGGGCTACTGCGACGATATATTTGAGTTCTGTGAGGGTCATGTGATTTCCTGCAAGGCCATACAACATTTTGCACTGCGGCGCTGCCGACAGTATCGTGTGCGCGAATTCCATGCAAACCGCAAAAACAATTGGGCAACTCCAAACAATTGGAATCCACGGCTTTTTGCATCTATCGGCACCGAAACAGTGCGCAACAATGGCTATTTAAAAAGACTCGCGTCGCTTCCGAAAAATATCAACTTCATACAAGTACCTGAAAACCAAAAATATCCAAGTTATCGACGGGATCAGGCTTTCAAAAAATCCGATTTGCTTCCCAACCAACGCGCCACATGCCGCTCGGCCAGCGCCGGATACTCATCCAGCATTTGCGGAGCAGCATTGCGAGCCCAACTCAGCAAATCGGCATCGATAGATAAATCAGCAAATCGTAACAAAGCGTCACCGGATTGGCGCGCACCCAACAGTTCGCCCGGTCCGCGAATCTCCAAATCCCTTCTGGCTATCTCGAAACCGTCGTTGGTTTCTGCCATGGCCTTGAGCCGTTCACGCGCCGTCTGCGCCAAACGTCCGCTTTCACCAGTTGAATAAAGTAACACACATGCCGAAGCTGCCGCTCCACGCCCCACTCGCCCTCTGAGCTGGTGCAATTGGGACAGCCCAAAACGCTCCGCATGTTCAATCACCATGAGCGATGCATTCGGCACGTCGACTCCCACCTCGATCACCGTGGTGCTGACCAACACGCCCATCGTACCGCCCTTGAATTCTCCCATCACGTTTTTCTTTTCAATAGCGGGCATTCGCGAATGCAATAAACCCACCGTCACTCCCGGCAAGGCCTCGCTGAGCTCGACATGCGTGGCTGTGGCGTTGGAGAGATCCAGCGCCTCGCTTTCCTCAATCAGCGGACACACCCAATAGACCTGCCTGCCTTCCGCGACCTGCGCGGCGATGCGTTCGATCACCTGGTCCTTGCGGCTGTCGGAGATCACCTTGGTCACGATCGGCGTGCGTCCCGGAGGCAACTCGTCGATGGTGGACACATCAAGATCAGCAAAGTAGCTCATCGCCAAGGTCCGTGGAATAGGAGTTGCACTCATCATGAGCATGTGCGGCTCCATTCCCTGATCCTTGAGCTTCTGTCTGAGCGCCAGCCGCTGGGCCACGCCAAAGCGATGCTGCTCGTCGATGACCGCCAGCGCCAGGTTCTTGAACTTCACTTGCTCCTGAATGACCGCATGTGTACCAACAACCAGGGCCGCTTCGCCACTCTCGACCATTGCGAGCATTTGCGTGCGTTCCTTCTTCTTCTGCCCGCCCGCCAGCCACGCCACGCGCTTGCCACGGCTGGCCAGCAAGGGCTCGATCCAGCCGATGAGCTTGGAGAAATGCTGTTCGGCCAGAATTTCCGTCGGCGCCATGAGCGCGCACTGCCAGCCTGCATCCATGCAGATGGCCGCAGCCATGGCCGCCACCACGGTCTTGCCCGAACCCACATCGCCCTGCAGCAGGCGGTGCATGGGCGTCGCGCGCGCCAGATCGGCGAAGATTTCCTGACAGACGCGGCGCTGCGCGGCCGTCAGATGAAACGGCAGCACGCCTTGGAGCTGCTCATGCAGTGCGCTCGCATCCGGTGTGGGTTCGAGCTTGGGTGAGCGCAGGCGTGCACGTTCTCTTTTGGCCGTGAGCTGCGACAACTGCTGCGCCAGCAACTCCTCCGCCTTGAGCCGCTGCCAGGCAGGATGCGTATGGTCCTCCAATGTGACCAGCGCCACATCGGGCGTCGGATGGTGCAGAAAGAACAGCGAATCCTTGAGGCTCCAGAGCGGCTCGAAACCCTTGGCACCGCGCAGCGCGACCGGCGCAGGAGTCAGGTTCTGCCCCAGTGTTTCCGACAGATCCGCCCTGCGCAGTCCGCCCGCCACGGCGCGGCGCAGATAGGCCTGGGGCAGTTGGGCGACCGAGGGATAGACCGGCGTCAGCGCCGCAGGCAGCTCGCCCTCGGCCTTGCGAAACACCGGGTGCAGCATCTGCCGACCCCAGAACCCGCCTTTGACCTCGCCGCGCGCGCGAATGCGCTCACCCACGGCCATGGTCTTCTGGTGGGAGGGGTAGAAGCTGAAGAAACGCAGTTCGCACTCACCCGTTCCATCATCGAGCCGCACCACCAATTGGCGACGCGGGCGCATCTGGATTTCGCTGGAAACCACCACGCCCTCGATCTGCGACGGCTCTCCGTCGCGTGCGTTGCGGATCGGCGTGATGCGAGTTTCGTCCTCGTAGCGGTGCGGCAGGTGCAGCGCCAGATCGATGTCGCGCACCAGTCCCAGCTTGTGCATCGCCTTCTGGGGCGCGCTCAGCTCGGCCTTTTTCGGGCCGGAGGTGGATTTCGACGACGAGGACGAAGAAGAGGAGGATGAGGCCGGCATGTCGGCTGGGCTTGCGAATCGAATCGTTGAAAGGACGGGGGCAAAAGGCTATCACGTCTGTGACACTGTTTTCATGATACGACGCGTGCTGTGGGCTGCTTTACTCGCGACTGCGCGCAATTCCGTCTCGCGGTCTCGGCCATCGGGCAGGTTCTAAAATGGTGACCTTGCAAGTTTCTCGCGTGGCCAACCCCTTGGGGCCGTACCGCGCAAGCCCAGAAGTAGTCAGTTTTCCCTTTGGAGCCGTTCAGGCCTGTCAAGCCCCGCTCCTTGTTCGAGTTGAACGGTTCCCAGCCATCCATGTCAAACATCTCTTCCAGCAGCCAGCCCGCCGACGCCACCTCATCGGCCACGGCAGATCGTCGCGAATTCAACCTGAGCGACTTCGATTTCGAACTCCCCGAATCCCTGATCGCACAACACCCGACCGCCGTGCGCAGCGCCTCGCGCCTGCTGGACGGCCGCCTGAGCGAGCCCGTGGACCGCATCTTCAACGAGTTGCCCGATCTGCTGCAGCCCGGTGACCTGCTGGTCTTCAACGACACGCGCGTGCTCAAGGCCCGCTTGTTCGGCGAAAAGGAAAGCGGCGGCAAGCTGGAGATTCTGGTCGAGCGCGTGCTGCAGGGCAACGAGGTCGTCGTCCACATGCGCGTGAGCAAGAAGCCGCTGATCGGCGGTCGCATGCACCTGTGCGGCGGCCTGAAGAATGGCGGCTTCGACGCGGTTCTGCTCGGTCGCTGGCCCGACGAGAACGGGCAACTGTTCCACCTCGCCTTCACCGGCCCCAAGGGCGAGACACCGTATGAGCTGATGGAGCAGCACGGTCACCTGCCGCTGCCGCCCTACATCGAACGCCAGCAAAGCACCGGCGAAGATCCCGACGAAGCCGAAGACACCGAACGCTATCAGACCGTGTTCGCGGCCAATCCCGGCGCGGTGGCCGCACCGACGGCTGCGCTGCACTTCGACGAGTCCGTGCTCGAGCGCCTGAAGGAGCGCGGCGTGGAGCGCGCCAGCGTCACGCTGCACGTGGGCGCAGGCACCTTCCAGCCGGTGAAGACCGAGAATCTCTCCGAGCACGTGATGCACAGCGAGTGGTACAGCATCCCCATGGCCACGCTGGCAGCGCTGGAGCGCACCCGCCAGCGCGGCGGCCGCGTCGTCGCGGTGGGCACGACGACCGTGCGCACGCTCGAATCCTGGGCCAAGAGCGGCAACATCTCGGGCGACACCAACATCTTCATCACCCCCGGTTTTCAATACCAGGTGGTGGACATGCTGATCACCAATTTCCACCTGCCCAAGAGCACGCTGATGATGCTGGTGAGCGCGTTTGCGGGCTACGAGCACATCATGAGTCTGTACAAGCACGCGATTGCCGAGCAGTACCGATTCTTCAGCTACGGCGATTCGATGCTGCTGTCACGCAAGCGCGGATAAATAGTCCACTCAAGCAAAAAGACCGACTTCTTCCAGTCGGTCTTTTTTTGTGCGCAATGCAACTGCACCTCTACTTGTTGAGTGCCACCGGTTGCTGCGTCTGCACGCCAAACACCACGCGCGCCAACTCGTGAAACTTGCGCACATTGGCCGTCGTGCCTTCAGCGCCCAACGGCTCGGGATTGACCTGCACGTTGACGAGCGCCTTGCGCACATCAGGCTCTGCAATCGCTTCAAGCACCCACTTGGTGAGCTTCTGGCGGATCGGCTCTGGCAAACCGGCTGGTGCAGTCCACAGGAATGAACCGCCAAACGCGCTGTCCCACTGTTTGAAGCCTTGCTGCGCAACCGACTGCACGCCGTTCACGCCTTCCGGCGGCGCATCGGTGCCGAAGTACGCCAGCGCCTTCAGCTTGCCGCCGCGCACGAAGGTGGTGGACAGCGGGTCGATCACCAGATCGACATGCCCGCCAATCGCGTCGTTGATCGCCGCCGCGCTGCCCTTGTAGGGCACATGCTGCAACTGGATACCAGTGAGCTGCTGAAAGTATTCACCCGCCATGTGACCGGGCGTGCCCACGCCCGACGTGCCAAGCGAGACGGGATGCTTCTTCGCGTACTCCACCAGCTCCTTGAGGTTCCTGGCCGGAAAATCCGGGCGCACCGCAAACGTGGTGATGCCATTGCCCACGTAGGCAATCGACTGGAAGGACTTGAACGGATCAAACTGCACCGGCACGAGCTGCGGCGCAATCGCCAGATTGCCGATGGACGCGTTGAGCAGCGTGTAGCCATCGGGCTTGGACTTGGCGACGAACTGCGCGCCAATCGTGCCGCCCGCGCCCGGCTTGTAATCCAGAATCACCGGCTGACCCGCGCGCGCCGACACCTTGTCGGCAATCAGCCGCGCGACGTTGTCGTTGGTGCCGCCGGGCGTGTAGGGAACGACCAGCGTGATCGGCTTGGTCGGCCAGGCTGCGTCCGCTGCGGACGTGCTGGCAAACGAGTGCGACACCGCTGCGGCAGAGCACATCACGGCCACCAGAGACAACACACCCAAAGTACGGCGGCGACGAGAGATGCCCAACTGACTCATTTCGATTTCCTTGTTCTTGCAGAACCATTCACAACAGGAAACCGAGTCTAGAAATCAGGCCGAAATCGCGCCAATAAGCTTTGGCGCTATCCAAGCACGGAAATCTTCTAAGAAGATTCCGACACAAGCTTATTCAGCACTTAACGTGATGCCGTGACCGGCTCCAGCCCCGTCTCCTCGATGGTCTTGCGCGCCTCGGGCGAGGTGTAGAACTTGAGCAGCGATTCCAGCCCTTGCGGGTTGGTCGAAGTCTTGGCGATGCCTGCCGAAAAGAAGGTGTACTGCTGCATCGATTCGGGAATCTTTCCGGCAAAACTCGTGCCCTGAATCGGCAACAGCTCGCTCACCTGCTGCAGCCCGATCTCCGCCTCGCCGCGCGCCACGATGGTGCCCACGCGCTCGGTCACGATCTTGCGGCTCTTGGGCATGATCTGGTCGTGGATGCCGAGCTTTCTGAGCATCTCGGTTTCAAAGTAAGTGCCGCTCGCGCTGGCCGAATAGGCAATGCTCTTGGCGCTCAAAAGCACCTGTTTGAATTTTTCTTCGGTGCTGATGTCCGGCACGGGCGCGCCCTTCTTCACCGACAGGCCAATGGCCGAGCGCACCAAGTCGATCTGCGTGCCCGGTTTCACATAGCCTTGCGTAGCCAGCTGATCGAGCGACGAACGCGCCAGAATCACCACATCGGCGATCTCGCCCTTTTCCAGCCGGTTGGGGATCGATGTGGGCGACGAGCCCATCGACGAGCCCAGCGCCGTCTCGACCATGTAGCCCGTGGCTCGGGTGAACTCGGGTGCCAGCCGCTGGTGCGCCTCGGCAAAGCCGCCGGACGTCATCACCCGAACAGGCTGGTCGTGAAAGACCTGCTGGCGCGGCAGTTGCGTGCAACCGGCGGCCAGGGCCACGGCGGCCAGCAGTACCGCTCGGCGGCTCAGACTCGACAACGGGGAAGAGGAAGATTCGGCGGGGTGCATCGATGGGGTCTCCATGAACAGTGCAGTTCAACAGTGCGGTTCTTGTGATCGCGAGTATGCGCAAGGAATCCGCAGCCGCCATCCAACAGAGTGAAAGCATTTGTCAGCCGACCGAGCAGGCTCCTGCGGATTCCGCAAATCGGCAAGCACGATGACCAGTCCATTTTTATAATCGATTTCCAACACCGCACCAGCACGCATTGGCCTCCGCCGGAGTCCGGTTGATGCGGTCAACCCCAGCCGCTGTTGACGTGGTGGCAGCCAACCGTGTCCAAGCTCCCCGACCGCGAAACCGACCGCACGCCAGCGACCACTGCACCCGCCCCAGCACCCGCCCCAGCACCGGCTCCGGCACGGATTCACCCCTCGGCCATCACCGGCATCGGCCTGACCGTCGCGGCCACAGCGGCGTTCTCGGTGCTTGATGCGGGCTCCAAATATGTCGGCTCGCTGTTGCCGATCTTCATGGCGCTGTGGCTGCGCTACAGCCTGCAGAGCATCTTCACCATCAGCTTTGCCACCAGCCGCTCGGGCACGGCGATCTTCAAGACCAGGCACTGGCGCTTTCAGCTCATGCGCGGCGTGCTGTTCTGCGTGAGCAATGGCTGCGCGATGATGAGCCTGCGTTATCTGCCGCTGGCCGAATTCACCGCCATCGTCGCGATGACGCCGATCGCCATGACGCTGGTCGCCGCGCTGTGGCTCAAGCAACCTGTGAGCCGCCTGCGCTGGGTGCTGGTGTTCGTGGGGTTTGCGGGCACGCTGATCATCATCCGGCCCGGTGGCGAAAATTTCCGATTCGGCACGCTGCTCTGGCCCATGCTGCAGTTGCTGGCCAACACCGCCTACCAGATCGTCAGCAGCGAAATGGCGGGCAAGGAGCGCCCCGAAACCACGCAGATCTACACCAGCCTGCTGGCCTTTGCGCTCACCACGCTGATGCTGCCCTGGACCTGGACGGGCGGCATGACGCCAGCGTTGTGGATCGGCGCGTTCTGCATGGGTCTGGGCAGCGCCGTCGGCCATCTGCTGATGCTCAAGGCGTATGAGTACGCGCGGCCCGCCACCATCACGCCGTTTCTCTACAGCCAGATTCCGTTTGCGCTGTGCGCGGGCTGGTTCCTGTACGGGCACATCCCCGACCAATGGGCCGTGATCGGCATGGTGACGATTGCGGTCGGCGGCATGCTGAGCGTGTGGCTTTCGGTGCGGGAAAGCCGTTGAAACTCAGGCGCTCTGCTGACCTGGTCAATCAGTAGCCAACAGCCTGCCCATCCTTGCGCGGATCGGAGCCCGCGATGTAGTGATCACCATCGCGCAGAATCAGCTGCGCTCCGCCGAATGCGAACACGCCGTTGCCCTCTTCCACGGTGATGTCGTGACCACGCGCGCGCAACTCGGCCAGCACCTGGGCGTCGAACGCGGGCTCGACCGCCACTTTCTTGCCACCCGTCACACGCCAGCGCGGCGCATCGGCGGCCGCCTGCGGGTTCTGGCCGTAGCGCAACACGCGCAGCGCCATCTGCAGATGGCCTTGCGACTGCATCGGGCCGCCCATCACGCCGAACGCCATCTGCGGCGTGCCGTCGGCCTTCATCGCAAACGCGGGGATGATGGTGTGCGAAGGACGCTTGTTCGGACCCACCTCGTTGGCGTGACCGGCTTGCGTGGTGAAGCCGCAGCCACGGTTCTGCAGGCTGATGCCCGTGCCCGGCACGACCACGCCCGAGCCGAAGCCCATGTAGTTGGACTGGATGAACGAGACCATCATGCCGCTTTCGTCCGCCGCGCACAGATAGACCGTGCCGCCCGGCTTCGGAGCACCGTAGGTCGGGTCACCTGCGGTTTGCAGATTGATGAGCTTGGCGCGCTCGCGCAGATAGTCGCGGTTGAGCAGTTCTTCCTGCGGCTTCACGCGCATGTGGTCCATGTCGGCGTTGTATTCGTTCAGATCGGCCAGCGCGAGCTTCATGGCTTCGATCTGCAGATGCACGCTGTCCGCGCTGTCGAGCGGCGCGCCGCCGACCTTCAGCTCGTCGAGCATGCCCAGCGCCATCAGCGCCGCAATGCCCTGGCCGTTCGGAGGAATCTCGTGGATCACCGAATCGCCGAATGGCTGCGACACCGTGCCCACCCAATCGGCCTTGTGCGCGGCCAGATCCTCGACAGTCATCACGCCGCCGTTGGCCTGCGAATGTGCCGCCATCTTCTGCGCGAGTTCGCCGCAGTAGAAGGCCTCGCCCTTGGTTTGCGCGATCAGCTCCAGCGTGCGCGCATGCGCTTCGCTCTTGAAGATTTCCCCCGCGCGCATCGCACGGCCATTCGGCATGAAGCACTCTGCAAAACCGGGCTGCGTGCCTAGCTTTTGCGAGCCCAGTTCCCACAGCGTGGCGATCACGGGCGACACCGGGAAGCCGTTGCGTGCGTAGTCGATGGCCGGTTGCGCAACCTGCTCGAAAGGCAGCTTGCCGAAGCGGCGCGACAGCTCCACCCATGCCGAAACGGCACCGGGCACGGTCACCGCATTCCAACCCTTTTCAGGAATGCCGCCGAGCTTCTGGAAGTATTCGGGCGTCCATGCAGCGGGCGAGCGACCCGAGGCGTTGAGGCCATGCAGCTCCTTGCCATCCCACAGAATTGCGAACGCATCGCTACCGATGCCGCAGCCCGAAGGCTCGACCACGGTCAGCGTCATCGCGGCAGCAATCGCGGCATCGACCGCGTTGCCACCGGCCAGCAGCATGCGCAGACCAGCCTGCGCAGCCAGCGGTTGCGAGGTGCTGACCACATTGCGGCCCAGCACGGAGGAACGGTGAGAAGCGTAGGGCAGTGCCCAGTCCTTGATGATCGCGTCAGCCATGTCTTGTGTCTTCTTCAGTCGAGTTTGATGTCGTTGTCCTTGATGACCTTGGCCCAGCGTGCGCTGTCGGCCTTCACCATGGAATGGAATTGCGCGGGCGTGCCCGGCTTGGCGGGCTCTGCGCCCAGCTTGGCCAAGGCCGTTGCCACTTCGGGGTTCTGGATCGCCTTGTTGAACGCCGCGTTGATCTTGCTGGCCAGCGCAGGACTCATGCCCGCCGGGCCATACACGCCGAACCAGGTGACGGACGAATAACCCGGCAGCGTCTCGGCAATCGTCGGCAACTCGGGCGCGAGCGAGCTGCGCTGCAGGCTGGTCACAGCCAGCGCCTTCAGGCGGCCACTGGTCACATGCGGCATGCCGGTGGGAATCGAATCGAACAGGATATGCACCTGCCCCGCCACCAGATCGGTGATCGACTGCGCCGTGCCCTTGTATGGCACATGCGTGAGCTTGACGCCCGCGCGCGCCGAAAACTCCAGCGCGTTCAGATGCACGATGGTGCCGTTGCCGCTGGTCGCGTAATTCAGCTTGCCGGGATTGGCCTTGGCGTAGGCGATCAGTTCCTGCACGTTCTTCACGGGCAGCGAGGGCGTCACCAGCAGCACGCTGGCCGCATCGGCCACATGCGCAATCGGCGTGAAATCTTTTTCGACGTTATAGGCCAGGCGCGGCATCAGATGCGGCGAAATCGCATGCGTGCTGCTGGTGGTGAACAACAGCGTTGCGCCATCAGGAGCCGCCTTCACGCCTTCGGCCGCGCCAATCGTGCCGCCCGCGCCGGGCTTGTTGTCGATGACGAACTGTTGGCCCAGATCCTGCGAGACGCGCTGCGCGATCACGCGCGAGATCAGGTCGGTCGCGCCACTCGACGGAAACGGCACGACCACGCGCACCGGCTTGCTGGGCCACGCATCGGCGGCGGAGTCGGCGAACGCGGATGCGCCGCACAGCACGCCAGTGGCCATCAATGTGCCAAGCAGGGTACGACGGCTCCATTGCCGCGCTGCAAAAGACTGGTCCATGGGTTCCTCGTGCTGTCCAGAAAAAAGGCTTCCATCTTATGCAGCCCGGCGCGCGGGCACCACCAGAAATTCGGCAAATCCGGTTTGCCGATTCAGCAATGCTTCACAATCGGCACCATTGAATCGGGCAAACCAAGGAAGCATCGGCCATGACCGCCACCAACCAATTGCAGGACACCGCGCTGCGCTACTTTCTCGAAGTGGCGCAGTGCGGCTCGGTCAGCCTCGCCTCGCAGCGCCTGCACGTTGCCATGTCCGCCATCAGCCGCCAGATCGCGAATCTCGAACTGCAACTGGAAACGCCGCTCTTCGAGCGCCACGCACGCGGCATGGTGCCAACGGCTGCAGGCGACATCCTCGCGCGCCACGCAAGGCGCATCAGTCTCGAAGCCGAGCAGGCGGTCGAAGCCATCCACGCGCTCGCCAGCCTGCGCAGCGGCGCGGTGCGCATCGCCACATCGGATGCCTTCGCCAACGAACTGGTGCCGGCCGCCTGCGCGCAATTCCAGCAGGACTATCCAGGCGTGCGCTTCGAGGTGCTGGTCTGCCCGACCCCGCAGGTCTCCAGCAAAGTGCTCGCGGGCGATGCGGAAATCGGCCTGTGCTTCAGCCTCGCGCCCGTCAAGGACATCCATGTCGTGCATCGCCAGACCGCGCCTGTCGTCGCCATCCTGCCGCCCGGCCATGCGCTGGCACGCAAGCGGCGCGTCTCGCTGGCCGAGATCACGCGCTATCCGCTGGCCTTGCCACCTGCCGAAACCGCAGTACGCCAGGTCGTCGACATGGCCTGCGCGCGACAGGAGTTGGCGCTCGATCCGGTGCTTGTCAGCAGCCACGCGCAGACGCTGCTCAAATTCGTTCAGCACAGCAACGGCGTGAGCGTATCGAGCGAAGTCAGCGTGCGCCATCTGGTGGCCAGCGGCGAACTCGTCGCCAAGCCCATTGCCGATGCCGGCATGGACCTGCGCGACATCGAAGTGCAGACGCTCGCCGAGCGCACGCTGCAGCCCGCGACCGAGGCTTATCTGGAACTTCTGATCAGCCGCCTGAAATCGTGATTTCTGCGAACTGCCTCAAGTCCACCAGTAACGCAGTATGTGAAAGAAGATCGGCGCGGAAAAGCAGATCGAATCGATGCGGTCGAGCATGCCGCCATGGCCTTGAATCAACTGGCCCCAGTCCTTCACGCCACGATCGCGTTTGATGGCCGACATCACCAGCCCGCCAAAGAAGCCGAACAGGCAGACGATGAACGCGACCAGCGCCGCCTGCCAGTGCGTGAACGGTGTCATCCACGACAACAGCACGCCCAACCCGGTCGCCAGCGCAATACCGCCCACCAGACCTTCGATGGTCTTCGATGGCGAGAGCACGGGCGCCACCTTGTGCTTGCCAAACAGCTTGCCGCAGACATACTGCAGCACGTCGGACGCCTGCACCACGAAGATCAGCCACATCGCGGGCCAGATCTTGTCGCCATGGAAATCCGCCAGATTCAGCGTGACCAGCGCAGGCACATACGAGATGCAGTACACCGACACCATCAGACCCCATTGGATCTTGGCGCTGCGCTCGAGAAAATGCTTGGTATCTTCCTGCTTCAAGCCCGCAATCGGCAGCAGCAGAAAAACGTAGAGCGGAATGAAGATCGAATACATGCCATACCAGTCCACATAGATGAGAAAGTACTGGTACGGCAGCACGAAGTAGAACGCGATGAGAAGCGAGAAATAGTCCCCGCGCCGCGTGGGCAGCAGGCTGATGAACTCGCGCAGCGCAAACAGCGAGATCAGCGCGAACAGCACGATGAACGCGCCTTTGCCGAGCACGATGGCCACGGCGATCAGGCTCATCATCACCCACCATGCGTTGATGCGCGAGTTCAGGTTGACGATGACAGGCGACGGCATCGGACCCGAGCGCCGCTTGAGAATCCAGCCGATCGTCGATGCGAACAAAAGGATCGCCGCAAGAATGCCGAACAGCAGATAGGTCTGCGAAGCGTAGGCGGGCGTCATTGCTGCACCTCCTTGAGCTTGAGAAGTTCGCTGGCTGCGTACTGCAGATATTCCGCTTTGGGCATGCCCTCCTTGCGTTCGAGCGGCGCACCAAAGGTCACGGTCGAGAGCAGCGGAATCGGCACCAGCGCGCCCTTGGGCATCACGCGCCGCAGGTTGGTGATCCACACCGGCACCAGCTCGACATCGGGAAACGCCTCCTTCAGATAGAACAAGCCGCTCTTGAATTCGAGCAAGTCCACATCGTCCTCCAGATTGCGCGTGCCTTCGGGAAAGAAGATGATCGAAAAGCCGTTGGAAAGCGCATCCTTCACCGGCTGCAGCGGATCGGACTGGCCTTCACGGTTGCGATTGATCGTCACACCGTTGAACGTGTCCTGAATCAGAAAGCGCCGCAGCCCGTCCTTGAGCCAGTAATCCGATGCTGCAATCGGCCTTGTATTGCGCCGCATGAAGCGCGGCAGCGAAGCCCACAGCAAAATGAAGTCGATATGGCTGTTGTGGTTCGCAAAATAAATGCGTTGCTCGGTCGATGGCTTGCTGCCATACCAGATGCTTCGCGCGCCCGTCAGCAGCCGTGCGCTGCTGCGCGTGAGAAAAGCCACAAAGCGCCCCAGCGAGCGAAGAATGACGTTGTTGTTCGAACTCATCGAAAGAATCCAGTCACCAAGTTTCCGTTGCGCATCGTGTCTTGTCTTGCCTCGGCTTATCCGCGCGGCAAGGTGGTGCACAGAACCACCACGGCGATCATCAGCAGATATTGAAGCACGAGCAGGAGTATCTGCATTTTGAACAAGCGTAAGCAGCCCTGCTGCCGCATACTCCAGTCGCGTCCTGCCTTGGCTTGCGGCATCAGGCCAAAGTGCATGAGGCTTTGGTCGAGCAACTGCGTGGCGCTCTTTTCGCTCGTTCCCGTGTCGATCATCCGCGCCACATGCGAGAGCAGATCGGCATCGAATTTCACGCGTACCGCAACGTAATGCTGCACGGCGATCAACACGAGAGACAAGCCGATCAAAACCCAGCAAGTGACGAACTGGCCACTTTGCAGAATCCAGGCCAACAGCGTAACGGCGAACGCAAGGTAGGCAGATTTCAAAACCGAATCGCCATTCGCGAGCAAGCGCGAAAGCACGTGAAGATGCATGGTCGTCATCTGGCTCCCTCGTTTTTCAAAAGCTGCAGTTGCGCCAACTGTTCTGGCTTGAGCACCACCCAGGGTCGGGCTTGTTGAATGATATTTGCCGCAGCGTCTGCCGAATCGGCAATGCCGCTTTTCATCAGCCACGCGCACAACACCGCTGCGCTGCGTGAATAGCCCAGCGCGCAGAACACCAGCACCGAACGCGGTTTGTCGGATTGCAGCAAGGCATCCAGTCGCTGCGCTGCGATGGTCAATTGCTCGACATTCAAAGGAATCAGATCGAGCGAAAGATATTGCGCATAAGCTCGATGCTGAGAGACAGGCAACTCTGCCACGCAATCGAACAGCGCGTCGTAAGCCGCTGCATCGTGTATCGATGGAATGCGGCCAAGATGCAGCTTCACGCCGTGGTCCTCGTACACAAGCGAGTCCTCGGGATGTACGCGCGTCCACAGACGGCTGTTGATCCATGCACCTACAAAGTACGGTGCGAACAAAAGCCAACTCGCCACCGTCATCGCACCATTGCCCTGCTTTTGAAAATAGTGCGGTCGCGCTGTCAGATAAGCCAGCGCGACCAGCAGCATGCTCACTGCGGGATAAAGCAACCACAGCCACGCCCCGCCGCATGCAAAACCCACAGCGCTGAACACTGCTGTGCCAATCAGGTAGAAGAAGGCTTGCCGAACATGCTTGCCCGTGCGCGTTGACGCATCATCCTTTTCAAACGGCGACTTGCCATGCAACGGATACAGCCACATGCACAGAGCACCCGCGAGCAAGCCCGTGGGAATGTCGATGAAGTGATGCTGCCAGGTGGTGAGCACCGAGAGCCCGATCAGAAAGCACCACAGATGCACCAGCCACACCCACGCTGCGGGCACATGACGACGGTAGAAATCCCACAGAATCAGCAGCAGCACGATGTGCAGCGAAGGTGCTTGATTGAAGGGCTTGTCGAAGCCCATGAGTACGTCAAACCACAGGCCAAAGAAGCCGTCGAGTGGTGGGCGCTCGAAACTGAACTTGAGCGGGAACAGCACAAAGCACGCGATCGAAATGACCTGCGCGGTGAACAGCCGCAGGGCCTGCTGGCGCAACTCGAACCGCGTCCAGCACAGCAACAGCGACAGGCCGTAGAACAGATCGATGGACCAATAAGGAACAATCGTCCACGGCCACAGCGGAATGTGCTTTTCCCAAGCGAACACGATGCTGGGCACATCGCTCAAACCTGATGCGTGCTGATTCGCAAAGCCGTAAGTGAGAAAGAAAAACGGCGCAAGGCACAGCAGATACAGCACGCCGCGCTTCCATACGCCGGGCTCCCGGATGTCACGCATAGCCTGCATCACAGCTTCTGCGCCACAGCCACGGTGAAGATGCCGAACTCGTCGATGCGCTGATCGATCTTGCGAAAGCCCGCCTGCTCGACCAGCGCATCCATCTCGGCCTGCGAACGCATGCGCATCACCCACGCATCGCCCTGCCGGTGCGAGGTGAGCACACGCGCAATGAACTCCTGCTGCGGATGCCAGATCTGGCAGGTGTAGACCAGATAACCGCCCTGCTCCACAGCCTGCTCCAAGCCCTTGAGCGAGCGGCGCAGCAGATCGTTGTCATTGAACAGTTCATACAGCCCCGACACCACGGCCAGATTCACCTTGGGCGTGATCGCCTCGAGCGATTCGGTGTTGAACGCATCGCCATGCACGAACTGCGCGATGTCGGACAGCTTGCGTTCCTCAATCAGCTTCTGACCCGCTGCCACATTGATGTCGCTGTAGTCGCGCAGCAGCACGGACGCAGGCCGCTTTTCGAAGCCCGCCACCGCATCGAGGATGTAGCGGCCATGGCCCGATGCAATATCGAGCATGCGAACGTCGCGGCCTTGTTCGGTCAGCTTGCGGGCTTGCTTCTTGAGCAGGTCTTCGATGTTGATCTTGCGTACGCGAATGCCGCGCCAGCCAATCGCTGCGAGGTATTGCTTGTCCATCAGCTTGCCGATGAAGCCTTTGCTCTCGGGCTGGTTGCGGTAGACAAAATCGAGCGTGCTGCCCGAGTCGTAACCCGTGTCCTCGCCGATTTTCAAACCGGTCGAGAACTTGCTGCCGAACTTGAGATTGGCTTTGGCGAGCTTCCAGTAGCGATCACGCAGAGAGCCTTGCGGCAATGGCGTGCTGAGCTCCTCCGCAAGCGCGCAGCCCGATCCGATCTTGTCCGCATCGAGCACATCGGGCGCTTGATAAGACGTTGCAGAACACTGCGTGATGAAGCGCCGAATCTTGCGCACCGCAATCATGCGGTCCTTCTCGCCGAGCGTGTCGTGATAGAAGCCCGGCAGCGTATGGAACTCCTTGAGCGGATGCGAAAGCCGTTCATAGAAATCGCGCTGCGGCTTTTTCTTCACCACAAAATCCGAGCCTGACGACAGCACCTGCGTGGGCACATGGATGTTCTCGGAACTGGCGACGATGCGGTCCGACGCTTCATACAGACCGAGCAGCATGCGCACGGAAATCGCACGTGCAATCTGCGGGTCGGTGTCATACGCTGCGGCACGTTCCTTGTCGTGCGTGAGCATGCCGGACTTCACATAGCTGGTGATGAAGAAGTTGCCGCGCAGCTTGCTCATCAGTGTCAGGCCGGGCCTTGCGAACGGCACATAGAGCTTGATGTCGAACGCAGGCGACGCCATGCACAGCGCGCGAATTCTGGGGGCGTAGTCATGCACCCAAGTGGCGGCGAGCACCGCACCCACGCTTTGCGCCACCACTGCCATGTTTTCGGCTTGGGTGCCGAACTCGGTTTGCAGATGCTGCTTGAAGCATTCGATGTCGTGCACGCAGGCTGAGAACGAAGGCGCATCGCCACGCGCTCCGGGCGACTGTCCATGTCCGCGTGCATCCCATGCGTAGAAATCAAAGTCCGGCAGATCAAGTTCTTCGACCAGATGCTCCATGCGCCCCGAATGCTCATGTCCGCGATGGAACAGCAGAACCGCTTTCTTCTCCGCACCGGGCGCGCTGGCCTGCCAACGCTGAAAAAACAACTCCGTGCCGTCGTGGCTCACAAACCTGTGCTGACTGTTGACTCTCATCCGCCCTCCCGTGGGAACATTGCATGAACCGAGTGACTTGCTGCGCAGCTTGTGGTGTTGTCAGCGCGCTGTCGAAATACCGTTTTTGATCCGATTGAACAAAGTACGCAACAGCAATGCACTGACCGCCGCCAGCAGCACGCTGCAGATGTTGGCAAGCACCTGCTGCGAAGCACCCATCGCCGGTGCAAACACCAGAATCACGGAGATCAGACCGAAGGCGAACGCACGGTCGCTCTTGCCCATGGGGCCGTCATAGCGACGCTCGGCACTGATCAACGGAGCCATCACGCCCGCGTATTCGCTGAGCCCCGCAAGAAAGATGGCGATGGCCAGCAACCAGGGATCGACGGCCGCAAAAGCCGCAAAGCATGCATAGAGCGCGGTGTCCGAGACCACATCGCACAGCTCGTTGTAGTACGCGCCCAATTTGGATTGCTGCGCGAACTCGCGCGCGAGCATGCCGTCGATGGCGTTGAATGCCATGCGCACGAGCATCCATGCCGGAAAGAGAAGCAGCCACGCAGTAGGCGCGCGGCCAAGGTGAAAGAAGTAGAGAAACCCCGCCAGCGCCACCGAGATGAACATCGCCGTGAGCGTGACCTGATTGGCCGTAACGCCTGCGCTGTGCAGACGGGTGACCAGCGGCCTCAGAAGGTTTTGGAATGCAGGTTTGAGTTGGTAAATCGATGGCATGTGGAATGCAGGGAATCGCTCAAGTCATCTAACCGATCCACTGCATTCTACGCATGCCGCCAAGCCGAAGTCAGCGGGTACTTAGCCCTACTCTCGGGCCGTCAGAAGCCATTGCGTTCGCGGAACTCGCGCGCCTGGCCGAAGTGGCCGTTGCCGATGAAAGGTACGGGCGGGCGCAGCGCCGAAAGCGGCGACGGGTGGTTGCTCGTCAACACCAGATGCCCGCGATCCTGCGGGATGAAAGCGCGCTTGGACTGCGCATGGTTGCCCCACAGCATGAAGACAACCGGCTTGTCGCCCTCGGCCACATGCTTGATCACCGCATCCGTCAGCAGCTCCCAGCCCTTGCCGGAATGGCTGGCAGCTTGCCCCTCTTCCACCGTCAGGCAGGTGTTGAGCAACAGCACGCCATGCGTGGCCCACTTCACCAGGCTGCCGCCCGGATTCGGAAATGGCGGAAACGGCGTGCCCAGATCGCGCTGCATTTCCTTGAAGATGTTCTGCAGCGAAGGCGGCAGACGCACGCCCGAGGCCACGGAAAACGCAAGCCCTTCGGCCTGCCCACGACCGTGGTACGGGTCCTGCCCGAGGATCACCACGCGCACGTCTTCGGGCGGTGTGAGTTCCAGCGCGCGAAGCGGTTTGGGCGGAAAGACCACCGCACCCGCATCGAGGCGCGTCTGCAGATGGCTCAGCAACGGTTGGCCCTTGGCACTGGCGAAGAAATCATCGACCAGCGCTTGCCAGCCTAGTGCGACCGGCCAGTCGGCGGGTTGTGCGCCTTCAAGCTGCGTTGCGGTGGATTGGGGGTCGTTGGAAAAGGCGTCAATGGTGCTCATGCAAAAAGGCGCAGACGAATTGGTCGTCTGCGCCTCGTGCAAGGATAACGGAAGTGCTACGCGTTTCAATGAACCGCTCAGGGCTTCATCCGTCGCTTGCGGCGCACCACGGCCACGCCCATCCACATCGCCAGCGATGTCGCCAACAGGCCTTCCCAACTCCCTACCGGTACAGGCGTGGCGGAAGCTGTCGCATTGGTCGGCACCATGATGCCGCCGGGATCGGTGATGTTGCCATCTGCGATCAAATCAGAATCGCCTTCCGTGCCATCCTGGATGGTCAGCGTCATCACATTGCCCACGAAGCTGAATCCCGCGAACGCATACCAATGCGGGCTGGTGTTGCCCGGCGTGGGGCCGTATTTCCAGTACTGCGCGGTAGCCGGAATGGCTTGCGGCATGACGACGTTGATCTTGACTGCGGAGCCTGCGACACAGCCGGTTGCACGAATGTTCAACAGCCCGAACGGAAATGCCGCTGCGCCCTGAGGGGGAAGAACAGATGCATTCTGTGCCGCGATGAAGCTGCCTGTTTGCACCGTGCAGGTCGTGCTGCCACCGCCTGCACCCGCCAGCGTGACTGCCGCGCTGCCACCACCCGAAGGAAGCGGAATCACCGTGGTGCCTGCGCCGACCGTAGGCATGGTGAAACTGACGTTCGATGAATAGGGCCCCGTTCCAGAGGACGTAGTCGCCGCCACCTTGCAGTCGTATGCAACGCCTGCGGCCAGCCCCGTCATGTTGACGGGCGGATTCACACCACTGCCGGAGGTGGCTGCGCCACCGCCCTGCGGCGTGCACTGTGCGGTGTAGCCCGTCACGGTCTGCCCGGGAGCGGATGGCACGGGAGAGAAGCTCAATGCGGCCGTGCTGCCGGTCAACACATAGGTCAGATTTGTCGGCGCAGTCAGACTGCCGATGGGCGCACCACTCGTCTGCACGCTGACGGCATCCACGCCGAAGAACAGGCTCTGCCGGTTGTCCACTTCCGCGATGCGCAGGCGCACGGTCTGGCCTGCCAATGACGAGAGGTCAGTCTGCACGTTCTGATAACTGCCGCCAGTCGTGGCCGGGCCGGTCGATCCCGCTGGAGGCCACTGAAACACGCTGGTCAGCACACCCGCACCCACATCGTCGAGCGCTGCAGCCGTGGTGATCACATCGATGCGCACCTGCTGGTTGGGCAGCGCGCCAAGATAGTCGAGCGAAGCGGGGGCTGCAGCCAGCGGCACCGCATTCTGCACAAAGACTTTCGCGGTGAACGTGGCGCTTTGCCCGGCTGGAATCGTGATGTCCTGGTACAGCACATGGCTGCCCGGTCCGGGCTGATCGCTCATCACCGCAAAGGTGCCCTGCGGCGGCGCGGGCACCGTCACTGGCGTGATGGCGCTCATCGTGCCTTGCTGCGCGTAGAAGCCGCCTTGCGAGCCCGCTTGCGACTGGCTTTGCCAGCCGGTGAAGACTTGCGTGCCCGCTCCCGCGTTCTGCTCGAAATCACCGTTGACCATCAGTTCGGCCGCGCTGGCCGAGCCCATCCAGAGTGACAACGGCAAGCACAGACCTGCAAACGCCGCAGCGCTCAAATGTTTGAGGCTTTTCATGGCTTGTTCCCTATTCGGGGATCAGCGTTCGTAGATGATCTGGGTGGGCTCGCTGGTGTCGGGCACCGCTGTAGTCCCGTTCCCCACATAACGGTTGTTGTTGTAGGAAATGATCTTGCCGCCGCTGGCTGTTTGCGGTGCGCCGTCGCCCCCCGTGCCGAAGGCCTTGTTGCTTCCAAAGATGCTGGAATTGGACAGGTACACCACGCTGTTGGCATCCTTGACCAGAATGGCGGCGCTGTCGTAAGTCGTGGGGTCGAGCGGGTCCGTCCCCGTGTTCATGAACGACGTGTTCTGCACAAAAACCTGCGCGCCTGCGCCGCTTTGCACCGTGATGCCACTCACCGCTGTGTTTTGAATTTTCACATTCTCGATGAACACCTTGGCGGCTTTGATCACATTGATGGCCGTAGGCCCCTTCGTCGTGCCAGCGCCGTTCAAAGTGAGATTGCGAAGAATCACGACCCCCGTCGGTCCCGCATTGATGATGATGCCTGTCTGAGCCGAGAACAAAATGCTGCCGACAGCCCCCGTGCTGCCATCCAGAAGAATCGACTTGGTGATGGTGACCGTACCGAAGCCACCCGGATCCAACACATCGATTTCGCCACCCGTTGCCGTCTTGGAAATGGCGCTAGCAAAGGTCATGCAAGGCGCTGTTCGGCTACAGGGATTGGCGTCGTCGCCCACGCCCGAAACCCAGGTGCGCGTGGCCTGGGCGTTTGCCGCCGTCGCCCCCAAACTCAGCGCCGTGACGAACGCCAGCGCAAGAAAATCAATACGAGAGAGGAGTCGACGAAACGTACTTGTCTGCATGATGGGTTCCGTTGCTGTGTTTTGACGAAGCACCAGCATCACGCATGGACTTAACAATAGGTCACATTTCGTTTGTAATTTTTAACTAACGAGAGTAACAGATTGATGAAAAACTATCTCTCTCCAGAAGAGACCGTCAGGAAAACAGCTTCGCCAGCGCATCGCCCGGTTCATCCGCGCGCATGAAGGCTTCGCCCACCAGGAATGCGTGCACGCCAGCGTCGCGCATGGTCTTCACATCGTCTGCGCCGAGGATGCCGGATTCGGTCACCAGCAGCTTGTCGGCCGACACGCGTTTTTGCAGGTCGAGTGTGGTCTGCAGGCTGACTTCGAACGTGCGCAGATTGCGGTTGTTGATGCCAAGCAGCGGCGTCTTGAGTTTGAGTGCGCGGTCGAGTTCTTCGGCGTCGTGCACTTCCACCAGAACGGCCATATCGAGCGAGCGGGCGATGTTTTCCATCTCCACCATCTGCGCGTCGTCGAGGCAGGCGGCGATCAGCAGCACGGCGTCGGCACCCATCGCACGCGATTCGTAGATCTGGTACGGATCGACCATGAAGTCCTTGCGCAGCACCGGCAGCAGGCAGCTTGCGCGCGCTTGTTTCAGGTAGTCGGGCTGGCCCTGGAAGAACTGGCGATCGGTCAGCACGGACAGGCAAGCAGCGCTCACCTTGCCATTGCCTTCGGCGTAGCTTTGCGCGATGTCGGAGGGGATGAAGTCTTCGCGGATCACGCCCTTGCTCGGGCTGGCCTTCTTCACCTCGGCGATCACAGCGGCCTGGTTCTTGGCGATCTTGGCTTTCAATGCGCCCACGAAATCACGCGTGAGCACGCGGCTTTCCGCATCGCGGCGCATGTCTTCGAACGACATGCGCTTCTTGGCGGCTGCGACTTCTTCGACTTTGACTTCGCAGATTTGCTTGAGGATATCGGACATGTTTTTCTAACTCCGTTGCAGCCGATCAGGCCGCGAATTTCTGCGTGAATGTGACCAGCTCTTCGAGCTTCTTGAGCGCCGCGCCGCTGTCGAGCGCCGCTTGTGCTTTCTTCAGGCCATCTTCGATCGAAGAGGCCGCGCCGCCTGCGTACAGAGCCGCACCGGCGTTCAGGCACACGATGTCGCGCGCCGGGCCGTTGTCGCCTTGGAGCACGCCCATCAGCATGGCCTTGGATTCTTCGGGCGTTTCCACGCGGAAGGCACGTGTTCCGACCATGCGCAGGCCGAAGTCTTCGGGATGGATTTCGTACTCGCGCACGACGCCGTCTTTCAGTTCACCGACCACGGTGCCCGCGCCCAGGCTGATCTCGTCGAGACCGTCGCGGCCGTAGACCACGATGGCATGGTCCGCGCCCAGACGCTGCAGGGCACGCACCTGGATACCGACGAGGTCTTCGTGGAACACGCCCATCAGGATGTTGGGTGCGCCAGCGGGATTGGTCAACGGGCCAAGAATGTTGAAGATGGTGCGCACGCCGAGTTCCTTGCGGACCGGCGCGACGTTCTTCATCGCGGGATGGTGGTTGGGCGCGAACATGAAACCGATGCCGACATCGGCAATGCTTTGCGCGATCTGCTCGGGCTTGAGGTTGATGTTCACGCCGAGCGCTTCCATCACGTCCGCGCTGCCCGATTTGCTGCTCACGCTGCGACCGCCGTGCTTGCTGACCTTGCCGCCCGCAGCGGCGATCACGAAGGTCGAGCAGGTGGAGATGTTGAAGGTGTTGGCACCGTCGCCGCCCGTGCCGACGATGTCGACCAGGTTCTTTTTGTCCGCCACGTGCACCTTGTTGGAAAACTCGCGCATGACTTCCGCAGCCGCAGAAATCTCGCCGATGGTTTCCTTCTTCACGCGCAGGCCGGTGACGATGGCCGCCGTCATCACGGGCGACATCTCGCCGCTCATGATCATGCGCATCAGGTGCAGCATTTCGTCGTGGAAGATTTCGCGGTGCTCGATGGTGCGTTGCAGCGCTTCTTGAGGGGTGATCGACATGGTGTGGGCTCCCTGTTGTGGGTTCAACGTTGCTCAAGAAAATTGCGCAGCATCGCGTGGCCGTGCTCGGTCAGGATGCTTTCCGGGTGGAACTGCACGCCCTCCACCGCCAGCGTCTTGTGGCGCACGCCCTGGATCTCGCCGTCTTCGCTGGTGGCGGTGACTTCGAGCACGTCGGGGCAGGTGTTGCGGTCGATGACCAGCGAGTGGTAACGGTTGACCGTGAACTCCTTGGGCAGATCGGCGAACACGCCTTTCTGGTCGGTCTTGATCACGCTGGTCTTGCCGTGCATCTGCTGCACGGCGCGGATGATGTCGCCACCGAACGCCGCGCCGATCGCCTGATGCCCCAGACACACGCCGAGCACCGGCAACTTGCCTGCAAAGTGCTTGATGGCGGCGACCGAAATGCCTGCCTCGTTGGGCGAGCAGGGGCCGGGCGAGATCACGATGCGCGTGATGCCTTCGCGTTCGACGAGCGCCTTCACATCGTCGAGCGTGGCTTCGTCATTGCGCACCACGTGCACCTCTGCGCCGAGTTCGGCGAGGTACTGCACGATGTTGTAGGTGAAGCTGTCGTAGTTGTCCACCATCAGCAGCTGGATCTTGGAAGTCATGATGCGTTGCTCCCGGAATGGGTTGCGGTGCGAGGCTTGAGCCCCGCTGCGCGCAGGCGCGCGAGTTCGTCGTGTTCGTAGTCGATGTAGCAGGCGATCATGGCGCGGTAGATGCGCTCGATCAGGTCGGCGTTGCCGCCGTGCTTTTCCGCCTGTGGGCGCACGCGTTCGATGATGGCGTCGATGCGGTCCTGGTCGAACACCAGGTTCTCATCGTTCTTCACCTTGGCCGCCTGCGTCATGTAGCCGCTGCGCTCCACGAGCAGCGGCACGAGGATGTCGTCCAGCGCATTCACGCCCGCGCGCACCTCGTTCATCGTTTCGCAGTTCTTTACCTTGTCCATAGCTCGTTGTGTCTCGCGGGCCATCTTGTTCACTCAAGTCCTTCTTCCACCAACTCGGACGCACGAATCAGCGCGCGCGCCTTGTGCTCCGTTTCCTTCCATTCCAGTTCGGGCACCGAATCGGCCACCACACCGGCTGCGGCCTGCACGTAGAGCATGCCGTCCTTGACGATGCCGGTGCGAATCGCAATCGCCAGATCCATGTCTCCCGCGTAGCTCAGGTAACCGCAGGCACCGCCGTAGATGCCGCGCTTGGTCGGCTCCAACTTGTCGATGATCTCCATCGCGTGCACCTTGGGTGCGCCGGTCAGGGTGCCAGCAGGGAATGTGGCCTTGAGCACGTCCATGCTGGTCATGCCGTCGTTCAGAATGCCTTCGACGTTGCTCACGATGTGCATCACGTGGCTGTAGCGCTCCACCGCAAAGGCTTCGGTCACCTTGACGGTGCCGGTCTTGGCGATGCGGCCAATGTCGTTGCGCGCCAGATCGATCAGCATCACGTGCTCGGCACGTTCCTTCGGATCGTTGATCAGTTCCTGCTCGGTGGCCTTGTCCTTCTCGGGCGTGGCACCGCGCGGGCGGGTTCCGGCGAGCGGACGGATCGTGACCTTCTGGCCTTCGGGCACGGCTTCGTGGCGCACCAGAATTTCAGGGCTGGCTCCGACGACCTGGAAGTCGCCGAAGTTGTAGTAGTACATGTACGGCGACGGGTTCAGCGAACGCAGCGCGCGGTACAGCGACAGCGGGCTTTCGGTGTAGCGCTTGTGGATGCGCTGGCCGACCTGCACCTGCATGAAATCACCCGCCGCAATCAGTTCCTTGGCCTCGCCCACGGCCTTGAGGTAATCCTCCTTGGCGAAGCTGCGCTCGGCGGTATGGCTCTCGGTGGCGCGAACCACGGGAGCGCTCACCGAGTACTTGAGCTGATCCTTCAGATCGCGCAGACGCTTCTTGCCCTTGGAGAACGCTTCGGGCTGCGACGGATCGGCATAGACGATCAGGTAGAGCTTGCCCGACAGGTTGTCGATGACGGCCAGTTCCTCGCATTGCAGCAGCAGGATGTCGGGGCAGCCGAGCGTGTCGGGCGGGCAGCTGTTTTCGAGCTTCTTCTCGATGTAGCGCACCGCGTCGTAGCCGAAGTAACCGGCCAGACCGCCGCAAAAGCGCGGCAGACCGGCGCTCAGCGCGACCTTGAAGCGCTTTTGGTACTCGGAGATGAAATCGAGCGGATTGCCCGATGCGGTCTCCACCACCTGGCCGTCGGTGACGACTTCGGTCTTGGCCGCAGCGCCAAAGCCGCTGGCACGCAGCAAGGTGCGGGCGGGCAGGCCGATGAAGCTGTAGCGCCCGAAGCGCTCGCCGCCGACCACGGATTCGAGCAGAAAGCTGTTCGTTCCGTCGCCACGTGCATGCGAGAGTTTCAGGTACAGGGAGAGAGGAGTTTCCAGATCCGCAAAGGCCTCGGCGATCAGAGGAATGCGGTTGTAGCCTTCAGCGGCCAAGCTTTTGAATTCAAGTTCTGTAATCACAGGTGAGTTCCCAGCTCTGCAACACATGCGGCGCGCGATCTCGTTTCGGCGGCCAGTGGGTGTGTTGCGGATTCATTCATTTCCCGCTTCCTCGTGCAGGAAGCGACGGGTGCACGCTGGGGGTGCCCCAGGTGCGATCACGACATCAATGACGCAGGCTTACGCCAGGGCCAGGCTCCCCGGTCTCCAAGACCTGCAATCGACGTGCGGTGAATGAACATAGGCCGCCAGTGTAGCAAGACTGAATGACGTTCCGGCATTCATTGCATGACAACCCCGACCAAATGCGTGGAAAACCACGCGAAAACCCTGTGGCCGGACATAGCAATATGTCTCAAACTGAAGGCACAAAAAGCACGCTCGTTCTTTTATCGAGGGGACAAACCAATGACTTCCACCACTCGCCGCGCGATGGTCATCGCTCCTTTGGCATGCGCACTCACTCCCTGGATGCCGTCGGCCCATGCCGCCACGGCCATGGAAGTGGGTGGCGTGCAGTTCGCCGCCACCCAGCAGGTCCAGCAAAGCACGCTGCAACTCAACGGCGCGGGCGTGCGCTACAAAGCGGTGTTCAAGGTCTATGCGGCCGCGCTCTATCTGGAAAAGACCGCGCAGACGCCCGCTGAGGTGTTCGCGCAGAACACCCCCAAGCGCCTGATCGTGCACATGCTGCGTGAGATCGATTCGTCCGAACTCGGCAAGCTGTTCTCGCGCGGCATGGAAGACAACATGGACAAGGCCGCGTTCTCCAAGGTGGTGCCGGGCGTGCTGCGCATGAGCCAGATCTTCTCGGAGCACAAGAAGCTGCAGGCGGGCGAGCAGTTCATGGTGGACTGGATTCCCGGTACCGGCACGGTCATCACGGTGCGCGGTCAGCAACAGGGCGAGCCGTTCAAGGAACCCGAATTCTTCAACGCGCTGATGGGCATCTGGCTCGGCCCCAAGCCTGCGGACTGGAAGCTCAAGGACGGATTGCTCGGCAAGAGCGCCTAAGAGCGAATCCGGATCTGACATAAATTGACAAATATTCGCCAACGCGCATGTCTCTTATGGAAAATGCCTCCAAATCGCTAGCAAAACACCGCCACTCAGCGCACGAGAGCCATCAGATCTTCAGCGGATTCGTAGCCCCTCACGCGCGTCTGTAGCCAAAAAACGTCAATCCCCCGGCGTGGCGTGTTTTTCAAATTGCGTTTACTGTTAGAAACTATTGCCAATTTGAGAGAGTTTGTTCCTCTCTGCCAGCCCGGAAGGATTAATTGATGAGACTCGCCAATGCCAAGGTCGGTGTACGGTTGGCCTTTGCCTTCAGCCTGATTCTCTTTATCACGCTGGTGATCGCCGGCATTGGCGTGTGGCGCCTGCAGGAGCTGGCCAACACCACGCGCCAGCTCACCACCACCGACAACGACCGCCTGCGCGCCGCCGTGAAGTGGCACAACGCGGTCGAGCAAAACTGGCTGCGCACGCAGACCGCGATGCTCGACAACGACATCGGCAACTTCAAGAGCTGGCGCGACGAGATCCGCAAGACAGCGAACGAGGCCGACGTGGCGCGCAAGAACATCTCCGAGCTGGTGACTGCCGGAGAAGGCATCAGCCTGCTACGCGAAATCGACGTGGCCCGCGACGGCTACCGCAAGCTGCGCGAATCGCTGCTGGAGCGACGCAATGGCGGCGAAGACGTGACCGAGCCGCTGGAGCGCGACCTCAAGCCGCTGGCCGACGCCTACATCGGCGCCATCACCCGCATGGAAGAGCGCCAGAGCATGCTCTACGACCAGACCCGCCACGAGGCCGACCAGAAGGCCGCACAGGGCCGCATCATCCTGATCGCCGGTTCCGTCGTCGCGCTGCTGCTGGGCATTGCGCTGTCCATTCTGCTGACCCGCTCGATCACCCGCCCCCTGCAACTCGCCGCCCAGCGCGCGGGACAGATCGCGGAGGGCGACCTCACGCAACCCATCATCGCCGACGGCAAGGACGAGGCCGCACAACTGCTGCAGGCGCTGCAGCACATGCAGGACAACCTCTCGCAACTGGTCTCCGGCGTGCGCTCCAACGCCGAGAGCGTGGCCATCGCCAGCGCGGAAATCTCGCAGGGCAACAACAACCTGTCCTCGCGCACCGAACAGCAGGCCAGCGCGCTCGAAGAAACCGCTGCATCGATGGAAGAACTGGGCTCCACCGTGCGCCAGAACGCCGACAACGCCCGCCAGGCCAACCACCTCGCGATGAACGCCAGTTCGGTCGCCGTGCAGGGCGGCAACGTGGTGGCCGAAGTGGTCGACACGATGAAGGGCATCAACGACTCCAGCCGCAAGATCGCCGACATCATCGGCGTGATCGACGGCATTGCCTTCCAGACCAACATCCTCGCGCTCAACGCCGCCGTCGAAGCCGCCCGCGCGGGAGAGCAAGGCCGTGGCTTTGCGGTGGTGGCCGGTGAGGTCCGCAGCCTCGCCCAGCGCAGCGCCGAAGCCGCCAAGGAAATCAAATCCCTCATCAACGCCAGCGTCGAGCGCGTCGAGCAGGGCACGCATCTGGTCGACAAGGCGGGCGAGACCATGACCGAAGTGGTCAACGCGATCCGCCGCGTCACCGACATCATGGGCGAGATCAGCGCCGCCAGCAGCGAGCAGAGCGCAGGCGTGAGCCAGGTCGGCGAAGCCATCACCCAGATGGACCACGCCACACAGCAGAACGCCGCCCTCGTCGAGGAAAGCGCCGCCGCAGCCGACAGCCTCAAGACCCAGGCCGCGCAACTCGTGCACGCCGTCGCCGTGTTCCGCATCGCGCATGAGCACGAGCACGAACGCGCCCGCGCACAGGCCCTGCCGCAACGCAAATCGGCCGCGCTGACATCGGACAACCGCACACAGTCGCTTTACTCGACTTCGAGCGCGACGCACTCCATCGGCCAGCGCAACTACAGCGGCTCGGCCACCCCCGCGTCGCCCGTGGCCGCATCCGTGCAGCGCAACCGCGAACGCAACGCGGCAGCGGACAGCCATGATCAGTGGGAG
Source organism: Diaphorobacter sp. HDW4B (assembly GCF_011305535.1). Classification (GTDB taxonomy): domain Bacteria; phylum Pseudomonadota; class Gammaproteobacteria; order Burkholderiales; family Burkholderiaceae_C; genus Diaphorobacter_A. The sequence goes on from NZ_CP049905.1 coordinate 1,915,677, forward strand.
AGCTTTTGATCAGGGCTTTCTGAACTCGGGCACAAGCGACGTCGGGGGGGTTCTCGACGTCGCTTTTCTTTTGGTGAGACCGGGTTTCGCGCTACTCGGTCGGTCCTGTCGCACAAGCCATCTTGCCGATAGCATTCCCCATCGACTAGGCTGACCCCTTCACCATCCACAAGGGAGTTCAGAGAATGCGGTTTTCATGGATCTACGGCACGGCGGCGGCTACGGCACTGGTTTTGACGGCACACGGCGTGCTCGCCAAGGACATCTCGGAGAAAGCGGCCCGCGACGAAATCGTCAACATGAGGGATGCCGATCCGGCGATGCAGAAGGCCTTTGACAAGGCGCGCAAGACGCTGCCGGATTTTCTGAAGAAAGCCGCCAATCCAGCGGATGGCACCGACAACTACGCGCTGAAGGTGGGCCTGACGGACGGGCGCAACACCGAGTATTTCTGGATGGCCGACTTCGAGCAGAAGGGCGAGCAATTCACCGCCACGCTGAGCAACACGCCGCGCCTCGTGCGCAAGTACCGCGGCGGCGAGCAGGTGACGTTCAGCCGTGGGCAGATCGTCGATTGGCTCTACATCGACGAGGCGCGCGGCCGGATGATGGGCAACTTCACCGCCTGCGCCCTGCTGACCAAGGAGTCGGCCAAGGACGCGGCGGCGTTCAAGAAGCAGTACGGGCTGAGTTGCGACGACTGAACGATCCGGCGCGCTTACTGCGCCGTCAGTTCCACCAGCGAATCGACAAACGCATCCGCGTTCACCGCGCGGATCGGCTCGCCGTGGTTGTAGCCGTAGGTGACCAGCACGACGGGGCAGCCAGCGGCGCGCGCGGCGCTGGCGTCGTTGCTGGAATCGCCCACCATCAGCGTCTTGGCAGGCGGCGTTCCCAACGCCTCGCAAGTCTTCACCAGCGGCATCGGATCGGGCTTCTTGCGCTCGAAGGCGTCGCCGCCGAACACATGGCTGAAGTAGCCGTGCAGACCCTTGGCCTTGAGCAATTCATACGCGAATGCCGTTGGCTTGTTGGTCAGGCAGGCCATGGGGTAACCGGCCTTGGCGAGCGCCTCCAGACCTTCGGCGACGCCCGGATACAGCGTGGAAAACTGGCCGTTGACGCGCTCGTAATGCCACTGGTAGCGCTCCCAGGCCTCGGGCATGAGCTGCGTGACCTTGGCGGCCACGGCACTGTCGCCCGCCTCGGTCAGCACATGGGTGAGCACCGAGTGCAGCAGATGCTCCGAACCCTTGCCGACCATGTGCTCGATATGGCTTGCATCCAGCGCGGGCAGCTTCAAATCCAGCAGCATGCCGTCAATCGACTTGGCAAAGTCGCCCAGCGTGTCCACCATGGTTCCGTCGAGGTCGATCATCACGGCCACGCAGGAGCGGAGCAGGTTGGGAGCGGAGGCGGCGACCATAAAGCAAACCTTTCTAATGTTCAACGGCGAATATTGGTAACAGTTCAAATCTGACCGAAGTCAGTAATCCCGTGATTGTCCGTGCAGTCCGACACACGAACGCCAAAGAGCCGTACAAAAATGCGCGCTGTCAGCTCTTAAGCTGGTCTCAACTGGCAATCGCGGGCATCGATGACTCTTCATCGGTCCGGCCGACCCAGACATTCTTTCCAGGAGGTTTCATCATGCGCTTTTCCTTGACTTCGACGGCTGCTGCCCTGCTTCTGTGCCTCGGCACCGTTGGCGCTCACGCGGCGGGCCCCGCACGTTCGGCTCCCGCCGAAGAGGGCTGCTCCTCGGCCAACCCACAGATCTGCCAACGCGAAGCCGCTGCAGCGCGCCAGGCCGGTCGCGGTGGTCAACTGACTGCTCCCGACACACAGGCTCAGGAGCGCAATGCGCTGGCCCGCTGCGCCGTCTTCAAGACCGAAGAAAGCAAGGGCGACTGCGAAGCCCGCGTGCGCAATGCGCGTGCTTCGGGCTCGGTGAACGGCGGCGGCCAGCTGCTGGAAGCCACGACACCGGTTCGCCAGTGATCCTGCAGACGCCCGCAGCGGCAACGGGCTGAGCGGGCTGAACGTGTTTTTCAACGACAAAGAGGTGCTTTCGGGCGCCTCTTTGCATTTCCGGGAAAGTTCAGCAGATCGAGGATCAGGCTGCGAGATTGGCGCGCATCTTGGTGATTTCAGCGGCGTAGTCGCCCTTGCCGAAGATCGCGCTGCCGGCCACGAAGGTGTCCGCACCGGCATCGGCCACGCGGCGGATGTTGTCCACCTTCACGCCGCCGTCCACTTCGAGGCGGATGTCCTTGCCCGAAGCGTCGATGCGCTTGCGGGCGTCCTCGATCTTGCGCAGGGCCGAGTCGATGAAGCTCTGGCCACCGAAGCCGGGGTTGACGCTCATGATCAGGATGAGGTCGATCTCGTCGATCATCCAGTCCAGCACGTCGAGCGACGCGGCCGGGTTGAACACCAGGCCCGCCTTCACGCCCTTGGACTTGATGGCCTGCACGCTGCGGTGCACGTGGGCCGATGCGTCGGGGTGAAAGCTGATGTAGTCGGCACCGGCGTCGGCAAACGCGGCGGCGAGTGCGTCCACGGGCTCGACCATCAGGTGCACGTCCACCGGCACGGCGACGCCAGCGGCGGTCTTGGCGTGGGGCTTGAGCGCCTGGCAGATCATCGGACCAAAGGTCAGGTTGGGCACGTAATGGTTGTCCATCACGTCGAAATGGATCCAGTCGGCGCCAGCGGCGATCACGTCGCGCACTTCTTCGCCCAGACGGGCGAAGTCGGCGGAAAGAATGGAGGGGGCGATGCGGAATGGGGTGGTCGTCGGGGTGGTCATCCCCCGATTTTCGCAGCAACCGGTTACCTTTGCTGATTCTCGGCTGTCCTACGAGGACAAGTCCATCATCCCGTTACCATTGCGCCATGCCCAAATACCAATTTGCGGTCGAGGTTTTCCCCGAATACCTGCCCGACCAGTCCGAGCCTGAACGCGAAGTGTTCGGCTTCGCCTATACGATCACCGTGACCAACACGGGCGACGTGCCTGCGCAGCTGATTTCGCGCCACTGGATCATCAGCGACGCACGCGGCCACACCGAAGAGGTCAAGGGCCTCGGCGTCGTCGGCCAGCAGCCGCTGCTGCGTCCGGGCGAATCGTTCCAGTACACCAGCGGCTGCCGTCTGCGCACGGCCTCCGGCACCATGCATGGCAGCTATTTCTGCGTGGCCGAAGATGGCGAGCAGTTCACCTGCCCGATCAGTCTGTTCGTGCTCGAAGCGCTTGGCAGCGGCGGCCACGACAACTCCCCGACCCACCGAGTGCTCCATTGAAGAAACGCGCAGAGAACAACGCCAAGACACTCACGCAGCTCCTCACCCCCATCGACCCCAAGGCCTCGCTCGCACAGCGCAATCTGCAACTGATCGCGCTGCTCGACTGGGTCCGTGGCGATGGCGAATCGGTGGAAGGCGCGGCCGAGCGCGTGAACGAGCTGGTCACGATGGCCGAGCAGTCGCCCGTGCTGCGCGAGCGCCTTCAACTGTGGTGGCAGGCGATCACGCAGTCGGTGGACATCACCATGCTGCTCGCCGATTTCGGCTTTGCGCAGCGCACCTCGATGCTCAGCGAACTGGCCGAGCGCCTGCGCTACAAGCTGCTGCCCAATAACCCGGACACCATCGATGCGTCCGAACTGTTCATGGCCGCGCTGTACAGCGAATTCGACGCGCGCTGGCTGGGCGCGCTCGATGACGATCTGATCAACCGCCTGAGCGACGTGCTCACGCCGCCGCACGAAGCCACCGATGGCGCGACGCGCTGGCAGCATGCGCTGGCCGACGCCATCACCTACTGCGCGGGCAACATCCTCGCGACCGGCTTTGCCCCCGAATTGCGCCTGCGCATGACGCAGGAAATGCGCGACGCCCAGCCGTTTCACGAACTGGTGAGCGACGCGGAAAGTCTGCGCGTGGAAGTGCTGCATCCGCTGCGCACCAGCAACCGTCTCGACGCCACCGTGGCACGTCTGCGCGATCGGCTCGACGCCTGCCGCAACGCGGCCAACTCGGTCTACACGCACTTCGAGGACAACGGCATTTCCGTCGGCCTCGTGTTCCGCATTCGCCAGTTGCGCGCCCGCATTCTGCGCGTGCGCGAACTGCTCGAATGCCTGCTCTCGCCCAAGCCCGCAGTCGCTGCCACGCGGCTGATGGCGCGGCTGGTCGGCGTGAGCCGCGAGCGCCGCAGTCTGCGTGCGCTGTTCATGGCCAACTCGTCGCTGCTCGCCGCCAAGGTGGCCGAGCGCAATGCCGAAACCGGCTCGCACTACATCACGCGCACGCCGTCGGAATATTTTTCGATGGTGAAGAAAGCAGCCGGTGGCGGCCTTGTGATGGCGTTCACCACGCTCATCAAATTCTGGCTCTACTCGTTTGCGTTTTCGGCTTTCTGGGGCGGCTTCTGGGCCGGTGTGAACTACGCCACCAGCTTTGTGCTGGTGCAGTTGTTCCACTTCACCGTCGCCACGAAACAGCCTGCGATGACCGCGCCCGCGATGGCCGCCAAGCTCAAAGACATCGAAAGCGAAGGCACGGAAGAAGCCTTTGTGGATGAGGTCACGCACCTGGTGCGATCGCAGGTGGCCGCGATTCTGGGCAACGTGCTGATCGTGTTTCCGGCGGTGCTCGGCATCACGATCCTGCTGGCCAAACTGTTCGGACATTCCGCGATCAGCGAGAAGGAAGCGCTGCACGTGATCGACACGCTCAAGCCCTGGGGCGGATCGCTGCTGTTCGCTGCATTCACGGGCGTGCTGCTGTTCACGTCGAGCATCCTCGCGGGCTGGGTGGAGAACTGGTTCGTGCTGCATCGCCTCGATGCCGCGATCCACTACAACCCGCGCATCACGCGTGCCATCGGTGCCGTGCGCGCCACGCGCATCTCGCGTTTTCTGCGCGGCAATCTGTCGGGGCTTGCGGCGAACATTTCGCTCGGTTTCATGCTCGGTCTGGTGCCGGTGATCGCCGCGTTCTTCGGGCTTGGACTCGATGTGCGACATGTCACGCTGTCCACCGGACAGATGGCCGCCGCTGCATCGGCACTGGGGCCTGAAGTGATCCACATGCCTGCGTTCTGGTGGTCGATGGCGACGCTGCCATTCATCGGTGCACTCAACGTGCTGGTGAGCTTCTACCTCGCATTCCGTCTGGCCTTGCGCGCGCAGAACGTGACCGGCGTGGAGCGCTCACGCATAGCACGCGCGCTTCGCAAACGCATATTCCATTCTCCGTTGAGCTTTTTTGCGCCTTCGCGCTCCAACGTCTGATATGGTGTGCGCATTCCAGCCGTGAATCCGGGCCCATGAGGCCTTGTTCAACTCACTGATTCAACCCACTGATTCACGGCGACACACGGCGGTCACTCTTGCCATGCATACAGTCATCTGCATGGCAGGAGGTTCGCTCACCGTGCTTCGGCACTGACTCATCGGTTCGCCGATTCCGCATTTCCTCGGGCGCCATTGCGCGGGACTTGCGGGCAGCGCGAAAAACCAATCGTGCTGCACCTCGGCGAACGACCAGAGGACAGCAAACATGAATGAGCTGATGAGTTTCTGGGGGCAGTGGCTGCGCCCCTCCGCGGGATTGCCGACGGTGCAATGGGCACTGCTGCTGGCAGTGGCTTCGACCTGCGGCTATCTTGTGTATCGACATACGGGCTTGCCCAAGGTGGTGGGCTATTCCATCGTCGGCATGGTCGCGGGTCTGTTGGGTTTCAGCGGCGCGCAATGGCCGCTGCAGGGCATTGGCCTGTTCATCATGGAACTGGCGATCTCCATCGTGCTGTTCGATGCGGGCGGACGCATTCCGTGGCGCTGGTTCCGGCACAACCCGATGGTGCTGGTGCAAAGCATTGCCGAGTCCGCTCTCACCTATTTCGCGGTCTACTGGACCATGCTGTGGCTGAACGTGCCGCACGAAGCTGCAGGCCCGATTGCGCTGGTGGCGATGGCCGCTTCGCCCGCCGTCGTCACACGCGTGGTGGCCGATACGCGCGCTGCGGGTCCGGTGACGGATCGCGCCATCGTGCTCGCCACTTTGTCCACGCTGTATGCGCTCACCCTGGGCGGTGCGCATGCGGAAATGCTGAGCCGTCCGGGCAGCCGTTTCTTCGAAACGATTCCACCCGTGATGGTGATGTTCGGCGTGTCCATCGTCGTGGGCGCACTGCTCTCGGGCCTCATCCGCATCGCCTTGCGCTACATGAGCCCGGAAAGCGAAAACACCTCGATTCTGGTGCTCGCACTGATCGCCGCAAGCACCGCCATCGCAGCGCATCTGGGAGGCTCCGCGCCACTGGCCGCGCTGATCGGCGGCATGCTGATCAAGCAGTTGCATCCGCGTCCATGGGCGCTGCCGCGTCAGCTCGGAACGGCGTCCTCGGTGCTCACCATGCTGATGTTCGTGCTGGTGTCCACCGTGGCCGCGCAGGCCGACTGGAACCTCGCGATTGCGGGCACCGTGTTCACGCTGATCATCGTGCGCCTCGTGGCCAAGGCGATGGGGGTCGGCATCGGCAACATCGGCACGGGCGCGAGCTGGCGACAGGCCGTGTGGGTAGGCGCGGCGATGATGCCGATGTCCTCCATCGCCCTGCTGATCGCATCGCAATTCATGGCGGCTTCGGCATCGACCGGCGCGGTCATTTCCAGCATCGCGCTGCCCACCATTCTGCTCATGGAAGTGTTCGGTGCGGTGATCGCCACCGTAGCGCTGTACCGCGCCGGAGAAACCCACAAGCCCTGGGCCGAGCTGCCCACCGGCCCGTCTGGAGACGAACACCGTGAGTCTTGAAGCCTTTCACCATTCCGAACCGCTGACGCTGGGCGTGGAGCTGGAACTGCAGCTCGTGAGCACGCACGACTACGACCTCGCGCCTTATGCCGAGGACATGCTGCGCCTGATGCACAAGACGCCGCTGCCCGGCAGCGTCGTGCCCGAGATGACGAACTCGATGATCGAGATCTCGACCGATGTCTGCCACTCCTGCAGCGAAGTGCTCAGCCAGCTCACGCCGATCCGCGATGCGCTCGTCAAAAGTGCCGACAAGCTGAACATCGCCGTGGTCGGTGGCGGCACGCATCCGTTCCAGCAATGGCACGAACGCCGCATCTACGACAAGCCGCGTTTTCACGAGCTGTCCGCGCTGTATGGTTATCTCACCAAGCAGTTCACCATCTTCGGCCAGCACGTGCACATCGGCTGCCCCGATGCGGATGCCGCGCTGCTCATGCTGCACCGCATGTCGCGCTACATCCCGCACTGCATTGCGCTGTCGGCATCGAGCCCGTATGTGCAGGGGCAGGACACGCAGTTCGATTCCGCGCGGCTCAATTCGGTGTTCGCCTTTCCGCTCTCGGGCCGTGCGCCCTGCGTGCTCCACTGGACGGATTTCGAAGCCTACTTCGACAAGATGACGCACACCGGCGTGGTCAAGAGCATGAAGGACTTCTACTGGGACATCCGCCCCAAACCCGAGTACGGCACCATCGAAATCCGCGTGTTCGACACCCCGCTCACCATCGAACGCGCCGCCGCGCTCGCGGGTTATGTGCAGTCGCTCGGCGCATGGTTTCTGAACGAGCAACCGTTCACGCCGCAGGAAGACGACTACCTCGTCTACACCTACAACCGTTTTCAGGCCTGCCGCTTCGGGCTCGATGCGGTGTATGTCGATCCGCCCACCGGCACGCACATGCAACTGCGCGACCACATCCTGCAGACCATGGACAAGATCGCGCCCTACGCAGAGCAACTGGGCGCGTCGGGCGCAGTCGAGTTGCTGCGCAAGGACGTGGAAGCCGGGCAGAACGACGCACGCTGGCTGCGTGATCGCCAACGCGAAGAACAGATGCTCGCGGAAGTGAGCCGACAGGCGTCGATCAAGTTCCGCGGTTGAGGCGCTGTGGCATCTATTTGCGCGTGACGGTCAGCTCCGTCGTGCCGCGCCTGCCGACAAGTTGACCATCTGCCGTTGCACGCAGGACTATTTTCGAATCCACACATCCCTGCAGCGCTTGCGAAAACCGCAACACGAGAACCAGCTTGTCGCCCTCCTCACGCAGCCGCTCTATCGGGGCCCTGCGACCAACACACGGATTTTCACCACCCCGTGCATAGGTCTGCCAATAGCCGCCGGTTTCCGCGATTTCCAGATCGGCTTCCTCCGGCTTGGTCTTGCCGTCCCACTTCACCGTCCACCGTCCGATGAACGGATCGCTCGCCGTCTGCGCGATGGCCGGTTGGCAGGCCAGCCAATGCACAGAAGCCAACACCGCAAGCGCAGCGACACTCCGGGCACTCGGCAAAAGGGATCCACGGGGCATGTTCATCGCGTCATGCCATCTACTTGCGCGTCAGAGTCAAGGGGTTCTCGCCGCGCAGCCCGGAGACTTTGCCGTCCGCATCACGCACAAGCGACAAAGTCGACGAATCCTTGCAGCCTTGCAACGCGGTCGAGAACTTGATGATGAATTCCAGTTTCTCTGCACTGGCGCTTGCGATCTCGACGGGAGCCGCGAGCCCGACGCAGGGATCCTTGCGTTTGCTTGTGGCTGTCTTCCACGTTCCGCCGCTCGCCGTGATCTCCAGTTCGGCCTCCTGCGACTTTTTGTCACCCTGCCACTCCACGTTCCATTTGCCGATGAAGGGGTTGGCAGCATCCTGTGCCTGCACGGAAGTCCCCGCACCCAGTCCCCACAACAAACATGTCGCCCAAAGAATCTGCTTTTTCATCGTGTCGCTCCCGGTTGAAGATCACAGCCCCCATTCAACCGTCACGGTGCGTGAAAGTACATACCGCAAATGCGGTATGCCCTATGCTTCACACCTATGGGTGAATTTGATCTGATCGCGCGTTATTTCACGCGCCCCGTTCGCCGCGCCGCATTGGGCGTGGGCGACGATTGCGCCTTGCTCCAAGTGACGCCGGGCATGCAGTTGGCGGTTTCCAGCGACATGCTGGTGGCGGGCCGGCATTTCTTTGAAGACGTGGACCCGGTGCATCTGGGGCACAAGTCGCTGGCGGTGAATCTCAGCGACCTCGCGGCCTGCGGAGCCAGGCCGCTCGCGTTCACGCTTGCGCTGTCGCTGCCGAAGGTGGACGAGCCTTGGCTGGCGGGCTTTGCCAAAGGTCTGCTCGCACTGGCGGACGAGCACGAGATCGAACTGGTGGGCGGCGACACCACGCACGGTCCGCTCAATATCTGCATCACCGTGTTCGGCGAAGTGCCTGCCGGTCAGGCCCTGCTGCGCAGCGGGGCCAAGGCGGGCGACGACATCTGGGTGAGCGGCACGCTCGGCGATGCGCGCTTGGCGCTCGATGCGCTGCTCGGCAAGATCACTCCGGCGCTTCCTGCCGACTTGTTCAATGCCGCACGCATGCGCCTTGAATGCCCCGCTCCGCGCGTTGCGCTTGGACTGGCGCTGCGCGGCATTGCCAGCAGCGCGCTCGATGTCAGCGACGGGCTGCTGGGCGATCTCACGCACATCCTGGAGCAGTCCCAGGTGGGGGCGCAGATCGATGCCGACGCGGTGCTGCAGACCATGGCAGCGCGCAAGACATCGCTCGCCCTGCCGGATGACCAGTGGTACCAATGCGCGCTCGCCGGTGGTGACGATTACGAACTCGCGTTCACCGCACCCGCGCATCTGCGTTCGCAGGTCGAAGCCGCTGCGCAATCAGCGAGCACGCCCGTGACGCGCATCGGCAGCGTCACCGCAGAGCCGGGCATTCGTTTGCTGGACGCGCAAGGCCAGGCTTTGTCGCGCCAAAGCTGGGCCTCGTTCGACCATTTCGCTTGAATGCAGGTACGCGTGAAAAGCCGCCTGCGCTGGTAGCATGAGAGCCCCGACGCCACAGTCAACGAGGCTCCATGCAACTTCCTTCGCTCACGCGTTTGCGCATTGCGCGCACCATTCCGTTCGCATCTTCTCTCCTGCTGATCACGCCAGTCTTCGCGGCCGATGCGAGTTCCAGCATCACGCAGGTGAAGGTCTATCCCGGTAGCGCCACCGTCGAGCGCGTGGTGCGTGTGCCAGCGGGTGCGCGCAGCGTCACGATCCGTTGCCTGCCGCCCAGCCCCATGCTCGATGTGCAGAGCCTGCAAGTGCAGGCCGATGCCAGCGTGCGCATGGGCGAGACCAGCATCAAGATGCAGGACCGGTATCTGGACAGTCAATGCGCCACGCCGCTCGATGATCAGGTGCGCGAGGCTGAGGACAAGGTCGCCACTGCCAAGGCCGAGACCGAATCGCTGCAACTGGCGGTGAGCTATCTGAACACCGTGGCCACCAAGCCGCCGGAAGAACCACGCAATGGCCCCGGCACACCGGGCTCGGCCAGCATCGGCAGCACCACGGATGCGCTGCGCCGCTCGTCGCAAGACGTGCTTCTCAAACTCAATCAAGCCAAACGCAGACAGGAGACCGCGGAACTCGCGCTCAAGCATCTGACCGCCGAGCGCAATCGTTCGTCGGGCCCGATCACCGGCGTATCGACCGTCACCATCACGCTGGCCGCCGAACGCGACAGCGACCTGCGCCTGACCTACCAGGTGAGCGGCCCCAGCTGGTCGCCCAACTACCGCGCCACGCTGGACAGCGCGACCAATGTGGTCAAGCTCGAGCGCATGGCGCTCGTCGCGCAGAACACGGGCGAGGACTGGCGCAATGTGCAACTGGTGCTCTCCACCGGCCAGCCCACGCGCGCCACGGCGGGGCGTCTGCCGAACCAGTGGACGCTGGATATTGCGCCGCCGCCCCAGATGGACGCGACGCTTCGCGCCTACGCCACGGCGGCCCCCGCGCCAATAGCCGCATCAGCCATGGCCAAAGAGGCTGCTGGAGATCAGGCTCCCGCCATGCCGAGCTTTGAAGTCCAGGTCAGCGAGGGCGCCTACGCCACCGAATTCAGCGTTCCGCAGCGCATCACCGTGCCTTCGGGCGGGCAGCGCGTCACGCTGTCGCTGGGCACGCATGATGTGCGCGCGCAGTTGGTCACGCGCACGGCACCCGCCGTCGAGCAGGCGGCCTATCTGGTCGCGCAACTGCCCACGCTGCCGGGCGTGTGGCCCACGGCCAGCGTGGCGCTGTACCGCGACGGGGCCTATGTCGGCCAGGGTTCGCTCAACAACAACGATGACCAGCTCTCGCGCATCGGCCTGTCGTTCGGTCGCGATGAACGCGTCGTCGTGAGCGCCGAGCCCCAACAGCAGAATGCCGGCAGCGCGGGCTTCATCGGCTCGAATGTCGAGCGCAAGGTGCAGCACGCCTACCGCGTGGACAACCGCCACCAGCGTCCGGTGACTCTGCAGGTGCTGGAGGCATCGCCCGTCTCGCGCAACGAGCAGATCGAGGTGAAGTCACAATACGAGCCCGCGCCCGCCGACAAGGAATGGAACCGCCGCCCCGGATTGGTGCTCTGGAGCGAAACGCTTGCCCCTGCCTCTTCACAGCGATTCGTAGCAACGCATACACTGCGTTACCCGAAGGAGGCGCGTCTGCAGGAATCACAGTGATCCCTGCTGCTGGCACGCCGCCAGTTCGTCAACCAAGATGCAAGATTTATCCCCATCGCCCCCTCCTGTGCCGCAGCCTCAGCCGGAGCACCAGCCCGACTCGGCGCCGCCGCGCCGGTCGCTGCGGCATTTCATGTTCTCCAACCCGCTGCATCTGATTGCGCTCGGCTTCGGCAGCGGTCTCTCGCGCGTGGCGCCGGGGACGGTGGGAACGGCCTGGGGATGGCTGGCGTTTCTGGTGCTGCAGCTGTGGCTCACGCAGGCGCAGATGGGCATCGTGATCGCCGTGTCCATCGTGGTCGGCTGGATCGCCTGCACCGTCACCGCCAAAAACATGCGCGTGGCCGACCCCGGCAGCATCGTCTGGGACGAGGTCGTCGCCATCTGGATCGTGCTCTGGTTGGCCATGCCCATGGGCTTCTGGGGCCAACTGGTCGCCTTCGGACTGTTCCGCTTTTTCGACGCCGTCAAACCCAACCCGGTGAAATGGGCGGACCAATGCTTCAAGGGTTTTGGCTGGCGCGGCGGCTTCGGCATCATGTTCGATGACCTCGTGGCCGCCTTCTGCACATTGCTGGTGATCGCCGTCTGGAGATGGATCTGATGCTCGAACAAGACAATCCGGAGGGAGTTTCGCAATCGTCGCTCAAGGAGCTGTTCGGCCTGCCGAGCGAGCCGCTGGAGCAGGACCTGCGCCAATTGGCCGAAAAGCTAAAGGCCCGCAAGCTCATGCTTGCCACGGCCGAAAGCTGCACGGGCGGCATGATCGCCGCCGCCTGCACCGATCTGGCGGGCTCCAGCGAATGGTTCGAGCGCGGCTTCGTGAGCTATTCCAACGCCGCCAAGACCGATCTGCTGGGCGTGCCCGGAATGCTCATCCTGCTGCACGGCGCGGTGAGCGAGCCCGTTGCCCGCGCCATGGCGACCGGCGCGGTGCTGCGCTCGCAGGCGCAGGTCACCATTGCCGTGACGGGCGTGGCGGGGCCGGGTGGCGGTACCGAGGCCAAGCCGGTGGGCACCGTCTGGTTCGGGTGGCAGGTGGATGGGGTGCTGCACAGCGAGGTTCAGCGCTTTGCGGGGGATCGCGCATCGGTGCGGATGGCGACCTTGATGCATGCCATCAAGCGGGTGAACGAGCTGCTGGGCTGAACTGACTGCCGCTGAGGGGTTGACTGCAGAGGCCGGGTTTCGCCCCGGCGGGCGAGTCACTTTCTTTTTTCAAAAAAGAAAGTGACCAAAGAAAGTTGAGCCCTGCTGCCCACGACCCGCAGCGTTGCTGCGGGCAACCTGATTCTGAAAGTTCGACCGGCGCACGGCAGAACTCGACTTCGCGCCGCAGGCGCTCCGCTCGGACAACTGCCGTGAGTCAGTTCACGAAGTTTTGATCGGCACTTGCCGATCAAAACCGCCGGTCGAACTTCCAGAATCAGGCGTGGTCAGAAGGGCGGGATCGGAGACCGGTGCGGGGGCAGGGCCTGTCAGGATTTCAGGCGCCGTGGCACTTCTTGTACTTCTTGCCGCTGCCGCAGGGGCAGGGGTCGTTGCGGCCGGGTTCGTTGGTCTTGCGGACGGTTTCCACGCGGGGGCCGAAGCTTTTCCAGATCTGGCGCAGGTCGTAGCAGGCCCAGATCATTTCGCCGACTTTTTCCACGCGGTCCTGGCTGGTGCTGGCGGGGCCTTGGTCGTCATAGAGGTTGACGGCGGGCTTGCCGGTGTCGTCTTCAGTCACGGCGACGACTTTTTCCAGCGAGTCATCGATCCACTTGGCGGCGTCCTTGTCGCGGGGCGTGGCCCAGTCTTCGGGCCAGTTTTCGACCGCGAACATGAAGCCCAGCGCCCAGACCTGGCCGAACGAGGGGATGTCCTGGCCTTCCATTTCGGCCTTTTCCGCCTCGGGCAGGATGGCGATCGCGCCGCGCATGTCCATGCATTCGGGCTGGAAGGCGTCGTCGGAATCGAGCGCGTCGGTTTCGATGTCGAGTTGTGAGGCGACTTCATCCAGGCGCAGTTGGCACAGTTCGAGGAAGCGCGCTTGTTGGGCTTCGTCCTTGAAGATGTCGGCCTGGAAAGGCAGCGGACCGTCTTCCGGCGCATCTTCGATGTAGCTGCCGTCACCCAGCAGCATCGGCAGCCATTCGGCGACTTCGATGGGGCGGCGCGTGCAGACCAGCGCGCTCAGGAAACCGTCGCAGAACTCCCATTGCGGGGTTTCTTCGTTGCGGCTGCGGATGTCGTCGAGCATCGCGTCGAGTTCATCGAGCGCGTCGTTGCTCAGCGCAGGATTGAAGTCGTCGTCGGATGCGTTGGGGGGGGTGTCTTGTGCAGCCATGGGAAGGTTCTGGTGATTCTGGTTGAGGCGAGCAGATGAAAAGGGAAAACGTGCGGAAAACACGCCTTGTCGCCGTGAAAAGGGCTCAATTTTACGCCGCGCCCCCGATGAGCCCTGCGCCCTGCCGGTTGACCTTGGCCCGCAGTGCGATGATGCGCCGCCAAAGGGTCATTACAAATCCCTATGCAAATCCGCATGGCGTGCAATACCCTTGGGCAGAGTCACAAAGCCCCGCCGCTCTTTCACGCAGAGATCGGCGACCGCCACCCTACCCACTCCAGCGCCTGACCGATGAGCCAAACCCTCGCCCCTCGCCGCATCCCTGCATGGGTACCGATTCGCTACACCACGTTCACGCTCGCCCTGCTGGGCACGGGACTGTTCTTTGCCGCCGCGCGCCTATGGGGCGGCGGCTGGTGGTGGGTCGGTTATGCGATCTGCCTTGCGCTGTCGGTGCTCGGCGTGTGGGACATGCTGCAGACACGCCACGCCATCCTGCGCAACTATCCGATCATCGGGCACTTCCGCTTCATGCTCGAGTACATCCGCCCGGAGATTCGCCAGTACTTCATCGAATCCGATCAGGAGGCCCTGCCCTTCTCGCGCGCGCAGCGTTCGCTGGTGTATCAGCGCGCCAAGGGAGAATCCGACAGCCGCCCGCTGGGCACGCTGCTCAATGTGGCGGCGCAGGGCTACGAATGGGTGAACCATTCGATGCAGCCGACCAAACTCACCTCGCACGACTTCCGCATCTGGATCGGCGGCACGCCCGACAAGCCGGCGGAAGGCACATCGCCCTGCACCCAGCCCTACCACGCGAGCATCTTCAACATCTCGGCGATGAGCTTCGGCGCACTGTCGGGCAACGCGATTCTGGCGCTCAACAAAGGCGCGAAGACCGGCGGTTTTGCGCATGACACCGGTGAAGGCTCGATCAGCAAATACCACCGCGAACACGGCGGCGACCTGATCTGGGAAGTCGCTTCTGGCTACTTCGGCTGCCGCAACGACGACGGCACCTTCAACGAAGCAAAGTACGCTGCCAACGCCACCGACCCGCAGGTCAAGATGATCGAGCTGAAGCTCAGCCAGGGCGCCAAACCCGGCCACGGCGGCATGCTGCTTGGCCCGAAGGTGACACCCGAGATCGCCGCCGCGCGCGGCGTGCCGGTGGGCGTGGACTGCATCAGCCCGCCCACGCACAGCGCGTTCAAGACGCCGGTCGAGATGATGCATTTCATCGCCCGCCTGCGCGAAAAATCCGGCGGCAAACCGACCGGCTTCAAGTTCTGCGTGGGCCATCCATGGGAATGGTTCGCCATCGTGAAGGCCATGATCGAGACCGACATCACGCCCGACTTCATCGTCGTCGATGGTGCGGAAGGCGGCACGGGCGCGGCTCCGGTCGAGTTTGTCGATCACGTCGGCGTGCCGCTGCAGGAAGGCCTGCTGCTGGTGCACAACACGTTGATCGGGGCGGGCCTGCGCCACCGTGTGAAGATCGGCGCGGCGGGCAAGGTGATCACCGCGTTCGACATCGCGCGCATGATGGCGCTCGGTGCCGACTGGTGCAACGCGGGGCGCGGCTTCATGATGGCGCTGGGCTGCATTCAGGCGCAAAGCTGCCACACCGGCCACTGCCCTACCGGCGTCGCCACGCAGGACCCCGGCCGCCAGAAGGCGCTGGTCGTGCCCGACAAGGCCACGCGCGTCGCCAACTTCCACAAGAGCACGCTGCACGCACTGCAGGAGCTGGTGCAGGCGGCGGGGCTGGAGCACCCCTGCGACATCACCGCCCACCACATCGTGCGTCGCATCTCCGACACCGAAGTGCGCCAGCTCTCCAATCTGGTGATGCGCGTGGAGCCCGGCGCGCTGCTCGGCGATCTGGACAAGCAGCACAACGTGTTCAAGCAATACTGGCCCAACGCCAGCGCCCACACCTTCCAGTTCTCGCCGCCGCCGTTGGCACCCAGCGCCGAGAAAAAGCAGGAATTGGCCGTCCCGGCCTGATGTACTGATACGCTTGAGGGTTGCCAATGGTCCGAGTGATCTTGGCAAGCCCCACCAGCAACGACGCTTTTCGACAACGCCCCGTGTCCAACGCCCCAACCGCCCCCGCCTTCGACTACGACGCCTTTCTGCAGGCGCATCTGCACGCCCAGTCGAAAAACATCCAGCGCTACGAAGTCGACGGCAAATGGGTCTGGATCAAACGCACCGGCCCGCTGGTCCCCGCGTGGCGCTACAACATCCTGCGCGTGCTGCGCAGACTGCTTGATGAACCCGTGCTCGGCCCGGTCGTCAACCATGGCGGGCGCGAAGCCATCGCCACGGAAATCCGTCGCTTGAAGGACCTCGACTCACGCGGCATCCGCGTGCCCAAGCTGCTGGCCGAAGACCAGGACGGCTTTGCCATGAGCCACCTCGGCCTGCCCGGTCAGGAAGTGCCGTCGCTCGGCAACAAGATCCGCGCCGTGGTTCCGCATGGCCCGTCGGCTGTCATGCCGCTGTGGAAACAAGGCTTGGCGATGATCGATCAGGTGCACCGCTCGGGCACCGTGTTGAGCCAGGCCTTTGCGCGCAACATGGTGGTCTGCCCGGATGGCGAACTGGCCTGCGTCGATTTCGAGGACGATCCACTCGCCGTGCTGCCGATGGCCGTCTGCCAGGTGCGCGACGCGCTCTGCTACGCCCACTCCACCGCCATCTACCTGAGCCACGCGGGCGCGCTGCAGGAAGCGCGCGAGGTATGGAAGCAATGGCTGGCGCAGCCCGAGCGCAGCGCCGATTTCCATCAGGTGCTCAGCAACACGCTGCGCCGAACCCGCTGGCTCAAACACCTGCCCGCCAACCGCAAACTGGGGCGTGACACGGAACGGCTCAGAGCCATGCATGACCTGATGGCCTGAGCCACCAAGTCAGCGTCACTCCACGCTGATGTGCGCAGCGTCCACGATGGCCTTCCAGTGCGCGGCATCGCGATCAAGCACGGAACGGAATTCCTGCGGCGTCGAGCCCACCGGAATCAGCCCCATCTCCGACAGTCGCTTGGTGATGTCGGGCTGCTTGACGATGGCGGCCAGTTCGCTGCCGAGCTTGTCCACGATGGGCTGCGGCGTCGATGCAGGCAGGAAAAAACCGAACCAGCCATTGGCCTCGAAGCCCGAATAGCCCAGCTCGCCCAGCGTCTTCACATCGGGCAGCGCGGGGTGGCGCTGCTGTCCGGTGATCGCGAGGATGTTGATCTTGTCGGACTTGATGTGCGGATACGCGCCCGTCGCATCGACAAACGCGCTCGCCAATTGCCCGCCGAGCATCGCCGCCATCTCAGGCCCCGAGCCCTGATACGGCACATGTGTGAGGTCGATGCCGGCCTTCATCTTGAACTGTTCGCCGTTGAGCTGCGATGAAGTGGCATTGCCGTACGAACCGAAATTCAGCTTGCCCGGCTCGGCCTTGGCCTTGTCGACCAGTTCCTGCAGCGTCTTGATGCCCGAGCTGCGCGGCACCATGATGAGGTCGGCGGATTTGGCGGTCTGCGAGACGGGCGTGAGATCACTGAGCTTGTACGGCACCTTCTTGTAGAGCGACGGAATCTGCACCAGCGCCGTGATGCCGAGCAGCACCGTGTAGCCATCGCCCGGTGCCTTGGCCACCAGATCGTTGCCGAGCATGCCGCTCGCGCCCGGCTTGTTTTCGACGATGACGCTCTGCCCCAGGCGCTGGCTGAGATGCACGCTGATCAGGCGACCGATGATGTCGGTGCCGCCGCCAGCAGGGTACGGCACGATCACGCGGATCGGCCTGCCCGGATAGGTGTCTGCGGTGGCTGCGCTCCAGGGCGCGGTGGCGAGCATGGTGGCCGACAGAATGCCAAGCAGTGTCTGGCGGCGCAGTGGGAACTTCATCATGATGGTTTTTCCTCCTCTGATTTCACTCTCTCGAAACTCGGATGGAGACGCTGGGCGCGTCAAGTCACCTCAGGTCACAGCGTGCGCGCGATGATCTCCTTCATGATCTCGTCGCTGCCGCCGTAGATGCGGCCGATGCGCGCATCGGTCCACGCGCGGCCGATCTGGTATTCGGTCATGTAGCCATAGCCGCCGTGCAGTTGCAGGAACTCGTCGAGCAGCTTGTTCTGCAGCGTCGTGGCGTTGAGCTTGACCATCGCGGCGCGCTCGGGCGTGAGCTTTCGCTGCATGTGCAGCGCGATGCAGTCGTCGGTGAACACGCGCAGCATGGTCGCCTGCGACTTGGCTTCGGCAAGCTTGAAGCGCGTGTTCTGGAACTCGAACACCGGCTGCCCAAAGGCCTTGCGATCGCGCGTGTAGGCAATCGTCTTCTGCAGAAACGCCTCGACCGATGCGGCAGCGCGCACCGCCACCACCAGCCGCTCCTGCGCGAGTTCGTGCATGAGGTACTTGAAGCCCATGTTCTCTTCGCCGAGCAGGTGGTCCACAGGCACCTTCACATCGTCGAAGAACAGCTCGGACGTGTCCTGCGCCATCAGGCCGATCTTCTCGAGCTTGCGGCCCTTGCTGAAACCGGGCGTGCCGTCTTCCACCACGATCAGCGACACGCCCTTGGCACCCATCTCCGGCGCGGTCTTGCACACGACGATGACGAGCCCGGAATTGATGCCGTTGGTGATGAAGGTCTTCGCGCCGTTGATCACGTAATGATCGCCTTCGCGCCGCGCCGTGGTGCGCACGGATTTGAGATCGCTGCCCGCGCCGGGCTCGGTCATCGCTATCGCGCCGATCAGCTCGCCGGACGCCATGCGCGGCAGCCAGCGGTCCTTCTGCGCCGTGCTGCCATAGGCGTTGATATAGGGCGCGACGATGTCGGAGTGCAGCGGAAAACCCAGCCCGCTCGCGCCCGTGCGCGCAATCTCTTCAAGCAGAACCGCCGCATGCCCGAAGTCGCCACCGCCGCCATACGGCTCGGGCAGCATGGGGTTGAGCAGCCCTTCGCGCCCGGCCTTGCGCCACACCTCCTTGGGCACGATGCCGTCGCGCTCCCACTGCGCGTGGTGCGGCACGACTTCCTTGTCGAAGAAGCGGCGCGCGGCCTCGCGAAACTGTTCGTGGTCTTCACGAAAAACGCTGCGTTCAATCAGATCCTGCATGCTCTACCTCAATTACTTCGGTTGTCTCGGTGGAAAGAAAATCGTCGTGATTCATGCTTTGGCGACCGCCGCGCGCACATCGAAGCCCGCGTTCGGCTGCTCGCGAAAACGGTCCTTGAGCACGCGGCGCAGCAGCTTGCCGGTTTCAAGACGCGGCAGCTTTGTCTCGAACACCACCTGCCTTGGCCACTTCACTTTCGACAGATGCGGTGCAGCCTGCGAGACGATGGCGCGCGCGAGCTCCTCATTGCCTTCATGCCCCGGCTTGAGCACGATGACCGCCATCGGCTGCTCACCAAAATCCTCGTGCGGCACGCCGACGACCGCCACTTCATCGACAGCGGGATGCGCGACGAGCGCGTTTTCGATCTCCTGTGGATAGACATTCACGCCGCCCGAAAGAATCAGGTCCGCGCGCCGGTCGCTCAAGAAGAGATAGCCGTCCGCGTCCACATAACCGATGTCGCCATATGTGGCCCAGCCCTTGTCGTTGAAGGCTTCGCGCGTCTTGGCGTCGTCGTTGAGGTAGTTGAACTCGCCGCCTTTTTCAAAGTAGATGCGGCCGATGTCGCCAGGCGCGACTTCGTTGCCATCGTCGTCCACGACATGCAGCACGCCCGCGATCGCACGCCCCACAGAGCCCGGTTTGCGACGCCATTCGGCCGAGTCGATCAGCGTCGTGCCGCAGCCTTCCGAGCCCGCGTAGTACTCCATGAGAATGTCGCCCCACCAGTCCAAAACCGCCCACTTGAGCGGCATGGGGCAAGGCGCAGCGGCATGAATCGCGACGCGGTGCGTGGACAGGTCGTAGCGGCTTTTCACCGCATCGGGCAACTTGAGCATGCGCGTGAGCATGGTCGGCACCCACTGGCTGTGGGTGATGCGAAAACGCTCGATGCAGGCGAGAGAAAACTCCGCATCGAACTGCCGCATGATCACCGCGCGCCCGCCCGAATCGAGCGCGCGCAGCGTGTAGCGCAGCGGCGCAGCGTGGTACAGCGGCGCAGGCGAGAGATAGGCCATGTCCGGCCCGAACTGCATGAGACGCTGCGTGTTGGCGACTTCCGGATCGGTCTGCTCGCGGTACTGCGGACCGAACAGCGGCTTGCGCACGCCCTTGGGCCGCCCCGTCGTGCCCGATGAATACAGCAGATCGCGGCCCAGCGAACGCAGGCTCAGGTCCTGGAATGGCACATCGCCCGCGGCTTTCAGCACGTCGTCCAAGGCACCGACGCCTGGCGTGTCGCGATCCACCGAATGACAAGGCAAGCCGAGCGCCTGCGATGCCGCCTGCGCATTCGGCCAGGTGGCGGACGACACGAACAGCATCTGCGCGCCGCTGTCCTGCGCGATGTATTGCACCTCGGCGGGCGTGAGGTGCGTGCTGATCACCGCCGCATACAGCCCCGCCTCGCGCGCGGCCAGCACCAGTTCCAGAATCTCGACGCGGTTCTCCAGCAGGACGGCGATGGTGTCCCGCTCCTTCAACTGCTGCGCCGCCAGCCACTGCGCGATCTGCAGCGCGCGCCCGGCGATCCGCCCAGCGGTGAACGATTCCCCGGTCTCGGCCTGAACGAGGACCACCTTGTCGGGTTGAAGCTGTGCCCAGCTCAGGAAGTTGTGCATTGCCGAAAGTCTCCAAAACAAGCAAACCGCCGGTCATTGCATACCGAGTGGGTCGTGCGTGGGTTCTTCAATTCATAACATCCGGTTCACGAGTCTCGAATTCCGAATGAACGAGCGCAGTATCCCGCCCGACCCAGCGCGCAGCCTGCGGGTTACCACCAGTTCGAATTCGTTTTTGTGAAACCTATTATTAATTTAATGAACCCAATGTCTCACAAATCATGAACACTCCCGTCATCGTCGATGCCATCCGCAGCCCCATGGCAAGGGCCAAACCGGACGGTGCGCTCGCCGAGTTGCACCCCGTCGATCTGCTCTCGCAGGTGCTCCAGCAGCTCATCACGCGCACGGGCATTGATCCCGGCTCGGTGGACGATGTGATCTGCGGCTGTGTGAGTCAGGCGGGCGAGCAGGCGGGCACGCCCGGTCGCCTCGCGTGGCTGGCCGCCGGACTGCCGATGCATGTGCCATCGACCACCATCGACCGCAAATGCGGATCGAGCCAACAGGCCGTGCACTTTGCAGCGCAGGCAGTGATGGCGGGCGTGCAGGACATCGTGATCGCGTGCGGCGTCGAATCCATGAGCCGCGTGCCCATGGGCAGCTCGCGCATGGGCAAGAACACGACGGGCCAGCGCTTTGATGAACGCTACACGCCGGGTCTGGTCGGCCAAGGCGTTTCGGCAGACCTGGTCGCCGCCAAATGGGGCCTGTCGCGCGACGATCTGGATCGGTATGCCGCCCGCTCGCATCAACGCGCACATGCCGCGCAATCGAGCGGCGGCTTCATACGCGAGATCGTCGGCATCCAGACACCGAATGGTCTGGTGAACGCCGACGAAACCATTCGCGCAGGCACCACGCCCGAAAAACTCGCGGGCTTGAAAGCCGTGTTCGAAAGCGAGGAGCTGTCTGCGCGTTTTCCGCAAATCCAATGGAGCACCACGGCGGGCAACGCATCGCAGATGACCGACGGCGCCAGCGCCATGCTCATCATGAGCGAGCAGCGCGCCAACCAACTCGGCCTGCGCCCGCGCGCGCGATTCGTCGCGTTCGATGTGGTGGGCGACGATCCGCTGTACATGCTCACCGCGCCGATTCCCGCCACGCAGCGCGTGCTCGCCAAAGCGAAGATGAAGCTCGACGACATACAGCACTACGAAATCAACGAGGCCTTCGCGTCCGTGCCGATGGCTTGGCAAAAGGAATTGAAGGCCGATGGCGAACGCCTGAATCCACGCGGCGGCGCAATCGCGCTCGGCCATCCACTCGGCGCATCGGGCATACGCTTGATGACCACCATGCTGCATGCGATGGAAGACAGCGGTCAGCGCTACGGCCTGCAATCCATGTGCGAAGCCGGCGGCATGGCCAATGCAACGATCATTGAAAGGCTGTGAGATGAAGCTGCAAAAAGGAATGACCGCCATCGTCACCGGCGGCGTATCGGGCCTCGGCGAAGCCACGGCGCTTGCGTTGCTGGAGCGTGGGCTGAACGTGGTCGCGGTCGATCTCAACGATGAACGCGGCGCGGCGATGGAGAAGCAATACGCAGGTCAATTGAAGTTCGTGAAAGCCGATGTGGCTGATGGCGAGCAGATGCTGGCCGCGATTGCAGCAGCGGAACAATTCGGCGAATTTCGCGCGTTGATTCATTGCGCGGGCGTCGGTGGTCCGGTGCGACTGGTGGAGAAAGACGGCAGCCCCGGCTCGCTCGAAAAGTACACCAACATCGTGCGCATCAACCTCATCGGCACGTTCAACACGCTGCGTCTCGCGGCGGCGTCGATGGCCAAGAACGCGCCCATCGAAGGCGAGCGCGGAGCCTGCGTGCTGACCGCATCGGTGGCAGGCTACGAAGGCCAGATCGGGCAGATTCCATATGCTTCCGCGAAGGCCGGGATCATCGGCATGACCATCGTTGCGGCGCGCGATCTGGCGACCAAGATGATCCGCGTGTGCACGATTGCGCCGGGGCTTTTCGACACGCCGATTCTCGCCAAGCTGCCCGAAGAAATCCGCCAGTCGCTCGCCGCTTCGGTTCCCAATCCACCGCGTCTCGGAAAGCCGAACGAATATGCGCTGACGGCCCTGCATATCCTTGAAAATCCCATGCTCAATGGCGAAACCATTCGCCTTGACGGCGCGATTCGCATGCAGCCGCGCTGAGCAATTTATAGATTTCTCAAGGAGATATTTTCATGTCAGAAGCCCCACCACTGCTCGTAGAAATTCGCGGCAACATCCAGATCATGACGCTCAATCGCCCCGAAGCGAAGAACGCCGTGACGCTGGAGATGGCCGAAGCCATGGTGGCCGCCGTCGATGCGTTCGATGCGAACCCCGCACTCAGCGTCGGCATCATCGTCGGCGCGGGCGGCACGTTCTGCGCAGGCATGGACCTGAAGGGCTTTCTGCAAGGCAAACGCCCCAGCATCCCCGGTCGCGGCTTCTGCGGCATCACCATCAAGCCACCGCGCAAACCGGTGATCGCAGCGGTCGAAGGCTACGCGCTCGCAGGCGGCTTTGAAGTCGTGCTCGCCTGCGATCTGGTGGTCGCATCCAGCGC
Source organism: Diaphorobacter sp. HDW4B (assembly GCF_011305535.1). Lineage (GTDB taxonomy): Bacteria > Pseudomonadota > Gammaproteobacteria > Burkholderiales > Burkholderiaceae_C > Diaphorobacter_A. Next base: position 1,938,884 of record NZ_CP049905.1, read on the forward strand.
CGCCAAATTCGGTCTGCCTGAAGTGAAGCGCGGCTTGGCGGCTGCGGGCGGTGGCCTGTTGCGCCTGTCCAAGCGCATGCCGTATCACATCGCCATGGAATGCATCCTCACGGGCGACATGCTGAGCGCCGAACGCGCGCACCAGAACGGCCTGATCAACCGTCTGGTCGAACCCGGCACGGCACTCGATGCCGCCATCGAACTGGCCAATGCCGTCGCCGCCAACGGCCCGCTGTCGCTGGTCGCGAGCAAACAGGTGGTGACCGAGTCGGTGGACTGGAGCCGCGAAGAAATGTTCGACAAGCAAGCCGCGATCACCAACCCGGTATTCACATCGCAGGACGCGCGCGAAGGCGCTGCCGCCTTTGCAGAAAAGCGCAAGCCCGCCTGGAAGGGCGTGTGATCCAGCGCTGATGTGATGATGCATTGACGACGGCTTTGACCGCGCGTCCTGTCGGCGCAATGGATGAGTTTCGGATTCAACGTTGGAAGATGAAGGAGCAGATCACCATGATTCACCCGGCCAGACGCGCGTGCATCGCCGCCGCCATCACATTGCTGTGCGCGCAGCCCTTGTTCGCGCATGCCGACACCAGTTGGCCCAGCAAGCCCATCACCTTCGTCATCCCCGGCGCGGCCGGTGGATCAACCGACATTCCTGCGCGCTTTCTGGCCATCAAGCTGGGCGAGCGACTGGGTCAGCCCATCGTCGTGGACAACAAACCCGGCGCAGGCGGATCGCTCGGTTCAGGCATCGTCGCGCGTGCCCAGCCCGACGGCTACACCGTGCTCGTCGGCAACTCGGGCTCCAATGCCATCAACTACAGCGCGTACAAAAAGCTCAGCTACAAGCCCACGGATTTCATCGCGCTCACCGACATGATCTCGTTCGCCAACGTGCTGGTCGTGCCGAGCAAATCGCCCATCAAAAGCCTGCCCCAGCTCATCGACACCGCACGCAAGGAACCAGGCAAGCTTGCGTTCTCATCCGCAGGTGTCGGCCAGACCACGCACCTCATGGGCGAACTGTTCAAGCAACGCACAGGCACCGACGTCGTGCATGTCGCCTACAAAGGCTCGGCTCCCGGCACCATGGCCGTGGTGAGCGGCGAAACACAATTCATGTTCGACAACATGACCGCCTCGCTCGCCCACATCAAGGACGGCAAACTGCGCCCCCTCGCAGTCACCGGAGCCACACGCGAACCCGAGCTGCCCGACGTGCCCACCATGACCGAACTCGGCATGCCCGACTTCAACAAAGTCGGCTGGATGGGCTTCTTCGTACCCGCCAAAACGCCACCCGAGATCGTCAAGAAACTCACCGACAACCTCATCGCCGTGCTGCACATGCCCGAGGTGCAAAAGCGCTACCGCGAACTCGGCGGACGACCCGGCGGCATGCCTTCAGACCAATTCGACAAGATGGTGAACGACGACCAGAAATCCTGGGGCGAGCTGATCGTCAGTCAGAAGTTGCAGTTGGATTGACGTGCATCGGCACTAGTTTTGAGACAGTCTACGGATCTCGTGCTCCGCAATTTCCTTGTAATGTCCGGGCACGTCCAAATCCATGAACTCCCGATGAGCCTCAATCGCCTGTTCAATTTGTCCGGCGAACTCGAACGCTAGGGCCTGTTCACGTTACCGAAGCAACTCAAAGATCAAAGCCAGCGAGACAAACGCGGCATACATTGCATCCAACTTGTCGTAGCGGGTAAAAACTCGCCGATAGGCCTTGATCCGCCGAAATAACCGTTCAACTTCATTGCGTTGGCGATATTTTTGCTTATCTAGTGGCGAGGGATTCTTGCGTCGTGGATGCGCAGGGACAACCGGGATAAGGTTTCGATCCTCAGCTGCTGCACGCAAGTCATCGCTGTCATAGGCGCTATCCATGAGCAAATACACAGCTGAATCTTGCGCGTCAATCGCCTCGACGAGTTTGCGGCCTTCCGGGCTGTCTCCGGCTTGTCCGGGCGTCAAACTCCAGATCAATGCATTCTTGCAACTGGCTGCGACCATGTGAATCTTGCAGCTCCATCCACCTCGACTCTTGCCTATGGCTTGTGGTCCGTTTTTTTCTGAGCCCCGCAGCCATCAGGGTGAACTTTGACGATGGTGGAGTCCAGGCTCAACGCTTGAACAGCCCACTGGCTAAGTGCCTGTTGCTGCAGATGGTTAAGAACTTCGGCAAGTACGCCGCTATGGGCCCAGCGATACAGCCGCATGTACACGGTGTGCCAGGGCCCGAATCTGCGTGGCAAAGCTCGCCATTTGCACCCGTTGCTGGCCATGTAGGCCAAAGCATTAAGGAACCTGTAGTGGCTGATCAACTTGCTGCCGCGAGGCTTGGGCAGCAGGTGACGGATACGTTTGAACTGAGAGCGGGTGATGTGCATGCAGGCGAGCGATTCTCGCTGCTCTGACATGCACTCAACTATTTAGGTGAACAGGCCATAACGCAACATACATGTAGCGAGTCAGCAGTTTGTCCATCTCTGAATGCATGGCCTTTTTGCTGAGATATGCGGGCATCAGATGAGGGTGCGTGACATAGATACGGTGTTGAATCTCGAAAATTTCGGCCAACGCACATCCGATTTTTAGGATGTTCTCGCTTCTTGGCTGATAGTCGGCATCACGAATATCCGAGGCTGCGCCATCCAGAATGTTGGCTGCAAGCTTCAACCGCAAGTTGATTAATTCCAAAGACGCCATGTTGATCCTTAAAAATCCACGCTACGCAGTGGTATGAAATCGCTCTTCCGCTCACATCAGCGATTGATCCAAATCCGGCCATCTACGCCTTTAGCCAACTCATCCAACACCTCACGCGTATGCGCCCCGGCCTTGCACGCCAAAGGCGTGTCGTAAGCTACCCCATCAAACCTCGGCGCGGGCGCGGCTTGCAGAACGCCGCCTTGCTCGTTGTACACGCCACGCGCTTTCATGTGCGGGTGTTGTGATGCTTCCAGCGGGCTGAGCACCGCGCCAAAGCACACGTCGGTCGATTCAAATACTTGCTGCCAATGCTCGCGTGGGTGCTGGATGAAGATGGCTTGCAGACGCGCGCGGCGTTTGGGCCAAGCGGCGCGGTCATGTTGGGGAGATGCGAAATCGGGGTCGCCAGCGAGGCCGAGTGTCTGCAGCAGCAGCGCGTAGAACTGCGGCTCGATGGAGCCGATGGTGATGTGTTTGCCGTCGGCGCAGAGATAGGTGTCGTAGAACGGCGCGCTGTCGTACATGCTCTGGCCTCGTTCGTCGGCCACCATGCCGCGTTGGCGGGCGCTGAGAGCGAGGTTGAGCATGTGGGCCGCGCCGTCGACGATGGCGGCATCGACGACCGTGCCTTTGCCGGTCTGGCGGGCCTGGATGATGCCCGCGAGCAGGCCGGTCATGAGGTAGAGCGCGCCGCCGCCGATGTCGCCCACCATCGCGAACGAGGAGACCGGGCGGGCGTCGGCCGGGCTGCAGCCCCAGAGCGCGCCTGCGACCGAGGCGTAGTTGTTGTCGTGTCCGGCGCGTGGCGCGAGCGGGCCGTCCTGACCCCAGCCGGTCATGCGGCCATAGACGAGTTTGGGGTTCACGCGCAGGCATTCTTCGGGGCCGAGACCCAGGCGCTCCATCACGCCGGGACGCATGCCTTCGATGAGCACGTCGGCGCTGGCGACGAGGGCGAGCACAAGTTGCTTGCCCGCCTCGCTCTTCAAATCGGCAAACACCGAGCGCTTGCCGCGATTGAGCAACGTGCCGGTGGGGCCGGTGTTTTCGGCTTCGCGCACGACGGAAATCACATCCGCCCCCAGATCGGCCAGATGCATGGCGCAGAACGGGCCGGGGCCGAGGCCGCCGATTTCCAGAACGCGGATGCTGTCGAGTACTTTGCTCACGGTTGTCTCCTTTTTTCTGATCTGAATGTCCGATTCAGGACAAGCTGGATGCGCCCAGCACGCCTTCGACCGAGCGCACCAGCGTGATGAGGCGCGGGCCGATGTCGGTTTCCAGCTCGCGGCTCTTGGGGTTGTAGGTGGGAACTGAAGCGGCGATCACCCAGCGCTCGCCGTCGATGGGCAGGGACAGCGGCACAGCAATCGACTGGATTTCGCGGTGCAGGTCGCCATGGCTGCGGCAGAAGCCGTGGGTGGCCAGATCGTGGCGCGCGTCCTTGAGGCGTTCGCGCAGTTGCTTGGCGCGTTCGGCATCACGCTCGGCCAGTTGCTTCAGATAGGCTTCGCGTTCGTCTTCGGGCAGGCACAGCAGATAGGCGCGGCCCGTGGCAGTGCGCGAGAGCGACATGCCCACCCCGATCTGCGGGGTGAACACCTTGTTGTCCATGCCGTTGGCCAGTTCGACCAGCACCAGCTTCTGACCGGAGCCCACGCCGATCTGGATCTGCCCGCCGATGTAATTGGCCAGCTCCATCATCTGCGGGCGCGCAAACTGCCGCAGATGCATGCGCGCGAGCACAGGCGACGAGAGATTGAGCAGCCCGATGCCGGGCACGAATTTCGACAAGCGCTCCGAATAGCGCAGCAACCCCAGCTCGCAGAGCGTGTCGGTCAGCCGAAACAAGGTGGGCTTGGGCAGGCCCGTCAGGTCCATGAGCTCCTTGCCGCTCAGTTCCTGGCGCTTGTTCGAGAAGCACGCCAGGATGGACACGCCTCTGACCAGTGCGCTGACCAACTTGCCGTCTGCATCGGAATTCATGAATGCCCTTTGATTGTTGTTTGGATGAGACTTCTGTCTCGATTTTCCAAATTCTATTCAAAGTTCAACTGAAAACGGGCAAAAGAAAAGCTCCAACGTATCCCAACGGTGGAGCCTGACTCTTTTTGCTTCTCATGCCGCAAGACACTGCGGCACAGCAAGCGGCGAATTTACTGGTTCGCGATTTCCAGATGAGCTTCGCGAGCTTCTTGGATGAATTCGATCAACGATTCGATAACGTAACGCATGGTGGTGTTCCCATGAGATGCCTTTTGGGCAATCGGCGATGTGCATCTCGTACACCGCGACTGCTAGGGGTTGCCCTATGTGTATAAGTATAAACCGACATAGGGTTTTTACCAAGAAACCCTGAGCCATAGGCTTCGAAAGCCTAGGGTTACTACTTATAAATCACCTGAGACCCAAGTGGCACCCCAGAAATCACAGCGGCCCTTGCCAGAGAACTGGACAAGGGCCGCCGTCAAAAGCTGGCAGATGGACTGCTGGCTTATTCTTCCTCGGTCCACTCCACCTGCGCGCCCAGGCTGCGCAGGTTTTCCACGAACTGCGGATGGGCGCGGCGGATGGGGGTGGCGTTGCGGATTTCCGAGCGGCCCTGGATGCTGGCCGCCACCATGAACAGCGCGATCGCCACGCGGATGATGTACGGGCTCTCGACCGTGGCGGGCGCGAGTTTGCTGCCGCCGAAGGTGATGATGCGGTGCGGGTCGGACGAGAACACGTGCGCGCCGAACTTGGAGAGTTCGCCGGTCCAGCCGAGTGCGCCGTCGTACACCTTGTTCCAGAACATGGCGTTGCCCTCGGCCGAGACGCCGAGTGCTATGAAAATAGGCAGCAGGTCGACCGGGAAATAAGGCCAGGGAGCGGCTTCCACCTTGGTCAGCGTGTTGCTGGTGAACGGCGTCTGCACCTTGAGCGGGCCGTCGCGCCAGGCGCGCGACCAGCCGTCCTTGTGCTCGACATGCACGCCGAACTTGGCAAAGGTGCGGTCGATCAGCGGGAAGTTGTCGGGTGCGGAGTTCTTCACGATCACGTCGCCGCCGGTGATCGCACCGAGCGCGAGGAAAGTGGTGATTTCGTGAAAATCCTCGTCGAAGCGGAATTCACCGCCGCCCAGAGGCGCGCCGCCGATCACGGTGACGCGCGAGGTGCCGATGCCCTTGATCTGCGCTCCCAGCATCTGCATGAAGCGGCAGAACTCCTGCACATGCGGCTCGGACGCGGCGTTGTTGAGCGTCGAGGTGCCATCGGCGGCCACGGCGCAAAGCACGAAGTTCTCGGTGGTGGTGACCGAAGCGTAATCAAGCCAGTGCTTGACGGCCTTGAGCGGGCCGTCGCGGTGGATCAGCAGCGAGCCGAGCGAACGCTCGACCAGGCCGCCGAAGTTGCGGAACACCTCGACGTGCGGATCGATCTCGCGCACACCGAGCGTACAGCCCTTGACGTTGTCTTCGAGCCGCGCCACGCCAAAACGCGCCAGCAGCGGCGGCACCAGCATGATGGAGGAGCGCATTTCCTCGGGCAGATGGTGCTTGGCGGGGTCGAAATGGGTGTTCTTGTGGTGCAGCGAGAGCACGCCCGCGTCGCGGTCCCACTGCACATCGCTGCCGAGCACGCGGTAGATGTCGAGAATCTTGCGCACGTCGGTGATGTCGGGCACGCCGATCAGCTTGAGCGGCTCGGACGTGAGCAGGGTGGCACAAAGAATGGGGAGCACCGCGTTCTTGTTGGCGGACGGCGTAATGCGCCCGCGCAGCGGCTTGCCGCCGTGCACGATCAGATTGGACATGGCAGTGTGGGGGAGAACAACAGTTGGCTGGGATGAATCAAGGACAGGATTGTCGCGCGATTTATTCGCTATCCCTTAACTGTACGCTGTGTGCGCCGCCCCTGTGGAAACCGGTCTGTTTGACCGGCTTCGCATAGGTCAAAAATTGTGTCCGAATGCGCTGGGTCGCGCTCAGTTGGAAGACAGCTTCATCAGCACCAGCCCGCTCACGATCAGCACCGCCGCGCCTACACGCATCAACGTGAGCTGTTCGCCAAGGAACATGACGCCCACCACGAACGCACCCACCGCGCCGATGCCCGTCCAGATCGTGTAGGCCGTGCCCAGCGGCAGGCTGCGCATCGCCACAGACAGCAGGCCGAAGCTGGCGATCATGGTGGTGATGGTGATGACGCTCGGCCACAGCCGCGTGAAGCCGTGCGATTGCTTCATGGAAAACGCCCAGACGATTTCGAGCAGACCAGCAAGCAGAAGAAAAACCCAGGCCATGATGAACTCCTTGTTTGAAAAGGGTTTGGCCGGGTCGTCCCGGAATGGCGAATGAACCACCGCCGTTGGCGATGCAAGGTCGTCCTTGAAGGGCATCGCGAAGGCCGCGCGCCGTTCATTCGTTGAACTGGGGTGAATCTTAAATCAGCACACTGATTTTGGCTGGTCTTGCCGAATCGGCCCGGCGTTTCATGGGTGGTTGCGGCGCAACACCGCCCATCGTCAACAGGATGCGTGCTCGCGCAGAAAGTCAGCAATATGACCGACCACCAGCGCCTCGTTCTCGCGATACGGCACATGGCCCAGCCCCTGGAGCAGCATCATGCGCGATGGCTCGCCACCACTCAGCCCCGCGATGACCTCGGGCTGCACAGCAGAACCGTATTCATCCAACTCGCCATGCAGCGCGAGCGTGGGGCTGCGCAAAAGCGGCAGTTGCTCGCGGATGGACCAGTCCGCAAAGTCGGGGTGCAGCCAGCTTTCGATCCACGCATCCAGCACCCAGCGCGTCTTGTCGCCGTGGTAGCGCGCGAGGCGCCCGAACTGCGTGGCGTCGGAATACACGCTCTGCGCCTCGCGAATGCCCTGCTTGGTGCATTCCTCGACAAACGCCTGCGCGCCGATGGTAATGAGTGCATCGCAATCTTGCGGCGCAGACGTCGCCGAACACACCGCCATGCCGCCGCCCACGCTGTGGCCAAGTGCAACGAAGCGCTGGATGCCAAGTTGCTCGCGCAGCTTGGGGAAATACTTGCTGGCCTCTTCAAAAACGAAATGCAGCGAGGGCTGGTCGGTGCGCGCATCGGACTGGCCAAAACCCAGCCGGTCGTAGGCATAGACGGTGCGCCCGGTCGCCGCGCTCAGCGCCTTCGGAAAATCGCGCCACAGGCTCACCGCACCCAACGAGTCGTGGAACATGACGATGGGTGCGAGCGCGTCGTCCGCCGCAGCGGGCTTCCACTCGCGCACGAAGAGGCGGCCTTGCGGCGTGCTCACCCAGTGGTCGTTGACCTGAATCTTCTCGTTGATGGTTGCGCTCATGATCTTGTTGTCTCAATCGGCTGCTTGAACAAGCCCCTCAGACCGCCACCTCTTGCTCGGCATATTCCACGATGTTGCCGACCGTCGCGCCGTAATACTGCGCCACGCGCTTGCGCAGCTTGAGCACGGCTTTGTCCTTGCTCACCAGCAGGGCCTGATGGGCGCTGGCCAGATCGAGAAAATGCTGGTCGTCCGGATCGGTGCAGGTGAAGCGGATCTTCTGCGCCTCGGGCACGTATTCGACCGCTGCATCGAAGGCCGCCAGCACGCCCTCCACGGTCTTGCCGTAGTAGGCCACGCGCGGCGCGATCTGGCTGTATTGCAGCACGCGTTCGAGCTCGATGCGCTGGGCCTGATCGGCAATCCAGCGCAGCTTGCCTTCGGCCACGAGTTCGCGGATCGGCGGGATGTGCGGATCGTCGAAGATCAGCATGTCCAGCACCACGTTGGTGTCAAGCACGACGGGGCGCGGATCGGCCCCTTCGTAGTCCTCGTTGCAATGCGGCCAGCGCAGAACAATCCTCACGCGGTGCCACCTTCTTCGGCAGGCTTGCGGGGCTTGACCGCGCCCTTGATCATGTCGAAGCGGAACAGACGGCACTCGATCGGGCCGTTCCACATGGGCGTGCGGCGCGATTCCTTGAGGCGCATCTTGCTGGGCAGCTTCATGTCGGGCGTGAGCATGTAGGCGCTCCAGCCGCTGTAGTTCTTCTTCCAGTGCGAAGCCAACTGGTTGAAGAACTCCACGCCGTCTTCGGTCTGCGCGGTTTCGCGGCCCACGCGCTCGACCACGTCCATGCGTTCGAGGGCATTTCGACCAGCAGAACCGGCGGCGGCAATGCGCTCGCCATACGGAGGGTTGAGCAGCATGATGCCGGGCACATCGCTGGGCGGCATGCGCTGCAGCGCGTCACCGCCGCGCAGTTGAATGGTTTCGGCCACACCGGCGCGATCGGCGTTGTTGCCTGCAAAGTCGACCATGCGGAACGAGATGTCCGAGCCGTAGATGCCGACCGGGCTGTCGGGCAGGATGCGGCTTTCGGCCTCGTCGAGCATCGCGTCCCAGACATGCTTCTGGAACGGCACCAGCTTCTCGAACGCAAAGCGCCGCAGAATGCCGGCCGGAATGCGGCGCGCGATCTGCGCGGCCTCGATCACCACCGTGCCCGAGCCGCAGCAGGGGTCATACAGCGGCTGCGGATTGTCGCCATGCGGGTCCCAGCCGGTCGCGGCGATCATCGCGGCAGCCAGCGTTTCCTTGAGCGGCGCATCGCCCTTGTCCTCGCGCCAGCCGCGCTTGAACAGCGCCTCGCCCGAGGTGTCGATGTAGATGGTCGCCTCGTCGGTCGTCAGGTGGACGTGCACGCGCACATCCGGATGGCGCGTTTCCACGCTCGGGCGCTGGTCCTGCTTCTTGGCGCGAAAGCGGTCGGCAATCGCATCCTTCACCCGCAGCGCGGCGAAGTTCAGGCTGGTCAGCGGGCTGTGCTGCGCCGTCATCTCGATCTTGAAGGTCTCGCGGGTGGAAAACCAGATCTCCCACGCCACATCGCTGGCGGCACGGTAGAGGTCGTTCTCGCTGCGGTACAGGGTCTGCGAGAGCTGGATCAGCACGCGCTGGGCCAGACGGCTGTGCAGGTTGAGCAGCATGGCATCGCGCCAGGTGCCGCGCACCATCACGCCGCCACGCCCCACCATCAGGTCGTGACCGCTGAAACCGGTGATGGCATGCACCTCATCGGCCAGAAAGCCCTCGACGCCAGCGGCGCAGGGCAAAAACAATTGCAAAGGATTCATATCTGGGGCGCAAGCATACGCGTTCGCGCTTTTCCCAGCGATTTGCAGGAAGAAAGTTCAAGCGTTGCTCTACAAATGGGAGCGCCCGGCGCAGGCATCATTGAGGCAGTCAAGGAGCAACCCAAAATGGAAGAAATCAGCTGGAATGACTTCATGAAGGTGGAGCTGCGCGTGGGCCGCATCGTCTCCGCCGAAGTCTTCAAGGAAGCCCGCAAACCCGCGTACAAGCTGCAAGTGGACTTCGGCCCAGAGCTGGGCATCCGCAAATCCAGCGCCCAGATCACCACGCTGTACCAGCCCGAAGCGCTCGTCGGCCGACTGGTCGTCGCCGTCGTCAATTTCCCGAAAAAGCAGATCGGCCCACTGATGAGCGAATGCCTGGTCACCGGTTTTCACAATGCCGACGGCGATGTGGCGCTGTGCGTGCCCGACAAGGATGTGCCGCTCGGCACGCGCCTGCTTTAAAGAGATTGCGCTATCAATACGAAAGCGCACAGCAAAAGCACAGGGATTCGCGCGCGCTCGCGAAAGGCCGAATTCCCCCGTGAAGACGGCAAACCGCTAAACTTGCCCTATAGAAATCCACACACAGGATGACCTTGGCGCCAAGGCCATCCCGACAGCATGCGGGCCCCCCAACGCCCGCTTGACACTCGAGCGGCGCACATCATCCATGGCCCTGAAAATCATTCTCCTCCTCGTCCTCCTCACGTTCCCGTTGTGCGGTCTGTACATGCACATGCGTGGCAAGGTGCGGCACAAGGCGATGCGGCAGCTGTTCGATCACTCCACGTTCACAGCGCCGATCAACGTGTTCATGCTGGCGTTCTCCAAGGTGCCGAAGACGCCCTACCTGCCCACCAGCACCTTCCCCGAGCTCGCACCGCTGCAGGAACACTGGCGCGAAATCCGCGAAGAAGCCGTGAACCTGCAGAAGAACATGCAGATCAAGGCTGCGGCCAACAACGACGACGCGGGCTTCAACTCGTTCTTCAAGACCGGCTGGAAGCGCTTCTATCTGAAGTGGTACGGCGACGCCCACCCATCCGCGATGGAGCTGTGCCCGGTGACGACCTCGCTGGTCGCCAAGATTCCCACCATCAAGGCCGCCATGTTTGCCGAGCTGCCGCCCGGAGCCAAGCTCAATCTGCACCGCGACCCGTATGCCGGTTCGCTGCGCTACCACCTCGGACTGCTCTCACCCAACGACGACAACTGCATGATCTCGGTGGACGGCCAGCCCTACAGCTGGCGCGAAGGCGAAGGCGTGATCTTCGACGAGACCTACATGCACTGGGCCGAAAATCGCACCAACGGCAACCGCATCGTGCTGTTCTGCGACGTGGAGCGCCCGATGACCAACGGCTTCGCCCAGTGGCTCAACCGCTGGGTGGGCACCAACGTCGTGGCCGCCGCCAGCTCGCCCAACAACGAAGGCGACCCGCGCGGCCTCATCAGCCGACTGTTCAAGATTTCGTTCTACGCAGGCCAGTACCGCCGCCGCTTCAAGGCATGGAACAAGACGGCCTACAAGCTCACCAAGTTCGGCCTGATGCTCGCAGCGCTGGCGGGGATTGTGGCGATTTTTGTGAAGCTCTGAATCGGCTTCCGCTTCACGCGCAGATCAGCGGCTCGCAAGTCACAGCTTGCGAGCCGCTTTGTTTTGGGGAACGAACCGCCAGCCCAGAGCCCCCACTGACAGCGCCATGAGCAACAGCCCCAGCGGGGACATGGTGGGAACGGCTGTCGGGTTCGACGCGACTGCGTCCTGCCGCGTGCTGGGGGAGTTCGTGGTGCTGCCGCCCGCCGCCGTCTCCATCTGAGCCGCCGGAATGGCCACCGCACTCGCGGGATCGACGTTGCTCAACGCAAAGTGGACCAAACCACCCAGCGCTGTGGATGCGGTGATCACAAAGTCTCCCGCCAACGCATTCGCCTGCAGCATCGGCGACTGGGCGCGCCCGTTTTCATCCGTGACGACACCCGCACGCAGGCCGGTTGCGAAGATGGCGCTCGCACTGTCTGCAGCACGGTTCGTGGCATTGGCCACGGCAAACGTGACCGGCACGCCCGCCCGCGCAATCGGGTTGCCCGACACGTCGGCCAACTGCACCACCAACGGCTCGGAGAATGCACCACCCGCTTGTGCGGATTGGGATGCACCGCTTTGGGCGATCAGACTGACGCAGCTTTTCTCGCTGGACTGGATCGACGCGAACGGCTTGTTGCTCACTCCACTCAAGCGGATGTTGTCGATGCGCCAGAACTGAGAGGCGTCTGGATTTCCTTGGTCCGCAGCCCCCGCCCGCCAGCCCAGCCGCAAGGTCTTGCCTGCGTACTCGCGCCCCAAATTCACTGTCACGTTACGCATCCAGCCGTTGGACTTGCCTGTGAATGCGGTCTGGCTGCGCAGTGGATTGGTGTTGGCCATGGCGCCCCTCATCCACCAGATCTGTCCCGTGTACGGTACGATGCTCTGACTCAAGGGCCGGTCCACGGAACTCTCGACGGAAACCATGAGCTGCCCACCGTTGGTCGCGTCGGCGCCGAAGTCGTATTCCTGATCGAAGGTGAGAACAAGGTCTTCCGCCGCACTGCCCTGCAGCGCAGGCGTGTACATGCCCGCCATGGCTCGCTCGTTCGGAATGGCGAGCTGATACCAGTGCTCGCTGCCGTCGCCCGCGATCGCCCATGAACCGCGATCGTCGATTCCGCCGGGCCAGACATCGACGGAGTCCGATGCGCTGTTCTGCTCTTTGATGTCCGCATTCAGCCAGACATCAATGCTCTTGCCGAAGGTGAGCACCTGCGGGTCGGCGGCCACGATGCGCGCATCGATCCGGGCGCTGCCATACGTCGCCATGCCTGCGAGATACAGGGGCAGCACCAGTGTGCGCCGTTGTCCTGGCGGGATTGGCGTGTCGATGGTCCGCACCGTGCCCTTCGGAAAGGCGATGTGCGGATCGTTAGCGTTCAATGCGAGCGTCACATTGTTGATGGCCGTGTTGCCGCGATTGATCAGTTGGATGAACAGCGCCCCCGTCTCTGTGTTGTCGAGCACCTTGTCCGCATCGCAGCGTCGGGATGGCTCGTCGGCCATCGACAACGCCATGCTTTCGATGGCCAGCAATGGGCCTGCGTTGTAGCTCTCCACGACACCCTGATTCGTCATGGTCAGGCGATCCGGCCCGGTGGCATCCAGCCCTGCGCCACGCTTGGCAAATCCGCCGAGGCAACTGGCGTAATCCTGCGGATCACTGGCCGCCACAGCCGCAAGCAAGGCATCGCGTGCCTCGAGCAAGGTCGGCAGAACGGGCGTGAGCTTCATTCCGGCGACCAGATAATTTCTCATGCGCTGTTGTGCTTCCGGGAATGGCCGCGTGTTGAGCATGGCCGCATAGCACTCCCACAGCATGCTCGCCCAGACCTCGCCCGTGTTGTGCAACTGCGAGTTGGCCGTGAGCAGCGGATCGGTCGATGCACTCAGCCCGGGATGGCGAGGCACGCCCTCCGGCAACGGCTCGCCATCCTGCATGTGCTTGAAAGTGAGCGGGTTCTTCGCCATGTCCGTCGAATACGGATAGCGCCGACTGCCGAAATAGGCCCCATTGCTCGGATCGCTTGCCGGTTGGGCCGTGCCCGCATTCGCATAGGCCGCCTGCGCATACGCGCCTTGGTACTGTTCATTGCCGGGCTTCCGTCTGTCCTGCTCGGTGACGGTGACCAGCAATGCCAGAAAGTCGCCCCACCCCTCGCTCAGCCCGGCGGACTGCCGCGAGGTCAACCCGTTGGCATTGCCGATCAGGCGATTGCTGAGGTAATGCGCCCATTCATGCGCAACGATGGTGTTGTCCAACGCGGCGCTGCGCGTGGGCGCGCCCGCGTTGTAGGCGAAGGTCCGCAGCACCGGAGAATCCCCATCCGCAGGCGTCTCCATGCTGGCATTGTTGACGCGCGCGAACTGCAGCACCTGCGCCGTGATCGGATCGCCCTCCAGCCCGCCGCGCTCGAAGTTGCTCGCCTGTGCGTTGCCCGCAAGCTCGTCAAAGCCAGCGTCGTAGAACCAGTCATGCAACCAGTTCACGACATAGAAGAGATTGGCCACAGAGCTGGAAATCTGCTCGCGGTTCTTGGTGGCGCTTGCAGCAAAGTCGTAGCCGTAAACGAACGAATACGAGGTTGAACACGCGAAGAAATCGACCTGCGTGACATCTGCGCGCGCCCCACAGGCCACGGCCATGGAGACAGGAGAGCTGCTGTAGCCTTTCGGGTTCTCCAGATCGGCAAAAACACGCGCGTTGTTGCCGTATGAAAACTGGACTCGGGAATTCGCAGCTTCGTCCACCCAGGGGTCGTTTCGGGAAAACGGGGCGTTGGCCAAAGTGAGTTGAAATGCGGGACTCAATCGCATGGCATAGCCATTCGGTTGCGCTTGCGGATAGGGATTCAGATCCAGACCTTGCGGGCCGGGATACGGCGTTCCGGTCACAGGATCGGCCCAGACGCTGTAGGTGAACGCATGCGGCGCAGCGTCGTGTGACGTCAGGTTGTTGCGAAACAGCAGCCGGCCATCGTCGCGCGCGATCACATAGGAATAGGCGTTCTGCTCATCGCCCTCACGCACCCGAAGCTCGATGTAGAAGCCCGCCACCAAACCCTCCGGCAGACGAAACCACGTCGGCTTGTAGCGCACAGGAGACTCCAGCACGCCGCCACGCTCACCCGCCACTCCATCGGGCAAGGCCAACCAACGGTAGTTGCTGGAAGCACTGGCGCGCGGCTCCGTCGGCTCGAACAATTGCGACGCGACACTGGCCGGAAAGTCGAAGTCATGCAACGCCACAGCGACCGCGTCTGCTGCAGCCAATGGGGCAACCAAGGCCGCCTTGGTTGTCTTGGCGGCTTGCGTGCCTCCCAGATAGCCGCCGATGTTCACGGCCCGCGACTGTGCATTCAGCAGCACCGTGGCCTGCTCGCGGAAGATGTCGACGCCGTTCAACCGATTGCCGAAACGCACCAGTTTTGCGCCGTTGGGCAGGGTGTGCTGAACTCTTGCAGGCGCGGCATCCAGCTCCTGCTCGCTGACGCCATACAAGTGGGCGACGAATTTGAACTCGCTGCGCGCGGCGCTCACCGCATCCTGAGCAGATTTCTGTCGCGTGCTGACGGACGGCTGTTTCTGAGGATCAAGCGCCATGAACGTCGGTATTCCCAAGCGCTCGTCGCGCGTCATTTTTTTGACGGTATTGGGGGTGGCAGGCGCACTCTTGGCCCGTGCGGCAGGCGCAGCACTCTGCAATGCATCCACATGGGCCAGATCGCGAGCGGACACATCGAATGCCATGACAAGACAGACGCTTGCCACTGCCGCGGCCATGGGCCGACGGGTTCTCCTGTTCTTCTGCATGCTGTACCTCCCTGCATATTTCCAATCGACTCGCGCTTGTTCTTTGCGAAGCACTCAGGTCGATTGGTTTATGGACAGAACGGAACTTCACATGGGCGAAGTGCGTTGCGGGACGCGGCGTCGCTCGGCCAAAGTATTGGGCCGAGCGACGCAAAAGCAGTTGTCAGTTTGTTTCGTTGGAAATGACCGAGCTTGGGCCATTCTTGCCGTTACGCTCGTCACGGCTTGTCATCCAAGTGCGCACAACTTCGCCAGACAACAGGCCCTCCGGAGGGCATGCGATAGAGGGCCCCAAAACGTTTGCGAACACATGTGCAGAACGTCAATCGGCTTCCTGAGGCGAAGGCGGCATCACGCAAAGGCGCAACTTGTTACCTTTGACTGGCGCGGTCTTTCACGCACACACCGCATCAGGCAAAGATGGCGTCAGTCCTTGCTCATCGCCAGCAGCTTCGCATGCGTGGCCGCAGGAATCTGCACCACGCTACGGCTCGTTTTGCTCACGAAGGCGATGCCGGTCTTGCCGCGTGCGACTTCGCGGCTCTGGGATTTTTCGGTCACGCTGAACACCAGATCGAAGCCGTAGCGATTGAAGTCGGCGGGTGTCATGCGGATGCACATGACTTCGCCGTGAAAGCCTTCGGACTTGTACTGCGCGACGATGTCGCCGACCACAATGCTCACATCGGGCAGCTCGGGTTCGGGAAAGCCGATCTCCTGAAAGAAGCGCAGGCGTGCCTCGGAGACCAGGCTCAGCAGTTGCGCGTTGTCCAGATGTCCGCCCTGATTCACATGGCTGATGTAGATCTGCACCTCGGTGCTGAAGGCGAAGTGGTCGGGCAGTTCGAAGATGACGCGGGGCATGGTGCAGGGTTCGGGTTGTCAGACCGCCTTGCGCAGATTGGCAGGCGGAATCTTGAGCGCTTCGCGGTACTTGGCGACGGTGCGGCGCGCGCATTCGATGCCTTGCTCGGCGAGCATGTCGGCGATCTTGCTGTCGGAGAGCGGTTTCTTGGGGTTTTCGGAGCTGAGCAATTGCTTGATCAGCGCCTTCACCGCCGTGCTCGACGCGCTGCCGCCGGTCTCGGTGCCGAGGCCCGATCCGAAGAAATACTTCAGCTCGAACGTGCCTTGCGGCGTGGACATGTACTTGGCGGTGGTCACGCGGCTGATGGTGGACTCGTGCAGGCCGAGTTCATCGGCGATGTCGCGCAGCACCAGTGGGCGCATGGCCAGTTCGCCGTGCACGAAGAAGTTCTTCTGGCGCTCGACGATGGCGGTGGACACGCGCAGGATGGTGTCGAAGCGCTGCTGCACGTTCTTGATGAACCAGCGCGCTTCCTGCAGGCGTTGCTGCAGCCCGGCATTGGCCTCGTTGCCGCGCTGTCCGCGCAGTGCGTTGGCGTAGATATCGTGCACGCGCAGGCGCGGCATGACGTCGGAATTGAGCTGCACGGTGAAGCGCATCTGCGCACCGCGACCGACGTTCTTGACGATCACGTCGGGCACGATGATCTGGCGCTGCACATCGGCAAAGCGACGACCGGGCCGTGGCTCCAGACGCGCGATCAGGTTCATCGCGGCGCGGGTGGATTCTTCCGGCGCGGCGCAGGCCTGCATGATGCGCTTGACGTCCTTGCGCGCCAGCAGGTCGAGCGAATCACGGCAGATGCGCAGCGCGACCGCGATGATGGCCGGATCGCCCTCTTCGTCGAGGTTCATGCCGTGCAGTTGCAGCGTGAGACATTCGCTCAGATTGCGCGCACCAACGCCTGCGGGATCGAGGCTTTGCAGCAAACGCAGCGCCACGGTGAAGCGGTGCACGAGTTCTTCCAGATCTTCGGTTGGCGCATCTGCACCGGCCAAGGCGAGCGCCAGTTCGGCCAGCGATTCTTCGAGATAGCCGTCGTCGTTGAGCGATTCGATGAGAAAGCGCACGGCGGCGCTGTCGATGTCGGAGAGATGCAGGGCCAGCGCCTGGCGGTGCAGATGGTCGGTCAGCGATTCGTGCGAACCGGCGAGGTCGATGGCATCGACCTCTTCGTCGCCGGAGCTGCTGGTGTTGTTGCGCGCGGGCGCGTCACCGCCCCACTCGCCGTCGTCGGGTGCCATCTCGACGGTGCCGTCGCCTTCCCAGTCAACTTGCTCGGAGACCTCGGAGCCTGCAGCGGGCGAGTCCGATTCTGAAGAGGAAGTGGAAGACTCGTCGGAAGCAGTCGACGTGGTGGAGGTGCTGGAAGTGGGCGCCTGATACAGCGCGCCGTCCGCATCACCAGCGTCTTCGCTGGCGGGCTGGTCGGCGCGTTCGAGGCCGAACTCCTCGCGCGGAGCTTCCTCGGTCGTGCGTTCCAGAAAGGGGTTGTCGTCAAGCATCTGCTCGACTTCCTGTTCCAGCTCCAGTGTGGAGAGCTGCAGCAGCTTGATCGACTGCTGCAGCTGTGGCGTGAGCGCCAGATGCTGCGAGACCCGAAGCGACAGTCCCGGCTTCATGGCCTGCAGCCTTGTTTCGCGATATTCACCGTCAAGACGTTGCCCATGTCACCCAACTACATGCGGAAGTGTTCGCCCAGGTACACCCGGCGCACATCGGCGTTGTCGACGATCTCGGACGGCGTACCCTGCGCGAGCACATGGCCGTCGCTGATGATGAAGGCGTGGTCGCAGATGCCCAGCGTCTCGCGCACGTTGTGATCGGTGATGAGCACGCCGATGCCGCGTTCCTTGAGGAAGCCGATGATGCGCTGGATTTCGATCACCGCAATCGGGTCGATACCGGCAAATGGCTCGTCCAGCAGGATGAAGCGTGGCTGGGTGGCGAGCGCACGGGCGATTTCCACGCGGCGGCGTTCACCGCCGGAGAGTGCGAGCGCTGGCGATTCGCGCAGATGATCAACGCGCAGCTCCTGCAGCAGCGAGGTCAGGCGTTCCTCGATCACCGCACGCGAAAGCGCATGGCCGTTTTCGTCCTGCTGCAGCTCCAGCACGGCGCGCACGTTTTCTTCGACGTTGAGCTTGCGGAAGATCGAGGCTTCCTGCGGCAGATACGACAGCCCCAGGCGCGAGCGGCGGTGGATCGGCAGGTTCTGCACGGATTGGCCATCGATGTAGATCTCGCCCGCATCGCTGCGCACCAGACCCACGATCATGTAGAACGAGGTGGTCTTGCCCGCGCCATTGGGGCCGAGCAGACCGACCACTTCGCCCTTGCGCACGGACAGCGACACGTCCTTGACGACCTTGCGGCTGCCGTAGGATTTTTCGAGGTGCAGGGCTTCGAGGCGGCTTTCCGAATCGACTCTGGCGGTGGGAGCAGCCCCGTTCATGGAGGGCTCACGGCGCTCGTTGTTCATCTCGGCTTTTCCCACGCTCACTTGGTGCTCAGTTCTGGGCTGGAGCGCAGCACGGGCGCTTCACCCGCGCGTTCGGGCTTGGGAGCCTGCGCGCCGCCTTCGGCGGGCTTTTCCTTGGGCGTGAGCGTCATGCGCACACGACCTGCGGGCGTTCCGGCCTGACCGGACGGCTGGGGCGTGTTCTTCACGCCATCCACCGTGAACACGTCGGTGATGTTGTTGTAGACGATGAGCGCGCCATTGACCTGATCGGTCAGCGCGGTGTCGCGATAGCGGCGCAGTTCGCCACGGCGGATGAACTTGACGATGTCGGCCTTGCCGTCGTACTCGATCACCTCGCCCTCGCCTTCCACATATTCGTGGGGTGCACCGGGAGCCGAGTCGCGTTTCTGGCGGAAGAACGCGCGCTTGCCTGCAGCAGCCGTCACCGTGCCGTACTGGAAGCCGTCCGGGTCCTGACGCACTTCGAGCTGGGCACCGCGCAGCACGATGGTGCCCTTGGTCATCACCACGTTGCCCGTGAACACGCTGATCTGCTTGAGCTCGTCGTGGCGCAGCGTATCGGCCTCGATGTTCATCGGCTTGTCGCGGTCGGCACGCTCCGCATGCACCACGGCGGGGCCGAGCGCCAACAGGCAGCAGCTAAAAAGGAGCGGGATAAGTCTGGTTTTCATAGGGCATGAATCTTGCTCAAGCATTGTACTGAACCCGGTGCTCGTGCGTACCGGAAGTCGATTTTTCCAGTGTGGAACAGAACAGGAAAACAAACACGCAAAAATGACGCTCGAATACTATCAATCGCACATGAACGGCAATTGCTGAGCCGAAAAACAAAAAGCGCATCCGAAGATGCGCTTTTCAATGCTTCACGAAAGACCGGTGGCTGGTCTGTCCATTCGTCCGTCAGGCCTTGAGCGAGCCCAGATATTCGACGACCTGCAGCACGTTCTGCATGCTGCCTGCCAGCGTACCGTCGGTGTAGTACTTGCCGCCCACGCCCATGGAAGGCACGCCTTCCACTTGGTAGCTTTCCTGCAATTGGGTCGCCTTGCGCAGCAGGTTGGCTGTGTTGAAGGAGTTGTAGGCTTCCTTGAACTTGGCCACGTCCACGCCTTGCTGGCCGATCCATTCGAAGATCGCGTCGTCTTTGTTCAGCGGCTTGCGCTCCACGTGCACCGCGCGGAACACGGTGGTGTGCAGCTTGGGCAGCAGGTTCATGGCTTCCAGCGCAAAGTACAGCTTCTGCTGCGGCACGAAGCTGGCGTTGAACGCCACCGGAATGCGGTGGATGCTCAAATTGGCAGGCGCGTTCTTGACCCAGGCTTCGAAAGCCGGTTCAAAGGCATTGCAATGCGGGCAGCTGTACCAGAAGAACTCGATCACCTCGACCTTGCCAGCGGACGCATCGGTGGCCACGGGCTTCTTGAGCTTGATGAAGTCCTTGCCTTCCTTGAAGGCACGCGCTTGAGCCTGCGCGTTCATGGACAGTGGCAGTGTCAGGGCGGAAGCGGCGACCGCCGAGGCGGTGGACAGGGAAAACTCGCGGCGTTTCATGAGATGAACATTCCTCTTCAGTTTTTTGTGGCAACTGGTGATTGTGAGCGATGTGCGTCAAAAAAGTTCAGCGTTGCACACGAACCAAGGTGGTATCGATCCCGGCCCCGTCCAGTTTGCCCTTGAGCGAATCCGCGTCATCGCGCTTGCCGAACGGACCGATGCGCACGCGGAACACGGTGCGGCCGCTTTGTTCGCGCTCACTCACGCGCGCTTCCCAGCCCAGCATCGCCAGCTTGGCGCGCTGCGCGTCGGCATTGCTCTGGTTGCTGAACACACCCGCCTGCACGAAATAGTCGAACGGGTCGGTCGTGGTCGGAGCCGGTGTCGGCGCAGGAGCCGCCGCCGCACGGGCACGCGCCAGATCACCCAGCGGATCGCTGCTGGTGGTCGAGGGTGCAGGGCGAGCCGTTTGCGTGGCCGACGAGGCGGCTGGCTTGGGCGCGGATGCCGTGGCTGTGGAGGGAGTGGCGGAAGAAGCGGATGGCGTTGGCGCAGGCGTCGGTGCCGGAGCAGGCGTCACCGTGCCCGTCACCGCCGGAGGTGCCGTGGTGGCGTCCGACGGGGTCGAGGCGGGTGTCGTCTTGGCCGGATTCTTGCCGTGCAACGTGGCGTTCGGATCCCAGTTCTTGTTGCGCTGGGCCTCGGCCTCGTCCTGATCGGAGCCGCGCGTGGCGTTCTTGTTCAGGAAAGGCACGGGCACCTTGGTCACATAGACGGCCACGGCCAGCGCAGCCGCCAGACCGATGAGCACGCCCAGGATGAGCCCCAGAATGAGACCGCCACGTTGCTTGTTAACGTTCATAAATCCGCTTGTAGTCACTCGTTTTACATGCGTTCCGGAGCCGAGACGCCCAGAACGGCCAAGCCATTGTGCAACACCTGTGCGGTCGCTGCGACCAGCGCCAGACGCGCCAGCTTGACCTTTTCGTCGTCCACGAGGATACGCTCTGCGTCGTAGTACGAGTGGTAAGCAGAGGCCAGATCGCGCAGGTAAAAAGTAACATCGTGTGGCGCATTGCCAGTGGCGGCGGCCGTCAGCATCTCGGGATACTTGGCCAGCAGCAACATCAGGGCCTGAGCCTGCGGGCCTTCGAGTGCCGACAGGTCCACATCCTTGAGCGACGGCACGCCAGCGCCGCCCTGCTCTTGCCATGCGCGCAGCACGGACTGGATGCGGGCATGGGCGTATTGCACGTAGTACACCGGATTGTCGTTGTTCTGAGCAACCGCCAAGTCCACGTCGAAGGTGTATTCAGTGTCGGGTTTGCGCGACAGCAGGAAGAAGCGCACGGCGTCCTTGCTGGTCCACTCGATCAGATCGCGCAGCGTCACGTACGAACCGGCACGCTTGCTGATCTTCACCTCTTCGCCATTGCGCACCACGCGGATCATGGTGTGCAGCACGTAGTCGGGGTAGCCCTGCGGAATGCCCACATTGGCGGCCTGCAGGCCAGCGCGCACGCGGGCGATCGTGCCGTGGTGGTCGGTGCCCTGAATGTTCACTACCTTGCCGTAGCCGCGCTTGAACTTCTGGATGTGATAGGCCACATCCGGCAGGAAGTAGGTGTAGTGACCGTCGGTCTTGCGCATCACGCGGTCCTTGTCGTCACCGAATTCGGTGGACTTGAGCCACAGCGCGCCATCCTGCTCGTAGGTGTAGCCGCTGTCGATCAGCCGCTTGACCGTGTCTTCGACGTAGCCGTTGGTGTACAGGCTCGACTCGAGGTAGTACTCGTCGAACTGCAGATTGAAGGCCTGCAGATCCTTGTCCTGCTCGTTGCGCAGATAGGCCACGGCGAAGTTGCGGATGTTCTCGTAGTCATCCACGTCGCCATTGGCGGTGAACTCGCGGTCATCGGCCTTGACGGTTTCCTTGTTCAGGAACGCCTGGGCGATGTCGGCAATGTAGTCACCGTTGTAGAAATTCTTGGCCAGCGGATTCTCGGAGTCGGTCGGCCAGCACTCGTCACCCGGCTTGAAGCCCTTGGCGCGCAACTGCGTGCTCTTGGTGAGGGTGTCGATCTGCACGCCCGCGTCGTTGTAATAGAACTCGCGGTGCACCTGCCACCCTTGGGTTGCGTACAGATTGCTGATGGCATCGCCAATCGCCGCCTGACGGCCGTGCCCCACGTGCAGCGGGCCGGTCGGGTTGGCGGAGACGAACTCGACCAGCACCTTTTCGCCGCGCTCGGGCTGAAAGCCGAACTTGTCGCCTTGACCAAGCACCTCGCGCACGATTTCCTGCTTGGCCGCGGGCTTGAGGCGGATATTCAAAAAGCCGGGACCGGCGATCTCGATGGCATCGACCCACTTCTGGAATGCTGGCATAGCCTCCAGAGCGGTTTTCAATTGTTCACCGAGCGCTCGCGGATTCGCCTTGAGCGGCTTGGCCAGTTGCATGGCAGCAGTACAGGCGAAATCGCCATGGGCCGCGACCTTGGGGTTTTCAAAAGCCGCACGCGCGCCAGCGCCGGGCGAAAGTGTTTCGAGCTCGGCAGCCAGAGCTGCGAGCAATTCCTGTTTGACGGAGAGCATCCGCCAATTTTACGTGGCGCGGTCATCTGATGCCCATCAAGTGGCGTTATGCTGAGTGACCCGGCCTTTTTTCGGGTCAATTTTGTCGTTTTTTGCAGGAGATCAACATGAAGAAACTGCTTCCCGCTCTGGCCTCTGTCGGCTTCGTCCTTTCCTTCGCCACCATCGCCACCCCCGTGGTCGCCAAGGAAGCCACTCCCCAACAGCAGAAAATGGCCACCTGCAACGCAGACGCTGGCTCCAAGGACTTGAAGGGCGACGACCGCAAGGCATTCATGAAGTCCTGCCTGTCCAACAAGCCCGCCAAACCCGCCACGCAACAGGAAAAAATGAAGACCTGCAACGCCGACGCAGGCACCAAGAGCCTGAAAGGCGACGAGCGCAAGGCATTCATGAAAGACTGCCTGAGCAACAAACCTGCTTGATGGATTGATCCCCCTGAGTCGCTTCGCGCCTTCCCACCAGGGGGACGACGCCTTCGCCGCGAGGCGACTCTTGCTCGGCGTCTGCTCGCATGGCCTGCTCCGCGGCCTTCTGACTCTTTGAGCACAAAACGCCACTGGCGATAAAAAACGGCGGCGCTGCACGCGCACCACATCTCGCGCAGTCGCGAAATCAACGGTCACGAGCAACGCGAAGTGCCGTAAATACCTCTTCCAGACTGACTTGCGGCAAGCTGTTTGAACGGAGCGCCCATGGCGCGAAGAGAGTTTTGCCGCAGGTATTCAAAGCGCGTTTTTGGTGACTTTTTGCGCGCAAGCAAAAAGTTACTCGCCCGCCGGGGCGAAACCCGGCCCCGAAAAACAACCTCCCAGCGGAAGCAAAAACCGTTACTTAGCCCCCACCCCACGCGCCAAGAACACAGCAAAAAGAGGAATCAGCGCAATCAAATGCGCCTCGATCATCACGAGCCGACGCGTATTCCGAATCTCCACATCGGACGGCAACGCCCCGGTTGCCCGCAAATTCCGCCGCCACCGCAAAAACCGCACCGTAGGCCCGATCGACATCAACCCGATCACCACGAACAGCGTCACCTTCACGTGCAGCAGCGGCTGCGTCCAATACCAGCCAGAGCCCTTGATGCCCCACCAGGTGCGCGCCACGCCCGTTACCAGCACGGCAATCGCGGAGATGCCGTAGATCAGGTCCACGCGCGCCAGACGCTCGACCACGGCGGCGTTCATCCACTCCTTGCGACACAGCGCGGCCTCGCTCGCGAGAAAGACCGTCATCGTGAGGATGGCCAGAATATGGGCGTAGGCGAGCAGGGCTTCGGTGGTCATGTCGGAGATGGTAGCTGCTTCTTTTTGAGATGCTGATCAGTCGTCAGTCTTCTTCAGGATCGAGGAACGACACATCGGCCTCGGCCACGAGCTGGTTCGTGTCACCGTTGAACATCAGCGCCTTGTCGCCCAGATCGATCATGTAGAAGTGACCTGCGTCGGTGAGGAAATGCCAGGCCAGCATCGGCTTGCCTTCATGCTCAAAGGACGGGTCGCCCGCGGTGATGCGGTCCAGCTCCTGTCCTGCCACTTCGCACAGTTCGTCGATCACCTTCACATAGCGCGGCTGGTCTTCGAGTGCCTGGGCTGCGCGCTCTTCCAAGTCGGGAATCTTGGCGGCGATTTCGTCGAACAGGTCTTCGAGATCGTCTTCCGCCACGGCCTGCAATTGCGGATGCCCGCGCAGCCAGCGGCTGTTGTATTCGACCAGATCCTCCTGCTCGTTCAACTGGTAGAACTCGCCGTTGGTTTCATTGAGCGCATCGCGTTCGGTGTTTTCGCCGAAGTATTCACTGTCGAGAAAGCGGTCGAGCTCCTCTTCGCTCAAGCGGTCGATGATCGCCAGGCTCTTGTCGAACAGCACCGCGTGCCGCTCGGCCTTCATTTCGGCCAACCCCTGCTGGACATATTCGATGATCTCGCCATCGCAGCCGATGTTGTAGATGAACTGCGAAAAACCGCCGTTCTTCACCTGCGCGAGGTAGTAATCGACGTAGTAGCTCTTGAGCGCCTCGGGCGAGATTTCCTCGTATTCGACCAAGCGTTCGAGCAACTGATTGACGCTCTCGATGTTGGACTCGACCAGATCGTAGCTGTCCTCGCTGGCCAGACTTTCCTTGGAAACCACAATGGTGGGGGACAGCAGCATCTTGTCGACTCCTGACGGGGGTGTTTGGTGAGGGTGATCGGGACACACCTATCTTGTGCCCATTGCGCGAAGACTTGATGACGCCAGCACGAATTACCGTGCGGCCGTGGCCGTCCCGAATTCCTTGGCCACCCAGTCATCGACCAGCGCTTTCTCGTAACGCAGCGGATCGCTCTCGTAGCGTCGGCCCTTGAGCTGCAACGCTGTGTCCTGCAAGGTGCGCGACGCCGTCTGCACCACCTTGCCCTTGGCCGAAAGGCGCTTGAACGTGAGCACGATGCGCGGCGGCACCACGTCCTGGCTGCTGCGCGCTTCGCCCGGCACGCTGCTGGTTCCGGGCATGGCGGTCGCGCGGCGGATGTCGGAGATGTTGACCTCGGCGCGTTCACCATCCCGCAAGGCTTCAGCGATGCGATCGGCCATGTGTTCGCACAGCGCCTCGACCCACGCACGGCGCGCGGCCTTGGATTCCTTTTGCGCCGATGGCACGGGCGTGAAGCTGTCCGGATTCGCCGTGGTCACGCTGACCGTGCCGGCCTGAATCTCGCGCGGCTGGGCCGGGTCTTTCTGCATCAGCGTGCAGCCCGTGGACAGCAGCAGCACCGTGCTCATCACAAAGGCCGTGCCCATGCGGCCCCATGCGGAGGGTGCCCGCCATGACGGGAATGGGATGGAACCGGCGGAAATCGACACACAAAGCATTGCTCAATCCTTTCGCTGCTGTTCACGGCATGGCTGACGACGCAAGGCGACCGATCAGCCGTGAATGTCGCGTCGCCAGAAAGATGGCTCCGCATACTTCTGCTTGAGATATTCAATCCACAGCCGCACGCGAAGCGGCATGTGCTTGCGCTGCGGAAACACCACGAAGATGCCGTTGGGCGGTGCGGCGAATTCCT
This sequence comes from Diaphorobacter sp. HDW4B, assembly GCF_011305535.1. Lineage (GTDB taxonomy): Bacteria > Pseudomonadota > Gammaproteobacteria > Burkholderiales > Burkholderiaceae_C > Diaphorobacter_A. Next base: position 1,964,633 of record NZ_CP049905.1, read on the forward strand.
CCAGCACGGGCACGAGGCGACCCGCCTCGATCTCGGACTCCACTTCCCAAGTGCTGCGCCACGCAATGCCCCAGCCCCCCAGACACCAGTCATGCAGCACCTGCCCGTCGGAGCAGTCGAGTGGCCCGCCCGGCTTGAAGTGCACGACCTCGCCCGAGCCATCGCCTTGCGGAATGCGGAACGCCCAGCCGCGCGTCTGCGACGCCTCGCTCGACAGCGTCAGGCAATCATGCTGCACCAGTTCCGACGGATGCACGGGCGTGCCGCGTCGGCGCAGATATTCGGGCGTGGCAACGCACAAACGCCGGTTGTCGGCCACGCGCACGCTGACCAGCGAAGAATCCGGCAGATCGCCCACGCGCACCGCGCAGTCGTAGCCCTCGCCCGTCAGGTCAACCACGCGGTCGCTCAGATTCAGCGAGATCGTGACCTCGGGGTGCATTTCACGATATTGAGGCAGCAGCGGCGCGACGTGGCGACGCCCGAAACCCGCAGGCGCGGTGATGCGCAGATGCCCGGTCGCCTTGACGCCACCGGCACTCACGCTGGCTTCCACGCTGGCCAGATCGGAGAGCAGGCGTTGGCAGTCTTCCAGAAACGCGATGCCCTCATGCGTGAGCGACAGCTTGCGCGTGGTGCGCACCAGCAGCTTCACGCCGAGGCGCTCTTCCAGCGCATCCAGCCTGCGCCCCATGATGGCCGGGGCCACGCCTTCGAGCTTGGCGGCCGCTGTGAGGCTACCCCGCGTGGCTATCGCAACAAATGATTCGAGCTGTTTGAGACGATCCATGAAATGGTGATTTCCGGCTGCGGCCTTCCTGTGGGAGGCACGCCGTGAAATGCGACCCTCCGCACCACCCGCGCACCTGCATTCGGGCCTATTATCAACGGCTGGTTCCCACTTTGAGCAAATGTGCACCAAAGGCTCCGCAATCACGATGCCCACATCCATATCGCCAAGCAAAAGCGTCCCCGCGAAATCCCCCACCACCGCACAGGCAGAGAGCTGGTACGCCCCCGGCCAACTGGTTCGGCTATTCGGGCAAACCCCTGTGAACCTGGCGTTCTGGGGCAAGGACGAGCGGCTGCGCATGGCAACGCTGGAGTGGTGCACCTGGTTCGGCCTGGACCCCGGCAACGTGATCGGACGCACGCTGGGCGAGCTGCTCCCGGCGGACTATCTGGGCCGGTGGCGCCAGCCATTCGAGGCAGCTTCGCGCGGCGAGGTCGCGCAATATGTGGACATGCAGCAGGACAAGCTGGGCACCCAGCAATGGCGGCATGTGCATCTGTCGCCGCAACTGCCGCATTTCGCGCAATCCGAGGCAGGCGCTCCCCCCGCCGTGCAAGGCGTGATGATGGTGATGACCGACGCCACGCGCGAACATCTGCGCGAGCAGATGCTGGAGCGCCAGCGCGAGCAGATTCAGCAGCTCCAGCACAAGCTGCAGGAACACAGCGGCGATGGTGCGGAAGTCGAAAAGCTGCGCGCCTTGCTTGACTGGCGCACCGCCATGCTGACCGAGCACAACGAAATGCTGCAGTTGCTGTCGCACGAAATCCGCCAGCCGCTCAACAACGCCTCGGCCGCCATGCAGGCGACGATGAAGGCCATCGACGACCTGCACCTGCGAGACACCGACCCGGCGACCAAGGCCCTGTCGCGCGCCGAGCATGTGCTGCAGCAGGTCATCGGCACACTGGACAACACGCTCGCCGCCGGAACGATTCTGGCCGTGGGCGGCAAGGCCAGCTCTTCGAGCGACACCGATCTGCCCACGCTGGTGCGCCTCGTCATGCACGACATCGCCGCCGATCAGCGCCCGCGCATCGTCGAGCAATGGGACACCGACACCCGCACCGTGCAACTCCACCCGGCGCTGATGCGACTGACCATCCGCAATCTGCTGAATAACGCACTCGCCTATGCCCCCGACGGCACGCAGGTGACGCTGCGGATTTCAGAATCGGACGACCCGCTCGCACTCATCATCGAAGTGCTGGACAACGGCCCCGGCATCTCGGAGGAACTGCGCCCACGCCTGTTTGAAAAAGGCTCGCGCGGCAGCGAGAATCGCAACCGGGCAGGCGCGGGTCTCGGCCTCTTCATCGTGCGCTCCGTGGTGCAGCTCCATCAAGGTACAGTAGAGGCATTGCCTAACGAGCCGCAAGGAACGATCATGCGGCTGGTCATTCCCCAAGGGCTGGCGGACTGAGCAGGAGACAACGGACAACGACGACTACCCGCCGCGCCGACGAACAACAACCCAGCAGAACAAGCCAACATCCATGCTCCCTGTAACCCTTGCACTGGTCGACGATGACACCGAATACTGCGAATTCCTCGCGCAGCACTTGCGTGCCCAAGGCGTGGAAGTGCAGGCCTACAGCGACAGCAGCGACCTGCTGGCCGACCTGGCGCCGTACCGGTTCGACTTCTATGTGCTCGACCTCATGCTCCCCGGCGTGGACGGGGCCGAGCTCATCCGCATCCTGCGCAAGCGCACGCAGGCCGGCGTGCTGATCGTCTCCGGCCGCCTCGGCCCCGAAGTGTTTGCCGAAGTGATCAACGCCGGTGCCGACATGTACCTCACCAAGCCGGTCACTTTCGAGCAGGTCGAACTCGCGATCCGCGCCGTGCACCGCCGCATCATGACCACGGCCAAGACGGCCACCGCCTGGAAACTCGACAAGCGCCGCAGCGTGCTCACCGCCCCCGATGGCCAGACAGTGGAACTCAGCCCCACCGACCTGATTCTGATGGACTGCTTCCTCAAGGCCCAGGGAGCGACCGTCACCCGCGAACAGATCCGCGAACTGCTCGAAGGCACCAGCGCCGCCGAATCCGACAACAGCCTGCACGCCACCATCTACCGCCTGCGCCGCCGCATCGAGCGAGTCACACCACTGGCCGTGCCGCTGCAATCACAGCAAAAAGTCGGCTACCAATTCCGCGCCCCATTGATCGCAGGTTAAAAAGAGAAAATCCCCGCTCCCGCTCCCGCCTGCCGGAGCGAGCCAACGAAGCGCAGCGAGCCCCAAGATCCAAAGCCACAACGGCAAGATCGCCCTTGAGACGCGACGCAGAGACGAAGACAGTACTTTGGTACGGCAAGGCTCTGCAACAAAGTATCAAGGGCGATATTGCCGCCTCAAAACGATTGACCAATCGAAGCCGCAAGGCTTCGTACAAACCAACAAAAACAAGGTCAGGAAAACAAAAAGCGGACCCAAGGCCCGCTTTTCATCGTTCATGAATCCCTTGTGGGAATTACATGGTCATCTTGGCTTCGACATCATTGATCTTGCGTCGTGCCAGTGCCAGATTGGCACGGCTGCTGTCCAGCACGTAATAAATGAAGATGCCCGCCAGCTTGGCCGAAGGACGAATGATGTGGTATTGCCTGCCCAGTGTGATCAGCATGTCTTCGATGGTGTCGTTCAGGCCCAGAGCCTTCATCGTCTTCATCTTGGCGCGCACCACTTCGGTGTTGCCGGCGGCTGCCAGTTCCAGGTCCACGCCCGTACCGATGCTGCCCAGCATCATGCCGCTGTTGTAATCCACCACGGCGGCACACATTGCGCCGTCGAGAGACATCAGATCTTGCAGACTTTCGTTCAGATTTGCCATTTTGCGTACCTCCGCTCAGTTCAATTGATGATCGGTCGCCAGCCTTATGTCGGCGCCTGCATATGATTCTATTGAATCAGTTCTGATTCAGGTCAACTTTGTGAGTGTTTAATTGCTTTTAGATTGTCATCTTTTGTGAACAGCAGTGTTTGACTATCAAGTAAAAAGTTTTGTAGCACCCTGTCCTGTATAGCCAATTGGGTATTTGCCGTCCGCAAAGAGTGGTGATTCACATTCGCCACATCGAATCGTTCCATGCAGCGAATGCACAACAGTCGTTCAGCGATCACAAGTCATCAGAACTGATCGACATGATCGCATCAGCAAGCGTTGATGTCGATCCGTAGTGTGGTCTGGCGTGGACAACCGACATCCACCAGGGCCCCGCCGCGACAGGCTTCGTGCGGGGCGATGGTGATTCCATACATATAAGTCACAGATAAAACGTATTTTCCGTAATTGATCTGTCAAACAGTTCGCAATACAGTGGCGTATCACGATGCCAGAGGTTCCCTCTGTTTGCAGCATCCCGCTTTTCCAGTAATTCAAGGTAGAGGTAGACACACCATGACTGACCGCATTGCCGTTCACGGCCTTCAAGTTGCCCCCGCGCTGTACAACTTCGTGGAAAAGGACGTCCTGCCGGGCACCGGTGTGGACAGCGCTTCTTTCTGGAAGGGCTTCGATGCGCTGGTCGCCGACCTCGCGCCCAAGAACGCAGCCCTGCTGGCCGAGCGCGATCGCCTGCAAAAGGAACTGGACACCTGGCACAAGGCCAACCCCGGCCCGATCACCAACATGGCCGCGTACCGCGAGTTCCTGACGAAGATCGGCTATCTGGTCGAGCCACCGAAGGACGCCAAGGCCACGACCGAAAACGTCGACGCCGAACTGGCCAAGATCGCCGGTCCGCAGCTCGTCGTGCCTATCCTCAATGCCCGCTATGCACTGAACGCCGCCAACGCACGTTGGGGCTCGCTGTATGACGCGCTGTATGGCACGGACGCCATCAGCGAAGAAGGCGGCGCTGAAAAAGGCAAGGGCTACAACCCCGTGCGCGGTGCCAAGGTCATCGAATTCGCACGCAACTTCCTCGACCAGGCCGTGCCGCTGGCCGCTGGCTCGCACAAGGATGCGACAGCCTACCAAGTCGTGGGCGTCAAGCTGGAAGTGACGCTGAAGGATGGCACCAAGACAGGTCTCAAGGATGCCGCCAAGTTCGTCGGCTTCCAGGGCGATGCTGCGGCTCCGAAGTCGATTCTGCTGATCAACAACGGCATGCACATCGACATCCGCATCGACAACACCACCGCCATCGGCAAGACCGACGCGGCGGGCGTGGCCGACGTGGTGGTGGAAGCCGCCGTCTCCACGATTCTTGATCTGGAAGACTCCGTGGCCGCCGTCGATGCCGAAGACAAGGTGCTGGGTTACAGCAACTGGCTGGGCATTCTCAAGGGCACGCTGACCGAGTCGTTCGACAAGGGCGGCAAGACCGTCACGCGCGGCCTGAACGCCGATCGCGAATACACCGGCGCTGACGGCAAGCCTGTGAAGCTGCATGGCCGCTCGCTGATGTTCCTGCGCAATGTCGGCCACCTGATGACCAACCCCGCCATCCTGTGGGGCGCGGACAAGAAAGAGATTCCCGAAGGCATCATGGACGCCGTGGTGACCACCGCCATCGCCATCCACGACCTGAAGGGCAACGGTGCCAACGGCCTGCGCAACAGCCGCACCGGCAGCGTCTACATCGTCAAGCCCAAGATGCACGGCCCCGCCGAAGTCGGCTTTGCCAACGAGCTGTTCGGCCGCGTCGAAAAGCTGCTCGGCCTGCCCGAGAACACCGTCAAGCTCGGCATCATGGATGAAGAGCGCCGCACCAGCGTGAACCTGAAGGCCTCGATCGCCGCAGCGCCTGCACGCGTGGCGTTCATCAACACCGGCTTCCTCGACCGCACCGGCGACGAAATGCACACCGCCATGCAAGCCGGTCCGATGGTCCGCAAGGGCGAGATGAAGACCAGCGCCTGGCTGCAGGCCTACGAAAAGAACAACGTGCTCGTCGGCCTGACCATGGGCCTGCGCGGTCGCGCCCAGATCGGCAAGGGCATGTGGGCCATGCCCGACCTGATGAAGGCCATGCTCGAACAGAAGATCGCCCACCCCAAGGCCGGTGCCAACACCGCCTGGGTGCCATCGCCCACCGGCGCCACGCTGCACGCCCTGCACTACCACCAGGTCAGCGTGGCCGACGTGCAAAAGGAACTGGAAAAGACCAGCGCCGACGCCGTGCGTGACGACATCCTGGCCGACCTGCTGCAGATTCCGGTCGCCAAGGATCCCAAATGGACCGACGCCGAGAAACAGCAGGAACTGGACAACAACGTCCAGGGCATCCTCGGCTACGTGGTGCGCTGGGTCGATGCGGGCATCGGCTGCTCCAAGGTGCCCGACATCCACAACGTCGGCCTGATGGAAGACCGCGCCACGCTGCGCATCTCCAGCCAGCACATCGCCAACTGGCTGCGCCACGGCATCGTGACCCAGCAGCAGGTGCTGGACACCTTCGCCCGCATGGCCAAGGTGGTGGACGAGCAAAACGCGGGCGACGCGTCGTACATCAGCCTCGTGGGCAACCCACAAGGTGCCGCGATGCAGGCCGCGCAAGAACTGGTGTTCAAGGGCGAAGAGCAACCCTCCGGCTACACCGAGCCCCTGCTGCACGCATGGCGCTTGAAGGTGAAGGCCGGCGCGAAGTAAACCACCTCCATCACTGAAAACCCGTCCTTGAAGGGAGCCCGCTGTTCGCAGCGGGCTCCCTTTGTTTTTGGGCCTCTAAAACACGCTGGAAACACGCCTCAAAACAGCAGCGGACCAGCTTATAGGCCGCGCACTTGCTTGCAAAGCGTTTTGATTGCAAACAACTCTGACAAATCATCCCCCGAACTGGGTATTTCCAAATGCTACCGCGGCGGAAGCAGGGTAAGAACATCAAGCTGACGTGCCATGAAAACCGCCATCCACCTCCCAAACATGAAATACATGTGAGCAATCACTTTCATTAAATACTATAAAAAGACTATGATTTCCACTGCGGCGAATCCATTTTTCTGCGTATCTCGAAAATAACAAAAGCAACAAAACACACACAAATCCGAGCACAGCATCGGTTGCGGAATCGCTCAATTTGTCAAGAATACAAACTATTGAATTCAAAAAACCAATAGTTTTAATCGAGCGACCCGCCCATTTCGGCGGTCATCGAACACCTTCTCGAACATGCGCGCAATCGCATCGAAGGAAGGGGCCAGCAGGGAGGGGTTGCCCAACGGCAATCAACGACACGATGACGATTTTTTCCGTTTTGGGCACCCGCCCCACCGCCATCCAGATGGCTCCATGGATGAAGTTGCTTGAACTGCCTCGCGGCGACGCAAGCACTCCCCTCAAGTCGGCTCCTTGCATGCCGACGACCACCGGCGGCTGAGGAGCAGCGCCATGTCCACGCACAACAGCGCACCCAACCGACTTCTGCCACTGGGGCGGATGGGCGTCAGCCTTGTCGGCTCCGTCACCTGGTTGCTGGCAGGTGCAACAGCGCACGCCAGCACGCTGAGTGCCGAGTTGCAGCAAATCACGCAAGGCCAGCGCTTCGAGCGCCGCATCTCGCTGTCGACCATGGGCGTGATGGGGCCTTCGGTCAACATCCCGGCCGATTCCTTGCAGGAGTTCTACTTTCCTGCACAGGGCGGTGAGCGCGTTCGTTCTTCGCTGGTAGTGACGACGCCTGCCAATCAACCCGCGTCGGCCTTCGCCGTCAATGGTATGGCAGCACCTGTCCGCGCGGCGGCACCGGGGCAACCGCAGCAAGTGATCCACACCCACTTGCCGGTCAACGGCTCGGCCACGCCCGCACGGCTGGGCATGCAGGTGGGGCCCGAAGCGCCCACCACCTGCGACGCGAAATCCACTGGCGCGGTGGCCTTGAACCCGGACAGCTATCTGTCGTACTACGCCACAGATGCCGAAGCGTCTGCTGTATCTGCGGCGTCCGCTGCGTCCACCTGGTCGCAAGCGATTGCCACCATGCCCGAGCGCCCTTTCCTGCTCGTCGCCGCACCGCCGCTGAGCCGCGAGACCTTCGATACCGCATGGCGCGTGGGCCTGGCCATGGCGCGGCAAGGGCGACCCGTCACCGTGCACACGCTGCCCAGCGTGGGCGACATCGTGGACACGCGCACGCTCAGCATTCCTGCGGCGCTGGAATCCATCACCGCCTTCGCCGCGTTGAAGGACGCGAGCGAACACCACGCGCTTGCCAACGCCGCAGAAATCGGCGCGCTGCTCATGCTCGACGCCAGCAGCTTGCTCGCCGATGTCGTGGTCACCGATCCGCTGTTGCAAAGCCAGCTCGCACGCGCACTCGATGCCTTGCAACTGCAGATCACCGATGAAGAGGCGCTGGGCGTTTTCCAGCAATGGCGCGACAAGCGCATGCCGCTGGCCCGCGCTGGGGCCCGGCCCACGGCGCTTGCACGCATGACGTTCGGTGCCCATCCAGCCTGGACCGTGACGGCCGATGGCGCCAGCAGCATCGCCTCGCTGGACACCCAGGCCCAATGGCGTGCGCTGACTGCCGTGGCCGATGGCGCTGCGCGCCTTGCCGCAAGCCAGGCCAATCATGCGTTGCTGCGCGACTCGTCAAGCGCCAAGGCCCCGCATCAGTTCACCGTCCAGGCACCGCAGAACTGGGCCGCCAGCTTTGCGCTGACGCCGCCACTGGCCACCGGCCACACGCCTTCGCACATACAGGTCCACTTCCAGTTGCCGGAAAGCTCCGGGCAACAAGGCCCCGTCGGCGTGCTGCACTGGAACGGCATCCTTCTCGCTGCGCGCAATCTGAAGGGCAACGGCGAGCGCGAAACGCTGGCCGCCGACATCCCCGTCTATGCCCTCAGCGCCATCAATGTGCTGCAGGTTGCCGTCAAGCAGAACGCGCCTGCGGGAGGCTGCAGGCCGGCCGCGCCCGTGCCCACCACGGCGTTGCAGTTGGACGTGCGCTTTGACTCCGCTGTCGCAGCAGGCACCGCGCCGCCCACCCACACGCCGTCCTTTGCGGACGTGATCAGCAGCCTCGGGCGCTCTGCCGACATCGCAGTGCCGCAAAGCTATCTCGCACAGGCGCGACTGGGGCTGACCAACACGATTCAACTGGCTGCGGCGGCCAATCTCTCGCCCATCGCATCGCGCCTCGTGCTGGTCGATGCCAAGAAAGCATTCGCGCCGTCGCAGTCCTTTGTTGCGCTGGATGTATCTCTGCCCGATACGCCACGCGCGCTCGCGCTGCAGGACCAGCAGATCGCACTGCGTGATCGCCCGGTCCAAGGATTGCCATGGCCGCCAGCCAGCGGCGTGACCGCCGTGCAAGTCGTGCGCACCGATCAGCAGAACGGTCTGCTGTGGTATCCGCTCGGCGCCGAAACGCGCGTGCGCCCCACCGGCCTGCTGGTCAATCACGGCCAACTGGCGCTGCTCGGCCCCGGCTCCGAAGTGGCGTGGATCAACGCATCGGGCTCCGTCGTGCGCGCCGCCGACGCCAACACCGCCGGAACCATGTACGAGTGGCGCAGCCTGTTTTCCTGGGGCGTTCCCGTGACGCTCGCATCACTGAGCCTGTTCATCGTGCTGTTGGTGGCCGCCGCCATCGCAGCGCGCAGAGCCAAGCGCAAATCACAAGCACTTGAGGGAGTCGCATGATGTCCACACATTACCTGCCCTATCTGGTCGCGGACTACTACCACTGGCTCGAAATCGCCGGTGTCTTTGTGGCTCTGGTGATCTTCGTGTCCAGCATCGACGATCTGATCGTGGATGCCTGGTTCTGGATTCGCAAGACCTACCGGCGCTTCTTCATGCAGCGCTATGCGCCGCTGACCAGCCAGCAGATACGCGCCGTGCCCGAACAGCCGCTGGCCATCATGGTGCCTGCATGGCTCGAGTACGACGTCATCGCGCTGATGCTCGAAAGCATGGTCGGCACGCTCGAATACAAGAACTACATGATCTTCGTGGGCACGTACAAAAACGACGCGCGCACCAAGGAAGAAGTCGAGCGCATGCGCCGCCGCTACCGCCAACTGGTGCATGTGGAGGTGCCGCACGACGGACCCACCTGCAAGGCCGATTGCCTCAACTGGATCGTGCAGGCCATCTTTCTGCAGAACCAGCACCAGAGCGTTCCGTTCGCAGGCGTGGTGCTGCACGACAGCGAGGACGTGGTGCATCCGCTGGAGCTCAAGTACTACAACTACCTGCTGCCGCGCGTGGACTTCATCCAGTTGCCCGTGGCGTCGCTGGAGCGTCACTGGTACGAGCTGGTCGCGGGCACCTACATGGACGAGTTCGCCGAATGGCACACCAAGGATCTGGTGGTGCGCGAGAGCATGACGCGCATGGTGCCGTCCGCCGGTGTCGGCACCTGCTTTTCACGCAGGGCGCTGGAATCGCTTGCCGTTGAAACCAACAACCAGCCCTTCAACACCGACACGCTGACCGAGGACTACGACATCGGCACGCGCCTCTCGCGCATGGGCATGAAGCAGATCTTCGGGCGCTTCCCGGTCGATCACGTCATCCGTCGCAAGACCTGGTTCGGGCTCGGCCCCGAGAAAGAGGAAGTCCAGAAGCTGCCGCTCGACATCCGCGAATATTTCCCCAACACCTTCAAGACCGCGTATCGCCAGAAGGCACGCTGGACGCTGGGCATCGGCCTGCAGGGCTGGTCACAGGTCGGCTGGAAGGGCTCGCTCGCCACAAAGTACTTGCTGTTCCGCGACCGCAAAGGGCTGATCACGTCGTTCGTCGCCATCGGCGGCTATGTGCTGCTGCTGAACTTTCTGGCGTTCTGGCTCGCCGACAAGATGGGTTGGTGGCAGACCTACTTTCCTTCGCAGTTCTCGCCACGCGGTTGGGTGGGCACGCTGATTCTGCTGAACGGCATCGCGCTGCTGCTCCGAACCTTCCAGCGCGGCCTGTTCGTGCAGCGCCTGTATGGCTGGGAGCACGCGCTGCTCTCGGCTCCGCGCATGGTGATCGGCAACTTCATCAACGCTGCTGCCGCTGCGCGTGCGTGGAAGCTGTTCATCGTTCACCTCGTCACCGGAAAGCGTCTGGCGTGGGACAAGACCATGCACGACTTCCCCTCCGCCGATCAACTGGTGCAGCAGCGCCAGAGTCTGGGCCAACTGCTCGTGAGCTGGAAGGTCATCAGCGAAGAGCAGCTCGCGCAGGCCTTGAACCACCAGCGCCAGGTGAACATGAAGCTTGGCGAGATTCTGGTGCAGCAGGACAGCCTGGACGAACACACGCTGCAGGAAGCGATTTCGTACCAGCTCTATGTCGAGGAAGTGTCGCGCCCTGCACCGCTGATGCCGGAGCCAAGCAGATGAACTCCGGCCTCACCCGCATCGCCATCGCCGCCCTGCTCGCGCTCGGAAGCGCCGTGGCCAGCGCTGCGCCGCCGATCGATCCGGCAACCGCGCAGACACCGCTCAAAGGCCAGGCCTTCAAGCTGGCGAATCAGGCCTTCGCGGCCTATGACGCACAGCGCTATCCGCAGGCCGAGCAGTTTGCGCGCCACGCGATTGCACTGCGCCCCGACGTGCTGCGGCTGCACATGCTGCTGATCTACGCGCTGCAAAAGCAAGGCAAGAACCAGCAGGCGCTGGACGCCGTCACGAGCGCGCAGGCCACGGGTCTGCCATCCGACGAACTCGCGCAGGCCAAAAGCAATCTGCAGGCTGGCGGCGGCGCAGGCAACGCCGCTCCCAGCGCGGCGTTCCGCGAAGGCTTTCCGTTCGCCACACAGGCGTTCGACGACTACAACGCGCAGAAATACGCATCGAGCGCCGCGCTGGCCGAGAAGGCATTCCGCATCGATCCCGCGCAAGGCAACTGGGCGCTGCTGTGGATCAACGCATTGGACGCACAAGACCGGTTGCCCGCAGCCGTGGAAGCGGTCGACACCGCCATCGCATTGGGTGCACCCAACAAGAACGATCTGGTGGCACGCAAGCAGGCGCTGCACAAAGCCATGTCGGCCAAGCCCGCCATCGAGACCTATCGCGCGCTCGGGGATTTTCAGATGACCGATGCCGTCGAGCTGGCACGCAAAGCCGTGGCGCTGGCACCCGACACGCAAAGCCATCAACTGCTGCTGCTCACCACGCTGGTGCTCGCCAACCGCATGGCCGAAGGCGAGGCCGCTGCCAGCGATGCGCTCAAGCAGGACGACGAAGACACGAACGCGCTTGTCATGCGTGCCTACTTCAGGCAACGCCAACTGAAAACAGAGTTGGCCACCAAGGACTTCGAAGAAGCCATGGCGCAGGATTGGCTCGACGACGCACAGCGCGCTGGCATTCGCCTGATCGCGGTCGATGCGGCGTTGGCCGTGGGTGATTTCGATCGCGCAAGGACATTGGTGTCCCCGCTGGATGTCAACGACAAGGCCGTTGCTCTGCGCCTCCAGCAGATCGCAGAACGCGCTGCGCCACCGACGGAACTCACCAGCGCGAACTATCCACCGCCCAGCCAGGACTGCCACGTCACGCCCTACGGCACGGTCTGCGACATGAAGCCCGCCGACGAGGCCAACACAGCGAGCGCCAAGGCTTATGCGGCCTACGGCAAACAGGACTACCAGGAAGCCATCGCGCAGGCCGAAAAAGCCGTCGAGCAAGCCCCCGACAACGCCGCGATGCAGCGCCTGCTCACCGTCACGCTGGCCGCAGGCAACGCCGCACAGCAGGCACGCTCCATGCAGCGCATCGATGCCGACCTGAAGACCACGCCCGACGATGCAGGCCTGCTCATGCAGCGCGCCTACATCCACCAGCGCCGCAACGAGTCACAAGCCGCGCTCGACGATTTCCGCGCCGCGCGGGCCACCGGCAAGGCCCCGCCGCTCGCCATCCTCGATGAAAGCTACGCGCTCGCACGCGTGGGGCGCAAGTCCGATGCGGTGGGCCTGTTCAAACAGGCCATCGACCAGAACGACGACAACGAACTCGAACTCACGCCCGAGCAGCGCTACAACACACGCAACGCCATCGCGGGCCTGTCGCGCGAATGGGGCGCATCGGTGTCCACCAGCTATCGCGGCGCGCGGCCTGCGGGCTCGGGCCTGAACGGCACGCCCATCACCACGGGCTCCGACTCGGTCTTCGGCATGGCCGATGTGTACTGGCGGCCGCCGGAATTTCTCAACAGCGCAACGCAGGTCTTCGAGGTCTACGGCCGCGTGATGAGCACGCTGCACGGCGGCTCTTCCACCACGCACGAGCAGACCATTGTCGACCCCTGCACGGGCCGCCCCATCGCCATCGGAGCCGCCAGAAACAACGGCATTTCGGGCCTGTCCACGACCATCGGATCGCTGGGGGTGCGCTTCACACCATCGACCGATTACGCACTCACGTTCGGTCTGGAACGGCGCTTCCTGCTCGGCTCATCAACGCGCTCGGGTTCGGTGACGCCCGCCTCCGCCGACCTGCGCTGCAAGCTCAGCGGACGCGATCCGTCGCAGCCCGGCGCGCCGGTCATCGGCAACGCGCAGTCGATTCAGTTCGACTCGAATGCAAGTCAGGGCGGCTGGCTGGCCTATGCCACCCATGGCTTCTACAAAGGCACGGCGCTGCGCTTTGACGTGCCGAGCTGGTTCACGATGGAAGGCTATCTGCAGGCCGGCTACTACTACGAAGACTTGTCCGCCAACTTCTGGATGCGCGACCAGAACACCGGCGTGAACGGCGAGCGCCGACGCGGAAAGTACCGCCGCGACCAATGGTTCGCCAACGCCGAGGCGCGCGTGGGCCGCAGCTACCGCATGGATGCAGTGAGCGATCGGCTGATGTTGTTCCCGCACTTGGTGCTGGCCGTGGACTACCAGCGCCAGAACTACCGCGCACGCGTTCCCGGCTTCAACGAGGCCATGCGCGTGCAGGGCAACGGATCGACCTGGTCGGCGGGCGTGGGCGCAGGCATCAGCGCGCGCTACTCGTTCCGCGAAGACCACTACAACGCGCCACGTTCCTACATCGACTGGACCTTGCAGTACCGCACCAACATCGGCGGCGGCCAGAAGGACCGCGCCAAGGGCTGGTTCATGAGCCTGTCGCTCTGGTACTGATCAACGCACAGCAAAGCACGAGGAGTTCGAGATGAATGGCTTCACTTCCACCGACAACGTATTTCCGCTGCGGCCCACACGCCGCCATGCGCTGCAGTTGGCCGGTGCCGCTGCCGCGATGATTCTCACCACGCGTCTCGCCTGGGCGCAGAACAACAACGGCTCCTCGCTCGTCATCAAGGGCAAGGACGGTTGGCTGTTTGCGGGCTGGGGCAGCCTCGCACAAGTGGACACCGCAGGCATCGACCGCAACGTGCAACTGGTGGCCCGCGTGCAGCAATGGCTCAAGGAGCAGAACATCGAACTGGTGCTTCTGCTGCTGCCCGACAAGGCGCATTTCTATGCCGACCGGCTGCCTGACGACAAGAAGGTCAGCGCTGCCGTGCAGCAGCGCTACGCGCTGATTCTGGACAAACTGCAGCGTGCCAACATCGCCAGCTTTGACGACTTTGCCGCGCTGAAAAAAGTCAGCACCAGCGGCGCAGAAGTGTTCTATCGCACCGACCAGCACTGGACGCTCGACGCCGCCGATGCGACCGCGCAAGGCACTGCCGATCTGATCCGCAAAGTGAAGTCGCAACTCGCAGGCAATGCAGGCACCGGCACGCCGCTGGGCGCGCTGACCAAGGAGCGCCGTTATGGCGATCTCGCCGAAATCTTTCTCTCGCCCGATGAAAAAAAGCAGGTCGGACGCGAGGTCTACACCGTGCGCAAACAAGCCGAAGCGCAGGGCCTGCTCGACGATGCGCCAGCGCCCGTGCATGTGACCGGGCACAGCATGGTGCAGCCCTACTTCGGTTATCCGCAGAAACTGTCGAATCTGCTGGACCGCCCGGTTTCGCTGAACTGGAAGCCCGGCAACATCGGACCGTGGGTGATGCTGCTCGAATATCTGGAATCGCCCGCGTTCAAGCAGAACAAGCCGCAGGTGCTGGTGTGGCAGATGTTCGAGCCCAGCTTCAATCAGGGCCCTGACGCTGCGGGACTGTGGGACAACGCTTCCATCATGCCTGTGAACACCTGGACGCAGCGCGTGACGCAAGCCCTCGGGAGCGCCAAGCCATGAACCCGCGCGACAACACCCCGTCGCCCGCCGATGCTCCCACGCAAGGCCATCGCGCCACCGCCATCGTCTGGATGGTGCTGCTGGTGGCCGGTCTGGTGGTGGGTCTGTGGTCGCTCAAACGGGTCGATCTCCAACCCGAAAAGGCAACGCATGCAGCGTGGATGAACGGCAGCGCGGAGACCGCCATCAACCAGTCGCTGCGCCTGCCCGGACAAAGCTGGATCGAGATGGCCAGCGCCGCTGCGCGCTACCGGCTGCTGGGCGATCTGGGCGAGCAGGTGGTGCTGGGTTGCCCGCAGTGGATGTTCTATCACGATGGTCTGCGTGCGCAGCCCGGCACCGCTTCGGACGTGGTTGCGCAGCGCCTGCGCCTGCTCGAACATTGGCACGATCGACTGCAAAGCCGCAACATCCGCACGCTGATCGTCGCCGTGCCGGACAAGGCGCGCGTGGAGAGCGAACATCTCTGCGGTCGCAAGATGAGCGCTGCCCTGCAGGCGCGTTACGGCGAACTCGACAAGGCGCTGGCCGCACGCTCGATTGCCTTCGTGGATCTGCGTCCCGTGCTCGAAAAGCAGACCGACGACATGTACTTTCGCACCGACGTTCACATGAACGCCGCCGGTGCACAACGCGCCGCGCAGGCCGTTGCCAGCAAGGCACTCGCGGTGCTTGGAGGACAGCACGGCGATCAACGTTTTGAAGTCTCGACGCCGACCGCCGCACAAGCACGCATGGGCGATCTGATCGTGCTCTCCGGCCTCAAGAATGCGCCCGCAGGCTGGCGACCCGAGCTCGAATCCGAGCCGCAGCAAACCATCACGCCCGTGCGCAGTGGCGGTCTGCTCGACGATGCACCGCCCGTACGCGTGTTGCTCGCGGGCAGCTCCAACGGCCTGCGCAGCAATTTTGCTGAATGGCTGGGCCACGATCTGGGGCAGGAAGTGTGGAATCTCAGCATGGATGGCGGCCAGTTCTCGGGTGCCATGGTCAAGGCATTCACGCAAGCCGAGCGCTGGCCCGAAAGTCTCCAGCTCGTGATCTGGGAGTTCTCTGAAAACACCTTGTCGCTGCCGCTCACTGACGACGAAAAGCAGGCGCTCAAGCAGATCACCACACCGCTGCTCGCCGATGCGCGAAGCGCCACGGAGTGACACGCCATGCTGTTCAACTCCTACCTCTTTCTGCTGCTTTTTCTTCCCATCGCGTTGATGGGCTACTACACGGCAGGCCGCATCAATCAACGCTTTGCGGCGTTCTGGCTGTGCGTTTCGTCCTTTGTTTTCTACGGCTGGTGGAACCCGCAGTTCGTTGCGCTGCTGTCGTGCTCCATCGTCTTCAACTACCTCATCGGTCTGCTGATCCTGCGCTTTGCCGCATCGCCGCGCAAGCAGTTGCTGGTCACCAGCATCGGCGTGATCGTCGATCTGGCGGTGCTTTTTCACTACAAGTACTTCGCTGCGCTGTTCAATTTCCTGAGCGACTGGGGACTCGCGCACGGCGCGATGGACACGCTGATACTGCCGCTGGGCATCTCGTTCTTCACGTTCACGCAGATCGGCTTTCTGCTCGATTGCCGCTCGGGTCTGGTCAAGGAAAAAGGCTTTCTCAGCTATGTGCTGTTCGTGACCTTCTTCCCGCATCTGATCGCCGGGCCCATCCTGCACCACAAGGAGATGATTCCGCAGTTTGCCGATCCGGCCAACTACCGATTCAAAGCCGAAAACCTGTCGATCGGCGGCGTGCTGTTCGTGATCGGACTGGCCAAGAAAGTGCTGCTGGCTGACGGCATTGCGCCCTATGCGGATGCGGGTTTTGCAGCGCCGGGCGAACTGCAGTTCTGGGGCTCCTGGGCCACGAGCCTGAGCTACGCACTGCAGATCTACTTCGATTTTTCGGGCTACTCCGATATGGCGCTGGGCTTGGCCAAGATGTTCGGCATCGCGTTTCCACTCAACTTCAACTCGCCCTACAAGGCCGCGAGCATCATCGACTTCTGGGCACGCTGGCACATCACGCTCACGCGTTACCTCACGGCTTATCTGTACTACCCGGTGGCAATGGCGATCTCTCGCGCTCGCGAAAAACGCGGCATGTCGGTGGGCTCCGGCGCGGCCAAATCGCCGGGCGGATTTGCTGCCACCATCATCGTTCCCACGCTGTTCACCATGGGGCTTGCGGGCGTGTGGCACGGCGCGGGCATGCAGTATCTGGTATTCGGCATCTGGCACGGGCTGTGCCTGTCGATCAATCACGGCTGGCGCATTTTCGTCGTCGGCAAGAAGCCCGCATCGCAACGACACGCCAGCGTGATGGTGCAGATCGCCTGTGTGCTGATCACCTTTGCCGCCGTGCTCATCGGCCAGGCCTTCTTCCGCGCCGATGGCATGAGCAAGGCCTGGCTGCTGATCGAAGGCATGTTCGGCATGCGCGGCTTCGAGACTCTCGAATCGCTCTCCTACGCCATCGGTTTGTCGTTTGGCGACGCGTGGCGACTCGTCATTGGCCACCACCTGCAGGGCGCGTACATCACGCTGCTGCTGGCCATCGCGTGGTTCACGCCGAATGCGCACCAGATGCTGGGCGGCTTCTCGCCTGCGCTGTTCAAGACATTGAAGAACCCCAGCACGCTGCTGAGCTGGCGTCCCAGCATCGGCTGGATGCTCGCCACCTTGCTGCTGCTGGCGTTGTGCGTCGCCAATGTCCACAAGGAAACCCGTTTCCTCTATTTCCAATTCTGAGCCATCCACTTTCACACCAAGGAGAACGCCATGAGCATGAACGAAATCGAATCCCGCGCTGCATCGCTGATCGAAGGAATCATCATGACCCCCGTCGATTCCGAGACGCTGCTGATCGATTCGGGACTGGTCGATTCGCTGTCGGCAGTCGACGTCACGCTGGCCGTGGAGCGCGAGTTCGGCGTGAAGATTCCGCCCTCGGAAATCGATGTGCATCTGCAATCCGTGCAGACGCTTGCGCACTACATCCAGGCGCGCGCACAGGTTTGAGGCTTGCTTGCGGCCTTCGCCTTTCACGGGCGACCCGCGAAAGAAGGAGAACGACATGCGGTTTGATTTTGACAAATTCGAGTTCACCGAACTCTCCGCCCAGCCCCGGCTGGCGGCCATTCACGACGCCAGCGGCTGCATGAGCTGGCAGGCCTTGCGCACCGCAGTGGATGTGTGGATGCTGGCCGCGACCGACGCCGGCGCATGTGCCGATCAGCCCCTCGTGATCACCGGCCACAAGGAAGCCGACTTCGTGGTCGCCATGCTCGGCTGCCTGCGCCTCGGTGTGCCCTTTGTGCCGATCGATGTGATCAACCCCGCCGAGCGCGCGCGCCGCATCACCGAGCTGGTGCAGGCCACGCTGGTCTACGACACGCAAAAGCAGCGCTTCGTCGCCACCGGCCATGTGCCGCAGACGCTTGCGGAAAAAGGCGTGGCCTACATCATGTTCACCTCGGGCAGCACGGGCGACCCCAAGGGCGTGCAGATCGGCCGCGAAAGCGTGGGCCTGTTCGCCGGCTGGATTCGCGACTGCCTGCAGCTTGGCGACGCGCCCGTGTTCATGGATCAGATGCTGTTCAGCTTCGACTTCTCGCTGTTCAACTGGGTGGGCGCGCTCACCTGCGGCGGCACGGTGGCGCTGTGTGCGCGCGAGACCATCGAAGACGGCATGGCGTTCGCCGAATACCTTGCAAAGACCAAGGTGTCGGTCTGGGCATCGACGCCTTCCTTCGTGCGCCAGCAGATGCTGGGCGCGGATTTCAACGCGGCGCAATTGCCCGATCTGAAGGTCTTCGTCTTCGGCGCGGAATCGCTCACCCCTACCATGGCCGAAGCGCTGTGGGAGCGCTTTCCCGCAGTGCGCATCATCAACTCTTACGGACCGACCGAGGCGACTTGCTCGACCACCTGGGTGGAGATCGATCCGGCCATGCGCCGCGCCGCGCCGCTGCCCTTCCCCATCGGCCGCGCCAAGCCTTATGCGGACGTGTTCATCGAGGAAGGCGAAATCTGCATGGCGGGCGACCATGTGATGCGCGGCTATCTGAACCGCCCCGATCTGAACGAGACGCGCATGTTCATGCGCAACGGCAAGCGCGGTTATCGCTCGGGCGATGTGGGCGACATGGATGGGCTGGGCCTCGTCACGTTTCGCGGACGCCGCGACGATCAGATCAAGATGCACGGCTACCGCATTGAACTGGCCGAAGTCGATGCCGCGCTGGCCTTGCTGCCCGGCGTGCGCGCGGGTGCAACGATTGCGCTCAAGCGCTCCGATGGCGTGATCGTGCGCATGATCGGCTTCGTCGATCCCGACCACACCGGCCCTGCGGGCCTGCACGCACCCGGTGCTGCACTCAAGGACTGGAAGGCGATTCTCGCGCGCCGCGTGCCGTCGTACATGGTGCCTTCGGAGCTGCTGGTGTGCCACGGCTTTCCGATCACGCAGACGGAAAAGGTCGATCGCAAGAAGCTCGAACAGATGTACCGCGAAAGCCGCACCACCAACGTGCCCGCGCCCGCGCGCCCCGTAGCCCTGGCAGGACAACCGGCATGACACCGAATCCCATTCACATCGCGCTGTCGCTGCTTGCATGGGTGGCAGCCACAAGCGCTCATGCCGAAGGTGCCTTCGCGCAGCTCTATGCGGCAAGGCCACCGGCGGGTTCGTCGTTTGTGCGCGTACTCAATCCGGGCACCGAGCCGCTGCGCGTGAAGATCGCCAACGGGCCCGAGCAGACGCTCTCCGGCAACACCATCGCATCGAGCTACGCCATCGTGAAGGGACAGACCGACTTCACCGTCACGCTCAACGGACGGGCGAGTGCGCCGATGAAGGTCGCGCCCGACAGCTTCACCTCGCTGCTGCCCACGGCGGCGGGCGATTCCGCAGCGCTCAAGGTGCTCGATGATTCGGCGGGCGCGACGCAAGACGCCTTGAAGGCCGGTCTGCGCTTCTACAACCTGAGCCGCGACTGCAGCGAGGGCAAGGTGAGCATTGCGCCCGCAGGCACGCCCTTGTTTGCGCCCGTCGCGTATGGCGCGTCAGCCGCCCGCGCCATCAATCCGGTGAAGGCCACGCTGGTCGGCAGTTGCGCTGCAGTCCACACGAGCACACTGGAATTGCCGCCCCTGCAACCCGGCGAACACTTCAGCATGTTCCTCACCGGCAGCGCAGCCAAGCCCGTTCTGCTCGGTCAACGCAGCGCCACCGATGGGTACAAGCCGTGACCAGGAACCCGCCCGAACCCGCACTGGAAGCGACCGTCGCCATGCCCGCCAACCGCCCCGTCTTTCGCGACGACCATGAGATGCTGCGCACGCAGGTGGAGCGCTTTGTCGCGCAGGAAATCCTGCCTTTCTACATGCAGTGGGAAGACATGGGCGTGACGCCGCGCGCGCTGTGGCGCAAGGCCGGCGCGAACGGGCTGCTCAACTGCGCGGTTCCTGCGCCCTGGGGACAAGGCGGCGACTTCGGCCACTCGGCCGTGGTGCTGGAAACCATTGCGCGCGCCAACTGTCTGGGCATCGGGTTCTCGATCCATTCCGACATGGTCGCGCCCTACATCCTGAATCTGGGAACACGCCAGCAAAAGGACCGCTGGTTGCCGCGCATGACCTCGGGCGAGTGCATCGGTGCCATCGCGATGACCGAGCCCGATGCGGGCAGCGACCTCAAGGCCATCCGCACGCGCGCGCGCCGCGAACGCAGCCACTACGTGCTCAGCGGCGCGAAGACCTTCATCACCAACGGCGCAAATGCGGACCTCGCGATCGTGATGGCCAGCACCACGCCGGAGCTTGGTGCGCGCGGCCTGTCGCTGTTCGTGGTCGAACGTGGCATGAGCGGCTTCAGCAGCGGGCCGCCGCTCCGAAAGATCGGCCAGCATGCGCAGGACACGTGCGAACTTTTCTTCAACGACGTGCAGGTGCCGCTCGACAATCGCCTCGGCGAAGAGAACGCGGCCTTCGAGCATGTGTCCAAGGAACTGGCGCAGGAGCGCCTCGCGATTGCGCTGCGTGCCGCCGCCAGTCTGGAAGGCATGATCGACTCCACCGCCGCTTACGTGAAACAGCGCAAGGCCTTCGGGCGGCGCATCGTGGACTTCCAGAACGCGCGCTTCAAGTTGGCCGATGCGATTGCGCAGACCAGCATGTTGCGCGTTTTTCTCGACGATTGCCTTGCCAAGCACTTGCGCGCGGAGCTGGATCCCACCACCGCCGCCATCGCCAAACTGAACGCCACGGAAATGCAGGGCAAGATACTCGACGACTTGCTGCAAATGTTCGGCGGCTACGGCTACATGGCCGACTACGGCATAGGCCGCGCATGGACCGATGCGCGGGCACTGCGTATCCTGGGCGGAACCAGCGAGATCATGCTGGACATCATCGGCAAGCGCATCTGACGAAGCCTTGCGGAAATCTTGCGAAGATCGACCGCGACGCGCGCTCCATGGACGCTCCGTGGAATCAGGGCTGCAGCTGCCTTGCGCGCATCGTCGTCTTCCACACACTGCGCAATTGCGCGCCCTCCGGCGTGCCCTTCGACGCCCATGGTTCCAGGGCGAACGCCACAATGCGCCGTGAGCCGTAGTTTTCTGCGATGTTCCACTGGGTGCGCAAGCGCTCCAGGCTCGCTGTCCGCGCCTGAAACTCGCCGACGACATTGGCCGCATCGGGGTTCATCTCAAACAGCTCGACGATGAGATCGAAGTTGGCTCTGCGCTTGAGCAGCATCTGGCGCAAGGGCTCCAGATTCGCATAGTTGTTCATGCCATTGACGCCAACGCCGTCCTGAATCATGGGCCTGAGGACCACCCGGTCCAGGACATAACTCCACATGTTCGCGAGCTGCTCGCCCGTGCCCATCACGCTGAAGTAGGTTGACACGCTGGGCTCGGTGCCCGAGGTTTCGATGGCCACGTCCGACAGTTGCTTGAGCCAGTTGGCCAGCATGTCGAGACGCGCCTGCGAGCGGCCCCAGTCGTATTGCTCCAGCTCGTACGGGATGTACCAGCCCGCAAAGGCCGCGTGGTTTTGCCAGGTGACCGAGCGCATCCAGGCGGTGCAGTGCTGGGAAATTTTCTGAAGATAGTTGGCAACCTTGCGGTCCGACTTCGTGATCTCGGTCCACCAGTTGTCGTTGTAGGGAAGGCCGATATGCACGCCGATGCCCACCTTGGCGGCCTCATCCATCAAGCGCTGCAGCATGCGACCGCGCGCGTCCCACTTCTGAGCGGATTCACCTTCGATGCCCACCCACTGCAGAAACAGCGAGTCGCAGCCAAGCTCCACCATGTCGGTGAGCACGACGCGCCATTTCTCGGGAGTCCAGTCGATATGTTCTTGCCAAGGCTGCAAAAACGATCCGCCGCTGAGCTGAGTGGTGTTGCAACCGGCCAGTGCCATGGTGCTGCCCAGCGCGACGGCACCAGAAAAACGCAGCCAATCGCGACGCGAAAGACTGAAGGAATTGGAATGTGGTTTTGAAGACATTCTTATGACTTTAACAACCACATAGTGAAAACTCCCGTTTTTCGACGTTTTCTGAAATAGTGCGTAAGACCCTGTTTGGGATTGTATTAACCCATTGTTTTACAAAGGATTTTTGTCAACTCCATTGATCAAGAGTTATTTTCTCTCTCACAAAAATTGATTTTCACCGCCCGTGCTACAGATTTGGAAAATCGTCTGACAACACCCTTACTAGCAATATCAAACGAATATTGCACAAAACGATATTAAGTCAATGACCCAAGCCGAGCCAAAATATAAATCTTTGTGTTATTTGGCACGGCGCAGCACCAGCAGATCGATGGATGACGGCACGCCAAGGCGCACCGCAAACCCGGCCCACAAGCCCGCGCCGCTGCTGACGAACAGCTTCATGCGGTCCACGTCGTAGGCACCGCGCACAAAGCCGTTGTTCACGGGCGCAACCAGCCAGCGGTCCATGCCGAGGATGTGGCCGCCATGCGTGTGCCCGGAAATCTGCAGGCCCACGCCCTGCACCGCGTTGTCGCGTGCGAGCTTGGGCTGGTGCGCGAGCAGCAGGTGGAAGTCCGCGCCCTTGGCCTGTTTGGCGACGGCCTCGATGTCGGGCGGCAGGCCTTCGGGCACGCGCGGATCGGTGTTCTGCTGCGACAGCCGCCCGTAGGCCGGATCGCCAATGCCGGAGACCGCCAGCGTGCGGCCCTTGATCTTCACGCGCTGCGTCTGGTTTTCCAGATAGTTGAGGTGGAGCGAACGAAACACCCGCGCCCAGGCGTCGTAGCCGCTGTAGTACTCGTGGTTTCCGGGCGCAGAAAACACGCCGTATTTCGCCTTCAGTTGCGACAGCGGCGCGATGTTCTTGGCCTGCGTTGCCACATCGCCATCGATCATGTCGCCCGGCAGCACGACCAGATCGGGATTCGCGGCCAGCGTGCGATTGACGATGCCCTGCACGTAGTGGCTGTCGTTGATCGGGCTGGCGTGAATGTCGGCGATCACCGCCACGCGCAGACCGTCGAATTCGGCGGGCAGGTTGGCCAGCGCGATCTCCTGTTCACGCACTTGCGGAATCGTGAGCGCCTGCGTCACGCCGAAGCCCGTCGCCAGCAGCGCGGCAATCACGATCAAGCCGGTGAACAGCTTGCGTGAGCGCGGCGTGAACACGCCCAGCAGGCCGACGATGTCGCGCAGCAAGGCCAGCACAAACGCCAGCATCAGCGAACAGAAGATCCATCCCGCAACCACCTGCAGATGCGCGATGACCGAATAGCTGAGCGCGGTGTTGCGCATGGCCCAGATCAGCGCGGCAGGCATGGCACCCAGCAAGGCGGTGACGACAAACGCCAGCCAGAACGCCGTGCGGCGCTCGCGCTGGAGCAGGGGCCACCACAGCCACAGGGCGACGGGCAGCACGATCAGGCTTGCGTAAAAGATCATTCTTCAGAGCGTTTCTTTGAAAGTCAGGGTCTCCCGAGTCGATACACTGTGCTCCGGAGTACCCCATGAGCCCCGCAGAACACGAAGCCCCCGACACCAGCCGTTGCCCGCTATGCGGACAAGCCAACGAGTGCGCGATTGTCGCAGGGCTGCCGCCCGAAAGCTGCTGGTGCATGAATGAGCCCGTCTCGCGCGAGGCTCTCGCCAGGGTTCCATCCGGTCTTCAAGGCAAGTCCTGCCTTTGCCCGCATTGCGCCAAGCCGCTGGTGGAGGGCGACTGACGCAGCGCTCCACCACGTGAAAAGTCTGTCCGTGCTGCGCTTGAGAGCCGCTTCCAGCCTGCAGATATCGCTTGCAGCCGATATGATTCGGCCTCGCCTTTTCGCTTCTGTTTTCACATCTTTTTCCACCTCTGCAAAGGACCCGAAATGCCAACGTACCACATCGAAATGATGGAAGGCCGCACCGTCGAGCAAAAGCGCAAGCTGGCCGAAGAGATCACCCGCGTGAGCGTGGAAGTGCTTGGTGGCTCGCCCGAGTCCGTGGACATCCTGATCACCGACGTGAAGCGCGAGAACTGGGCCACCGGCGGCAAGCTCTGGCTGGATCGTCAGTGAAATCCGTGAAATGAAGGGTTTCCTGCAGGCCACCTTCAGTGGCTCTGCCTCGGCCAGCGCGCTGCGCGAACGCTACGGCGAGCGCTACCGCTGGCTGCTTTTGCTCTCCGTACTGGTCGGCACGGTCGCCTCGCTCATTCCCTCGACCAGCGTGAACGTGGCCATTCCGGCCATGAGCGCGTATTTCGAGCTCGGTCAGGCCCGGGCGCAATGGATCACTTCGGGCTTCATGGTGGCCTCCACCGTGGCCCTGCTCACCACGCCGTGGCTGCTCATGCGCTTCGGCTACCGCGCCACCTATGTGGGCGCGGTTCTGCTGCTCATGATCGGCGCAATCATCGGCGGCTTCTCCCAACATTTTCCGCTGGTGCTGGCCTCGCGCGTGGCCGAGGGCATTGCCGCCGGCATCATCCAGCCGATTCCGGCAGTCATCATCCTGCATGCCTTCAAGCCGCATGAACAGGGCCGCGCGGGCGGACTGTTCGGCATGGGCGTGGTGCTGGCTCCGGCGATTGCACCTGCACTCGGCGGCGTGCTCACCGACCTGATGGGCTGGCGCAGCACCTTCTTCATGGTCGTGCCGTTCACCTTGCTTTCGCTGTGGCTGGGTTTGAAGCTGGTGCCGCACTCCTCGCCCGGCGGCGCGCAGGTCGGAGAAAACACCTCCGGCCTCGACTGGATCGGCCTCACGCTCGGCGCGGGCGGAACGCTGGCCCTGCTCAACGGCATGACGCAGTTGCACAACGACCCCATCACCCCGGCGCTGATGCTGCTGGCGCTGGCCGCGCTGCTGCTGGTCGGCTTTGTGCTCTGGCAGAAATCGCTGCTGCAGCGCGGGCGCAAGCCGCTCATGGATCTGCGCCTGTTCAACTGCCGCCCGTTCGTGATGGGCTGCATCGTCTCCGCCGTATACGGCACGGCGATGTTCGGCTCGACCTATCTGCTGCCGCTGTTCATGCAGATGGGCATTGGCCTGTCGGCAAGCTACGCGGGCAATCTGCTGCTGCCCGCCGGGCTGGTGCTGGCGCTGACGTTCCCCGTCGTCGGACGCCTTGCCGACCGGCAGCCCACGCACTGGCTGGTGGCCATCGGGCTGGGCCTGCTTGCGCTGTCGTTCGCGCTGATGATCTTTGTCGGCTCCAGCACCGCGCTGTGGCTGCTGGCCGCCTTCATCATCGTCGGGCGCATCGGGCTCGGGTTCATCCTGCCGAGCCTGAATCTCGGGGCCATGCGCCCGCTCGACAAATCGCTGATCGCCCAGGGCTCCAGCACCATCAGCTTCATCCGCATGCTGGGCGGTGCGGCGGGCGTGAGCCTGTGCGGCATCGTGCTGCAGTGGCGCACCGCCGTGCACACCGCCGACCCCACGCTCAACGCCAAAGCCGCTCAGCTCATCGCCTTTCACGAGTGCTTTGCGCTGCTCACCGCACTGTGCCTGATCGCGCTGGTGGCCGCCACGCAATTGCGCTCGCCCCACCCACCCGCAGCCAAGGCCGAATGAGGCGCCACTTTTTGGTCTAATCTATAGTGGTTGCCAACCGGCCAGACCTTGGTGTGTCTGGCCGACGAACGAACTGCGAAAGCCCTCAACGCATGTGCCAGCTTTTAGGAATGAACTGCAATACCCCGACTGACGTGCGCTTCAGTTTCTCGGGGTTCACCCAGCGCGCGGGCAATACCGGCGATCACACCGACGGCTGGGGCATCGCGTTCTTCGAGGACAAGGGCCTGCGCCATTTCGTCGACCACGAACGCGCCGTCGACTCGCCCGTGGCCAAGCTGATCCGCGAGTACCCGATCCGCAGCAAGAACGTCATCGCCCACATCCGCAAGGCCACGCAGGGCGTCGTCAGTCTGGAGAACTGCCACCCGTTCGTGCGCGAGCTCTGGGGCCGCTACTGGGTATTTGCACACAACGGCGACCTGAAGAACTTCAGCCCCAAGCTGCACAGCCACTTCCAGCCCGTGGGCAGCACCGACAGCGAACAGGCCTTCTGCTGGATCATGCAGGAGCTCTCCAAATCGCACGCCAGCATGCCCAGCATCGAGGAACTCACGCTCACCCTGCGCGAACTCGCCCCCGGCATCGCCAAGCACGGCACGTTCAACTTTCTGCTCTCCAACGGCAAGGCGCTGTGGGCGCACGCGTCCACGCATCTGTACTACCTGGAGCGCCGCCACCCGTTCGCGCAGGCGCAGTTGTGCGATGAAGACCTGAAGGTGAACTTCGCCTCCGAAACCACGCCCGACGACAAGGTCGCCATCGTCGTGACCGCCCCACTCACCACCAACGAGGCCTGGATCCCGTTCCAAAGCGGCGAGCTGCGCGTGTTCGTGAACGGCGAAGCCTGCTGACTCAACGCTCCCGGCCCACCAGACCGCTGCGCCATGCAGCCACGATCAGTGCCAGACCCAGCAAGACCAGCATGGTGCGCGAGTCCACCGGCACCGGCACCGGCGTGACGGCGGTGGACGGCACAGCCGTCACAGTGTCCTGGTCCTGACTGAAGCAGTCCCCGATCGCCACGCAGTTGGCCCCGCCATGCAGGTTGGCGGTGTTCGTGATGGTCGCCTTCGCCGCCGCCGTGACGGTCGCCGTCACCGCATAGACGACGCTCTCCCCCGCGCCCAATTGGATTCCCGAACAGCCGCTGGCATTGCAGGCTCCGGCAGCGCTGTTCGCCCCCACCGTGCGAGGCTCGATGGCAGTGACGGTCATGCCACTCGCCACATCGCTCCACTGCAGATTGCTCACATCGGTGCCGCCCGTGTTGGACAAGGTCACCAGATAGACCGTCTCACTGCCGGTCTGCACCTGATCGACTCCGTTGGTCTTGGTGACCGACAGCGCAGCAGGCGTGTTGACCTGTGTGATCGCAAAAGTGCAGGCACTGGCTGGCGCGCACGAGGCTCCGGGTGTGGGAGGGGTCGTGCCGCCGCTCGGATCGACCGAGGCATAGTTGGTGATGCTGCCCGCCGCTGCCGGAGCCGTCGTCTGCAGCGTGAATGTGGCCGCAGCGTTCTGGGCCAGCGTGCTGCTCAGGGTCACCGTGCAGACCAGCGATGGGGCCACGCCCGTGCAGCTCACCGCCGAGACTCCTGTGCCCGCTGTCGCTCCGACGTAAGCCACGCCCGGCGGAAGCTCTTCACGCACCGTCACGACCTGCCCTGCCGCTGCCGAGGTCTGGCCGCTGTTGCCGAGGGTGAAGCTGTAGGTCAGGCTCGTCCCGGTGATGACGGTTTCCGGTGCTGCCTTGACCACCGTGAAGTGGGTTGGTGTGAGCAGCACATCCGTGTCGGTGGCTGTGCAGGGGGACATGGTGGAGCAGTTGGCTCCCGTCACGCTCGCCACGTTGTTCACGCTGGTCACAGTCGGGCTCACCATTGCGGTGACCTGTGCCGTCACCGTGTAGCTCACGCTGCCATTCACTCCCGCGCTGGCGGCGGGAACGGTGATGCCCAAGCAACCCAATGGCGACGTCACGCTGCAGGTGCCTGTCACAGCGCCAGTGCCGGTCGTGCTACTCGAAGTGATCGACTGGATGGTCATGCCGGTGGGCACATCCGTCCACTCCACGCCAGCGGCAGGTGTGTCGCCGCCGTTCGTGATGGTCACCGTGTAGGTGGTGCTTGCGCCTTCAGTGAGTTGGGTCACGCCATTGGTCTTGGTGACCGAAAGCGCTGCAGGCGTGTTGACCTGTGTGGTCGCGGAAGTGCAGGCACTGGCTGGCGCGCACGAGGCTCCGGGTGTGGGAGGGGTCGTGCCGCCGCTCGGATCGACCGAGGCATAGTTGGTGATGCTACCCGCCGCTGCCGGAGCTGTCGTCTGCAGCGTGAATGTGGCCGCAGCGTTCTGGGCCAGCGTGCTGCTCAGGGTCACCGTGCAGACCAGCGATGGGGCCACGCCCGTGCAGCTCACCGCCGAGACTCCTGTGCCCGCTGTCGCTCCGACGTAAGCCACGCCCGGCGGAAGCTCTTCACGCACCGTCACGACCTGCCCTGCCGCTGCCGAAGTCTGGCCGCTGTTGCCGAGGGTGAAGCTGTAGGGCAAGCTTGCTCCGGTGATGACGGTTTCCGGTGCTGTCTTGACCACCGTGAAGTGGGTTGGCGTGAGCAGCACATCCGTGTCTGTGGCTGTGCAGGGGGATGCCGTGGTGCAGTTTGCTCCCGTCACGCTCGCCACGTTGTTCACGCTGATCACCATCGGGCTCACCAAGGCAGTGACCTGCGCCACCACCGAATAGCTCACGCTGCCATTCACTCCTCCGCTGGCGGCGGGAACGGTGATGCCGGTGCAACCCAGCGTCGGGGTCAGGCCGCAGGTGCCAGTGACAGCGCCAGTTCCAGTGGAGCCATTGGGTGTGATCGACAGAATCGTCATGCCGGTGGGCACATCCGTCCACTCCACGCCAGTGGCAGGTGTGTCGCCGCCGTTCGTGACGGTCACGGTGTAGGTGGTACTTGCGCCTTCAGTGAGTTGGGTCACGCCATTGGTCTTGGTGACCGAGAGCGCAGCAGGCGTGTTGACCTGTGTAGGTGCAAAGGTGCAGGCGCTGGCTGGCGCGCACAAGGTTCCGGGTGTAGGCGGAGTCGTGCCACCGCTCGGATCGACCGAGGCGTAGTTGGTGATGCTGCCTGCCGTTGCCGGAGCCGTCGTCTGCAACGTGAAGTTGGCCGTTGCGTTCTGGGCCAGCGTGCTGCTCAAGGTGACAGAGCAGACCAGCGATGGGGCAGCGCCCGTGCAACTCACCGAAGTCACGCCCGCTCCCGCTGTCGCTCCGACATAGGTCACGCCGTCAGGAAGCGCTTCACTTACCGTCACGACCTGCCCTGCCGCTGCCGAGGTCTGGCCACTGTTGCCGAGGGAGAAGCTGTAGTTCAGGTTCGCCCCGGTGATGACGGTTCCCGGTGCTGTCTTGACCACTGTGAAGTGGGTCGGTGTGAGCAGCACGTCCGTGTCAGTGGCTGTGCACGGGGACGACGCGGTGCAGTTGGCACCCGTCACGCTCGCCACGTTGTTCACGCTGGTCACGGTCGGGCTCACCAATGCGATGACCTGTGCCGTCACCGTGTAGCTCACGCTGCCGTTCACTCCCGCGCTGGCGGCGGGAACGGTGATGCCTGTGCAACCCAGCGTCGGGGTCAGGCCGCAGGTACCAGTGACAGCGCCAGTGCCGGTCGTGCTACTCGGAGTGATGGACTGGATCGTCATGCCCGTGGGCACATCCATCCACGCTACGCCAGCGGCAGCCAGATCACCGCTGTTGGCGATGGTCACGGTGTACGTGGTGCCAGCCCCCTCGGTGAGTTGGGTCACGCCGTTGGTCTTGGTGACGCTCAGCGTGGCTGGCTTGAGGATGTCGTCGGTGTCCATCGCGGTGCATTGGTTGGTGCCCGTGCAGGAGGTGCTGCTCGGGAATGCGGCTGTGTTTTTTGCATTGCCAGCACCGGTGGCACCATTGACCGTGGCCAGGACGGAGTAGGTGATGGACTCGCCCGGGGCCAGCGTGATGTTGGAGCAACCCGAGGCGACGCACAGCCCTTCGTTGCTGTTGGGGCCGACGGCGGTGTCGGTGATCTGGCTCACGCTCACGCCGGTGGGCGTGTCAGTCCACTGCACGCCTGTGGCGGCGGTTTCGCCCGTGTTCGACAGCGTCACCGTGTAGGTGGTGGTGCTGCCGAAGACCACCTGATTCACGCCGTTGGTCTTGGTGATGTTCAGGTTGGCGGGCTTGAGGATGGTGTCGGTGTCACGGCTGCAATCGGCAGCCGGGAGGGTTGCGCAGGTGGCATTGCCGATTTTGGCCGTGTTGAAGACCGCCCCACCTGGCGTGACCCCGCTGCCGACCGCGGCCACCACGGAATAGGTGATGGACTGCTGCGAGGGCAGCGTGATGCCGGAGCATGTCGCCAGGGTCGTCGTGACGGTACACGTCCCCACATTGGCACCCGCACTGGGAGCGGCCCCGGGAATGACGTTCACCAGTGTCAGTCCGGCAGACGGGGTGTCTGTCCAGGTCAGATTGGAAGAAGTGCTGGAACCCGTGTTGGTCAGCGTCACCAGATAGGTGGTCTGCGTTCCGGCGGACAGCTTGTCCACATTGTTGGTCTTGGTGATGCTCAGGGCACCGTTCACCACGATGGGATCGTTGTCCACAGAGGTGCACGACAAGACCGGAGCCCCATTGGTGCAGTTGGCGCCATGCACCGTGGCCGTGTTGGTGGCCGTTGCACCGACGGTCTGGCTGACGGTGGCCGTCACGGTGTAGGTAAGGGATGCCCCAGGCGCAAGCGTGATGCCCGAGCACACCATGCCCGTGCAAGTGCCTGCCGCGCTGCCGCTGCCCACGCTGCTTGGCGGGGCAATGCCCAGCACCGTCAGATTGCTGGCGCTGTCGGTCCATTGCACCCCGGTCGCGGGCAGGCCACCACTGTTGCTCAGCGTCACGTTGTACGTCGTGGGGCTGCCTGCCACGAGCGTGTTGACGTTGTTGGTCTTCACCACGCTCACGCTGGCAGGCGTGGTGACTGCCAGACGGTTGTAGGCAACGAAGGCGATGTCCGACGAGCCACTGAGCTTTTGAACGAATCCAGTGATGCGCCCCATGTTGCTGGCGTCGATTCCGAAATCCCGGAAGTGATAGGCCAGCATGCGCAGGTCGCGATCACTGGCGGCAATGTTCGATGCCGTGTGGTTGGGATTCCAGAATTGCCAACTCTGGCGCCCCACGACGTTGACAGAATTGAAGTTGATGCTCAACTCAATGCCGACCGTGACCCCTGCGCTGTCGACGAAAGAAAACTTGTCCACAGCGGTCGCGGGATCTCCCACCTGTGTCACGAGCACGTCGGGAATCAAGTCCGTCGTGGCGTCCGCATTGCTCACCGTCGCGTCGAACTTCAGAGGCGTCACCGGAATATTGAACAAGGCCGTGTTCAAGTCCAGGCCACTGGCTCCATCGGACAGATAGGATGCGCGTGTCTTGGAAGGATCGTATGTGACCGCCCTCGGGATAGCGTTCAAACCTCCGGCTGCAGGGATCGAACTGGCCTGAGGCGTGAACGCTTGGAACGAAGCCTGAGTTGCCGTCGGGCTCAGAAAATTCTCGATCACGCCGGTCGAGTAGGTGACGCTTCTGGCAGGTGTGGAACCCACTGCAGCCGTGTATGCGGTAAACGCCAACAGGTTGTTGA
This sequence comes from Diaphorobacter sp. HDW4B, assembly GCF_011305535.1. Classification (GTDB taxonomy): domain Bacteria; phylum Pseudomonadota; class Gammaproteobacteria; order Burkholderiales; family Burkholderiaceae_C; genus Diaphorobacter_A. Next base: position 1,996,278 of record NZ_CP049905.1, read on the forward strand.
CCCCGTTGGCCGCAGCGGCTGCGTTGGTGGTGGAGGTCCACGTATTGTTGTTGTAGCTCCCCCAGACGGCGGTCACATTGTCCACCGCGCTCGCGGACATCGCCGCACCGCACAATGCCGCGCCCACCGACCAACGCACCAGCTTGGCAAGCAGCGCGCGAGCATGCAATGAGGAGGGCAGTTTTTTCGTCATTCCGATCTCTGGTGCATCGCAGCCTCATCGATGCACCACGCCGGAGCCGAACTGAACTGCCGAGCAAGGCCACGTCGTGCGCGCCCACTCACATGTTACCAATTATAACGAGGCACTATCAAAACGCTGAATTTCACGGCAATTGCACATACTTCGCGGCAGTTTAGGCAAGTTCCGTCGAAGCAGGCGCATTTTGCAGATCAGGCCTTGATCCCCGCCGTCGTCCCCACACCCGCCGCCAGATAGCCGCCATCGACCGGCAGCAGCACGCCGTTGATGTAGGCCGCGCCATCGCTGCACAGGTAGCAGATGGCATCGGCGATCTCGTCCGTGTTGCCCATGCGCTTGGCGGGAATCATGGACTCGAAGGCCGCCTTGGTCTCCGGCGTGTAGTTCTTCTCGGTCATCGCAGTGAGTACCGGCCCCGGTGCGACTGCGTTCACGGTGATGCCATAAGCACCCAGCTCCATCGCGAACTGGCGCGTCAATCCGGCAATCGCCGTCTTCGACGTGCCATAGGCCACCCGCCCCACGCCTGCGCGCTCGGAGCTGATCGACGCCAGATTCACGATGCGCCCGAACCGGCGCTCGGCCATACCGCGCGCCGCACGCTGCGAGCACAGAAACGTGCCGCCCACATTCACATCCATGGCCTTGCGGAACATGTCATACGAGCACTCCAGCACTGAAGCCACCGGCATGATGCCCGCGCTGTTGACCAGTAGATCCGCACCTTGGCCCCATTGCTTTTCGATGGCCGAAAACGCCGCGTCCACCGACTGCGGATCGCTCACATCGATGCTCACGGCCATGGCGCTGTCCGGCCTCTGCGCGTTCAACTGATCGGCGACCGCTTTGGCGTTGTCGATCTGAATGTCCAGCACCGCCACCCGATGTCCACTTTGCGCAAGCCGCATCGCCACCGCCGCACCAATGCCCGATCCGCCGCCGGTCACGGCTGCCACCTTGGTGTTCTGTTGTTGCTGAGTCATCTTTTGCTGTCTCCTGAATCGCTGTATGTCGAGTGATGCCCACCTTAGCAGATGCCATCAAGCGCTCACAGAAACCCAACCCACCGCCCCGCCAGCAGCACCGCACACCACAGCAGCAACGACAAAGCCGCGCGCACGCGCACGCCTGTGGCCACGCCTTGCCCGTTCAGCAGCTTCGTCCAATCCGCACCGCAATGCTGCCAGGCGACATTGGCGAGCGCCGTCACCAACAAGCCGAGTTTGCACAAAAAAGCAGCATTTCCCCAGTAATCCAGCGGACGCACCGAGAACAGCCACAGCCCCGTCAACACCGCCAACGCCAAGCCCCACGCAGCCGTGCGCGAGAGCACAGCAGCCAGCGCGGCCAATGAAGAATCATGTGAAGAGTCACGTAAAGAAGAAGAACGCGCGATCAACTGCAGGTCGAGCGTGACAATCGAGCCCAACAGCAGCGCCAAGCCCAGAATGTGCGCCGCATTCACGAACAGATAGGCCGTGCCCGAATCCTGCAGCCAGCGCGCCCCCGGCCATGCAGCGATCAGATCGAGCACCGATGTCATATGCGCTGTCGAATCGATGCGCTAATCTATTCCTTGATCCGCTCCGGATACATGTCGTACCGCTTGCCATCCAGCGTGATGCGCACCGCCTTCATGTGCTGCACCTTGTGATCCTGCGCCCGGTTGCCCAGCACGGTGATGCGATCCCCCACCTTGGCCGTCTGCCCGGTGAAGCCCGAACGCTCGGTCTGCGACGGATTGCCCAGATCGACCTGCCACGACTGCCCCTGCGCGCTTTGGACCTGCAGCTTCGGATGCGGCGGTGCCATCGAGATCGACTCGATCGTGCCCTCCAGCGTCGTCTGCTCCCCGTCTGCCCATGTCCAACCGTGATGCGCGAATGCGCCAGAACCGCAACTCCCCGCCAAAACCAGCACGCCACACAGGCGCCGCGTGAGCTTGTTGAATGAAGCATGCATGGCATCTTCTCCTTGAAGGAAAACCGATCACACTGAAGCGACGATCATTTTCTCAAGATGGAAGGCAAAAACGTCCAATTGCCCACACCACCAGCGGGCTTGGATTTGACGCGAAATCCAACGGCCTTGAAATAATTCAAGTCATTGAATTCATTGGGAATTTGGCGCGGCTGGCGGGGATCGAACCCACGACCCTTGGCTTCGGAGGCCAATACTCTATCCACTGAGCTACAGCCGCGTGCTGTATGTATTGAGCGAGAGACGCGGTGGGCCTGGTTCGCTTCGTTGCAAACAACGAGCCCGCAAGCCACCGGAGCGCAGATTATGGCATGGCTGCGGTGGGTTCTTTTCAGGACTTTGGAGCAGGCGTGTCCTGCGATAGGTGCTTTTGGAATCCTAGACCTGACAAATAGGCATCCACTGACATACAGCCGGTAGGCGTCAGAGGGAAACTCCCCTCATTCAACACCCAGTTATGTATGAGTCCCACGAACAACGCATGCAAGCCCTGCGCCGCGACGTCTGCCGGCATGGGCAGTGCCACGTTCAGCTCCCGGGCGGCTCGGGTCAGGTCTTCGGTGAATCGGCCGCGTGAGACCTGTGCGGCTTCGACATGGCGCTCGCGCACGGCGGCGAGTTCGCCCACGTACTCCATCTTGAACAGCGCGGTGTCGAAGACTTTGCGGCGGCGTTCGTCCTGCGCCATGCTCTCGAAGACATTGCGGATGGATTTGCGGATGCGCTCCAGAGGCGGCAAGTCGCCATATATGTCGTCGCAGATTTCGTCGAAAGGCATGCAGATGCGGTTGAGCATGGAGCTGAACACGTCCACCTTGTCCTTGAAGTGCCAATACACCGCGCCGCGGGTGGCGCCTGCGCGCTGGGCGATGTCTCCCAGCGAGGTGCGGGATACGCCTTTTTCGAAGAACACCTCTTCGGCCGCATCCAACAGTTTGGTGCGGGTTTCGTCTGCTTCTGCTTTGGTACGCCTTGCCATGTCGCGGGCCCTCTGTGAGCCGAGTCTGTTTGTCTCTGGATTTCTATGCGGGAAAGACCTTCGATGAACTGAAGGTCATTACCCCTGAATGCTAATTATACATTTATGCATGTATGTATAATTGCTGCATCAATTTCGTGGGATATGGGCAAGTTGCGCCTGTCTCCTTGGCGCCATGACGACATACGGGCGCAAGAACTGATCAATACCCTCAATAAAAATGTCAACCAGAAGGACTTTCATGCATCCCGTGTATGAAGCAACCGAGGCGGCGCAAAGCCACTCATCCATTGTGTTTCGCCGCTCCAAATCGGCAGCGCTCGTGCTGACGTTGGTCGCTGCGCTGGGCCTGTCGGCCTGTGGTGACAAGAAGGCCGAGCAGCAGCAGGCCCCGCAAGGCCAGCAAAAGCCGCCGGAAGTGGGCGTGGTCACGGTCGAGCTGCAGAACGTGCCCGTGGTCTCCGATCTGCCGGGTCGTCTGGAAGCTTCCCGCATTGCGCAGGTTCGTGCCCGCGCTGCTGGCATCGTGCAAAAGCGCAGCTTCCAGGAAGGCTCGAACGTGAAGGCCGGTCAGGTGCTGTTCCAGATCGACAGCACGCCGTACAAGGCCAATCTGCAGAGCGCGCAAGCCACACTGGCACAGGCCGATGCGAATCTGGCACAGGCATCGTCCACCGCCCGCCGCTACAAGCCGCTGGTCGAGGCGAACGCCATCAGCAAGCAGGAATACGACGTGGCCGTGGCCAACGAAAAGGCCGCTCAGGCACAGGTCGCCGCTGGCAAGGCCGCTGTGACCAATGCAAACGTGAGCCTGGGTTATGCGACCGTCACGGCCCCCATCTCCGGCCGCATTGGCCGCGCGTTGGTGACCGAAGGTGCTCTGGTCGGTCAGGGCGATGCGACGCAGTTGGCCGTGATCCAGCAGATCAACCCAATGTACGTGAACATCACGCAGTCGTCGGCTGAAATCCTGCGCATGCGCGAGGCGCTGTCGCAAGGCAAGCTGTCGAGCGATGGCAAGGCGGGCGCTCGCGTGAGCGTGTACACCGACGATGGCCGCAAGATTCCGCAGGAAGGCCGTCTGCTGTTCACTGACCTAACCGTGGATGAGACCACCGGCCAGGTACAGGTGCGCGCCGAGATTCCGAACCCCGATGGCATGCTGCTGCCGGGCATGTATGTGCGTGTGAAGCTGGAGCAAGCCCAGATCGACAACGCCATGCTCGTGCCCCAGCAGTCCGTGACACGCAATGAGAAGGGCAACTTCGTGATGGTCGTGGCCGAAGACGGCTCGGTCAGCCCGCGCCCCGTGCAGATCGGCCGCTCGCAAGGCACGAACTGGGTGGTGACATCCGGTCTCAAGGCTGGCGAGAAGGTGATGGTCGACGGCCTCGTGAAGGTCGGCATGGGTGCCAAGAAGGTGACTCCTGTGCCATGGACCGGCTCTTCACAAGCGCCGCAAGCACAGCAACCTGCCAGCGCCGCAGCCGCACCCGCCTCCGCAGCGTCGGCCCCCGCAGCAGACGCCTCTGCAGGCAAGTAAATAGTAGAAACGACCTCACATGTCGAAGTTCTTTATCCACAGACCCATCTTTGCATGGGTGATTGCCATTTTTGTGGTGCTGTTCGGTATTGTGTCGATCACACAATTGCCGGTGGCACAGTTCCCGTCGGTCGCGCCGCCCACCATCTCGGTGACGGCGACCTATCCGGGCGCGACTTCGGAGACGATGACCGACTCCGTGCTGCAGCTCATCGAGCGTGAAATGAACGGCGCGACCGGTCTCATGTACATGGAGACCAAGGCCCCCGCCGGTGGCCAGGGCACGCTGACCATCACGTTCCAGCCGGGCACCGACCCGAACCTCGCGCAGGTGGACGTGCAGAACCGTCTGGCCCGTGCCACGCCGCGTCTGCCCTCCGTGGTGCAGGCGCTGGGCGTGCGCGTCGAACAGGCGATGAGCAACTTCCTGATGATTCTGGCGTTCCAGTCCACGGACGGTGCCACATCGCGCGATGACATTGCCGACTACGTGAACCGCAACGTGCTGCCTGAAGTCCAGCGTCTCGACGGTGTAGGCAAGGCCCAGCTGTTTGCGGCCGGTCGCGCGATGCGCGTCTGGATCGATCCAGCCAAACTGCAAGGCTACGGCCTGTCGATCGCGTCGGTGAATGCTGCGATTGCCGCACAGAACCAGCAGATCTCCGGCGGTGCGCTGGGCGATGCGCCCTCGATCCCCGGCACGACCATGAGCGCCACCATCGTGGTGCCCGGTCAGTTGACCACGCCCGAGCAATTCGGCGAAGTGGTGCTGCGCTCGAACTCTGACGGTTCCACTGTTCGCATCAAGGACGTGGCGCGCGTCGAACTGGGCGTGGAAACCTACGCCTTCAATTCGCGTCTGGACGGCAAGCCTGCCGTGGCCATGGCCGTGCAGCTCACCTCGACCGCGAACGCCATGGCGACCGCCAAGCTGGTGAACGCCAAGATGGAATCGATCGCTCCCTACCTGCCCGCAGGCGTGAAGTGGTCGGCTCCTTACGACACGTCCAAGTTCGTGAAGATCTCCATCGAAAAGGTAGTCCACACGCTGCTCGAAGCCATCGTGCTGGTGTTCATCGTGATGCTGATCTTCCTGCAGAACATCCGCTACACGCTGATCCCGACCATCGTGGTGCCTATTGCATTGCTGGGCACATTCGCCGTGATGCTGCTCGCGGGCCTGACCATCAACATTCTGGCGATGTTCGCCATGGTGCTGGTGATCGGTATCGTGGTGGACGATGCCATCGTGGTGGTGGAAAACGTCGAACGGATCATGTCCGAAGAAGGCATTCCGCCCAAGGAAGCCACGCTCAAGGCCATGGGCCAGATCCAGGGCGCCGTGGTCGGCATCACCGTGATTCTGGTGACCGTGTTCATTCCGTTGGCGCTGTTCAGCGGCGCGACCGGCAACATCTACCGCCAGTTCTCGCTGGTGATGGCGATCTCGATCTTCTTCTCCGGCTTCTTCGCGCTGACGCTGACTCCCGCCCTGTGCGCGACCATGCTCAAGCCGATTGCCAAGGGCCATGCCCATGACAAGAAGACCGGCCTGCTGGGTCCGTTCTACAACTGGTTCAACCGCAACTTCGACAAGGGCGCCAAGCAGTACCAACGTGCTGTGGGCGGCGTGGTCAAGCGCTCGTTCCAGTCGCTGATCGTGTTCCTGCTGGTGGTTGCCGGCATGGTGTTCATGTTCATGCGCATGCCGACCTCGTTCCTGCCCGTGGAAGACCAGGGCTACGTGATCTCGCTGGTGCAACTGCCACCGGGCGCGACACAGGAGCGCACGAGCAAGACCATGGGCGAGCTCGAAGACTTCGTGCTGTCGCAGCCAGAAACCGACCACATCGTGTCGATTCTGGGCTTCAGCTTCTCCGGTCAGGGTCAGAACATGGGCCTGGCGTTCACCACGCTCAAGGACTGGTCCGCACGTACCGCGCCAGGTCAGGATGCGAACTCGTTCGCTGGCAAGACCATGGGCGCGATGATGAAGATCCGTGACGGCTTCATCTACACGCTGGTGCCGCCTTCGATCCCTGAACTGGGCAACAGCGACGGCTTCACCTTCCGCCTGCAGGACCGCGGCAGCAAGGGCCACGCAGCGCTGGTCGCCGCCCGCAACCAACTGATCGCCAAGGCCAACCAGAGCCCCTTCCTCGACGGTGTGCGCTTTGACGGCGTGGACGATGCCCCGCAGTGGGAAGTCAAGATCAACCGCGACGCCGTGGCAGCACAGCGCGTGAGCATGGGCGATCTGGCCACCACGCTGGCAACGGCGCTGGGCTCCAGCAACTCGACCGACTTCCCGAACAACGGCTACATGCAGCGCGTGACCATTCAGGCCGACGCCGGTCGCCGCATGCAACCGGAAGACGTGCTGCGCCTGACGGTGCCCAACGCCGCCGGCAAGCTGGTCGAACTCTCGACCATGGTGACCGCCAAGTGGATCTCCGGCCCGATGCAGGTGACCCGCTACAACGGCTATCCATCGATGAGCATCACCGGCAACGCCAAGAAGCCCTACACCAGCGGTCAGGCCATGACCGAGATGCAGAAGCTCGCGGCCGATCTGCCGGAAGGCTTCGGCTTCGAATGGACCGGTCAGTCGCTGGACGAACGCAAGGCGGGCTCCTCGGCCATGTACCTGTACGCGTTCTCGATTCTGGCCGTGTTCCTGTGCCTGGCTGCGCTGTACGAAAGCTGGTCGATCCCGCTATCCGTGATGCTGGTGGTGCCGCTGGGCGTGTTCGGCGCGCTGCTGGGCATGCTGCTGCGCGGAATGCCCAACGACATCTACTTCCAGGTGGCGCTGATCACGGTGATTGGTCTGTCGGCGAAGAACGCGATTCTGATCGTGGAATTCGCCAAGGACCTGCACGCGGAAGGCATGAGCGCGCTCGACGCGGCGCTCGAAGCTGCCCATCTGCGTTTCCGCCCGATTCTGATGACCTCGCTGGCCTTCATTCTGGGCGTGGTGCCGCTCTATATCGCCTCTGGCGCGAGCGCGGCCAGCCAGCGTGAAATCGGTACCGGCGTGTTCTGGGGCATGGTGATCGGCACGCCGCTGGCCGTGTTCCTGGTGCCCGTGTTCTTCGTCGTCGTGTTCAAGCTCTTCGGCAAGAAGGAATCGCAGAATCTGCCAGCGCAAAATAACGGCAACGCCATTGCTGCCCCGGGAGGTTCCACACATCATGAGTAACAACAGAAAGCTCGTTCCCACCCTGCTGGCCGTCGCCCTGATGGCGACGGGCTGCTCGTTCATTCCGCAGATGGGCAAGACCGACTTGCCCGTGGTCGATCAATACCCGATCGCCACGGCCGCGACCAACACCCCGGCCGCCGACATTCCGTGGAAGAGCTTCTACACCGATGCCCGTCTGCAGCAGATCATCGGTCTGGCGCTGGAGAACAACCGCGACCTGCGTGTCGCGGTGCTCAACATCGACAAGGCACGCGCGGCCTATGACATCCAGGGCTCGGCGCTCTACCCCGAAGTGGGTGTGAGTGCCAACGCCTCGCGTGGCAAGAGCCAACTGACGGGTCAGTACGCCAACAGCTACTCCGTGGGCCTCGGCACCGCCAGCTGGGAAATCGACTTCTGGGGCCGCATCCGCAGCCTCAAGGACCAAGCCCTCGCCACCTATCTGGCTACGGAAGAAGGTCGCAAAGCCACGCAGATCAGCCTGATCGCCGCCGTGGCGAACTCTTGGCTGTCCCTGCAGGCCGACGAGGAACTGCTCGAAATCTCGCGCAGTACGCTGCGGACACGCGAAGAATCCATCAAGCTGGCCAAGCTGCGTCTGGACGCGGGTGCGGCCTCCGAGCTGGACTACCGCCAGGCCCAGACGCTGACCGAAACCGCACGCGCCACGCTCGCTGCCCAGACGCGCCAGCGCGATCTGGACATCAACGCGCTCACGCTGCTGGTCGGCGGTCAGGTGCCGCAGGAGCTGTTCACCAGCCTCAAGGGCAAGAAGCTGAACGACCTGCCCGCACTCACCGACGTGCCCGCAGGCCTGCCATCCGACCTGCTGCTGCGCCGCCCGGACATCCGCTCCGCCGAGCTGCAGATGGAAGCCGCCAACGCCAACATCGGCGCGGCCCGTGCGCTGTTCTTCCCGAACATCTCGCTGACCGCCTCCGCAGGTTTCGCCAACAACGAAATCTCGGACCTGTTCCAGTCGGGCTCGAAGTTCTTCAGCATCGCACCGTCGTTGTATCTGCCGATCTTCAACGCCGGCCGCAACCAAGCCAACCTCGAAGTGGCCGAAGTCAGCAAGAAGATTGCTGCGGCGCAGTATGAAAAGTCGATCCAGACCGCCTTCCGCGAAGTCTCGGATTCGCTGGTCAGCCGCCGCACGCTGGTCGATCAACTGACAGCGCAGCAAGCCCAGGTCGACGCCGTGAGCGCCCAGTTCAAGCTGTCCGACCTGCGCTACCGCAACGGCGTGTCCAGCTATCTGGACCTGCTGGACGCCCAGCGCACCCTGTTCAGCGCCGAGCAGGCCGTGGTGCAGGTGCGTCTGGCCATGCTGCAGAACCAGGTCAACCTGTACAAGGTGCTGGGCGGCGGCTGGAGCCCCGAGGACGACCGCGCTGCCGCCGAGAAATCAGCGAGCGCCAAGGGCAAAGAAGCCGACAAGACTATTCAGTAATTCATCTGAATACTCAGTCTTCTATTGATCAAGGGCGCTTCGGCGCCCTTTTCGTTTGTATTTAGTTGTTGTGAAATTGACTCAACGCAAGCCAATTCTGCGCCCAACGTCAACCCGGAACTTCGCCCGGTCGCCTTTGAAAGTCCCGTCTATATAATCGTTGGATAACTTTAGTTCGATAAACGCTGAGACTGAGGACCCCATGAGCGACACCCACGAAGAAGCGCACACCGGCCCAATCAAGAATCCAAAACAATTTCTGGTGACGGTCATCGCGTCATTTGTGATTCCTGTGTTCATCATCATTGGCCTCGTCTACTTTGTCACATCCCAGGACAAACCGGCAGCCGGTAATGGCAACCCCGAAAAGGCGCTGGCCGAGCGCATTCAAAAAGTCGGCAGCGTGGAAATCCGCGACGCCAACCGTCCGTTGCGCAATGGCGACGAAGTCTACAAAGTCCAATGCGCGGCCTGCCACGGCACCGGCGCTGCGGGCGCTCCCAAGTTCGAAGATGCAGCAGCCTGGGCGCCCCGCCTGAAGCAGGGCTTCGAAGCACTGGTGCAATCCTCGCTCAAGGGCAAGGGCGCCATGGCTCCGCAAGGCGGCGGCGACTTCAACGACCTCGAAATCGCTCGCGGCGTGGCTTACATGGCCAACGCAGCTGGCGGCAAGTTCCCTATTCCAGAGAAGCCAGCGGCTGATGGCGCTGCTCCTGCAGCCGCAGCAGCTGCTCCGGCACCAGCCCCTGCGGCCGAACCCGCTCCTGCTCCAGTTGCTGCCGCCGCCGCACCAGCTCCCGCCGCTGCCCCGGCGGCGGCGGCTGTGAGTGCCGACGCTGGCAAGGCGCTGTATGACAAGACCTGCTTTGTCTGCCACGCCGCCGGTGTGGCGGGTGCGCCGAAGTTTGGTGACAAGAACGCCTGGGCTCCGTTTGTCGCGACAGGTATCGACGCTATGGTGAAGGTGGCCATTTCGGGCAAGGGCGCCATGCCTCCGAAGGGTGGGTCCACGGCTTCGGACGATGAAATTCGGGCTGCTGTGCAGTACATGGTGGATCACGCGAAGTAATCTTTTCCCTCTTTTGGGAATGGCGCTTTGTTGAAGGAGAACTGGCTTTTTGGGCCGGTTTTTCTTTTTGGGCTTTGTTGTTTGTTTTAGTGCGGGTGCCGGGTCTCGCCCCGGCGGGCGAGTAACTTTTCGCTGGCGCGCGAAAAGTCACCAAAAGCGCGCTTGAATTCGGGGGCACACGATAGAACTCACTGCGCGCCAAAGGCGCTCCGTTCGGGCAACTATCGTGAGTCAGATTTTTCATAAGAGGTGCGTTACGGCACTTCGCGTTGCTCGTGCTGCATCTCGCGACCGCGCGAGATGCCTATGCATAAGCGCTGTGACGAATTTGATGTGAGACTCGACTCGACGCGCGCGACAACCAAGATCATTCCGTCGCGAGACTTGCGCCACCGCTGCTGTATCGCAGAATGCAGCAGCGCCCTCCCCAGTTTTTGGTCTGACTCACGATAGTTGCCCGAGCGGAGCGACGCAGTCGCGCAGCGAGTTCTATCGTGGGTATTGAAAAAGCGATTTTTGGTGACTTTTTGGCGCAAGCAAAAAGTTACTCGCCCGCCGGGGCGAGACCCGGCCAGCCACCCTCAGCCAAGAGCAGCAGTCACCCGAACAAACCCAAACCTCTCAGGCAAAGAACCCCAAACCACCTCCTCAGGCGAGGAAGAAAGCAACCCAAAGTCCATGGCAGAAGCAGCATCCACCATATCCTGCGGATGCACCACCCCCACCCCGGCGGGAAGCACAAGATACAGCCGCCCTTCCTCATCCATCAACGCCTCGCGCAGCGCAGCAATCCGCTGCGGCAAGCCGGTGTGCGTGTGAACATGCAACTCCCCCGTGGCCGAGTCGAACCTGAGCCGCCACACCCAAGGCGTGTTTTCCAGATCGACGAACACGCGCTGCGGGCCGTTCTGGAAAAACCAGCGACCGTCATCGTCTTCGAGGTAGTTGCGGCCGATGAATTCGATCAGTTTTTCGTGCTCGATGCGGTTGCCGCGTGACTCGGGGAAAGGGCCTGCGGCCTGCACCTCGGCGTCGCGCAGATACCAGTTGCCGCGCGCGTCCAGGGCCAGCCAGCCGTGGCAGGCGGGCACATTGGGCCACTTGGCCATTGCCTGTTTGACGATTTCATCCATTCGGCGATTGTGCCCTGCCTCGGGCACTTCCTCACCGCGTCATCAGTGCTCGGCCAGCCAGCCTGTGACCTGTTCGGGCACCGAGCGCACATGGCCGGGCCAGCCGCCTTGGGTGAAGCCGACATGGCCGCCCTCTTGTGGTTGCCAGAGCAGCACATGTTTGCTCGCGTCCTGCGCCTTGGGCAGGCTGGCGGCGGGCACGAAGGGGTCGTTGCGGGCGTTGATCACGAGAGCGGGAATGCGCACCTGCGTGAGCAGCGGTTTGGCCGATGCCTTGCGCCAGTAGTCGTCGGCATCGCGAAAGCCGTGCAGCGGGGCTGTGAAGACGTCATCAAAACCATGCAGATCGCGCACGCCGCGCAGGCGTTCGGCGTCGAACAAATCCGGATATTGCGCGAGTTTTGTGAGCGCCTTGGGGACCATCGAGCGCAGAAACATGCGCGCGTAGATCTGCCGGTTGAAGCCCTGATCGATGGCCGCGCCGCTTGCGGCCAGGTCCAGCGGCGAGCAGATAGCCGCCACACCATCGACCACGCGCGCTGCGTTCGAGCCGAGCTCGCCTGCCCAGCGCATCAAGGCGTTTCCACCCAGCGAAACGCCCACGGCATAGAGCGGTGGGCGCACGACGGTGTTGGCACCGCCCTGCAGCGCAGCAAAGCGCTCCAGCAGCCAGTCCACTTCCTCGAAATCGCCCGAGTGATAGGCGCGCGGGGCCAGATTGATCTCACCGCTGCAGCCACGAAAATGCGGCACCGCAAAATTCCAGCCGCGTGCTGCGGCCACGTCGGCGAAGGCCTTGGCGTAATGGCTGCCGGACGAGCCCTCCAAGCCGTGGAACAGCACCAGCAAGGGAGCGGGCGAAGCATCGGCATTTGCGCCGCGCTGCAGGAAATCCACGTCGACAAAATCCTGGCCATCGGGCGTGTTCCAGCGCTCGCGTCGCCACACGGCAGCAGCCTGCGATGACGATGTGCTGCGCGCGCACATCGCCGACCAGATGGTCTGTGCATTTCCGCCGGGCAGCCACCAGGGGGCTGTGTACTTCATCTGCAAATCAACGACTCCTCCTGGCCCGTCACGGGATCTTTTTTCGCGTGTTTCGATCAATGCAGCACATGCGCGCGCGGTGGTGGCGCGCCGCGTTCGCCGGGGGCCGCCGCGCTCGCGTGATGCGCGACGATGCGCCAGCCCTGCGGCAGCTTCATGTACACATTGGTAGCGTAGACCAGCGCCTCGCGCGGGCCATCGGGCAGGGTCACCACCACATGTTCGACCACATTGTGCACGGCGCTGCCGTGGGAATCCATGCGCACGACCTCGCCGGGCTTCACGTTCAGGCCGCCGCGCTCCAGCATGCCGGCAAACATCTCTCGGATCGACTGAATGCCGAGCACGCGCGCGCCGCCGCCGGGATGCACGCAGAAGACATCATCGTCATCGGCCCAGCAGGCCATCAGGCGCTCCAGATCGGCGGCCTGCAGCGCCTCGTAGAACGCGGCCTCCACCTCATCGGGACTGCCTGCCAGCAGGGCCGCGCGCGTTGTTGCTCGTTTCATGGTTTCACCATCAGACAAGGTTAAATTCTGTAATGCACCCACCTGTGCAGCCTGAGGACCTACAAGGCGGGAAGCATAATTTATGCAAAATGTGTGACACTGCGCCTCTCACATGACCCAACACGCCCATGGTGAACGCGTGATCGGCGGCCATGCCTGCATGCGCCGGCGCACAGGTTTTCCGATCCATCCCTCTTTCTACCTCATACGCCCATGACCATCAAACGCCTCCTTGGATTCATCGCGACAGTGGCCACCGCTCTGGCATTGACCGGCTGCGGCTACAACCAGTTCCAGCAACTCGACGAGCAAAGCAAGGCCGCATGGAGCGAGGTGCTCAACCAATACCAGCGCCGCGCAGACCTCGTGCCCAACATCGTGGCATCGGTGAAGGGCGAGGCCAACTTCGAGCAGGAAACGCTGACCAAGGTGATCGAGGCCCGCTCCAAGGCCACGTCCATCCAGGCCACGCCCGATCTGGTGAACAACCCCGAAGCGTTCAACAAGTTCCAGCAGGCACAAGGCGAGCTCTCCAGCGCCCTCTCGCGCCTGATGGTGGTGTCCGAGCGCTATCCTGACCTGAAGGCCAACCAGGCATTCCGCGACCTGCGCGTGACGCTGGAAGGCACGGAAAACCGCATCACTGTGGCGCGCAACCGCTACATCCAGACCGTTCAGGACTACAACGTGCTGGCCCGCAGCTTCCCCAACAACCTGACCGCCATGGTCATGGGCTACAAGCCCAAGCCCAACTTCAGCGTGCAGAACGAAGCTGAAATCAGCAAGCCACCAACGGTCGATTTCTCGGCTCCTGCCGCCAGCAAGCCCTGAGCGTTGATTGACTGATAGAAAAGCCGTGCTGCTGATTCCGATGCGGATGTTGTCGTCGTTTCCTGCGAATTTGCTGCGGGCCTGGCTCTCAGCCTGTCTGTTGTGGTTCGGTCTTGGCGGTGCACATGCGCAGCAGTTGCTGCCCGTGCCCGCGCTCACCTCGCATGTGATCGACCAGACCAGCACACTGGACGCATCCGCCAAAGCCTCGCTTGAATCGCAGCTCGCAGGCATCGAGCAAAAGCATGGCTCGCAGGTGGTCGTGCTCATGGTGCCGACCACCGCGCCCGAGGACATCGCCTCGTACGCCAACCGCATCGGCAATGCGTGGAAGATCGGCCGCAAGGATGTGGGCGATGGCCTGATCATTCTCGTGGCCAAGAACGACCGGCGCATGCGCATCGAGGTCTCCAAGACGCTCGAAGGCGCGGTGCCCGACTTGGCTGCCGCCCGCATCATCGACGGAGCGATGGCGCCCAAGTTCAAGCAGAACGACTACGCCGGAGGCTTGCAGGCCGCCATCGACCAGATCGGCTCGCGCATCGCGGGCGAAGCCCTGCCGCTGCCCAAAGCACCGAGCGCGCAAGGGCAACGCAGCAGCAACCAGAATTCTGGCTTTGCGTGGGAAGACATGGCGATCTTCCTGTTCTTCGCCGTGATGGTCGCAGGCCCCATCGCGCGCGGCATCTTCGGGCGGCCCCTCGGCGGTCTGCTGATGGGTGGCGGCGTCGGTTTCGTGGCCTTCATCATCACGACCAGCATCGGTCTTGCTGCGGGCGCTGGCATTCTCGCGCTGCTCTACACCGTGCTGTTTGCAGGCAAGGGCGGAGGCGGTCCCATCGTGCATGGCGGCGGCTTCCCCGGCGGATTCGGCGGTGGTGGCGGCGGCTTTGGTGGAGGGGGCGGCGGATTCAGCGGCGGCGGAGGTGGTTTCAGTTCCGGCGGCGGTGGCGACTTCGGCGGCGGCGGTGCGTCCGGCGACTGGTGATGAACACTCCACCCGAACACGCATCCCAGCATCCCGCAAACAGGACAACGCAGCAAGGCACTTCAACGATGGAACAGCACTCCCGGCATTCGACAGGACTTTTTGCCCGGCTCGCGCGACTGGTGCGCAACCGCATGGCAGAAGGCTCACTGCGCCGCGTGCTGCCCGCCGATGTGCAGCAGCGTCTGGCCGAACGCGTGGCGGCCAGCGAGAAACGCCACACCGGCCAAATCCGCATCTGTGTGGAAGGTGGTCTGCCACTGTCCTACATCTGGCGCTCGGCCAGTGCCCGTGAGCGCGCAGTCACGCAGTTCGGCAAACTGCGCGTGTGGGACACCGAACACAACAACGGCGTGCTCATCTACCTGCTGGTGGCCGAGCACACCATCGAAATCCTCGCCGACCGCGGCATCGCGCGCCATGTCGATCCCAAGGTCTGGCACGAGATGGTCGCCCGCATGCGCGAGCAGTTCCGCGAAGGCCACTACGAAGACGGCCTGACCGAAGCGATTGCCGCTGTGACCATGGCGCTGGTGGAGCAATACCCGGCGGCTGAAGGCGGCAGCGAAAGACATGCCAACGAGCTGCCCGACGGGCCGGTCGTGATCAGCAACTGAAGCCAGCGCAGCGCGCGGCTCAGATCCGCTGTGCCCACATCGCCATGGGAGCGGGCGCTCGCTGACCTGCCTGCGGACTTTCCTTGAGCCGCTTGTCCCAGCGCTCGGCATGGTCGAGCAGCATCTCGGTGGCCTGCAGCAGCACCGAAGCGCTCGCATCGGCAAACGGCACCGGCAGATGCAGCACCGCGCGATCCTGCTCATCGAGTCCCACCCAACCGCCGCCGAAACCTGCGCCCAGCCAGTTGCCGCGAAGCAGCAATCGCAGGCCCTCGGAATCGAGCGTCTGCTTTTCCAGCGCGCAGCTCAGCAGCCAGCGCGACTGCGCGGGCACATGGCGAATCACCACCGCCAAGCTGCCATCGAACACCAGGTGACAGCAGCCCTGCGAATCAGCGCGCAAGGCTGGGATTCCGATGAGCTTGCCCAATTCGGAAATCAATTCATCGGTGGACAAAGGCTGCATGGGAGGTGTCGGGGAAGTGAATGAAAAGAAAGTTGGTGCGGAAATGGAACGATCGGGCGGCTGCGGTTACTCACGATTTTTCTTCTGTGCTGCAGCTCGACCGTCGGGGACGTGAATGCCAATGATAAACCCGGATGATTTGCATCTGGATTCCCCCTGCGATCAGGCCTTGGCCGGAAGAGTTCGACTGACCAGCACCTCATTCACATGACCGTCCCGGCGGTACGCAAACTGATCCGCAAGGTTTCTGACGAAATGCACGCCCAGACCACCGATCTCCCGCTCCTCGATGGGCGCGTTCACGTCCACCTCGGCGGCGGCGGTCGGATCGTAGGCGGGGCCTTCATCACGCAGCAGGGCACGCAGATGCGCGGGTGCGATGAAGTCGATCTGCACGGCCACCGGACCGCCCTTTCCCTGATACGCATGCATGGCCACGTTGGTCAGCAGCTCGTCGAGCATCAGGCCGAACGATGCGATCAGCGCAGGCGGAACGTCGTGCTCCTCACCCCATGCTTCCATGCGCTCGAAGAACGGCGGCAGCTCATCGACAGTGCCATTCAACGAACACAGAAGCTGGATGGAGGGGCTCATAAAAGCGGCGTCTTGAAGAACAAGGAACAACTGCAAAAGCGTTGCAGACCACATGCCGACAAGCATCGTGCGACATGTTTGAACGGGGGCATTGTGGCATGAGCAATCCGATTTCCGCCAGTGTTCGTGACACCGACAACACACAAAAACCCACGCTGAATGCGCTGCTGGAAGTGGCCGGACTGTGGTGGCTGATGATCAGCGCGGGCGTGCTGCTGATCGCTGCATTGCTGCTGCAGGTCTATGGCCGCGAGGTGGACAGCATCCAGCAATCGCGCGTGTCGCTGACCATTGCAGAGCTGCAGGAAACGATCGAAACCGACATCGCGCTCGGCCTCGATCTGGCGGAAAACCACGGCATCACCTTCAAGCTGGAAGCCGCTCTGGCGGCCGACGCATCGCTGCACGCCATCGATGTCGTGAGCCGCAACGGCGTCGCATTGTTCAGCACCGATCGTGGTGCCGTGGGCGAGCGCTGGCAGGCCGCAGTCACCACGGCCGCCGATGCAGGCGTGCACGGCAATCATCGCTGGAGCACGGTCATCGACAACGAGACTGTGAGCGGTGTGTTGCTGCACAACGCGTTCGGCGAAGTGATCGGCCATGTGACGGCGACCTATGCCGCACCGCCATCGCGCCTGAGCGCTGCAGCGCTGCGCGTCGGCATGCCGCTGTGGATGGCGGCGTTGGCCTCGCTTGCCGTGCTCGCCATGGTCTCGTTGCTTGCCGCGCGTTGGGCGCTCGCACCGCAATACCGGCATCTGGAAGCGGAACGGACAGGCGTGTTGAACGCATCGAACGCCAAGGCCACCGAGGTGCGCGCGCGCCTCGATGAATGCCTTGCCAAACTCGACGCCATGGAGGCTGCGGAATGACCAGGCAGCACAGCACATCGCAACGTCTCGGCTGGATGGGATTGCTGCTTCTGCTGCTGACCAGTCTCGCGCTGAGTGGCGTCACATACCGCCTGCTGCACCAACTGCGAATGGACAGCGAGACTGCGCGCGCGCAGTTGCTTGCGCAATCGGTGGCGCAGCGCGTCGAGCATGCGCTGGCGGTTGGCGTGCCGCTGGAGCAATTGCAGGGCATGCAGGCGTTTCTTGAACACCGACTCAAGACGCACGCGGACATCGCATCGATCGCACTGTTGAATGCCGATGGCAAGGTGCTGTGGCAAGCGCGTGCGAACATCGCCAACAGTGACGCAAGCAACGCCGCACAGGCCAACGCGCCGGTTGCGATGCACTCTCGCCAACCATTGGCCAGCGTGCGTCTGGAACTGCAATCGAGCGACCTGCAGTCCTTTGCCGCAAGCACGGCGATGCTGCTGGTTCCGGTGATCATTCTGCTGTCCGCGCTGGCATTTCTTGCCGCGCGTTTCAGCGAAGCGCAAGGCCCGCTGCTGCGCAATTTCGCTGCACGTCTGGGCACGCGCGCGATTCTCAACGGGCGCTTCGACAGCTCATTCGTCATCGCCCAACGCCGCGAATATGACTTGCGCGTGCAGAACCTGGGACATGCCACACGCCATGTCCACGAAACGCTGGTGCGCGTGCGCCGCCTCATCGCCTCGCTGCGGGTGACCGAGCCGCAATCGTCCCGACGCGACCGCCTCGATCAACTGCTGCACGAAGCCGAAGGCCGGGACCGGTTTGCAGACAACGGCCTGCTGCAGATTCGCGTCGTCGCCGCGCAAGCGCAGGCGTTCTGGGCCTGCCTGCTGGTGTCCATCAGCAGCATGGCCATGACCATGCTCGCGACAAGCGATGCGGCCACAACGCCCTTGCAGACCTGGGTGCAGACCTGGCGTCTGCCGCTTTTCGTTGCCTGCGCCGTCGTGGGTGCCCTGCTGATCAGTCGCACACGCCTGCGCCCGCATGTCAGCTTGATGGCTTGCTGCATCGCGCTGTGCGGACTGGGCATTGCATGGTCCATGGGTTGGCTGGAGCGCCTTGCCGTCAACGCCGACCTGCTCGCCATGCCGCTGCTTGGCGGTGCCATGGCAGGCGCGGCCTTGCTCGCCTGCATGCAGGTGCAGATGCAACGCGGCGGCAGCACGATCGCCGCCACTCCGCACTGGCCCGTCGCCGCCATCGGCGCATGGAGCATTGCACTGCTGTGGATGGCACCAGCGCTTGCCGCCGTCACGCAAAGCGCCTTGGGCGAGCGACTCGGCGCGGCCGCGTTGATGCTGCCCGCACTCTGCTGCATAGTGCATCTGCTGCAGTGGAACGCACCACGCAGCGCATGGCGCATGGCGTTGGGCGCGTCTTCCGCACAGCCCGCGTTCCGCATCTCGCCCGCGCTGTCGGCTGCAGCAGCGACCGGCGTGCTGGCAATGCTGCTCGACTCGCTCACATGGGGCACTGCCAGCATTGCAATCAACGGCATGCTCGGCATCGGCGTCATGGCGGGTCTGTACCGACCCATTCTGCGCAGCAGACAACTGCTCGTCATGCTGCTGCTGTGCGCTCTGCTGTGGATGCTCAGCCAGTTGTTGAAAGACAGTGCGCTGCTGCACAGTGGCATCGCATGCGTGGCCGCACTGGCGCAAGGCTGGGTGCTGGGCTGCATGCTCAAGTCCAACGGACCCTGGCACGAACCGAAGGCACCGCACCATCTCATCGCGGTGACGCTGGGCGCATCGGCCGCCATGTGGTTGCTGCAGCTTTCACTGCCGCCCATCAGCCTGCCGCTTGCGGCCTGCGCACTGCTGGGCGCGGGGCTTTGGAAGCTCGCGCATCAAGCCGTTGGTTTGAACACAGCGCCAGACTCACCCGGAGCATCCGATGCAGCTTAAGCGACGCATTCTGCTGATCCTGCTTCTGGCGATGGCATTGCTGGTCGGCGCGTTGACGTTGACGGGCTGGCTCGGCGAGCAACGCTGGCAGCAGCGCTACAACGATGCCCTGCTGCAGAACCAGCGCATCGCCTGGGACAAGCTGCAAAGCGAGCAACTGGAGAATCTGGAAGCCGTCGCGCGCAGGCTGCTGGAGAACCCGGACTTCCAGAACGTGCGCGACCCGCAAGCCACGATGCGCATCGAAGCCCTGCTCGCTCGCACTGTGCGCGAGGCGAGCCCCGGCATGCGCATCGACGTGCTTTCGCCGCGCGGCTCGCTGCTTGCCACCACCGAGACATCGCTCGACCCGCAGCCGATGGCCGAGATCGGCTGGATTCAACGCGCCCACTCGATGGACGAGGAGGTGCAGTCGCTCATCCAGCTTGCACCGCAGCGATACGAATGGGTGAAGATCATCGGTTTCGACCATGGTGCCATCGCCATCGGGCAGGACGTCGCACCGCATCTGAGCGCCTTGTCCGACTACCTCGGCGGCCGGATTTTTTTGAGCAATATGCGCGGTGCCTACGCCATCGGCACCGATGCGGGTGTGCTCAAGAACCTCGTCCCCGACGTGCCCGTGCGCACACCGCGTGCGCAGATCGACACCGTTGGCGAAGGAGAACTTCAGGGCCACGCGCTGCAGATCATCAGCCAGCCGGTTCGCAACTTCGATCAACGTGTTGTCGGTGCGCTGGTGTGGGTGCAGGATGTCACGGCAAGCCATCGTTCGGACCGGCTCTTCAACGCGCTGTCGCTGGCCGCAGCGTTGTGCTTTGCCGCGATGCTGGTGCTGGCGATCGCACTCTATGTGCACCACGCGATGGAGCCGCTCAAGCGCTCGGTCAACGTGCTCAAGGCCTTGTCCAACGGGCGCATCGACGCGGCGCTCGATGATGGTGACGAGGACAGCGAAGACGAAGCCGGAGCCATCGCCCGAGGCGTGGTCGCCATCCGCACCGAGCTGCTCAATCTGGACACGCTGCGCCAGGAGCGCGTGCGCACGCGCGTGCAACAGGAGCGGCTGATCCGCGACCAGTTGCGCACGCTGGCGGACAGCCTCGACCCGACCTCGCGCGAAGAGATTCTGTCGGCGCTCGGCTCGCGCAACGAATCGCCAGCCTTGCCCGCTTCAAGCGGCGTCGACACGCCCAACCAGTTGGCCGATCTGGCAGGCATTCTTGGCCGCATGTCCGGCCTGGTGAGCACGCAGCAGAACCGTCTGCTCAAGCTGCTGCGCGAACTGCAGGCGGCCATGCAGACACAGGCGCTGTTCGCCAGTCTCCAGCAGGAGCTGGAAATCGCGCGCCAGATGCAATTGTCCATCCTGCCGCGCACAGCGCCTTCAATCAGCGAGGTCGAAATTGCCGCGCGGATGATTCCAGCCAAGGAGGTCGGCGGAGACTTCTACGACTACTTCTCCATCGACGACGAGCACCTGGCCGTGATCGTGGCCGACGTGTCCGGCAAAGGCGTTCCCGCCGCGTTCTTCATGGCGATCTCGCGCACGCTGCTCAAGAGCAATGCGATGCACTACAAGACGCCCGGCAAGACGATCTCGGCGCTCAACGATCAACTGTGCGCAGAGAACGACCAGATGATGTTCGTGACCGTGTTCTACGGCGTGCTGCATCTGCCAACGGGGCGTTTCAGCTATGTGAACGCGGGCCACAACCCGCCTGTGCGTGTGCGCTCCGGACAGGCTGAGTATTTCCCGTCGGGCCAGAACATGGCGCTGGCCGTGCTGGAGGAGCAGGACTACGAAGAGAGCGAAGTGCAGCTTGCCGTCGGCGAATCACTGGTGCTCTATACCGATGGCGTGACCGAAGCCACCAACAACGCGGGCGCATTGTTTGGTGAGCCCGCCTTGCTCGATGCGCTTCATGCGCGCACTGCCGATCTTTCCACCGCACAAGTGCCAGAGCATCTGGTGCAGGCTGTGCGCAGCTTTGAAGCCGGTGCCGCGCAAGCGGATGACATCACCGTTGTCGCGCTCACCTACAGAGGGGTCGCGCCATGATGCAACGCCCGCACGTAGCGCAGCGTCACGAGGTCGTCGTCGCGGCGCAGTTCGGCCACGCCGACATAGCCGTTGCGCGTCGCACGGCTTTGCGCGTCCAGATCGGCGCTGTCGATGAGTCGCTCGTCCGCCATGTCGAAGTGCGCACCGCGATGCAGATCGATGCGCATCACATGGCGCTTGAGACCATCGATGTCACCCGTCCAGCCGATGTGCATTCCCTGACGCATCAGGTTGTGGCGGCTGCGATGATTGTGCAGCGACACCATCGCCAGGCAGTACGGCCTGCCCTGCGCCTGCGACATGGCCAGACGCACCGCCAGCAAGGTGCGCTGCAGCCCATTGCCACGCCATTGCGGCAACACCATGCAGCTCGAAATGTGCGCGACTTTGTCGAGCAAAGGCGCCGCCAACCCCAGCACCACGCCAAGATGGCCGGCATCCTGCGGCTGCGGAAAACCCACCATCGCGTAGGCGATCAACTGCTCTCCATGGTAGACGCCGATGGTCTGTCCACGATGGCCGGTGTGTGCGGTGAAGAAGGCCGCCTCGTCGTCCTCGCGCACATAGAAATCGGGGTTCGGAAGATCGCGGATCACCTCGTCGCGCAAGCCTTGCCATTGCACCAGGTCCTGCGCCGTCAGCACACGCGTGGTGACCTGCGGCAGATGCGAGAAGGCCGAGGCCGGAGGCAACTGCGGCGGTATGGCGATGAGGGACTCTGCGTCGGAAATCAAGAACTCTCCTGCGTTGATCGCAGCGCGATGCACGCTGTGCTGCGAATGATAAACACGCCACGTGACATTGCACAGCGCTGCGGTTCAAACACATCGGCACCGCCATGAATTCGCGCACCGTGGCGTCGGCACCGATCGGCCTTGCACCCACCATCGCGCTGCGGCTGCGCCGCGAGGCACTGCTCTGCGCGGCCATCTTCACGCTGATGCTGTTCGGTCTCTCGCTGCTGTTGATCGCATGGCGCACCGAGCAATTGCTGACCCAGCTCTCGCAGGAACGCGTTGCGCGTCTCGTTCTGCAGGTCAACAGCGAATCGGAGCGTGGTCTGCGTTTTGGCGTGGGGCTTTCGGACCAGCAAGGTCTGCAAGGTCAACTCGGCAGAGCATTGGCGCAGGAGCCGCTCATGCGGGCCATCTGGGTCACGTCGGATCGCGGCGAGCTGCTTGCAAGCGAAGGTCCGCGCAGCTATCAGCGGTTGGTGCAAGCGCCATGGACTGCTGCGCTGCTCGCCTCATCGACACCGCTCACCACCACCCGCAGCACGCCCACCGCCAGCCTGATGGGCTCGGCCTTGCGCGATGCCAGCGGGTCGGCTGTCGCCGTGACATGGGCTGCGTTCGATCTGCAAGCCATTCGAGAACAGGCCCGAGACGCCGCGTTCACGATGCTGTTGCGCGGACTGCCGTTGGCACTCACCACATTCGTCGTGATGTGGTGGGCGCTGCTGCAGTGGAGCAGACAGGTGCTCGCGTCGCTGGAGCGCTCCGGCAGCGCTCGCCATCGGCCCCATGTCCGCGCCACGGCCGTCGCGCTGTGCCTGCTCGTGCTGACGCTGGCACCCATGGGCATGGTGTGGTCGGCACGCGAGGCCGTGCGTCCGCTGGTGTCGCAGCAGCTCGAAAACAATGCCCGCGACGTGGCGCAGACACTGGGCTCGGAGATCGATCGCGCATTGCGCCTGGGCATACCGCAAACGCATCTCCATGGCTTGCAGGAGCTGTTTGCGACCAAGCTCGAACAGGCACCCGAGCTCAGCTACATCGCCCTGCGCGGCGCACATGAGAACACGGCGCACATCACCTGGGCCAACGCACTTGCCCACGCGCCACTGAGTGCGGCCAGCCTTGAACGCCAGACCATCGCGCTGAAACAGCAAGGCTCCGGTTCGCTCGCCGTGGGCTACTCCCACAACTATGTGGATGGGCAATTGCGCGGCATGGTGATCGATCTGGTGCTGGCCTTTGTGATCGCCATCGTGCTCATGCGCGAGGTGACACGCGGGCTGTGGCGCAAGTCGCTGCTGCATCCCTTGCTGCAGTTCGAGGAAGGCCGCATCTGGCAGCGCATCCGCACAGTTTGGGAGCGCAACCATACGGTCCTGCCGCAGACTGCCGACAACGATGCCCGTCTGGCGAAGGAGTGTCTGCAGCAACTGCAATCGACCATCGCGCCGCAGAAGACCCACGATGCGGACAACACGCAATCGCCTGCGTGGGTATCGGGCCAGATCACCTTGCTGCGCCTGACGGTGTTTCTCATCGCGCTGTCCGAAGAGTTGCTGCGCCCGTTCTTCACGGTCTTCGCCAGCGAGGTGCAGGCCGCCGATTCGCGCCTCTCGCCCGCCATGGTGGCAGGCATGCCCGTGGCCGCCTTCATGGCCACGCTGGCACTCACGCAGGTGGCGGGGCCCAGCATCGTGCGGCGCTTCGATCTGCGCTGGAGCCTGATGGCCGTGGCGCTGGTCGGCACCTGCGCCATGGCCGCAACCTCGATGGCGCGCGATGTGCATTCGCTCGTCGCGCTGCGCGCGCTGGCGGGCGTGGCCTACGGTCTTGGTTTCATCATCGCGCAGACGGCGGTGGTGCGCATCACACCCGGACAACGACGCGCGCGCGGGCTCTCCGAAATCTCCGCCGCCATCGTCGCCGCAGGCATCGTCGGGCCACCGTTCGGCGGAATGATCGCGGCCCGCGCAGGAGACGCCGTCGGCTTCGTGGCCTGCGCGCTGTGCCTCATCGCAGCGGCACTCGTGGCGCTGCGGCTGTCGATACGCAGACAGGCGGTCGTCGCCAATCAGTCCGCAGGCCTTGCCACCACCGGCGGCTGGCGCGGCTACATGGCGGTGCTGCGCGAGCCGCGCGCCATCATGGTGATTCTCGGCGCGGCACTGCCGGCGCGGTTGGTCGCCGTGACCGTGCTGTCGGTCGTGGTGCCGCTGTACATGAGCGCATTGCAGCAGCCCCCCGCCGTGGCCGGGCGCGTGCTGCTGCTGTACTTTCTGTGCTTTGCCGCCACGTCCACTCTGGTCGCGCACTGGTCCGACATCACCGGGCAGCGCAAATCCTTCATCTATCTGGGTGGCCTGCTCAGCGTGCTGGCCTGCGCGTCGATGGTGCTGTTCGACGGTGCCACCGGCATGGCTGTCTGCTGTGCCTTGCTGGGACTGGGGCAGGCGTTCCAATCCGCGCCGCAGATCGCCCTCGCGACCGAAGTGTTCGAGCCGCGTCAGGGCACGCAAGAATCATCGGCCTCACCCGAACAGGCACTCGCCGCATTCCGCTTCATCGAGCGAGCGGGCAGCATCGTCGCACCGTTTGTGACCGCAGTCGCCATCACCGCCTGGGGCTATGCAGGTGCCGTGCTGGCCGTGGGCCTGATCGTCGCAACGGCCACGCTGGCCATGATGGCCGGGCTGCGCAAACCCGCGCATGTCGGCGCATCCGGAGCACCGCAGCCATGACACGAACTCAACCCATCCACATCATGATCTCCCAGCCGTCAGGAGCTCGCATGCCTGCATCCCACACTCCATCACGCTGGCTTCGCCGGGGTCTTGCAGTCTGTCTTTCCATCGCTGCCATGGGCCCGTCATCGATGGTGCTGGCCCAATCGCCGGACAGCGCAGCCGCCAAGACCTACACCATCGCCATGGTGCTGCCGCGCGACAACCAGAACATCGAAGCTGGCTTCACCAACTATCTGCAGCGCCAGGGTCTGTCGGTGCGTTACGTGCCGATTCGATACTCGGGCGACGCACAGGACATTCCCGCACTCAGAGAACAAGTGCGCGCCGCCAAGCCCGATCTGATCTATTCCTGGGGCACACCCACCACGCTGGCGCTGGCCGGGCATCACGATTCGAAGGACGGCATCCGCGACACCGCCATCGTGTTCACGGAGGTCACCGATCCGGTCGGCGCGGGCCTGATCACTTCGCTCGCCAAGCCCGGTCGCAACGTCACCGGCGTGAGCCATGTTGCGCCGCTCACCGTGCAGCTCAACGCCATCCGCGCGTATCGGCCGTTCAAGAAACTGGGCTACGTGCACAACCCGTCCGAGCCCAACTCGCAGCTGATCCTCTCGCAGCTCATGGCGCTGGCACGCGAGCAGCAATTCGATGTCGTCACCGCCACCTTGCCGCAACTGACCAATGGTGATCCGGACGCTGCGGGCATACAACCGGCGATCGCCAAGGTTGCCGAGCAAGGCGCGGACTTTCTCTACATCGGCCCGATCACCTATCTCGCCTATGCGCATCGCGACGAGGTCACGCAAGCCGCGCTCGCGCACAAGCTGCCCACGTTCTGCGCCACCGAAAGCATCGTCCGTCAATCGGGATGCATGTTCGGCCTGTTCGCCAACGGAAACAACATCGGCGCGTTCGCAGGCTCCATGGCCAAGCGCGTGCTGGTGGACAAGCAGTCCCCCTCGGCCATTCCGGCGTCCAGCCTGCAGCGCTTTTCACTGCTGATCAACATGCGCACCGCAAGTGCATTGACGCTCTATCCGCCGATGCTGCTGTTGAATGTGGCCGAGGTGATCAACGCGCCGAACCTGGCAGCGTCTCAGAGCACCGTCAGCCACTGAGACACCTGCATGCCTCAGTCCAGATTCTTTTTGACCAGTTGCGCAAGGTCGCGCAGCTTGGCGACGAGGAAGGCTTCATTGCCGCCTGAGCTGGCGCCCGCACCCTGCGCCGCAGCCATGCCCTTCTCATACTGTGACTCGACACGCGCCTTCGCATCCGACAGGAAGTGACGCACATCGTTGAGCAGATTGAAGCCCGTCCACTCGCTGGCACCTTGCGTGCTCTTGAGCAGCTTGGCACCTTCGCTCAGCAGATAGCTCATGTCCCGGTCGTACTCGTACTGCACCTTGTCGACGCCTTCGCGCTCTTCAAAGTCCGTCATCATTCCGTCCCAGAAGTTGTCGAGACGTTCTTTCACGGCCTTGGAGATTTCCATGTCTTTGGCCGTGGATGGGCTGGGCAGCGGCTCGTCGGTCTCATCTGGCTGACCCACGCCATAGGCATCCCAGGTTTTCTGATTCTTCTCGTTGGGGCTCAACTCGGCAGCCCCCGGAAGCCGGCGCCCGGCTTGCATCGACAGCGAAGTCATCGGCATGCTCGACGCCTCCAGCAGACCTTCTTCCGGTGGGCAATTCGAGATGGGCGGCATCCCACCGGGAAACTGCGGTTTGATGGAAAAACTGGCCGTCAACTGATTGATGCAGTTGGTGATTTCATCCTCCATCATCGCGCCGTACAGAAGCTGCTGAGCAGACTGCGCACTGATGCCCGCGCCCGCTTCCTGCACTTCCGAGAGCGCATGGAGGATGTTTGGAGTGCTTGGCCCTCTGGTGTTGTCGATGCTCATTTCGATCTCCTGATGCGGTTGGTATTGGGAACTCAGATGGTCTGATGACGGCGGCGCGCCACGGCTGCGCCCAATGCACCCAGAGTCGAGCGCACGCTGAAGCTGCTGCGGTGTTTGGCGTCGCGTTGCACCTGTTCCATATCGGCCGCGAAGCGTGAGCGCACTTCGGCCAGTTGCTCTGGAGTCAACAGGCTTTCCAGATAGGCACGCGAGTTGGTCGCAGGCAGACCTCGCTGCGCGCGCATGCGCTGCGCCGTCTCCAGCGCCTGAAGGGCCTCATCGATGGCCTGCTGCGCCTCGTGCGAGAGCCGAGCAGAAGTGGAATGCTCCATTGGACAGTCTCCTGTGTAAAGAAGGAAAGACCGTGGACCGCACATGCGTTCGGCATGTTGGTCGGGTCATGCACGATGAGTAACCGTGCATGCCTTTGCGTTCCAATCCAATGAAGTCCTGCGCAACAAAGTTGAAAAAAAGAGAGGGGGTTGTCAGCCCCGCAAATCAAGCCGCCTTCTGCACCACGCCCTTGAGCGTGTCGCCCAGCTCCTTGACCACCGTGCTCTGCACCTGGGTCATCATGGTCCACTGCTGCAATTGCTGCTGCACTTCCAGCATGGTGGCCGTGCTGACGTTCGACTCGTTCTGCAAACCTTCCAGTCGGCTTCTCAGCCCCGTCTCAAGATTGTTGCTCGCCGAGCCCAGCGCGTTGGCAATGGAACTGAAGGTCAAACCACTGATTGATGACATTTCGCTCTCCTATTCAGGTTTCAAAAAAACCGTGGGCCTCAAGCCCCGGCAGGGTTGGTGGCGCGAGCCACAATTTGTAGTACTTCCCGCGATGCTTGGCAAGCGGCCAACAGCTCGCTGTATTGTGAAAAATCCTTGCTGGGCACTCCGCGGTCCAGCGTCTGCTTGAGTCGCAACTCCAGCACGCCGATCCGGGCAAGTGCCGCGGCGCGCACTTCGGCTGCAGCCGGACCGGCGAGTCCGGCCTCCAGCTCGCTCAGCGCAGGCATCTGCGACTGCTCCAGTGCGGACGGCAATATCAGGTTCGTCTTCATGTTCATCCCATCGGTTGGCCCATCACATCGGCGCATCACATCAACGCGCCAGCACCAGTGTGCGCGGCCCGGCAAAGGTCAGCCGATCAGGCTCCACGGACTCAAGTCGCCAGCCGCCACGCTGCCCACCCACTTGCAGCACCGTCCCGTCGCCAATCACCACATAAGGGTTGCCGCCGCCCACCACGCTGCGCACCTTGAACGGCAATGGCGCAGCGCTTACATGGATCAGCCGCTGCACTGGCGCACCCACTGCACGTGACGACTCCGAGACGGCCAGTTCCTGCACTTGCAAAGTGAAAGGCAAATCGGCCAACGGGTTGTCACTGCGCGCCAGCAGGTTTTCAAGGCGCGGGCGCTCGCGTGGATCAAGGGGCAGCGACAGACGCATGCGCCCATCACGCCACTCGGCCCTGGCACCGGGGAAGCCGGCTTTTTCAAGCCACAGCCGCAGCGCCTCGCCTTGCGTCGCCGCCATGCGCAAGCCGTCGCTGACGAGCAAGGATTTGGGCATCAGCGCACGCACAGCCTGCAACGCGTGTTCGCGTGCGGCGCTGTCCGTCACCAATCCCTGCATCTGCAATTGCCCATCGGCACCGAGTTCGAACGCCGCATGGCGCACGCCTGCAGTGCGCGCCGCCTCCAGCAGTTCATCACGCAGATCGGCCGCGTTGCGCACCGCCAGTTGCGGCAGCGGGCGCAGCACCGCAAGCCTCTCGGCCAACTGATCCAACTGGGCCACATTCGCCACCCAACCAGCGACGCGGATGCGCCCATCAGCCAGCGGCTCCACCAGCAACTTCGGCGTCGGTCTCACACCCTGGATCAGACGCTGCGCCTCGCTCACCAGTTGCTGCTGCGCCTTGGCATCGATCGCTGGCTGCTGCAACGCCGTTGGCACCGGCGCAGGCCCCGCGCCACGCAGCACATTCCACAGAACCGTTATCAACAAAGCCAGCAAGGCCAACGCAATGAACCACCACACCGGCACGCGCTTGCCTGCGCTGTTCGTCGCTTGAGCGGACACCTTCGGCTCAGCGCTTGCCGCAGCCTTCAAAGGCGACCGCACCACCACATCCTGCGCATCGGCTTGCGGTGTCTGCACGGCATCGGCTTCAGCGCCCTCGGCGGCTGTCGCGGGCTGGCTCGCCTTGGCGATGGCTCGCTGCGCTTGCGCCTGCTGCCAGGGACTTTCGGGCTGGCACACAGTCAGCGCCACATCGCCCAGATAGGCCACGCTGCCCAGCGCATGGCTGTCACCTTCGGCTGGCAGCTCTTGCGCCGAAGGTTTCTCGGCACTCAGTCGCCACAGCCCCGCATGCAACCACAGCCACGCGACGATGTCTTCGCCCATGCCCATGTCGGTGAGCACCAGATCGCACAGATCACCGCCGCCAATGCTCTCGCCGCCGCTGACGGGAACACGTGCGCCAGCATGGCGACCGCTCAACACACGCAACTCCACCATGTCACTCATGACGTCCTCCGTGCTGCGACGTGGACACCACGGCCACGCAGTTTCCGCGTGCTTTCACCACACATGTTCCATACAATGCAGCGAACCCATCTTTCAAACTCTCAGTACTGCTCATTCCCGAAGGATCGCTTTCATGAATCTCGAACAAGAACGCCGCGAAGACCTGTTGATCGTGCGTCCCCGTGGCCGTCTGGACAGCAGCAGTGCCCCCGAGATGGAGCGACTCATCACCGAGCAACTGGACACCGGCACACAACGCCTGGTGCTCGATTTCACCAGCCTCGACTACATCAGCTCCGCAGGTCTGCGCGTGGTGTTGGTGGCTGGCAAGAAGCTGCGTGCAAGCAAGGGCAAGATGGTGCTCGTCGGCCTGCAGGACATGGTGCGCGAGGTGTTCGAGATGAGCGGTTTCCTGGCCCTGTTTGCCGTTGCGCCCACGTTGGAAGAAGGCATCACCAAGGTGTGATCGCCGCCGACCTGCACAGGCAAGCGCATGCCTGTGCCGGCGAACCAGAACTTGGGTGATGAGGGTCGGGCAACGCATCACAAGTCGATTCTTGCCAACGGCTGAATGTTGATTTCCTGCGTGAGCTCCTGATAGCTCAGCACCGGCAGCTCGTACAGGTCCTGCTCGATCATCTTGCGCAAGTAGCGGCGAATGTCCATCGATGTCAGCAGCACTGGCCGCTGCGCACTGGCACCCAGATCCCCCACTGCACGCTTGATGTTGTCCACCAGTTGCTTGCCAACCGCCGGGTCCAGCGCCAGATAGCTGCCCGCCGACGTTTGACGGATGGCTCCGCGTACCGTGTCCTCCACGTTGGGCGCAAGCAGGTAGGCCGCGAGCACGTTCTGGCCGCTGGAATACTTGTGGCTGATGTGGCGCTTGAGTGAGGAGCGCACATATTCGGTGAGCAGCACGGAGTCCTTTTCCTTCTGCCCCCACTCGATCAACGCCTCCAGAATCGCACGCAGATTGCGCACCGAAATGTCTTCGGACACTACACGTTGCAGGATTTCCGCGATCTTCTGAATCGGCAGCACGCGCGTCACTTCCTTGACCAGATCCGGGAAGCGGTTCTCCATCGCCGTGAGCAGGAAGCGCGTTTCCTGAATGCCGAGAAAATCCGCCGAATACTTCTTGAGCACAAACGCAAGGTGATACGTCAGCACCTCGTTGGTGTCCATGAAAGGAATGCCCGCCTTCTGCATCGACTCTCGCGAACTCTCGGGCGTCCAGACGGTGGAGATATGCGGCAGAAAGTCGCGATCCGTCTCATACGGAATCTGCAGCGCATCGAGATTCGAAAGGTTCTCACGCACCAGCAGATAACCGGGGCGCAAACGCCCTTGCGATACCGGCACTTCGGAGAGCATGAGCTGATAGGCCTCGTCCGGCAGCGAGTCATTGAAACGCAACTGGATGCCTGGAAAGGGCACGCCCAGATCGAAGTACAGAGCACGCCGAATCTTGAGCAGCGACTCGTTGAGGATCTCCGCATCGAACGCCTTCTGCAAATGCGAGGACACATCCATCAACAGCGGCACCGTCGGCGCGAACTCTTCGGAGCCGTCGACCGCCTTCTTCCTCGGCTTCTCGCCAGCGGCGGCCATGGCGGGCACCTCGGTCAACTCGCCGGTCTTCTCATCGACCACCTTGCGCGTGCTGCGCATGATCACAAAGCCGATGCCACCGATCACCACCGCGAGTGTCAGGAACACGGCAATCGGCATGCCGGGAATCATCCCCATGCCCAGCGCCACTGCTGCGGCGATCAACAGCGCGCGTGGCTGCGCCAGAATCTGTTGGCCAATGTCCTTGCCGACGTTGGAGGGCCCGTCGCCGGTCTGCACGCGCGTGACGATCATGCCCGCGCAGATGGCGATGAACAGTGCCGGAATCTGCGCGATCAGGCCGTCACCGATGGTCAGCACCGAGTATTGCTTGGCCGCATCGGCCGCCGTCATGCCGCGCTGCATGGTGCCGATCACGATGCCGCCCAGCAGGTTCACCGCCACGATGATCAGGCCCGCGATCGCGTCGCCCTTCACGAACTTCATCGCACCGTCCATCGCGCCGTAGAGCTGGCTTTCCTTCTCCACGATGCCGCGGCGGCGCTTGGCCTCGTCCATGTCGATGGTGCCCGCGCGCATGTCGCCGTCGATCGACATCTGCTTGCCCGGCATCGCGTCGAGCGAAAAACGCGCCGCCACTTCGGCCACGCGCTCCGCGCCCTTGGTGATCACCACGAACTGCACGATGGTCAGGATCAGGAACACCACCAGACCCACCACCAGATTGCCGCCGACCACGAAGTTGCCGAAGGTGTAGATGATGTGGCCCGCATCGCCCTGCAGCAGAATCAGCCGCGTGGTCGCGATCGAGATGCCGAGTCGAAACAGCGTGGTCACCAGCAGCACCGAAGGGAACGACGAAAACGCCAGAGGCGACGGCAGGTACATGGCCACCATCAGCAGGATGGCCGAGATCGTCATGTTGATGCCGATGAGCGCGTCCACCAGCCAGGTCGGCAGTGGCAGGATCATCATGAAGATCACCGCCACGAGGAAGAACGCCAGGATCAGGTCGTTGCGGCTGGTGATGAGCTGCACGGCACGCTGTGCACGGGCTCCGAAGGTGGCAGTGGCTTGGGTCATGGTCAGCGAGTGGCGGCCTGAGGTTCGGAGTCTTGTGTGGTGTCTGCGGAATCGGCCGGCCGCATGGCGACAAACGCGCGCATCGCGCTGGCCGCCTCTTCATGGCGACCCAGCGCTTGCAGCGCCTGCCCGCGCACCAGATGGAAGGTGGCGTCCATGGCGCCCAGAATGGCAAGGCGGTCCAGCGTGTCCAGCGTGCGCTGCGGCTTGGCGGCCCGCAGTTGCGCCACGGCCAGCGTCATCAGCACCCGGGGTTGTTCGGGCTGCAATACATCGTGCGCAGCCGCCAGCACGGCGGCCTTGTCCGGCAAGCCGTTCTGCAGATAGATGTAGGCCAGCAAATCCATGAGCTCCAGCTCCACGGCTTCGCGGTCGCGCACCCTCGTGGCGGGCTCCGGCGACTCGGCCTGGCTCACAGGTCCTGCGGCATCGCTCACATCACTCAAATCGCTCATCGCACTCATCCCTGATACAGAGCGCTGCGATACATCGTCACCAGTTCGCGCAGGCTCACTTCATCGGCAAGCAGTCGCGAGGCGCGATTGAGCACACGCAGCTGCTCCTCCGAGCCCTCGCCACCATCGGCCCGCTGCGCCGCAGCATTCTTGATGCGATCCAGGGCTCCGGTCAGCGCCTGCCCGAACTTCACCGGAACCAGCAGATCACGATCCACCATGGTCGGGCGCAGTGACGACGAGATCGCATCGTCGAGCGTCTGGCGTTCCAGCAGCAACGAGAGCTGGGCACGAATCTCGCTGTCGGGCGGCGCGGAGAGCGAGCGCTCCGGCAGGCTCATGTCCGCCTGATCACGCGTGTAGGTGATGCTCTCGATACCCTTGTCAAAGTTCAGGCCCTGACTGCCTGGGGTGATCTTGTTCATGGCGCGTGACGTCCTCGATGGGCAGGTTGACGAATGAATGGGCCGGAAGGAATGACCGGGAAAAGAGATCAGAAATCCGGCTGCGTAGCGAATGAGTAACCAACGCGCCCCACTAGTTCCATCCCGCCGCAAAAACCTTGCACGCCTCCTTGCACGCCCGCATCACGTCATGCGTGAGCCACCGCCGACTGGTGCCATTGGCGCAAAAAGTCATAGCAATCACGGATCGCCCGCGCGGTCACCGCATCCTGCGGCAGGCGCGTGCCCAGCACCAGCCAATGGCCTGCAGGCGTCGCACGCAAGCCCACTTGCAACGGATGCCGCGCACTGCGGATCGAGGCTGCAGCACGCATCTGCTCCAGCAGCGTGCGTTCCATGTCATAGCGCAGCGGCTGCGACCACAGCACCAGCACATCGTCCTCGGACTGCACCACGCCGAGCAGACTTTCGTCGCCCATGCGGAACTGCACCTCATCGCCCGAACCCAGTTCGGCCGCATCCAGCCCCACCTCGTGGCAGAAATCTGCCAGCGCCTGTTGAAAGTTAGCCATCACCCACCTTCCTCTTCACGTTCAATTGCCTTGTCCAGTGCGTCCTGCAGGGCATTGAGCACGCCCTGGCGCTGATCGGCATCGACAAAGACGCGCTCAGGCATGCTGCGCATCAGCGACTTCAGGCCGGTCAACATGTGGATCTGCGCTTCGGTCGTGCGTGCGCCCTGCTTTTCGACCAGCGTCGCAAAGCGCGAGCCGGCCACCCATTTCTCCGAACTCAGCGTCAC
This sequence comes from Diaphorobacter sp. HDW4B, assembly GCF_011305535.1. Taxonomy (GTDB): domain Bacteria; phylum Pseudomonadota; class Gammaproteobacteria; order Burkholderiales; family Burkholderiaceae_C; genus Diaphorobacter_A. The sequence goes on from NZ_CP049905.1 coordinate 2,030,003, forward strand.
CAGCTCCTTGGTCAGCGCCACGGCATCGCCGCCCAAGGAGCCATGCCGAGCCGCCAGTTGCGCGAACAATTCCTTGGCCGAATCGAGCACCGTGGCCACCACGCGCAGGTGGTAGAGGTCCTGGATCAGGTTCTGCAGCCGCGTGGGATCGCAGGAGCTGCGCGCGGCCGCCACGTCCTGCCCCAATGCCTTGACGAGGCGGTCCATGCCCACCGCGAAGTCCTTGGGGCCGAAGCGCGACAGCGCCAGCGACAGCGTGCCCACCAAAGTGGGCTCGCCCAGCACGATGTCGGTGTAGGTCTGCTGAAACTCCTGCAGCTCCTCCTTGGAGCCCATACCTTCGCTGGCCGCGCCCAGAGTGTTGAGGTCGGCGCGAATCTGCGGGCCGGCCTCCATGTCGAGGTCATCGAGCGCCTCGCGAATGGCGTCCAGCACCTCGCCATCCGAGCCCTCTTCCTCGCCCTTGTTCAACGCATATTGCAGCGCCAGAAACTGGTCCGACGCGCGCCCGAACTTCTGCCGCGCCAGCCGCCCGGGGTCTTGTCGCCCAGCCAGCATCAGGTGGGCGAACATCGCCTCTTCCTCGGCGTTTTCGAAAGTTTCCGAGGCCTCCATGCACTCGGCCACCTCGTCCTTGTTCATGCGTTCGAGCGAGCGCATCGTGTCCTTCTTGCGCTCGGCTGCATTCTTGGACTCGGCCTTGGACGAGTTGAACAGACTCAGCTCCTCGGCCGACTCCGTGATCAGCATGGCCTCGTCTTCCACCTCGATCAACATCCCCTCGAACTCGCCACGGCTGCGCGCGCCCCCACCACGGTCAAGGCCACGGGCGTTGTCGCCCTGGGCTGCGTAATTGGAGAAACCTTCGATTTTGGACATGGTGCGGCTCAATGAAGCTCTGTTCAGCTCACTTGGTAACGCGCGAGGAGATCCAGTTCCATGTCCAGTCCATGGCTGCCGTGCACAGGGCCGCCGAACCGCTCCTTCGCAGAAATTTTCCGGGCGCATGGAACTGGTCGCAGAAGGCGGTTACTTACCCATCAATCGAGCAACACAGCTCACCACCAACCCCTTCCACAGGAGCACCGCCATGACCGCACGTCCGGATCCGCAAGAAATCATCGCTGCATCGGAGCGCCTGCTGGCCGAAGCCCAGCAGCTGATTGACCAGGCGGACGCCAAGCTGCGCAGCGATGGCCTTGACCCAGCCAAGTTCCTCTCCACCGCTGCCTCGGAACAGGCCGAAAAGGAAGGCCGGGCGCTCTTTGAGGCCGACATGCTGGCCATCGAGCGCGAAGTGGAGGCCGAGCGCATGCGCCTGCAGTTCCACAACCCGCAGACCAATGCGGCCAGCAAACCAGTCAGCGGCGGAGTCCGCCGGCCACGCAACATGATTTGATTGATTGATTCGAGCCGAACCAACCGCCCATCCGATGAACTGAATATCACCCATCTCGATATTCGCAACCGACGAGAGCCATTATGGGAAACGCCAGCAATTCAATAACTTTGCAAAATTCCGGCCTGCTCGGCATTGGAAACGTCGACGCCAAGACAGCGGATATTGATGTCATCATGACCATGCTGGAATCGCAGACAAGGCGTACCCAGCACCTCGATGTGGCCGTATCGGCCCAAATGCGCGAGATGAAGCTGAACAATGCCAAAACCGCCTCGACCAATGCCTTGTTGAGCGAACTGCGTGGTTTGAACAACTGCGTTCGCAAGCACGACAAGGGAAAAGATGGTGGCATGGATGACAAGTACAAGACCGATGGCAAGGTCATCCCTCCCAAAGATCCCACCGCAAATTCGTTCAAAGAAAAAATCAGAGTCCTGTGCAGTGAACTGAATATCAAATTCACGGATAAAAATCCCGGCGAATTGGAAGTGATGATCCAGAACGTCAAATCCACACTGGATGGTCTTTCCAATGATCAGCAAATGCATATGACCCGCCTTCAAAACCTCATGTCCAAACGAAATGAGTGTTTTGACACCATGACCAATACATTGCGAAAAATCCAGGAACAAAAAGACCGGATGATTGCGCACATCAGCTGACCCGCACGCAAACCAATCAGGAGAGCAACATGGACCTCAATGCAGCCGTCAGGGCAGACAGCCTCACTCTGGCCGAATTCCAGTCGATGGACACCGAGACGATGCTTTACTTCGTCCAATTGAAACGCGCCACGGACCTTGAAGACAAGTTGCGCGAGAAAATGGAGAAGGTGGCCAAGAATATCGACAATCATGGTGCCGACAGCACCAAGATCAACGACAACCTGAATGAAATAGCGCGGATGGAAAAAACTGGGCAAGTGGACCCCTCCAAATTCCAGGATCCTAAAGGGGAGAAATTGCTCGAAATTCTAAAAAACCCAGCCGCAGATGGCTCCGTTACCCTGACGAATGAACAAATCGATCTTCTAAATGAACGAATGGGGATGGGATGGGGTGTATATGGCACGACAGATATTCACGTTTTAAAAGAAGGCTGGTCCTATAGCACTTCTAATAAAGACTCTGTAACTATTCTTCCAGTCAAACAATCGGACGGAAACTTTAAAATCACAGTTCCTGAAAATGTCAAATGGCAAGTATATGGCCGGATTGAAACCACCATAAACTGGAAAGTCAATGGCAAAGACACTCAGACAGCCATTGACAAAGCCATCTCTGACCTCAAGACAGAAAATGAATCCTTGAAGGTCAAGGTGGATACCGCCACCAATCTGCAGCAATTGGACATGATCGAGTTGCAGCAACTCATGACCAATATGAATCAGGCCTTCGACATGGTGTCCAACGCCATGAAGAAATTCGCCGAGACCAAGGGCGGAATCATCCGCAATATGTGATTCGCAGGGAGCAGTAGATCATGGAAGCCAACCCAACCGCATCGGCCGCCGGAGCCCATCCGCCGAACCTGGAGACGCAGGTGCTCGATCTGTTTGCCGCAGGCGTCACGCTGGGCGACATGTTTCATTTTTCCGAGCATGACTACGAGGCGGTCTACGCCCTCGCGCACAGCCTGTACAGCCAGGGGCGTTTTGATGACGCCATGCGCCTGTTCGCATTTCTCACGGCCAGCAGCCCCTATGAGAAGCGCTTTGCCAACGCGCTGGCGTCCAGCATGCAGATGCTCAAGATGTACAAGCAGGCCATCGAGTACTACAGCGTGGCCTCGGTCATGGATTTGATGGACCCCATGCCCACCTTCCACACGGCCGAGTGCCTGATGGCGCTGAGCCACTACCCCGAAGCTCGCCAGGCGCTGGAGCTGGTGCTGCGCCAAACGCAGACGCCGGAGCGCGAGGCCCTGCGGGCCCGTGCCACTGCCTTGCTGGAGCACATGAGCGAGAAGAAGCTCGGCGAAGGCGAGCGCCCACTCATCGATTTGGCGAAGCTCGATGAAGAGTCCGCCAAGTCAACCCTTTGAACTGCCACCACCACTACAACACCACCAGGGAGCAAAGTCATGACGGGAACCAGAACAGTCGGCAGCATGGGCAACATGGGAATGGGCGGCCTGCAGACCATGGAAGAGACGGGCGATGGCAACCCCATCGTCAACGATCAGGATGAGCAGATCGATCCCGAGTTGACGCGGGACATCGGACGCAAAAGCCAGCCCCTCGGCACCACGGGCCACACGCCCGCCGACGAACAGGCCGGCATCTTCAACGCCATGGGCGCTCCGGCCATCGGCGACGTCATGACCGGCTTTTCCGCCGAAGAAATGGCGATTGCACTGCAGGCCATCCAGAACAAGGTGCAGCAGCAGCAGATGCTGACCGCCAAGGAAGGCATCAAGCTCAGCAAGACGCAGATCGATCAGGCCAATCAGAAGTCCATGGACAAGATCAAGGACTGGATCAAGGCCAGCGATGACGCGGCCGCCAAGGCCAAGAAGAAGTCGATCTTTGGTTGGTTGTCCATCATCGCGTCGGCCATCGCCTGCGTGGTGGCGGTGGTCGCCACGGTGGCCACGGGTGGCTTGGCCTCCCCGCTGCTGGCGGTGGCGGTGGTCGGCGTGGCAACGCTCGCCTATTCGGCAGGCAAGATGGTGCTGGAGAAGTTCGGCGTTCAAGGCGACCTCTCGGACCTCTTCACCTTTGTTGCCAACAAGGTGATGCAGATTCTTCCCATCCCGGAAGAAAAGCGCGAGGCCATTGCACAGATCGTGGGCTGCGGTCTGGTGATGCTGGCGACCGGCGGCGCCACCCTGGTGGTGGACCCGACCGTGTTCAGCAAGGTGGTCGGCGGCTCGGCAGCGCTCGTCACGGACAACAAGGAGGTCCTCGGCTGGGTGAACATGGTGGCAACGGCAGCGGCGGCCGTCGGCACGGCCATTGCCCTGACCGTCATGACCGGCGGCGGCGGATCGGCCAAGGCGGTGTCCGGAATCATCAACGCCATCAGCGCGGCGGGCAGCGCAGCGCAGAACATCGGCTCCGGCGTGATGGATCTGGAGATCGCCAAGGACGTGAAGGCCGGTGATCAGGCCAAGGCTGAGAAGAAGGAAATGGATGCCTTCCTGCTGAAGCTGCAGCGACTGCTGGAGGAGGACACCGAGCAACTCAAGAAGGTGCTGCAGGAGCTGGAAGAAGGCTTCGCCTCGATCTCGCAGATTCTGTCCGAGAGCGCTGCAAGCCGCACCCAGATCACGTCCAACATCGGCCGCACGATGGCCTGATGCCCCAATGACCCGCACCCCCATTGCACAGAGGTTCCCATGAACGCCACCGTCAATCCGTTCAGCGCCGACATCTCGGCCCACTTCAAACAGCATACGGCTGCCGAGAGCGAAGCCTATGTCACCGAGCTCTATGCCACGGCCTCCGTGAATGACCGCGAGTTGATCGAGGCTGCACTGCAGTCCATTGGCGACGAGATCGGCAGCGGCGCGAGCGATGCCGTGGAAAACAGCGGCTTCACCAAGGCAAACATCGCGCAATGCAAGGACGCCATCCGCGAATTCAACGCACTCAGCGCCCAGAACATGAGCGTGGACATGCTCGAGATTCTGAAGTTGATGCAGCGTTCCTCGCAAAGCATGCGCAATGCCTATCGCACGATCCGCAACGACGAGTCCAGCGCGCAGATCAGCACCATGCTCGATGCCGCCAAGGAGATGAAGAGCGCCGCCGATCACCGCTACAAGGCGGCCCAGATCCAAGCATGGACGCAGATCGCCACCGGCACGGTGCAAGGCATCGGCGCAGGTATGAGCGCCTTCGGCTCCTTCAAGTCTCTGGGGAAGATGGACAGCATCACCAAGGTGGACAGCGCGGGCAAGGAGTTCAGCAAGCTGGTGGATACGACGGCATCCAAGAACTGGGGGAACTTCGGCTCCACTTCCAGTGCCACGGGAGAGTCGCTCGGCAACATTGGCGGCGGCATCGGCAAGCTCATCTCCGCCGGTGAGGAACGCGAAGCCGCGTTGGCCGATGCCCGCGGCCGCGAGCTGGACGCCTCGGGCAAGTTGCATGAGTCCGCTTATCAGGACGCCAACGACCAGATGCAGCGCAATCAGGAAATCATCCGGGACGTGATGGACAAGCTGCAGGCCATCCAGCAGTCGAATCTGGAAACCAACCGCCGCATCAACAACAACATCTGACGTGGAGACCGCAGACATGAACACAAGCACCACGCCCGATCTGGCCGAGGAACTGCTCTCGGAAGTGGATCAGTACGTGCAGGCGCTGGGCGAGCTGCCCGCCAACAAGCGCCTGTCGGCCCCGACGCTGGATCTGGTCTACAAGCTCGCGCTGCAGCAGCTCGGCTTCGGTCACGTGAAGACCGCGCGCGACTATCTCAGCCTGCTGCTGGTCTACGCACCCACCGATGCGCGTTTTCTGGAAGCCCTTGCCCAATGCTGCGAGCAGGAGGGCGATTCGGACGAAGCGCTGCGCCACTACTCGCTGGCGCTCTACATCTCGCCCACCTCCAATCGGCTCGCACTGGCCGTGGCGGAAAACCTCGCCCGACGTGGCGAGGAGGCATCGGCCATCAGCATCCTGCAGGACGTGGTGCGCCTTGCCAACCAGCCTTCGGAACTGAAGTACCGCCTGCGCGCCGAGGTCTGGCTGCAGCGCCTGAAGGAAGGTGCGGTGGAGCCCACATGAGCCGCAATCCAGTGAGGTCGCACCATGCTCGACCCCGATGATGTGAACCTGCTCACGCAGATCGGCTTTCTCGCCGCTGCGCGTGGCGACGCCAAGCGCGCCGAAGTGATCTTCGGCGCGCTTTTGCGCGTTCGCGCGGAGCGTGCGTTCGCCCACGTGGGTCTGGCCATGACGTGGCTGAACGCGGGCCGCGCAGGCGATGCGGTGGCGCATCTGCGCAACGTGCGCCTGGCCGACAAGGAAGACAACGATCTGGTGCAGGCCTTTCTGGGATTGGCTCTGCAACTCGATGCGCGCGCCAGTGAGGCGCAGCGCGTGCTGACCAGCGTTGCGCAAACTGCTGAAAACACCCATGCCACTGAAGGCGCATTGCTGGCACAACGTCTGCTCGGACAGAGTGCGACAACACCGCAGACGGCACATCCAACCACTGGTCCCTCGGCATTCGCGCTGGGCCAGAGATAACAAACACATCCGAGGAGCGCTCCATGGACATCATCAACACTGCGGCAATGGCGGCTCTGAGCACCGCCACATCCACCTCGGCCGTGGGCGCAAGCGCCGCCACTGCCGCACCTGATGCGCTGGCAGCGGCGCGCTTTGCCGAGCTGATGGCGCTGCCCGTCGCGCCCGTTCAGGCACCCAACGCACTGGAGGCCACCGCCGCCACCGCTGCGCTGCAGCCCACGACGAACGCGCTGCCCGCCAACCCCAGCGTGGGCGACCGCATTCTGCAGGGCATGGAGAACGTCTCGCAGACCTTCCGCAACTCCTGGGAAGGCGTGAACAAGATGCTGGACACCACCCACGCCGATACCGGCAACGTGCAGGACATGCTCAAGCTGCAGATGCAGCTCACGCAGGTGGCGTTTGAATACGACCTCGTGGGCAAGCTGGTGAGCCGCTCCACGCAGAACATTGACCAACTGGTGCGCGTGCAATGATGTTCCCCCGAGTCGCCGCACTCATGGAGTGCAAGAACTGGTTCCGCGTGGCTCTGGCCTGCCTGTGTCTGACGCTGGCGGCCTGCGGCGCACGCGTCGATCTGATGGGCAACATCCCCGAGGACGAGGCCAACGATGTGCTGTCCGCGCTGCTCAAGGAGAACATCTCCGCAGAAAAGACCGCGGGCAAGGAAGGCATGGTGGGCGTGCGCGTGAATGCCGACCAGGTGGGCCGCTCGCTGGAAATCCTGCGCGCCAACGGTCTGCCGCGCGAGCGCTTTGCGGGCATGGGGCAGGTGTTCAAGAAGGACGGCCTGATCTCCTCGCCTGTGGAAGAACGCGCACGCTACATCTACGCGCTGTCGCAGGAGCTGGGCAATACGCTGTCCAAGATCGACGGCGTGCTCACGGCTCGCGTACACGTGGTGCTGCCCGAGCGCGGTGCAGTGGGCGAGGCGGGCACGCCTTCCACTGCGGCGGTGTTCATCAAGCATCAGGACGGCTACAACCTCGAGATCATTCAGCCGCAGATCCGCAAGCTGGTGACCAACAGCATTCCGGGGCTGACGACGGATCGGGTCTCTGTGATCTTCGTCGCCTCGCAGGCAAGAGATGCCGCGAGCAAGGACAGCGCGGCCGCACCGCCACAGGTCTGGGGCATGGATGTGGCAGCGGGCAATGCGGGCAGCTTCGCATCGGTGCTTTGGGGACTCGCGGGTTTGCTGGTGCTGACCTTGCTGGCGCTGGCTGCGCTGGTCTGGAAGTTCGTGCTCGGCAAGAAGCCGGTCAGAACGGTGCCGACAGCCATTGCAGGCGAGGCTGCATGACGAACATGAGCGCCGCCCTGCCCGATCTCGACTCGCCGCTCGCGGCTTCGCTGCAGGTGTTCAATCTGCTGCCAAGCCGCACACTGCATGGTGAGCGGGCGCGCAGGCTGTGGCCCGAAGATGCAGCGCACGCCGCGTTGGCGGCCCATCCCGCGATGGCGCAGGTGCTGCACCGCCAGCGTTCGGAGCAACTCCTGCATTCGCTGGGTGCAGATGCGGCCCCGGTGCTGAACGTGCAGGAGCCCGGCATGCCGCTGGCGTTGGCGCAGACACCGCAGCTCTCGCAGATCGCCCGGCTCGCTGGCGCTGCGCTGCTGGGCGGTCATCTGCGCCGCATGATCACACGCGCTCAGGTGAATCAGGCGCGGGAATCACTGCAGCCCGAAGTCTTTGAATGGGCGCAGCAGCGCTCAGGTGATTTGCATGAAGGCATGAGCGACGAGCAGTTGCGCCCATGGCTGAACGCCGATCTCCATGACAGCGCGCAGTGGCTCGGCACCGGTCTGTTGGCACACGCCTTTGGTGATGCGCCAGCCCCAGTGCGGTTGCGTGCCCACTGGAAACTGCACCCCGCTGCGGACGATGGACAACTGCGCGAAGCGAGCGGCATGTCCGCACGCGGCGCACGCGAGCTGTGCCTCGCACTGATGAAGCAATTGGATTCGACATGGCTTTCCTACTTCCCCGCGACCCGCTGACCCCGTCCCGCAGCTTGCAGGCGCAAGTCGCGCCCGGCCAGCGCATCCTGCGTGCTGCGGATGTTGCCGCCTGGGGCGAGGCCGAGGCATTGCTGGCCTCGGCGCGCGCGCAGGCGGACGCCATCGTCGCCCGCGCAGAGTCCGAACTCGAAGCCGAACGCCAACGCGGCTATGCCGAAGGTCTGGCCGAAGCGCAGATGGAGCAGGCCGAAAAGATGATCGACACGGTGAGCCGCACCATCGACTACTTTGCCCGCGTGGAAGGTGACATGGTGAGTCTGGTGATGTCGGCTGTGCGCAAGATCATCGATGACTTTGACGACACCGAGCGCGTGCTCATCGTGGTGAAGAACGCGCTCTCCGTGGTGCGCAACCAAAAGCAGATGACACTGCGCCTGCATCCGCAGCAGGTCGATGTGGTGCGCGCGCGCGTCAACGATCTGCTCGCGGCCTATCCTGGCGTGGGTTATCTGGACATCGTGGGCGATGGCCGTCTCGCCATGGAGTCCTGCATTCTGGAGAGCGAGATCGGTCTGGTGGAAGCGAGCATCGAAAGCCAGATCAAGGCCATCGAAGCAGCCTTCCACAAAGTATTGGGCAGCCGCGTATGAACGCCTACGCCGCCAGCATCAGCAGCTCATCGGGCAAGCGCTCGATCCACCAGTTCGACTACATCACCGAGATGATGCAGATCGCGCTGGATGACACGCCCGTCCTGCAGATCAAGGGCCGCGTCACGCAGGTAGTGGGCACCATCATCAAGGCCGTGGTGCCGACCGTGAAGGTGGGCGAAGTCTGCGTGCTGCGCAATCCCGGCGAAGAATTCGAGATGAAGGCCGAGGTGGTGGGCTTTGCGCGCGACGCGGCGCTGCTCACGCCGATCGGCGACATGTACGGCATCTCGTCGGCCACCGAGGTCGTTCCCACGGGCCGCGCGCACATGGTGCCGGTGGGCTTTGGCCTGCTGGGCCGCGTGCTCGATGGTCTGGGCCGTCCACTTGATGAGGCAGAGCGCGGGCCGCTCGAAGCCACCAAGTTCTACCCGGTGTTTCAGGAAGCGCCCGATCCGCTCAAGCGCCGCATCATCAGCCAGCCGCTGGAGCTGGGCGTGCGCGCACTCGACTCGGTGCTGACCTGCGGCGAAGGCCAGCGCATGGGCATTTTCGCGGCGGCGGGCGGCGGCAAGTCGACGCTCATGGGCATGCTCGTCAAGGGTGCGGATGTGGACGTGACGGTGGTCGCGCTGATCGGCGAACGTGGCCGCGAAGTGCGTGAATTTCTTGAACATGAATTGGGTGAAGAAGGCCGTCGCAAAAGCGTGATCGTCTGCGCGACCAGCGACAAGTCGTCGATGGAGCGCGCCAAGGCGGCCTACGTGGCCACAGCGATTGCGGAGTATTTCCGCGATCAGGGCAAGAAGGTGCTGTTCCTCATGGACTCGGTCACGCGCTTTGCCCGCGCGCAGCGCGAGATCGGCCTGGCTGCTGGCGAGCCACCTACGCGGCGCGGCTATCCACCCAGCGTGTTCGCCACGCTGCCCAAGCTCATGGAACGTGTGGGCATGAACGACAAGGGCTCGATCACGGCGCTCTACACCGTGCTGGTCGAAGGCGACGACATGACCGAGCCGATCGCCGACGAGACGCGTTCGATTCTGGACGGCCACATCGTGCTCTCGCGCAAGCTGGGCGCGGCCAATCATTACCCAGCCATCGATGTGCTGGCATCCGCATCGCGCGTGATGAATGCGGTGATCACGCCCGAACACAAGAAGGTGGCGGGCAGATTGCGCGAGCTGATGGCCAAGTACGACGAGGTGGAGCTGCTCGTCAAGATTGGCGAGTACAAGCGTGGAGGTGATGCCACCACCGATGAAGCCATCGACAAGATCGACCAGATCCGCAGCTTTCTCAAGCAGCGCACGGAAGAGCATTCGTCGATGGCGCAGACCCTTGAACAACTCACGGCGCTGGTGGGCGCGGGAGGCAGGCGGTGAGCATTTTCAAGGAGCTTCTGGCGATCAAGGCCTTTCGCGAAGGACAGGCGGAATCGGCCATGCGCACGCAACGCAGCATCGCCCTCGAAGCCAGCGAAAAGCGCGAGGCCGCCGAGGCGCTGCTCGCCCGCTTGCTGGCCGAAGGTGTGGACAAGGAACACCGCATGTACCGCGAATTGTGCGAGCGCATCGTCAAGCTGCGGGACATCGAGAGCGTGCAGCAGTCCGTTGCCGCGCTGCGCGCCCGGGAAGTGCTGCAGCAAGACAATGTGGATGCCGCCATCCGCGTGCTGGACGAGGAAAACCAGAAGCTCGACAAGGTTCGTGCGGCTCACAAGGAGGCCAGTCGCCAGAAATCCAAGTTTGTGGATCTCTCGCACAACCACACCAATGAGCTGGCCCGCGAAGCCGAGCGCAAGGAAGACTTGGAACTCGAAGAAGTGGCCAACATCAAGCGGGACCGCGAGGATTGGGACGAGTATGCGGAGGGCGAACGATGAGCGGTGATCGTCCCATTCATCTCGATCTGGGCATGCCCTCCGGCAGCCGCTATGACGTGGGCCATCAAGGCACGGATCAGCAAGCCCAACCCGAGCAACGCAACGCCACGCAATTGGCCGACGATGCCGCCGCCTTGCGCAAGCTGCTGGACGCGCGCAGCGCACCGGGCCAGTCAGGCCTGAGTACTCCCGCGCAGCCACCACAGGCCTTGAATCCGTTTGCGCTGTTCGGCCAAGGTGCGGCCAGCGCAGCACCCACATCCACAGACACATCGACTCACGAAGCCCCCGCAGGCCTTGACCAGACGCTCAGCCAGATGGCCCAGCGCCTGCTGGTGGGCGATGGCAGTAGCGGGCGACGCGGCGTGCAGATCCAGTTGAGCAAGGACAGCTTGCCCGGCGTGGTGATGGATGTGTTTGAAGACGCGGGCACGGTGGTGGCCGAGTTCACCTGCAGCCTCGAAACATCGCGCGAGCGTCTGAACAAATCCGCGCAGTGGCTTGCCGATGGGCTGAGCCAGGCGCTGCAACGCCCCACCTGTGTTCGCGTGCAGACCGACGACCCGGAGGACCGCTGCGCGACACAAGCGCAGGCGGGTCACTGATTCGCCGCAGCCAAGTCACCTCGCAAGTCACCCGAACCACCACCCTCATTCCAAAGCAGCTTCTCCACATGTCCGCCCTACCCCAACAACCTGCAATTCGTGCCCTGCCGCTGCCGCGCCTGACACGCAACGAAGCGCAGGGCCGCACCATCATTGCGCAGCGTGGTGTCGACCTGCCCCTGCAACTGGGTGACTCGACATGGCTGGCACGTCTGGTGCCGATCACGCATGCAAGCGCTCCCCAGGACCATGATCCGTCGGCACAGCCCAGCTCGGTGATCCGCATGGAATGGGCGGGGGCCAACTTCACCCTGCGCCTGCCCATTGCGGCGATGGAGCAGCAGGTCAGCGCACAACTGGGCGGCGCGAGCCTGCCCGACTTGCCGCCATCGCTCGCACAGGCGGCTCAGGAGGCGGTGCTGTCCAGCGTGCTGCATGCGTTGCAACGCCTTGGGCGCGGCACTCCGTCATTGGTGAGCCAGTTGACCGCATCCGCCGACAAAGCGGCGGACCCGGCCCATGCCTTCAAGCTCACCCTGCGCACGGAACAAGGCCCGCAAGCCATCGAAGGCAGCCTGCACGCCGACGGCCTCGGCCTGCTGCTGGTGGCGGGTCTGCTCAAGGACCGCCCCTTTGCTCCGGCCAGCATCGAACCCGATTTCCCCCTGACACTGCATGCGGAGCTGGGCTTCACGCGCACCACGGCCGAGGAGGTGGCGCAACTGGACAAGGGCGACGTCGTGCTCATGAGCACCTGTTTCATTGCCGCGCAGCGCGTGCTGTGGCTGAGTGCCGATGGCCGCGCCGGCATCCATGCCCAATTGCCATTGGCTGACGCTCATGCAGAGCCCACCCCACCAAGCCTTTCGATCATCCAGACCTGGACTGCCCACATGCCTACCGACACCAACACATCTCCGAGCAGCGATCAGGGCATCGCCCAAAGCAGCGCGGAGGTGGTATCACTTGAATCACTGCCCGTGCGCCTGTCCTTCGATCTGGGTGAGGTCACGCTGACACTCGCGCAGGTGCATGCGCTGCAAGTCGGACAGGCACTGACACTCGATCACCCATTGCAGGGCGCGGTGCGCATCCGCGCCAACGGAGCGCTGATCGGCGAGGGCGACCTTGTTGAAGTGGATGGACACATTGGCGTGTCCATCGCGCGCATTCTGGGCTCGTCCCGCTGAAGCACAGACGGAGCAGGCTCCATGCAGAATTTCGACCCCATCACGCTGGCAATCGTACTGGCCGTCATGGCCTTGCTGCCCACGCTGGTCGTGGTGTGCACTTCATTTCTCAAGATCGCGGTGGTGATGTCGCTGCTGCGCAATGCCATCGGCGTGCAGCAAGCGCCGCCCAATCTGGCGCTCTACGGCATGGCGCTGATTCTCTCGGCCTACGTGATGGCACCCGTCGGCACGGCGATGTTCGAGCGGCTCACCACACAACCCGACTCCCTGAAGAACGTGACCAGCTTTGTGACCTCGGTACGCGAAGGCGCGGAGCCGCTGCGCGAGTTCCTCACCAAGAACAGCCGCTTGGAGCAGCGCGACTTCTTCATGCGCACCGCCCAACGCACTTGGGGCCCCAAGCTCTCCGAGGGCATCACGCAGACGGACTTCATGGTGCTGATCCCGGCGTTCATGGTGAGTGAGCTGACATCGGCGTTCCAGATCGGCTTTCTGCTTTATCTGCCGTTTGTGGTGATCGATCTGATCGTCTCCAACATTCTGCTGGCGATGGGGATGATGATGGTCTCGCCCGTCACCATCTCCCTGCCGCTCAAGCTCTTTCTCTTCGTGATGGTGGACGGCTGGTCGCGTCTGATCCACGGTCTTGTGCTCACCTATGTCTGAGGCATTCATTCATGCAAACCGTTGACGTGGTCTCCTTTTTTTCGCAGGCGCTGTATCTGGTGCTGTGGTTGTCCCTGCCGCCCATCATTGTGGGCTCGATCGTAGGTACGCTGTTCTCGCTGTTCCAGGCGCTCACCCAGATTCAGGAGCAGACGCTGTCCTTCGGCATCAAGCTGATTGCCGTGTCGCTCACCATCTTGCTGACGGCCCGCTGGGTGGGCGGCGAGATGTTCAATTTCACGCTGCAGTTGTTTGACGCGATTCCCAACATGGGCCGCTGACGCACGAGATTTGCGCTTTTCCCGCGAAAGGATGGAACTGCATGGACCTGCCGGTTACTTACGAAGAAGCCAAGACGCTCATTGGGACGTTGGCTTTGACGCAACCGCGCATTCTTGCCATGTTCATCGTGCTGCCGCTCTTCAATTCGCAACTGGTGCCCGGGCTGATCCGCTTCGGCATCGCGGGAACGCTTGGCGTGATGGCCATGCCGCTGGTGGCTGCCGATGTGTCGGATCTGAACCTGAACTTTGTGGCGCTGTCGGTGCTGATCATGAAGGAGGCCTTCGTCGGCTTCGTCATCGGCTACCTCGCCTCGATTCCATTCTGGATTTTCGAGGCCATCGGCTTTCTGGTGGACAACCAGCGCGGCGCAAGCATCGCCTCCACCTTGAACCCGCTGACGGGTAACGACTCATCGCCCATGGGCATCATGTTCTATCAGGCGTTCATTGTGTTCTTCCTGATCTCCGGTGGCTTCTCGCTGCTGCTGGGCGTGCTCTATGACAGCTTTGGCTACTGGAGCGTGACGCAGTGGACGCCGCGCCTGAGCCCCGAATCCATCCCGCTGATGCTCAAGCAGTTGGACCAGCTCATGCACATGGCCGTGCTGCTGGCTGCGCCGGTGCTGGTGGCCATGTTTCTCTCCGAGTTCGGCCTCGCGCTGGTGAGCCGCTTTGCGCCGCAGTTGCAGGTGTTCTTCATGGCCATGCCGATCAAGAGTGCGCTGGCCGTACTCGTGCTGATGCTCTACGCATCCACGCTGTTTGAGTACGGCAAGGATGAAATCCTCGCCATCGTGCGGCTGCTGCCGTTTCTGCGTGAACAGTGGGGGGCCGGCTCGACCTGAGGTCGAGCAGCAGATGCCCACATGAGCGAAAAGACCGAACAGCCCACCTCGAAACGCTTGCGTGATTCGCGCAAGAAGGGCGACGTCGCCTACAGCAAGGACTTCACGCAGACCTTGCTGATCCTGTCGATCTTCGGCTACTTGCTCGCCAGCGCTTCCAGCATCGTCGAAACGCTGGGCCGCCTGATGCTGCTGCCCGGCACACTGCTGCGCCTGGACTTTGACCGTGCAGCCGAAACCATGATCAACGAGGCGCTCAAAGTGGGCAGCGAGATCGTGCTGCCGTTCGTGGGTATCGTGCTGCTCGTGGGCATCTTTGCCGACACCATGCAGGTGGGCGTGCTGTTTGCCTTCGAGAAACTCAAACCCTCGGCCAAGAAGCTCAACCCCATCACCAACGTGAAGAACATCTTCTCGGTGAAGAATTTCGTGGAGTTTCTCAAGTCCTCGCTCAAGATCGCCTTTCTCTCGGCGCTCCTGTGGATTCTGATTCGCGACGCGCTGCCCATTCTCACCAGCATCCCGGACGCGGGCATGGCCGGCTTCGGCAGCGTGGTGGGCGCACTGCTCAAGACCATGCTGATCAACATCGGCCTCGCTTACAGCGTGATCTCGCTGGCCGACTTCGCATGGCAACGCTACCAGTATCGCAAGGGCCTGATGATGTCCAAGGACGAGGTCAAGCAGGAATACAAGGAGATGGAGGGCGACCCCCACATCAAGCACAAGCGCAAGCATCTGCATCAGGAAATGATGCAGGAAGGTGCTGTCAACAGCGCCAGAAAGGCGACCGTCGTCGTGACCAACCCTACTCACCTGGCCGTGGCGCTGCACTATGACGCCAACGAAACACCTCTGCCCGTGGTGCTCGCCAAGGGCGAGGGAGCACTGGCCGAACGCATGATGCAGGCCGCGCGCGAGGCCGGTGTGCCGGTGATGCAGAACATTCCGCTGGCCCGCGCACTCACCGCACAGGGCGAACCTGGCCAATACATTCCGTCGGAGCTCGTGGAGCCCGTCGCCGAGCTGCTGCGTCTGCTGCAGCAAATGAACCTACACCCCGAGGACTCACCGCCATGAGAAGCACCGCACCGCCAGATACCGTCAGCGCCAACCTGCTTCAAGCCTATGCCCAGCAACTCGGCATGGCCGCAGGTGACAGGAGCATCAACGAGCCGCTCGACATGAACGTGGACGACCGCTATCGCCTGCGCCTGCGTGCACTGCCAGAGGGCGGCATCGCGATCGTCTCGCGCCTGCGCACATTGCCTGATGCAGGCAAGGATCGCGATGAGCTGGTTCTGCGGGTATCGCAAATGGCGCTCGGCATGATGAAGGAGCACGCCAGCACCTGTGTGGTGGACTCCAGCGAACGCGCCATCTGGTTGCAGCAGACCGTGGCGACCAATTCAACGCATGAGATCGACGAAGCCGTTGGCGAATTCGTCAATGCACTGGCGTTCTGGGCCAAAGCCGTGAACAGCGCCTGAAGTGACGGCCAAAGAAAACGAGACTCCCATGAACAAACCTCCAGCCGCGCACCTGCGACCTGCACCGTTGAATCGAATGTTGAAACAGCCTCGCCGCATGCTGTGCGCTCTGGCCGCTGCGTGCGCCATGCTGGGGGCAGCACCTCCCAAGGCGCTGGCCTCACCACCGCCCTGGGCAGAAGCGCCGTACAGCTACTACGCCAACAACGAGTCCATGCATACCGTGCTCGGCAACTTCGCCAGCAGCTTCAGTCTCTCGCTGGATCTTTCGCCGGAAGTGACCGGCACCGTCAACGGCAAATTCAACGCGCAGAGTCCCACGGAATTCATGGATCGACTGAGCAGCGTCTACGGCCTGAACTGGTTCACGCATGCCGGAACGCTGTTTGTCAGCCGCACGACCCAGATCACCACCAAGGCCATCACATCCGGCAGCAGCAGCATTGCCACCATGCGCGAAGCGCTCGGCAGTCTGGGCATTCTCGAAAAGCGCTTCGGCTGGGGCGAGCTGCCCGAGCAAGGCGTGGCACTGGTGTCCGGCCCACCGGCCTACGTCGGTCTGATCGAGCGCACCATGGCCACGCTGCCACTCGCGGCCGGTGGCCAGCAGGTGGCGGTGTTCAAGCTCAAGCACGCATCGGTGGATGACCGCACCATCCTCTACCGTGACCGCCAGATCACCACGCCCGGGCTCGCCCAGGTGCTGCGCAATCTGATCAACAACGCGGGCGGCACGGGCTCATCGGGCGTCAGCAACGCATCGATGTCCTCGGTGGCGGGCATGCTCGCCATGCCTGCTGGCCTGCCCGCTGCAGCCAACACTGCGGGGCTCAACTTCGACAGCAACGGCAATGGTGCCGCCACCGGCATGGCCGCATCACCTTATGGCACCGCGAATGGAACAGGCGCGGTCGCCGCAAGTGGTGCGCAGAACCCGACGGCCAGTCGCCCCCAGACGGGATCACGCCGCATGTCCGCGCCATCGATTCAGGCGGATTCGCGCCTCAACGCCATCATCGTGCAGGACACGCCCGAGCGTATTCCGCTGTACAAGGCGCTGATCGAACAGCTCGACGTGGCTACGCCGCTCATCGAGATCGAGGCGCTGATCATCGACGTCAACACCACGCGCGTGGACGAGCTGGGCATTGCCTGGTCCGGTCGCAAGGGCGGCACGGTGGGCGGCTTCGGCAACATGACGCCATCGGGCGACGGCAACGATCTGGTGATCGGTGCCTTGAGCCGCTCCGCCACGTTCGATCCCACCTCGCTGGTGGTGAATGCCGGCAACAACCTCATCGGCCGCATCCGTGCGCTGGAGAGCAGCGGCGACGCGTCGATCCAGTCGCGTCCGTCGATCCTCACCATCGACAACATCGGCGCGCTGCTCGACTTGTCGGAGACCTTCTACGTGCGCACCATCGGCGAGCGCGTGGCCACGGTCACGCCCATCACCGCAGGCACGACGCTGCGCGTGACGCCGCATTTCGTGATGCGTGATGGCGGCCCGGTCGTGCAGCTCGATGTGGACATCGAAGACGGCCAGATCCAGGAGACCACGGTGGACACGCTGCCCATCGTGCGCCGCAGCACGGTGAGCACGCAGGCCATCGTCGGCGAAGGGCAGACGCTGCTGATCGGCGGCTATCGCAGCCGCCAGCAGACCAGCTCGGTGGACAAGGTGCCCGGCCTCGGCAGCGTGCCGATTCTCGGTCTGCTGTTCTCCAACAAGATCAACAACTCGCAGATACGCGAGCGCATGTTCATGATCCGTCCGCGCGTGGTGTCGCTGCCTCCGCAGTTGAGTGCGTCGGTGGATGCACTCAAGACACAGGACCCGTTCAATCAGGACAACCTGCCCTACTCAGCCCCGTTCATGCCCACCACGCCGCGCGCCATGCCATCAACGGGCTTGAGCGATCCGCAGATGCGGCCTCAATGAACCACGCAAAGAAGCGGGACGCATCGAACGATGCCCCGCTTTTTTTGTACTGCCGTTTGTATGAAGCCGCGTCGAATGAAGGCGACTTGAGAGCGATGAACCGCGCTCAGAAATCGAGCGTGACGCCGCGTGCCAGCAGCTTGTCCTTGAGCGCCGCGCGCGCACGCGACAGGCGGCTGCGCACCGTGCCCACGGGCACCGTCAGCAACGCTGCGGCTTCTTCGTACGACATCTCGTCCACGGCGACCATCAGCAGCACATCGCGCATGCTCTCGGGCAGCTCGGCCATCGCTGCCTGCAGGTGGCGCAGGTGCTGGGCCTGATCGGCGGCTTCGTCGGGCGAGAGACTCTCCGAGACAACATGCGTGAGCTCCGACTCATCGGTGAACTCGTAGCGACGATGCGGTGCGCGCGACAGATGGTTGCGCACGAGATTCATCGCGATCCCGTACAGCCAGGTCGACAGCTCGGATTGGCCTTTGTAGGTTTCGAAGGAACGCACAGCCTCCAGAAAAGCCTGCTGCGTCATGTCGTGTGCTTCATCGCGATTGCCGATGTTCTTGACGATGAAGCGGTGCAGGCGGGTACCGTGGCTCTGCACAAGATTGCGAAACAGCGTTTCGCGATCTTCCGAGACCTCAGCCACGACGGACGCCTGTGCGGGAATCACGACAATACGCTCCTTGAACACGCGCCGCGGGACACCACACAAGCAGACGGACGAAGGCGGGCTCCAGCAGACATCCATGGGATGCCGGAAGCAAAAGCCATCATCAGAGTGTTGCGTGCATTTGCCATTCGGCAGCTCCTCTCACGTCGCCTTGCCGCCAACAGGGCAAAGCAGTCAGTTTTTCGAATCGTATCGAAAGCGTGTTGTTTTGTAATTCACCTATTCTGGGTAATTTGCACCAAATTTTTCACATTGCGGAAAAATTTGCGCTTTTTACACTCGAGGAAGCGGTGAATGTCTTGCCTCAACACCAGACTCCTGATTTCCATGCGGGGGGCGCCTCATCCGAACTGTGAAGCGATGGCTTGCTTGAGCCATTGCAAGGCCGTCGCCGCCTCGACGGGCGAGCGCCCTTGTTCGGCTGCCTCATGGAATTGCCGCGTCATCGCCTGATCGATGTTGCGGCGCTGCAGCGCGCCAACATCGCCGGTGGGAATGCCCAATTCGCTGCACGCCCGCTGGAAAGACCCGCCATTGGAGGCGGCCTTGCAGTCAAGCTGCGTGAGGAAATCCACGCCCGACATGGCCCGCTGCGCGGTCTCCGCCATGTCGATGGCCTGCTCCACCTGGCGGGAAGACAAGGGCCGATTGGGCGCAGGCGCCAGCCCGAGCTCACGCACGACCGCAGATTGAATGCCCGAGGAGAAGGAGCGGCTCAGCGCGTCGATGAAGATGGAGGAAGCATCCACATTGGAATCCGGCTCCACCCACGCCACAGAACGCTGGGACGGCGTGCTGCCTTGCGCGAGCACCCGCAGCTGGGAGCCATCCCGCCCGATCATCACCTCAGGGCCATGCGCCGCCGCAGCCCGGAAATCATCCAGACTGGGAAGCGATCCGATATCCGTGTTGCCGGAGACTCGATTGGAGGAGATCACGTACTTGCCGTTTTCAGTGTCTATGAGGTTCTTTGCTTAGTAACAGCAGGATCGATCCGGTTCCTGCCGTTCACCATCAAATTTGAAAACATCTTCGCAATGCCTCTTCAGCGCCCTGCGCAACACGCATTGGGCAGAGGTAAAGCGGGCCCAAACCCGCCGAAAAGGCAAGCCCGGCCGAGTCGAGTGCACTCGACAAAGCCGAAGAATCAGTAAGCAAGAATCAGATGACAGCGCGAACGGCTTGCGCGAGCCAGGCACGTGCAGAGGTCTGGGCGACCGGGATCATTCCCAATCTTGCCGCCTCGGCAAACTGCTGCGCCATGCTGTCATCGATCTGCGCTCGCTGGGCGGCCCCCAGCGTGGCCGGATCGACGCCCTCGTCCCGGCAGACGCTCTGGAACAAGCCGGAATCGAGCTTGGCGCTGTAGGTCAGCGTGGTGAGGAAATCCACCCCCGCCAACGACTGCTTGATGCTGTTGGCCATCTCCAAGGCCTGATGCACGACGCGCGAGGCCAAAGGCTGGCCCGACGACGGCAGCGGTGCCAGCGTCTTCACGACGGCATCCCGAATCCCTTGCGTGTAGGCCTTTTCAAGCGCTTGGAGAAACAGGGACGTCGTGTCCGCGCCACTCAACTCCCGAACACCCGCGCCCACAGACAAGTCGCCTTCATTCACTGGTGCGACCTGCCAGCCGCTGCCGTCGTACTCCACGCAGACGGCTTCGCCCTGACGAGCCGCATTTTCAAAGCGGACCAAGGCGAGGGCGTCAGCAATGCTGTCGGTACTGAGAGAAGGTATGGGCGCGGTCACGGATGAATGGATGATGCCGAATTATTTCGAGCTTGAATTGTTAGTGGCTATTGAACTTCCGTTGTTCCTCGACATTGCAAGCAAGCGTCAACTACGAGGATTGGATGTACGGAGCATGCTCCAACTCAAACTACGGGCTCGTCTGCGCTTCGATGGATTTATCCAACTGCATTGACTCTAGTCCAACAGCGCGTCGAAGCAGCGGATAGGACTGTGTCAATTTGCAGCTCAACTCTTCAACGTTTGAGGCCCCAACAACGTTGAACACAGCGATTCTGTCGGCAATCGATCCGCTGTGATATGTTCATTTGTTTACCAAAATGCGGGCGAAAAAAAGCCGCTTTGGCAAGCGGCTTTTTGGGCAAGCAGATACGGCCTGATTGATCGATATCGATCAATCAACGCTTGTCGCGGAACTTGCGCAGGGCTGCGATCTGAGCAGCCATGACAGCCAGCTCGGACTGAGCGCGGGCCAGATCGACGTCGCTCTTGGCGTTCTTGAGGGCTTCCTCAGCCGCAGCGCGGGCTTCCTGGGCCTTCTTGTCGTCCAGATCCTTGCCGCGGATGGCGGTGTCGGACAGAACGGTCACGCGGTCAGGTTGCACTTCCAGAATGCCGCCGGCCACGAAGACGAATTCTTCGTCGCCGTTGGGCAGTTCGATGCGCACGGAACCGGGCTTGATGCGGGTGATCAGCGGCGTGTGCTTGGGCAGAATACCCAATTCACCAGCTTCACCGGGCAGCGCAACAAAGCGTGCCTCGCCGGAGAAGATGGATTCTTCGGCGCTGACCACATCGACGTGGATGGTGTTCATGTTGGGCTCCTGGAAAAGGGACTGAAAGATCGGATCTGGTTGGAGGCAGTGGGCTGACAGGCGAGCCAGTCAGCCACTGCATCAGCACCCATCAACCGATCTTCTTGGCCTTTTCGAAGGCTTCGTCGATCGTGCCAACCATGTAGAACGCTTGCTCTGGCAGGTGATCGGCTTCGCCAGCCACAATCATCTTGAAACCACGGATGGTTTCAGACAGAGGAACGTACTTGCCTGGAGCGCCCGTGAACACTTCAGCCACGTGGAACGGCTGCGACAGGAAACGCTGGATCTTGCGAGCACGAGCCACGATGAGCTTGTCTTCGGGAGCCAGTTCGTCCATGCCCAGAATCGCGATGATGTCACGCAGTTCCTTGTAGCGCTGCAGCGTGCCCTGCACTTGGCGGGCCACGGAGTAGTGCTCTTCACCCACGACTTGCGGGTCCAGCTGACGGCTGGTGGAATCGAGTGGATCGACCGCAGGGTAGATACCCAGCGATGCGATGTCACGGGACAACACGACGGTGGAGTCCAAGTGAGCGAAGGTCGTTGCTGGCGATGGGTCGGTCAAGTCATCGGCAGGCACGTAAACGGCCTGAATCGATGTGATCGAACCGACCTTGGTCGACGTGATGCGCTCTTGCAGACGGCCCATTTCTTCAGCCAGAGTAGGCTGGTAGCCCACAGCGGAAGGCATACGGCCCAGCAGAGCGGACACTTCGGTACCGGCCAGTGTGTAGCGGTAGATGTTGTCCACGAAGAACAGAACGTCCTTGCCTTCGTCACGGAACGCTTCGGCCATGGTCAGGCCGGTCAGCGCAACGCGCAGACGGTTTCCTGGTGGCTCGTTCATCTGGCCGTAGACCATGGCCACTTTGGACTCGTTCAGGTTGGCTTGATTCACCACGCCTGCGTCGGACATTTCGTGATAGAAGTCGTTACCTTCACGGGTACGCTCGCCCACACCAGCGAACACCGACAGACCACCGTGGCCCTTGGCGATGTTGTTGATGAGTTCCATCATGTTCACGGTCTTGCCCACGCCGGCGCCACCGAACAGACCCACCTTGCCGCCCTTGGCGAAAGGAGAGATCAGGTCGATCACCTTGATGCCGGTTTCCAGCAGTTCTTGCGATGGCGAGAGTTCGTCATACGCAGGAGCCTTGCGGTGGATGGGAGCGGTGAGTCTTTGATCCACGGGACCACGTTCGTCGATGGGGTTGCCCAGCACGTCCATGATGCGGCCCAGAGTCGCCTTGCCGACTGGCACGGTGATCGGGTGATCCGTGTTGTAGACCATCAGACCGCGCTTGAGGCCGTCCGACGAACCCAGAGCAATGGTACGCACGATACCGTCGCCCAGCAGCTGCTGGACTTCGAGAGTCAGGGACGAACCATCGAGCTTCAGGGCGTCATACACCTTGGGCATTTGGTCGCGTGGGAACTCAACGTCCACCACAGCGCCAATACATTGAACAATCTTGCCTTGTACTTGAGCCATTTTTTGCTCCAGAAATTTAAACTGCCGCGGCACCCGACACGATCTCCGAAAGTTCTTTCGTGATCGCGGCTTGGCGCGTCTTGTTGTAGACCAGCTTCAGTTCGTTGATGACGTTGCCTGCGTTGTCGGTGGCGGCCTTCATGGCCACCATGCGAGCAGACTGCTCGGAAGCCATGTTTTCGGCAACCGCTTGATAAATCAGCGATTCCACATAGCGAACGAGCAATTCGTCAATTACGGTCTGAGCATCGGGCTCATAGATGTAGTCCCAGCCATGCTCGGACTTCTCGGCCTGCATCTTCTCGGAGGACAGGGGCAGAAGCTGCTCCATCACCGATTCTTGCTTCATGGTGTTGATGAACTTGGTGTACGAGAGGTACACCGCGTTGATCTTGCCTTCCGCGTATGCGTCCAGCAGCACCTTGACGGGGCCGATGAGCTTTTCCAGATGCGGCGTGTCACCAAGGCCAGTCGCATGCGAGACCACCTTGGCGCCAACGCGGTTCAGGAAGCCCAGGCCCTTGTTGCCGATAGCCACAGCCTGCACGGAAACACCAGCACCCTGCAAGTCGCGCAGTTTGTTGGTGACGGCACGAAGCACGTTGGTGTTCATGCCGCCGCACAGACCCTTGTCAGTCGTCACCACAATGACGCCAGCCACCTTGGAATCGTTCACCTTCATGAAAGGATGAACGTATTCCGGGTTGGCTTGACCCAGATGCGCAGCGATGTTGCGCACCTTTTCACTGTATGGACGAGCAGCGCGCATGCGGTCTTGAGCCTTGCGCATCTTGGCGGCGGCCACCATTTCCATGGCCTTAGTGATCTTCTTGGTGTTTTCCACCGATTTGATCTTGCCGCGTATTTCCTTACCTGCTGCCATGATGGTTCCTCGTCCGGTTTAAACGAACGACTTCTTGAACGCAGCGATGGCTTGGGAGAGCTCGGCTTCGTCCTTGCCTTCCTTGTCGAAGGCACGGTTCTTGTCCAGACGCTCCACCAGAGCAGCGTAGCTGGTCTTGAGGAACTGGTGCAGGCCGTGTTCGAAAGGCAGAACCTTCTTCACATCGATGTCGTCCAGGAAACCCTTGTTGGCCGCGAACAGCGAGGCTGCCATCATGGAGATGGGCAGTGGGCTGTACTGAGGCTGCTTGAGCAGTTCAGTCACGCGGGCACCACGGTCGAGCTGCTTGCGGGTCGCTTCGTCCAGATCGGAAGCGAACTGCGCGAACGCAGCCAGTTCACGGTACTGTGCCAAGTCGGTACGGATACCGCCGGACAGGCCCTTGATCAGCTTGGTCTGAGCAGCACCACCCACGCGCGACACCGAGATACCGGCGTTGATGGCGGGACGGATACCGGCGTTGAACAGGCTGGTTTCCAGGAAGATCTGACCGTCAGTGATCGAAATCACGTTGGTAGGAACGAAAGCGGACACGTCACCGGCTTGGGTTTCGATGATTGGCAGAGCCGTCAGCGAACCTGTCTTGCCCTTGACTTCACCCTTGGTGAAGGCTTCCACGTAGTCGGCGTTCACGCGAGCGGCGCGTTCGAGCAGACGGCTGTGGAGATAGAACACGTCGCCGGGGAACGCTTCGCGTCCTGGTGGGCGGCGCAGCAGCAGCGAAACCTGACGGTATGCAACGGCTTGCTTGGACAGATCGTCGTACACGATCAGAGCGTCTTCACCGCGGTCGCGGAAGTATTCGCCCATCGTGCAGCCGGAGTAGGCCGACACGTACTGCATCGCAGCGGATTCGGAAGCGGTGGCAGCCACGACGATGGTGTAGTCCATCGCGCCGGCTTGCTCGAGAGCACGCACCACGTTCTTGACCGAAGAAGCCTTCTGGCCGATGGCTACGTACACGCAGACAACGCCTTGACCCTTCTGGTTGATGATGGCATCGATCGCCACAGCGGTCTTGCCGGTCTGGCGGTCGCCAATGATCAGCTCGCGCTGGCCACGGCCGATTGGCACCATCGCGTCAATCGCCTTCGTACCAGTCTGCAGAGGCTGGTCAACGGATTGACGGGCAATAACGCCTGGAGCAACCTTTTCGATCACGTCCGTCATCTTGGCGTTGATGGGGCCCTTGCCGTCGATGGGCTGACCCAGTGCGTTCACCACGCGGCCGACGAGTTCGGGGCCGACGGGCACTTCCAGAATACGACCCGTGCACTTGACGGTGTCGCCTTCGGAGATGTGCTCGTACTCGCCCAGAATCACGGCGCCGACGGAGTCGCGCTCGAGGTTCAGTGCCAGACCATAGGATGGTTGGCCATCGGAGCCAGCTGGGAATTCCAGCATTTCGCCCTGCATCACGTCGGACAAGCCGTGCACGCGCACGATACCGTCAGTCACGGAAACGACCGTGCCCTGGTTACGGATATCAGCGCCAGCAGCCAGCCCTTCGATGCGGCTCTTAATCAGTTCTGAAATTTCAGCGGGATTGAGTTGCATGACTCTTTCCTTCAATCTTTGGTTAGCCGGGTCCTCGCCGCATCACGCAGTGAGGGCTGCTTTCATTTGTTCCAGGCGGGCCTTGACCGAGGTGTCGAGCACCTCATCACCCACGACAACACGCACGCCACCGATCAGCGACTCATCCACCTTTTCAGACAGATTGAGCTTGCGGCCGAAGCGCTTTTCGAGCGTGGTGCCGAGGTCAGCCAAGGCAGCGGCGTCCAGCGGGAAAGCGCTGTAGACCAGCGCATCCGAGGAACCCTTGCTGTTGTTGACCAGCGCGCGGAACTGGGCTGCGATTTCGGGCAGCACGGTCACACGGCCGTTGTCGATCACGGTACGCAGGAAGTTCTTGGCGATGTCCGGCAGGTCAGCGCCTGCCACAGAAGAGAACACACCGAACAGCTGTTCGGCGGTGATCTTCGGGTTATCGGCCAACGAGCGCATCTGAGGGTTGGCGGCAATCGCCGCCAGCTTTTCCGCCCAGTCAGCCGCGGCACCGATGTCAACGCCTGCAATGTTCTTGCAGGCCTTGAACAGAGCCTCAGCGTAAGGGCGGGCAATGGTGGCGAGTTCTGCCATGGTTGCTCCCTTACAGCTCGGTCTTCAGACGGTTCAACAGATCCGCGTGAACGCCAGCGTTGACTTCCTTGCGGAGAATCTGCTCGGCTCCCTTGACGGCCAATGCCGCCACCTGCTCACGCAGGGCTTCACGGGCTTGAATCGACTGCTGTTGGGCTTCGGCCTGGGCTGCAGCGACAATCTTGTTGCCTTCTTCTGTAGCGCGGGCTTTTGCCTCTTCAATAATGGCCTGTGCGCGACGCTCGGCATCAGCCAGGCGTGTAGCAGTTTCGTTGCTGGCCGCAGCCAATTCCTTCTTCACGCGCTGATCAGCAGCGGCGAGTTCGGTTTTGGCTTTGTCCGCAGCAGCGAGACCATCAGCGATTTTCTGGGCTCGTTCATCCAGTGCCTTCGCGATCGGGGGCCACACGAACTTCATCGTGAACAGCGCCAGGATCAGGAAAACAATGGCCTGAACGAACAGGGTCGCATTGATACTCACGGCAACACCTTTCTATCTAGGGCGTTGATCGGAGCTTAGGCCAGAACGAAGGGGTTGGCGAAAGCGAACAGCAGGGCGATAGCAACACCGATCAGGAACGCAGCGTCGATCAGACCGGCCAAGATGAACATCTTGGTTTGCAGTTCGTTGATCAGTTCAGGCTGACGTGCCGACGATTCCAGGAACTTGCCACCCATCAGAGCGATACCGATCGAAGCGCCGATAGCGCCGAGACCCACGATCAGACCACAAGCCAGAGCGACGAGACCGAGAATGTTTTCCATGATGACTCCTAGGAAGAAAAGAAAGAAAGGTTAAGAAAGGGAAAGGAAAGGATCAGTGAGCTTCATGTGCCTGGCCGAGGTAAATCAGCGTCAGCATCATGAAAATGAAGGCCTGCAGGGTGATGATCAGAATGTGGAAGATCGCCCAGATAGAGCCTGCAATGATGTGCCCCACGGGGAGCAACACACCAGAGAGCGACATAGCGGCTGCACCACCCATCAGAGCAATCAGCATGAACACCAACTCACCAGCGTACATGTTGCCGAACAGTCGCATGCCATGCGACACGGTCTTGGCAACGTATTCAATGATCTGCATGAGCAGATTCACAACGCCGAGGATCACGGCGAAGACAGGATTCTTGCTGGTGCCGAACGGTGCAGTCACCAGTTCGTGGGCCCAACCGCCTGCGCCCTTGATCTTCACGCTGTAGAAGAAGCACAGGATCAGAACGGCGGTGGACAGGCCCAGAGTCGTGGAGAGGTCGGCGGTGGGCACGACGCGCAGATAGGCGTGGTGGTCACCCGTGGCACCTTGCCACAGCACAGGCAGCAGGTCGACTGGCAGCATGTCCATGGCGTTCATCAGGAAAATCCAGACGAACACGGTGAGCGCCAGAGGAGCGATGAACTTGCGCGATTGAGCGTTGTGGATGTTGGCCTTGGCTTGGTTGTCGACCATCTCGACCATCATTTCCACGGCAGCCTGGAAGCGGCCGGGCACGCCCGAGGTGGCTTTGCGCGCGGCAAGCCAGAAGAGGAACAAAAACACCGCACCCAGAATCACACTGACTGCGACGGAATCCAGGTTCACCACGGAGAAGTCAATGATGGACTTCTGCTTGATGTTCTGAAGATGCTGCAAGTGGTGACGGATGTACTCACTTGCGGTTGGTGCGTTCGCGTCTAAGGCCATCGGACAACTCTTCTCTCAATTAATCAATCAGTTTCACCTACCGGAACGCAACAGCAGTGCAATCCAATAAGCCTTCATAGTGACAACCATGCCGATCAGCAATGCCAGCCAACTCACACCCGGCACGATCCGGGGTGCAGCCACCAGCATGGCCACCGTCAACAAAATCTTGACCAGTTCCCAGCCAAAGAGCCCGACCATCGCGCCACCGGCAGAACCTCGTCCGCGAGCCAAGCCTCGCGCAAAGACGAGCGACGGTACCACCACCGACAGCGCGCCGTACGCCACCGAATACGCAATTTGCGACTTCGACGACAGGAACCAAGCCACCAGCACAGCGATCAAACCCACGAGCACCTGAGCCAGCACGATTCTCCAGATGGAGAACGTCTTGTGTCTCTTGCGCCACTCCTGCGCTTCCTCAGCACTCAGGGGCTTGAAATCATTCTCTTCGACCTCAGTTTCAGTCTCGGGCGTCATGTCTTTGTTCATCATGTGACAACCCTTGTAACAGACTAAAACTTTAACAAAGCCCTTGATTATAAATAGAAACCCGCACAGGTCGATAGCACCTGCCTCGTTTCTTACATTCTCAGGGCGCTGCCGCATGCTCTGTCGCCCTCAACCAACGACCTTGGGCACCTGTCAAATCTCTGCTTGCCAAAGCCCTGCAACCCTGCTTCGGCAGGGGGTTAGCGCTATGGAACTTGTGATTTTCCACGTTGCCCTTACATGATCGTGACATTGGCAATCCACCTCAAGACTGCGAGTACACCACCATGACCACCGAAACCGTCACACAAACCCCCGATCCCCGCAAGGAATCCCTGATCGAATATCCCTCGAAGTTCCCCATCAAGGTGATGGGCTTGAATGTCGAAGGGTTCGTGAACGCCGTGACCAAGGTGGCCGAGGAATTCGACCCCACCTTCGACGCCAGCACCATCGAGCTGCGCAACAGCAAGGGCGACAAGTACATGGGCGTGACGGTCACCATCACCGCCACGAGCCGCGAACAGCTCGACGACATCTATCGCGCCTATTCCTCGCATCCCATGGTGAAGGTCGTGCTCTAAGGCACGACGTGACTTCTCCTTCCTTCATGCAGGTTCGCGAACTTGGGCGGGTCGACTATGTCGACACCGCCCTGTCCATGCAGCGCTTCACCACGAGCCGCACCACGGAAACCCCGGACGAGCTCTGGCTGTGCGAGCACAACCCCGTGTTCACCCAAGGCATCGCGGGCAAGGCCGATCACCTGCTGCACCCCGGCGACATCCAGATCGTGCAGACCAACCGCGGCGGTCAGGTGACCTACCACGGCCCTGGCCAGCTCGTCGCCTACCCGCTCGTCGATCTGCGCCGCACAGGCTATTTCGTGAAGGAATATGTCTACCGCCTCGAAGAAGCCGTGATCCGCACCTTGATGCATTTCGGCGTCACCGGCCATCGCGTGGCGCATGCGCCGGGTGTCTATGTGCGGCTCGACGACCCCAGCGGCCACTCCATGCTCGCGCAGCGCCCGCAAAAGGGTCTTGGCAAGGACGACGCGCAGGACTTCGACGGACTTGGGAAAATCGCTGCACTGGGCATCAAGGTCTCGCAGCACTGCACGTATCACGGGCTGGCGCTGAACGTCAACATGGATCTGGAGCCCTACACCCGAATCAACCCGTGTGGTTACGCGGGGCTGCGCACGGTGGACCTCTCTACAATGGGCGTCAATATCCCCATTGATGAGGCGGCCCATGTGTTGGCAGACCAACTGCAGCGCCGCCTTGCACCTTGAACAGACGAGCAGCCATGAGCACACCCGAAGTCGTACGCGAAGCGCAATCGGCAGAAGCCTACAACCCGCTGGCCAAGCAAAAGGCCGCGGCCAAACTCTCGCGCATCCCCATCAAGGTGGAGCA
The DNA here is from genome assembly GCF_011305535.1 of Diaphorobacter sp. HDW4B. Lineage (GTDB taxonomy): Bacteria > Pseudomonadota > Gammaproteobacteria > Burkholderiales > Burkholderiaceae_C > Diaphorobacter_A. The sequence goes on from NZ_CP049905.1 coordinate 2,059,505, forward strand.
GGGCGAAATCCTGAAGAAGCCCGAGTGGATCCGCGTGAAGGCAGGCAGTCCGACGACGCGCTTCTACGAGATCAAGGACATCCTGCGCGAGAACAAGCTGCACACCGTCTGCGAAGAAGCCTCCTGCCCCAACATCGGCGAATGCTTCGGCAAGGGCACGGCCACGTTCATGATCATGGGCGACAAGTGCACCCGCCGCTGCCCGTTCTGCGACGTGGGCCACGGCCGCCCCGATCCGCTGGACAAGGATGAGCCACTCAACCTCGCCAAGACCATCGCGCAACTGCGTTTGAAATACGTGGTGATCACCAGCGTCGACCGCGACGACCTGCGCGACGGCGGCTCCGGCCATTTTGTCGAGTGCATCAAGAACATCCGCGAACTGTCGCCACAGACGCAGATCGAAATCCTCGTGCCCGACTTCCGCGGCCGCGATGACCGCGCGCTGGAAATCCTGAAGGCCGCACCGCCCGACGTGATGAACCACAACCTCGAAACCGCACCGCGCCTGTACAAGGAAGCGCGTCCCGGTTCCGACTACCAGTTCAGCTTGAACCTGCTCAAGAAGTTCAAGGCGCTGCACCCCAACGTGCCCACCAAAAGCGGCATCATGGTCGGCCTCGGTGAAACCGACGAAGAAATCCTGCAGGTGATGCGCGACATGCGTGAGCACAACATCGACATGCTCACCATCGGCCAATACCTCGCGCCATCCAACAGCCACCTGCCAGTGCGCCGCTACGTGCATCCCGACACCTTCAAGATGTTTGAAGAAGAAGCCTACAAAATGGGCTTCACGCACGCGGCTGTTGGTGCGATGGTGCGATCGAGCTATCACGCAGATCAGCAGGCACACGCTGCCGGCGTTTGATTCTTCAAGCGCTTCGCAACCAAGAAAACCGCGCCAGATGAGCGCGGTTTTTTTATGCAAAAGAAAAGTGCATCCCGTATTCAAAAGGAGCGGGCATAAGGTATGCAATCGAGCATTCGATACCGCCACCACAACGCCGAGATGGCTCGTCAGGCTAGGCGTCGAAGACGCAGACAGTACACCTGTACGGCAAGGCTTCGCAACGACGCATGACGGGCCATATCGGCGCCTCAAAAAGAAGCACTAACCGAAACCAACGGCTTCGTAAAAAACAAAAAAAAGCGCGACCCCGCCATTCACGGAAGTCGCGCTCAAAAAGCGATCAAGCTACGGCCAGTTCGGCAACAGCAGCAGGCGCTACCGCGTAGCCATCAAACTGCATCGTGTACTGCGCACGTCCCGATGACAGCGCACGCAGCGTCCCGATATAGCCAAACATCTCGCTGAGCGGCACCAACGCATCCACCACAGTGGCAGACCCGCGCATGGCATGCCCACGCACCTGACCTCTGCGCCGATGCAGATCACCGATCACATCGCCCAGATACTCGGCAGGCGTGATCACTTCAACGGCCATCACCGGCTCCAGCAACTGCGGCTTGGCCTTCAGGAAAGCATCCCGCAACGCATGCCCCGCAGCGAGCTCAAACACCATCGCCGACGAGTCACGCTCGTGGTAACCCCCATCGAGCAGCACGGCACGGAAGTCGACCGCCGGATAACCAGCCATCGGCCCCGCATCAGCCGCTTTGCGAAAGCCTGCTTCCACCGCGGGAATGAACTCGCGGGGAATCGCACCACCCACAATGCGGCTCTCGAACTGCACGCCAGTGCCACGCTCCAAAGGCTCGACACGCAGCGTCAATTGCGCGAACTGACCAGGGCCGCCACTTTGCTTTTTATGCACATGCGACAGCTCCGCCACAGCAGCGATGGTCTCGCGATAGGCCACCTGCGGGCGGCCCACCACCACTTCCACGCCGTACCGCTCGCGCAGCTTGTTCACCGCCACTTCGAGTTGCAACTCACCCATGCCCGAGAGAATCGTCTGCCCCGATTCCTCGTCTTGGCGCAAACGCAGACTCGGGTCTTCACGCAGCATGGAATACAGCGCTTTGGACAAGCCTTGCTGATCCGCCTTGGTGCGCGGCTCGAGCGCCATGTGGATCACCGGCTCCGGCACCGTGATGGATTCGAGTTGCACCGGATGCGCCGGATCACTCAAGGTCTGACCCGTGAGCGTGTCCTTGAAACCCACCACCGCAGCGATCTCGCCCGCCACCAACTCATCGCGCTCAATGCGCTTGTCGGCGTGCATCTCATAAAGACGCGCAGCACGTTCCATGCGCCCAGTACTGGTGTTGAGAACCGTGTCGCCACGCTTCAAACGACCCGCGTACAGACGCACAAAAACCATGCTGCCATGCTCATCCGCAACCACCTTGAACGCCAAGGCGGCAAGTGGCGCATTCACATCCACATTTGCGCTGGCAACCCCTTCACGTTCACCAGGCGCAGGCAGCCAATCGACCACCGCATCCAGCAGCGTTTCCACGCCGCGATTGCGGAAAGCCGAGCCCGCGAGCACCGGCACAAAAGCGCGCTTGCGCACACCCATGCGAATGCATTGCAGCAGTTGTTCGACAGACGGTTCTTCGCCGCGCAGCCAGGCTTCCAGCGCGGCATCGTCTTGCTCGACGACGGCTTCCACCAAGCGTGCGCGCGCCGTTTGCGCCTGCGCCACCAACTCGGCAGGAATCGCACCGTCTTGCACGGGTTCTGAAGCATCATCACGCGGCCATGTCAGCGCACGCATGCGCAGCAGATCGACGACACCGATGAACTCGGCCTCTGCACCGATCGGCAGATGCACAGGCAGCGCTTGCACGCCCAAGCGTTCACGCATGGATTCGACAACGCGCTCGAAGTCCGCACCCGTGCGGTCGAGCTTGTTCACGAACGCAATGCGCGGCACTTCGTGGCGGTCAGCCAGGCGCCAGTTCGTCTCGGTCTGCGGCTCCACACCTGCCACACCATCGAGCACGACGACAGCGCCATCCAGCACGCGCAGCGCACGGCCGACTTCGATGTTGAAGTCGATGTGGCCGGGCGTGTCGATCAGGTTGATCTGCACATCGCGCCAGCGCACCGTGGTGGCCGCGCTGTTGATGGTGATGCCACGGCGACGCTCTTCGGGATCGAAGTCCATGTGCGCAGCACCGTCGTGCACTTCGCCCATGCGGTGGCTCTCGCCCGTGTAGTACAGGATGCGTTCGCTGGTGGTGGTCTTGCCCGCGTCAACATGGGCAATGATGCCGATGTTGCGAATGCTGCGCGTGGTGTATGTGGAGCCCGTGTTGCTGTTGTTGGGGCGGTTCATGGTGAATCTTTCCGGCCTCTTTCCAAGGCCAAGTTCGGGACGATCAAGCCGCCCCGGAAAGACTCACCGGAGCGGGCTCATGAAGTGACTGGATCGGCCGGAACAGCGGGGCGCGCGTACGCAGAGACAGGACCATGCACACGCACGCATCCCACGTTCCGGCGGTCGGAAATCGTGGCGATCAACTTGTCGAAAGTGCGTGTGAACATGATGAAAAAAGAAAGCGTGAGAACAAAAAACAAAACCCCGGAAGACCATGCCTGCCGGGGTTTTTGTACCGGAAGGACACCGCCTTCCGATTGCCATCGAAAGGACGCAGCTATGCAGCGATCAAGATTTGGATGGCGTTGAATTTGAACATTCGCGTATTGTCTTCCAATTGCGAAGACTCTGCAATCGGCGGAATTTTTCAGCCGCTGGTTCAACGCAGTTTTTTCATGGGTGCTTCCACACCCAAGCGCCGCGCCAGTCGCTGTAGATTGGCGCGATCCACCTGCAATTCACGCGCCGTAGCGGCCCAACTGGCGTCGTTGCGGGCGAGCGATTGAATGATCAAATCACGCTCATAGTTTTCAACCGCCGCACGCATGCCAAGCGCCTGCACTGCTTGCGAAACGAGGGGGGTTGAGGTGTGTGAATCATCGCTTCGTTGCATACCGGATCGTGCAGGCAACTCGTCCCACAGGTCATGCCAACCAAGCGTCAGAATGCGCGGTCGATGGGCACTTCGTGCCGCGCTGTTCGGCGCTCGACTCAGCGCCTTGAGCACGGCGCGACTGATCAAATGCTCCAGCTCGCGCACATTGCCGGGCCAAGCGCAAGTGAGCAAGGCGGTCTGCGCATCGGCATCCAGGCGCAAGCCGCCCAACGCGAGACGCGCGCGGTTCTGTTCGAGGAAAAAACCGGCGATCTGCAGCACATCGCTGTCGCGCTCGCGCAGCGCAGGAACGTGGAGCGGGTACACGCTCAGACGGTGATAGAAATCCGCACGCATGCGGCCCGCATGCACTTCCGCAGTCAGATCGCGATTGGTCGCAGCGATGATGCGCACATCGACCTGGTGCTCACGATCCGACCCCAGACGCTGCAACTGCCCGCTCTGCAACACACGCAAAAGCTTGGCCTGCACGGTCAACGAAAGCTCACCGACCTCATCCAAAAACAGCGTGCCGCCATGCGCCTGCTCGAACTTGCCGCGCCGCTCGGCGAGTGCGCCCGTGAACGCGCCGCGCACATGGCCGAAGAGTTCGCTTTCCACCAGACTGTCGGGAAGCGCCGCGCAATTGATGCTCACCAACGGCTTGTTCGCGCGCGGTGAACTGGCGTGCACGGCCAGCGCCACCAGCTCTTTGCCGACACCTGTTTCACCGGTGATCAGCACGGACAACTCGCTCTGCCCAACCAGCGCGATATCAGCCTTCAGCTTCTGCATGACCGGGCTTTGCCCGATCAAGCTGCGCGGCGCGAAGTCGCCCGCGTGGTCTGGCACTGGGCGCTGCGCCGCAGACCGCGCCAGTTGACTGACACGCTCCGCTGTCGTCACCGTGGCTGCCGCGAGATTGCTGAAGGCCTGCAGCACGGCGAGCGAATGCGGATCGGACAAGCGCCCCTCATCGAGCGCATCCAGCGTGAGCAAGCCCCAGGTGCGCCCCCCAACCTGCAGCACGCAACCCATGCAATCGTGCACGTGCAACATGCCCTGAGACATGTTGTGGATGAGCCCGTCATACGGATCGGGCAACAGGCTGTCTGCCGGAAAGCGCATGGCCTGCCCCGCCGCCATCAACTGCGCAAGACGCGGGTGATCGGCAATGCGGAAACGCCTGCCCAACGTGTCAGGCACCAGTCCGTCGATGGCGAGCGGGCGCAGCCATTCGCCGTCTTCCAATTTCAACAGCGCAGCAGCATCGGCGGGCAGCACGGTGCGCAGCGCAGCCAACAGGCGGCGAAGGCGCTCTCGCTCCGGCAGGTCTTCGGCCAGATCGGCCACCAGCGGGATGAGGGCGTGGAGCGTTGCAGAGATAGTCATTTTGACCTCAAATATAGTCAATTTGACGCAAATTGACATACGTCATATTGACTCACAAACCGCCAAACCCTTGTCGTACAAGGGCTGCGGCGCTGGCACGCGATTTGCCATGAAAGAAGCAACCCACTTTTCGTGCATCTTTCTCAAGGAGCTTTCGCAGATGCTGACCGAACCACAAAAAGCCATCGTCCGTGCCACCGTCCCGCTGCTGGAAACCGGCGGCGAAGCGCTGACCACGCATTTCTACCAAGTCATGCTTGCCGAACATGCCGAGGTGCGTCCGCTCTTCAACTCCGCACACCAGCAAAGTGGCGCGCAGCCACGGGCGCTGGCGCACAGCGTGCTCATGTACGCCAAGAACATAGATCGCCTCGAAGGTCTGGGCAACCTGCCAGCGCAAATCATCAACAAGCATGTGGCGCTGCAAGTTCAGCCCGAGCACTACCCCATCGTCGGTGCCTGCCTGCTGCGCGCGATTCGCGAAGTGCTGGGGGCCGAGATCGCCACCGATGAAGTGCTCGCGGCATGGGGCGCTGCGTACCAGCAATTGGCCGACATCCTGATCGGCGCGGAAGCCGCAGCCTACGACCGCAACGCCAACGTGGACGGCGGCTGGCGCGGCGAGCGTGCGTTCATCGTCAAGGACAAAGTGCAGGAAAGCAGCGAGATCACCTCGTTCCATCTGGTGCCCGCAGATGGCGGCAGGGTGATGGCGCACGAGCCGGGTCAATACATTGGCTTGCGCCTCATCATCAACGGCGAGGAACAACGCCGCAACTATTCGATCTCCGCGCCCAGCAACGGTCAAAGCCTGCGCATCAGCGTGAAGCGCGAAGCGGGCGGCAAGGCTTCGAACCATCTGCATGACGGTGTGAAGGTGGGCGATACGCTGCAGGTGTTCCCACCCGCTGGCCATTTCACGCTCAAGCCAAGCGACAAGCCACTGGTGCTCATCAGCGGCGGCGTGGGCATCACACCGACGCTGCCGATGCTGAACGCGGCACTGGCAAGCGAGCGCCCGATCACCTTCATCCACTGTGCACGCGAGCGCGAAGTGCATGCATTCCGCGACTACATCGACCAGTTGGCCGCACAGAATGCGCAACTCACGCGCCACTACTGCTACGACCAGACCACCAGCGATGATGCCGACGTGAACGCCGGTCATCTGACCGAGCAACGCCTTGCCGACTGGTTGCCCGCGTCACGCGATGCCGATGTGTATTTCCTCGGCCCGCGTCCGTTCATGCGTTCGGTGAAGCAATCGCTCAAGGCACTGGGCGTGCCCGAGGCGCAGACGCACTACGAGTTCTTCGGTCCCGCAGAAGCGCTGGCCTGAAGTACGCGACGCCACCCGCAGCGGCACGCACTCATGCCGCTGCAGGGTTGAGGATGGGCTCGTCCAGCTCCAGCACCTGTTTGGACCATTCCACCAGCTTGGCCGTATCGGCGCGCAGAATCTCCTGCTTGACCGCCAGAATCTGCGCGGGGTGCATGGAGAAACTGCGCAGCCCCAAGCCCAGCAGCAGCTTGGTCATGGTCACGTCACCGCCCATTTCACCGCAGACGCTGACCTCCTTGCCTGCTTCGTTCGTGGCCGCAATCACGTCAGCCACCAGGCGCAGCACGGCTGGGTGCATCGGGTCATAAAGGTGCGCAACAGCCTCGTCGGCGCGGTCGATGGCGAGCGTGTACTGCACCAGATCGTTGGTGCCGATCGACAGGAAATCGAAGTACTTCAAGAAGCTGCGCACCATGAGCGCTGCGGCTGGCACTTCGATCATCGCGCCGATCTTCAGGTCGCCGTGGGCCACGCCGCGCGTGTCGAGTTCGGCACGCGCCATGTCGAGCTGCGTGAGCGTCTGCTTGATCTCGCCGACCCCCGAGAGCATCGGAAACAGCAGATGCACGGGGCCATGCACCGCAGCACGCAAGATGGCGCGCAGTTGGGTGCGGAACATCCCCGCATCGGCAAGGCTCCAGCGGATGGCGCGCAGGCCCAGCGCCGGGTTGAGCACCGAATTCTCGCGCGGCCCCTTGTCGAGCGGCTTGTCCGCGCCAATGTCGATGGTGCGGATGGTCACGGGCGCGCCCTTCATGCCTTCAAGCGCTTCGCGGTAGGACGCGTATTGCTCATCCTCGTCGGGCATTTTCCCAGCACGGCCCATGAACAGGAATTCGGTGCGAAACAGACCCACGCCTGCCGCGCCGCCGCGCAATGCGGCCTCGCAATCGGCCGGTCGTTCGATGTTGGCGAGCAGCTCGATCGACTGGCCATCCAGCGTGACTGCAGGCGTGTAGCGCAGGCGAGAAAGCCGCTCGCGCTCCAGCGACACCTGGCGCTGACGAAAGCCGTACTCTTCGAGAATGATGGGTGTCGGATTGACGATCACCACGCCCGCATCGCCGTCGATGACCACCCAGTCGTCCTGACGCACCAACTGGCTGGCGCTGCGTGCGCCGACCACGGCCGGGATGTCCATGCTGCGCGCGACGATGGCGGTGTGCGAGGTCTTGCCGCCCACATCGGTGATGAAGCCCGCAAATACGCTGCTCTTGAACTGCAGCATGTCGGCCGGCGACAGATCATTGGCCACCAGCACCAGCGGATCTTCAGCGAATTCCTCGCCCAGTCCGGGCAGATTGGGCTGCGCGCCGCGACGCGGGTTTGCCGCTGGCGGCGCCACGGGACTGGCCACGCCGCGCATGTAGCGCAGAATGCGCTCGGCCACCTGCTCCAGATCGGCCTTGCGCTCGCGCAGGTACTCGTCTTCCATCTCGTCGAACTGGCGCGTGATGAGTTCGAGCTGCGTGGTCAACGCCCATTCGGCGTTGTAGAGACGGTCGGAAATCCAGCGCTTGACGCCGTTTTCCAGCAGCTCGTCCTGCAGCAGCATCAAGTGCACATCAAGCAGCGCACCCAGCTCGTGCGGAGCATCGGCTGGCAGGTCCTCCTGCATGCGCTTGAGTTCCTCGACGACCACGTCGCGAGCACGGCGCACGCGCTTGATTTCTTCGATGACCTGATCCGGCTCGATGAAGTAGTGCACCACTTCCATGCGGCTGTTCACCGCGATCACGGCCCTGCCGATGGCGATTCCTGGAGCCACCGCCAATCCATGTATTGCAAATGTCATGGTCGCTCAGCCTCCGTTTTTATTTCTGCTGCGGCATGACCCATCGCTCCAGGCCACAGCGCTCAATCCATCGAACCCACAGTCTGTCGCACATCCGCCCGACAGACCCGATTCACTCATTCGCCTTCGCCAAACTTTCCGTCGATCAACGCGATCAGCGCGTCCATCGATTCCGCTTCCTGCTCGCCATCGGTCTCGATCTCGATCTCGGTGCCGATGCCCGCCGCGAGCATCATGACGCCCATGATGCTCTTGGCATTCACACGGCGTTCGCCGCGCGAGATCCAGACGTCGCAAGGGCAACTGCCAGCCAGCTTGGTGAGCTTTGCCGATGCACGCGCGTGCAGTCCCAACTTATTGCTGATGATGATGTTTTTCTTGATCATTTGTAGAACTGCTCATTCGAACCTGATTCTGCGGTGCGGCCGGTGCGACCTGCATCACACCCTGCGTACCACCCGCCATGGCACGCGACACCAGCGACTCCATCTCTTCACGGCGATAGCAAACCGAGCGCAGCAGCATGGGCAGATTGACGCCACAGATCAGGCGCACACGCTGCCCGTCGGTGAGGCGCTGGGCCACGTTGCAGGGCGTTGCACCGAACACATCGGTCAGCAGCAGCACCGGGCCCGCATGCTGGTCGAGCATGGCCTGCGCTGCGGCCTGTGTTTCTTCCGGCGGCTCGTTGGGCGGAACGTCCAGAGCCAGCACCTCGTCCTCGCACTCGGGAAACACGTGCAACGCACATTCGCGCAGTGCGTGTGCCAAGGGTGCGTGAGCGATGATGAGGATATGCGTCGTCATGTTGGAAGGTATCTGGGGGCATTATGGCGCGATGCCAAGTCTGCACGTTGTCCGCGCTGGCGAAACCGGCTGCGCAAGAGGCAAACAATCGTTGCGACTCGGGTTTTCATGGAGAAAGAAAGCTGCGCACAAAGCGCATGTCACGACGCTATTGCAGCGTGATCGACTCCAGAAAGCTGTCGGCCATGGCGTCGTCCCGCTTGTCGGCGTAGACCACCGCATGCACCAACTGCACCTTGCCACCGTTGAGCCGCGCAAACCACACGGCATCGACCTGCACATTGCCGCCATCGGGCTTGCGGCCGGTGGTCTGCATGCGCACTGACTGCGGCAGATTCAGCCCGCCCTTGCGAGAGAAAGCGCGCTCGTCGGGCGGTGTTCCCGGTGTCTGCCTGGGCAATTGCAACTGCGCGCGCACGGCGTCGTGCCACAGGCCGAGCACCATGCTGATCCGCGACGGATCGCTCAGCTCCATCCACGACATGGCAAACAGCGCCCCCTTGGCCTCGCAGCCGACCATCGAAAGCTCGATCTTGTCGCTGCCCAGCTCCACCGTTTTTGTGCCGTGATCGGGCTTGCAAGGCAGCGACACGGTCAGATGGGCGCTCTCGACCGGCACATTGCGCCAGTTCAGCGAAGGATTGCAGCCCGCCAGCAGCAAGGCCGCCCCCACTCCCAAAGCCAGAGCGCGAAAAGACCGTCGCGTGGTGGTTTGCTCAGAATGGCCTGTTGCTTGCATGCGGCGATTATGGGGGCAGCGTGTTTTGCGGCACAGCGGGCCACTCCCATCCGCGCCTTGCGATAGAACTTTTCCCCACAAGGGCGCTCTATCGATGAAAGCCCCGGCAAGCCGGTTGCGGCACAATGGGAGTCGAAGTTCGACGTCCATGCTGCGCGTGACCCGCGAGCGGCGCGTCCTCTCAGGAACGATGAAATGAATCTCAAAAAGTGGCTGGCCGCCGCCGTGGTGGCGGCATTTGCAGGCGCTGGCGCCTGGGTTTTTCTCGGCACCGGCACATCGCCCGCGCCGCAATCGACGTTTGTGCTGCTCGATGGCTCCACCAAGACCACCGAGCAGATGAAGGGCCGCGTGACGCTGGTGAACTTCTGGGCCACAAGCTGCACCACCTGCGTGGCCGAGATGCCCGAGATCGTCAGCACCTACCAGAAGTACAAGGACAAGGGTTTCGACACGCTGGCCGTCGCCATGCAGTACGACCCGCCAGCCTACGTGGTGAACTACGCCGAATCGCGCAAGCTGCCTTTCCAGATCGCCATCGACAACACCGGTGCCAACGCCAAGGCTTGGGGCGACGTGAAGCTCACGCCCTCCACCTTCATCGTGGACAAGCAGGGCAAGATCGTGAAGTCCTTCCTCGGAGCGCCCGACTTTGCCGAACTGCACAAGCTCATCGAAAAGCTGCTCGCCGAAGCCTGATCGCACTGTCTCCCGACATAAAGCAAGAGGCCGATTCCATCGCTGGAATCGGCCTCTTGCTTTTGGATGCGTCGACCGCTTACTTGTTGCGATACGCGTCGTGGCAGGACTTGCAGGTGTTGGCTGTGGCACCAAACGCGGCCTTCATGCCTTCGAGCGTGCCGGTCTTGGTGGCGGCGGCCAGCTTGGCGGATTCGGCCACCAGCTTGTCGGCATGCTCCTTGAACTTTTCGGGCTCCAGCCAGATGTCATCCTTGGCCTTGTTCGGCGCGCCCTTTTCCGAGCCCGGACCGAAACCGGCCCATGGCAACTTGGCCATCGCGGCCACGACATCGGCGTTTTCCTGCGCGGCCTTGGCATCGAACGGGATCTTGCCTTGAGCCATGGCGCCGAGTCGGCCGAAATGCTGTCCCATGACGAACAGCGCGCTCTGGCGGTACTTGATGGCGTCCTCCGCCTTGGCAAACTGGGCCGAGGCTGGCAGGGCGAACATCGTGCAGGCCGAGGCAGCAAGAATCGTGGCTAGAGCTTTGTATTTCATCGGGGCGACCTTTCATTTTTGGAGGGATGGTGGGAGCGCAAACACAATAGCGGGCAACGCAGCCGAGTCCCTGACCCAGCTTAAGCGAGACGCATGACACGTTCACCCCTTGCCCACTATCATCGGCCATTGTGTCCGCTTCCTATCGGAAGTGCACGCGGGTTGCGCTTTTTTCATACAACCACACCACGGAAACCACGGCATGCAAAACACCTCCATCCGCATCTGGGACCTGCCCACACGCTTGTTTCACTGGGTTCTGGCCGCCTGCGTCGTTTCGCTGGTGATCACCGCCAAGATGAACGCGATGGACTGGCATTTCCGGCTCGGCTACTGCGTGCTGGCGCTGCTGGTGTTCCGCATTGTCTGGGGCCTCGTCGGCGGTTACTGGTCGCGCTTCAAGAGCTTTCTGTTCACGCCGGGCCAGTTTGCGCGGCATCTTAGCGGCAAGGAAGACCATTCGGCAGGCCACTCGCCGCTGGGCGCGCTGTCGGTGTTCGCGCTGCTGCTGGCGCTGGTCGTGCAGGTCGCCACGGGATTGACCAGCGACGATGAAATCTCGGTCTCCGGCCCCCTCACCCGCTTTGTCTCGGGCGATCTGGTGAGCACCGCCACCTGGTGGCACGCCAAGATCGGGCAGTACCTGCTCTACGTTCTCGTCGGCCTGCATGTGCTGGCCATCGTGATCTACGCCCTGCGCGGCAAGAAGCTGGTCGGACCCATGGTCACCGGCGACAAGCAGTTGCCCACCACCACCCGCCCCTCGCGCGACAGCGCAGCCACGCGCATCGTCGCACTGATCCTGCTGGCCGCTGCCGGTGGACTGGCTTGGTGGGTGTCCACATTAGGGTCATTCTGAGCCTAGTCCGGCGGGCGCAGCGACTACACTGGGCCATCGTTGTTTTGCGCGCAGATCGACGGCTGGCCGCCTGGTGCAGCCACGAATCGACCTCCCCTGCGCCCCTGATTGCCCGTGGACGAGCACCCACCCTCCATATCCCTGACCATTGCCACGCAACCCCACGAGATGGAAGTGGTGCGTGACATCTTCCGTGAGTACGCAGGCACGCTTGACGTCGACCTGTCGTTTCAGGATTTCGAAGAAGAACTCGCCACCCTGCCCGGTGAATACGCCGCTCCGCGCGGCCAGATCGTGCTCGCCTATGTCGATGGCAGCCTTGCGGGCTGCTGCGCCCTGCGTCCGCTGGACTCCGCTGACTACAGCAACGCCGCCGAGATGAAGCGTCTGTACGTGCGCAAGGCATTTCGTGGTTTTGGCCTCGGGCGCACGCTGGCAGAGAGCATCCTCGACGCCGCTCGCCTCTCCGACTACGCCTGCGTGCTGCTCGACACGCTCGACGGCATGGAGTCCGCCCGCGCGCTCTACGCCGATCTGGGTTTCGAGGAAATCCCGCCGTACTATCACAACCCCGTGGCGGGCTCGCACTACCTCAAGGTCGATCTCTGCTGAGACGACTCGGCTGACTCAGCTGACATGCGCTCGATCTCGGCCAGACAGGCAGCCGCCTCGTCCAACTGGTTCTCGCTGAACACCTGAACGCCAACGGCTTTCAACCCCGCTGCAGTCACCCCTTCACGCGCCACACGCACGCCCGTGAAGCTGCCGTCAGCAATCCACGCACTGCCACAAGAAGGACTGCCCTCCTTGAGCACAGCAACGCGAATGCCAGCGGCAAGCGCAGCCTTCACTGCGGCCTCCGCGCCGCGCACAAACGCCGTGGAGACATCGCTCCCCTCGCTGTCGAGCACGCGAGCCTGCCCCAGAAGCACGCTCGCGCCTGACGCACCGCTGGTGATCTCCGCAGGCGGTCTTGGCGTGGGCAGACCGCCCTCCGATTCAGGGCACAGCCAGAGCAGCCGACCCTCATCCTGCCAACGCGCCAGAACCGGGTGCAAGCAACGCTTGCTGCCGCCGTCGTAACGCACCGGCATGCCCATCAGGCAAGAACTGATCAGAATCTGGGCAGGCATGCTGTTTCCTCTTGAACGTCCGTCAAACGCCACGCATCAGGCCACCATCCACGCGCAGGTTCTGCCCGGTGATGTAGCTCGCCGCATCCGACGCCAGAAATGCGATGGTCGCGGCCACCTCCTCCGCCTTGCCATAGCGCTGCATGGGCACGGCCGCACGGCGCTCTTCCTTGGCTGGCAGGCTGTCGATCCAGCCCGGCAGCACGTTGTTCATGCGGATGCCATCCTTGGCATACTGATCGCAGAAGATCTTGGTGAACGCCGCCAGCCCGGAGCGCGCCATCGCCGAAGTGGGAAACATCTCCGAAGGCTCGAAGGTCCACGCGGTGGAAATGTTCACGATCGAGCCACCACCTTGCTTCTGCATGATCGGCGCGACGATGCGCACCGCGCGCACGACATTGAGGAAATACACCTCCAGGCCCTTGATCCAGTCCGCGTCCGAAATCTCCAGCAACGGCCCTTTGGGACCATGTCCCGCGCCATTCACCAGCACATCGATGCGCCCCCAGCGCGCCATCACCGCATCCACCAGCTTCTGGATGTCCGCCACGTTCTGGTTCGAGCCCGTCACGCCCAGCCCACCGAGCTCGGCAGCCAGCGCCTCGCCCTTGCCCGACGACGACAGAATCGCCACCTCAAACCCATCCGCCCGCAACTTGCGCGCCGCAGCCGCCCCCATGCCACTGCCGCCAGCGACAACCACCGCAACCTTCAAAGCGTTTTTTTCACTCATTCAATGCTCCTTGGAATCCCTCAAATGTAGTCGCCAAGCGAGAACAAATTGGTATTCAAACCAGCAAGCTCCGCAGCAAAAAGGGCCTTCGAACCACTAGCCACAATGACGAGATGGCCCCTCAGGCGCGACGCAAAGCCGCAGACAGTACGCTGGGCAACTTGTCTTGGGTGAACCCGATGCAGCGCGCCGTGATTCTGGATGAGATGCAAAGCGCAGAACGCAGCAATAGCACCGCTATTGCGAGGCTCTGCAACGCCGCAGATCGCCGGAATCACGGATGCGGTGCGCGGGGGCATCCAAGACAAGTTGCCCTTGGTCAGGCTTCTGCAACAAAGCATGAGGGACCATATCGTCACCTCAAAACGAAGACTGCCAACGCTCAACAGATCCTCGCTCCGCCACAAGGCAAAAACGAAAAAGGCCCGCAGAACAATATCTGCAGGCCTTTTCGAGATGAGTTCAAAAAGAACTCAACACATCAAGAATCAAGCCTTGGCTTGCTTGAGCAGGGTCTCGGCATCGCTCACTTCGAACTTGCCTGGACCTTCGACGTTCAGCGTCACAACCTTGCCATCCTTGGCCAGCATGGAGTAACGGTTGCTGCGCAGACCCAGACCCTTGCCGTTCAGATCCAGCGTCAGGCCAGTGGCCTTGGCGAAAGCGGCGTCGCCGTCGGCCAGCATGCGCACCTTGCCGTCGGTCTTCTGGTCGCGGGCCCATGCGCCCATCACGAACGCGTCGTTCACGGACAGGCACCAGATCTCATCGACGCCAGCAGCCTTGAATTCGGCAGCCTTCTCGACGAAGCCGGGCACGTGCTTGGCCGAGCAGGTGGGAGTGAAAGCGCCGGGCACTGCAAACAGGGCAATCGTCTTGCCAGCCGTTGCCTTCTGCACATCAACCGGGTTCGGGCCCAGGCTGCAGCCATTGCCTTCTACTTCGGAATATTCCATCAGCGTTGCTGCGGGAAGTGTGTCGCCAACTTTGATCATGCTTTGCTCCTTGTTGAAGTGAATGAATTTTGGGCCAGTCGAAGAAGAATCGAGCAGGAAGGCCCAAAAACAAAAACGACCCACATTGTGGGTCGTTTCTTCAGGCCTTGCAGCCGGTGGAGCCTTTAAGGCTTACACCAGAACAGCCTTTTGCACCAAGCGGGTAGCAACCCAGTTCTTGGTCTTGGACAGCGGGCGGCTTTCCGTGATTTCGATGGTGTCACCCATCTTGTATTCACCCTTTTCGTCGTGCGCGTGGTACTTGCTCGACTTGATCATGATCTTGTCATAGATCGGGTGCTTCACGCGGCGCTCCACGAGCACCGTCACGGTCTTCTCACGCTTGTCGCTCACCACCTTGCCAATCAAGGTGCGCTTGAGGGATTTTTTAGCTTCCGTCATGTCGGCTCCTTAATTACTTGGCGGCTTGCTTTTCAGCAAGAATGGTCTTCGCACGGGCGATGTCGCGGCGTGTGATGCGCAGCAGGTTGGTGTTACCCAGCTGTTGCGTAGCCTTTTGCATGCGCAGGCCGAAATGGGCCTTTTGCAGCGACTTCACTTCGGCTTCGAGGCCGGCCACGTCTTTTTGGCGGAGTTCAGCAGATTTAGTCATTTCTTGGATCTCCTGAATCAAGCGCCAATGTGACGAGCGACGAATGTCGTGCGCAGCGGCAGCTTGGCTGCAGCCAGGCGGAACGCTTCGCGGGCCAGTTCTTCCGGCACGCCAACGATCTCGTAGAGCACCTTGCCGGGCTGAATTTCAGCGACGTAGTACTCTGGATTACCCTTACCGTTACCCATACGGACTTCAGCAGGCTTGGTCGAGATTGGCTTGTCGGGGAACACACGGATCCAGATACGGCCACCGCGCTTGACGTGACGAGAAATCGCACGACGAGCAGCTTCGATCTGGCGGGCCGTCAGACGGCCACGGTCCGTGGACTTCAAACCGAAATCACCGAAGGCAACAGTGTTGCCGCGTGTGGCGATACCGGTGTTGCGGCCTTTGTGTTCCTTGCGGAACTTACGGCGTGCAGGTTGCAGCATCTTTATTCTCCTTTGCCGTCCGCTGCTGTAGCGGGCGCGTCAGTCTTGCGAACGCGCTTAACGGCGGTTGCGTCGGTGCCACCGGCACCAGCGGGCTTGTCGCTGCCATCAGCAGGAGCGGAGTTGGAGCCACCTGGACGGCGGTTACCACCACGGCCTGCACCTGGGCGACCATCGCCACGGCCATCACGGCCATCGCGACGTGGGCCGCGAGGACGGCGTTCTTCTTCAGGACGCGGTGTCTCGACGGCTGGCAGGTCGTTGCGACCCAGTGTGTCACCCTTGTAGACCCAGACCTTCACGCCGATCACACCGTAGGTGGTCTTGGCTTCGGAGGTGCCGTAGTCGATGTCGGCGCGCAGGGTGTGCAGTGGCACACGGCCTTCGCGGTACCACTCGGTACGTGCGATTTCGATACCGTTCAGACGGCCAGACGACATGATCTTGATGCCTTGAGCACCCAGACGCATGGCGTTTTGCATGGCGCGCTTCATGGCACGACGGAACATGATGCGCTTTTCGAGCTGCTGGGTGATCGAGTCAGCGATCAGCTTGGCATCGATTTCAGGCTTGCGCACTTCTTCGATGTTCACTGCAACTGGCACGCCCAGACGAGTAGCGAGTTCCTTCTTGAGGTTCTCGATGTCTTCGCCCTTCTTGCCGATCACAACGCCCGGACGAGCCGAGTAAATCGTGATGCGTGCGTTCTTGGCTGGACGCTCGATCAGAATGCGCGAAACGGCAGCATTCTTCAGCTTGGCCTTCAGGTACTCACGCACCTTGATGTCTTCGGCCAGCATGCCCGCGAAGTCGCGGTTGCTTGCGTACCAACGGCTTGCCCAGTTGCGGCTAACTGCAAGGCGGAAGCCGGTTGGGTTGATTTTCTGTCCCATTTTCTTCCCTTAGGCCTTAGTTACCCACAGTCACGTACACATGGCACGTGGGCTTGCTGATGCGGTTACCGCGGCCCTTGGCGCGAGCGGTGAAACGCTTGAGTGTGGTGCCTTGCTCAACGTAGATGGTCTTGACGCGGAGTTCGTCAATGTCAGCACCGTCGTTGTGTTCAGCGTTGGCGATTGCCGACTCGAGCACCTTCTTGATGATCACAGCAGCTTTTTTCTGTGTGAACTGGAGGGTGTTCAGAGCTTGGTCAACCTTCTTGCCACGGATGAGATCCGCTACCAGGCGACCCTTGTCAACCGACAGACGGACGCCCCGGAGGACTGCACGTGTTTCAGACATGGTCGTTCCTTATTTCTTCTGGACTTTTTTGTCCGCAGGGTGACCCTTGAAGGTGCGCGTCAGGGCGAATTCGCCCAGCTTGTGGCCCACCATCTGGTCGGTGACATAGACCGGCACGTGTTGCTTGCCGTTGTGCACAGCAATGGTCAAACCGATGAAATCGGGCAGAACCATGGAACGACGCGACCAGGTCTTGACTGGCTTCTTATCCTTGGTAGCGATGGCCTTTTCGACCTTTGCCAGCAAGTGATGGTCAACAAATGGACCCTTCTTGAGAGAACGTGTCATTTGCTACCCCTTACTTCTTACGACGCGACACGATCATTGTCTGTGTGCGCTTGTTGTTACGGGTACGGTAGCCCTTCGTCAGGTTACCCCATGGGTCAACTGCATGACGGCCTTCGCCTGTGCGACCTTCACCACCACCGTGCGGGTGATCGATTGGGTTCATGGCAGTACCGCGAACCGTAGGACGGATACCCATCCAACGCTTCACACCGGCCTTACCCAGTTGACGCAGGCTATGTTCTTCGTTGGCGACTTCACCGATCGTTGCGCGGCACTCGATATGAATCTTGCGCACTTCGCCCGAACGCATACGCACTTGAGCGTATGTGCCTTCACGAGCCAGCAGAGTTGCCGAAGCACCTGCGGAACGTGCGATCTGAGCGCCAGCACCTGGCTTCAGTTCGATGCAGTGGATGGTCGAACCAACCGGAATGTTGCGGATTGGCAGTGTGTTGCCAACGCGGATCGGAGCTTCAGCGCCCGACAGCAGCGTTGCACCAACTTCCACGTTACGTGGAGCGATGATGTAGCGACGTTCGCCGTCTGCGTAGCACAGCAGAGCAATGTGCGCAGTGCGGTTCGGGTCGTATTCAACGCGCTCAACCTTGGCGGGGATACCGTCCTTGTTGCGCTTGAAGTCCACCACGCGGTAGTGGTGCTTGTGACCACCGCCCTTGTGGCGTGTCGTGATGTGACCGTTGTTGTTACGGCCAGCCTTCTGGAATTGTGGTTCCAGCAGAGCTGCGAACGGAGCACCCTTGTGCAGGTGATCACGTGTGACCTTCACCGTGCCACGTTGGCCCGGTGTCGTTGGTTTCAGCTTGATAACGGCCATGGTTTACGCAGCCTCCCCGGACAGGTTCAGCTCTTGACCTTCCTTCAGCAGCACATAAGCCTTGCGAACGTTGTCGCGACGGCCGATGGTCTTGCCAAAGCGCTTGGTCTTGCCCTTCGTGTTCACCACAGAAACGCCCTTGACCTCAACCTTGAACATCAGTTCAACGGCAGCCTTGATTTCAGGCTTGGTCGCGTTCTGCAGCACCTTGAATGTCACAGCGTTGGACTTTTCAGCAACCATGGTGGCCTTTTCGGACACGATGGGAGCGACCAACACTTGCATCAGACGACCTTCTTCGAAGGTACGTTGTGCGGTAGTCGGATTAGTGCGGCTCATGCGAACATCTCCTTGAGCTTGTCGAGGGCACCCTTGGTGACGAGCACCTTCTTGTAGTGCACCAGCGACACTGGATCTGCATAACGCGGCTCAACGACGAACACGTTCTTGAGGTTGCGCGAAGCCAGGTACAGGTTTTCGTCAACTTCGTCCGCGATCACCATCACCGATTCCAGGTTCATGGCCTTGAACTTGTCGGCCAGCACCTTGGTCTTGGGAGTGTCGAGCTTGAGGGATTCGACCACTGCCAGACGACCGTCGCGGGCCAGCTGGGACAGGATCGAAGCCATACCGGCGCGGTACATCTTCTTGTTGATCTTCTGCGTGAAGTTTTCTTCAGGCAGATTCGGGAAAACGCGACCGCCCCCACGCCACAGTGGCGAGGAAGTCATACCGGCACGTGCGTTGCCAGTACCCTTTTGCTTGAAAGGCTTCTTGGTCGAGTGCTTGACCTGCTCGCGGTCCTTCTGGGCGCGAGTGCCTTGACGGCCGTTGGCGCGGAAGGCAACAACGATCTGGTGAACCAGGTCTTCGTTGTATTGACGGTCAAAAATGGTTTCCGGCACATCGATCTTCGATGCGGCCTGACCTTGTTCATTCAGGAGCTCGAGTTGCATTACTTCGCTCCTTCAGCTGCGACAGCCTTGATTGCTGGACGCACTGTCACGAAGCCACCCTTGGAGCCTGGAACAGCGCCCTTGATCAAGAGCAGTTGACGTGCTTCGTCGATACGAATCACGTCGAGGTTTTGGGTAGTGACGGTTTCGTCGCCAAGGTGACCAGTCATGCGCTTGCCAGGAAACACGCGACCTGGGTCTTGCGCCATACCGATCGAGCCAGGAACGTTGTGCGAACGGCTGTTACCGTGCGACGCGCGTTGCGAGCTCATGTTGTGACGCTTGATCGTGCCAGCGTAGCCCTTACCGATCGAAGTGCCTTGCACGTCAACCTTTTGGCCCACTGCGAACAGTTCTGCCACAGGCAGAACGGCACCTGCGGCGTACTTGCCAGCAGTTTCAGCGGTCACGCGGAATTCACGGGTCACTTCACCGGCTTCCACACCCGCCTTGGCGAGGTGACCGGCTTGAGGCTTGGTCACGCGAGATGCCTTGCGCGAACCGAATGTCACTTGCAGCGACACATAGCCATCGTTCTCTTGGGTTTTCACCTGGGTCACGCGGTTGTTCGAAACATCCACCACTGTGACAGGAATTGCATCCCCGTCATCAGTGAACAGACGCATCATGCCCACCTTGCGGCCCAGCAACCCGAGGGAGTTGCTCAGACTCATTGGTTTTCTCCAGTACTTCCGCCGATCCGACTTCAATTGGCCAGAACGTTTGCACTCAAGTGCCAAGCACAATGTGCACGAAAGAAGGTTAATAAAACTCCGCGGCTCCCCAAAAAGGGCTGCGCCTGAAATTTCAAGCACAAAAACGCGAAGCTCAAAAGTATAACGCGGACTGCTTTTTCAAGCAAGCCCGCGTTATTCTGGTACGACGCTCTACCTTCGTCGTACCGTTTGCGCAACAACCTTAGTCGCTTATTGCAGCTTGATTTCCACGTCGACGCCGGCTGGCAGGTCGAGCTTCATCAGAGCGTCAACCGTCTTGTCGGTTGGGTCGACGATGTCCATCAGACGCTGGTGCGTACGGATTTCCAGCTGGTCACGGCTCGTCTTGTTGACGTGTGGCGAACGCAGGATGTCGAAACGCTTCATGCGTGTCGGCAGGGGCACTGGACCCTTGACGATCGCGCCGGTGCGCTTGGCAGTGTCAACGATTTCGGCAGCAGACTGATCGATCAGCTTGTAGTCGAAGGCCTTCAGGCGAATGCGGATTTTTTGCTTGGACATTTTGTAATTCCTGTTGTTTCAAGAATTACGCGATGATCTTGGCAACCACGCCGGCGCCGACGGTACGGCCACCTTCGCGGATGGCGAAACGCAGACCTTCTTCCATGGCGATCGGGGCGATCAGCTTCACGGTGATGGACACGTTGTCACCAGGCATGACCATTTCCTTGTCTGCTGGCAGCTCGATGGAGCCGGTCACGTCAGTCGTACGGAAATAGAACTGTGGGCGGTAGTTGTTGAAGAAAGGAGTGTGGCGACCGCCTTCGTCCTTCGACAGAACATACACCTCAGCGGTGAAGTGAGTGTGTGGCTTGATCGAACCGGGCTTGCACAGCACTTGGCCGCGCTCGACGTCTTCGCGCTTCGTGCCGCGCAGCAGCAGACCCACGTTGTCGCCAGCTTGACCTTGGTCCAGCAGCTTGCGGAACATTTCCACGCCAGTGACCGTGGTCTTCTGGGTGTCCTTGATACCGACGATTTCGATTTCTTCGCCGACCTTGACGATACCGCGCTCGATACGGCCTGTCACCACGGTACCACGACCGGAGATCGAGAACACGTCTTCGACTGGCATCAGGAAAGCACCGTCCACAGCGCGCTCAGGCGTTGGGATGTAGGTGTCCAGAGCTTCGGCCAGCTTGTCGATGGCTTGTTCGCCCAGAGCGCCCTTGTCGCCTTCCAGAGCCAGCTTGGCGGAACCGCGGATGATCGGAGTGTCGTCGCCTGGGAAGTCGTACTTGTCGAGGAGTTCGCGAACTTCCATTTCGACCAGCTCGAGCAGCTCTTCGTCATCGACCATGTCGCACTTGTTCAGGAACACGATGATGTAAGGAACGCCAACCTGGCGGGCCAGCAGGATGTGCTCGCGGGTCTGGGGCATTGGGCCGTCAGCAGCGGAGCAAACCAGGATAGCGCCGTCCATCTGGGCAGCGCCAGTGATCATGTTCTTCACATAGTCAGCGTGGCCTGGGCAGTCAACGTGAGCGTAGTGGCGGTTGGCCGTTTCGTACTCGACGTGAGCGGTATTGATGGTAATACCGCGAGCCTTTTCTTCGGGTGCAGCATCGATCTGGTCGTAAGCCTTGGCTTCGCCGCCAAACTTCTTCGACAGAACGGTAGCGATAGCAGCCGTCAGCGTGGTCTTGCCGTGGTCAACGTGACCGATGGTACCGACGTTGACGTGCGGCTTGGTCCGTTCAAACTTTTCTTTTGCCATTTCTTTCTCCAAAAGAGCAGTGTGCGTGTTCAGGTTTAACGTCTGCACCCGATTGCTTGATCCCCCCGCACGCAGCAACAGGAGGGCACCGGATCGCAGATTGCAAAAAACTTTGCGAATTCTTGGGCTGAACAGATGCCCCAGGATCACCCGGGACATCCGTTCAATGCACCGCCAGATTACTTGGCGCGTGCAGCAACGATGGCTTCAGCCACGTTGCGAGGAGCTTCAGCGTAGTGCTTGAATTCCATCGTGTAGGTAGCGCGGCCTTGCGTTTGCGAACGCAGCGACGTTGCGTAGCCGAACATTTCGGACAGTGGCACTTCTGCCTTGATGGCCTTGCCGCCACCAACCATGTCTTCCATGCCCTGCACCATGCCGCGACGCGACGACAAGTCGCCCATCACGGTACCGGCGTAGTCTTCAGGCGTTTCCACTTCCACGGCCATCATTGGCTCGAGGATGACGGGGCTGGCCTTGCGAGCAGCTTCCTTGAAACCGAAGATAGCGGCCATCTTGAACGCCATTTCGTTCGAGTCCACATCGTGGTACGAACCGAATGTCAGAGTGACCTTCACGTCCACGACGGGGTAGCCAGCCAGCACGCCTTGCGTCAGCGCTTCGATCACGCCCTTTTCCACCGCAGGGATGTATTCGCGTGGAACCACACCGCCCTTGATGGCGTCGACGAACTCGAAGCCCTTGCCGGCTTCTTGTGGCTCGACCGTGAACACCACGTGGCCGTACTGACCCTTACCGCCGGACTGACGAACGAACTTGCCGTCAACGTCTTCCACCTTCTTGCGGATCGTTTCGCGGTAAGCCACTTGTGGCTTGCCCACGTTGGCTTCCACGTTGAATTCGCGCTTCATGCGGTCAACGATGATTTCCAGATGCAGCTCGCCCATACCGGCGATGATGGTCTGACCGGATTCTTCGTCGGTACGCACGCGGAACGATGGATCTTCTGCAGCCAGACGCGACAGAGCGATACCCATCTTTTCCTGGTCGGCCTTGGACTTGGGTTCCACAGCCTGTGCAATCACGGGCTCCGGGAACACCATGCGTTCCAGCACGATAGGCTGATCAACGTCGCACAGCGTTTCGCCGGTCGTCACGTCCTTCAGACCCACGCAGGCAGCGATGTCACCAGCACGAATTTCTTCGACTTCGATACGCTCGTTGGCCATCATCTGCACGATACGGCCGATACGTTCCTTCTTGCCCTTCACCGCGTTGTACACGGTGTCGCCCTTGGTCAGAACGCCCGAATAGACGCGCACGAAGGTCAACTGGCCCACGAACGGGTCGGTCATCAGCTTGAATGCCAGCGCCGAGAACTTTTCGCTGTCGTCCGCCTTGCGGGACAGCTTCTTTTCCTCGTCGTCAGGATCCGTACCGGTCACATCGTCAATATCCACTGGCGATGGCAGGTAGTCGATCACGGCGTCCAGCATGCGCTGCACACCCTTGTTCTTGAACGCGGTACCGCACAGCATCGGCTGAATTTCGGTAGCGATGGTGCGAGTGCGCAGGCCACCCTTGATTTCTTCTTCGGTGAGGTCGCCCTCTTCCAAATACTTGTTCATCAGGTCTTCGCTGGCTTCAGCAGCCGCTTCGACCATGTTTTCGCGCCACTTCTTGGCATCTTCCACGAGGTTCGCAGGGATGTCTTCGTACTCGAACTTCATGCCTTGCGAGGCTTCGTCCCAGATGATGGCCTTCATCTTGAGCAGATCGACCACGCCCTTGAAGTTTTCTTCAGCGCCGATCGGGATCACGACTGGAACAGGGTTGGCCTTCAGGCGCAGCTTCATCTGGTCATAGACCTTGAAGAAGTTGGCACCGGTACGGTCCATCTTGTTCACAAAGGCCAGACGTGGCACCTTGTACTTGTTGGCCTGACGCCACACGGTTTCGGACTGTGGCTGCACGCCGCCCACAGCGCAGTACACCATGCAAGCGCCGTCGAGCACGCGCATGGAACGTTCCACTTCGATCGTGAAGTCAACGTGGCCGGGGGTGTCGATGATGTTGAAGCGGTGCTCGGGGTACGACAGGTCCATGCCCTTCCAGAAGCAGGTCACTGCAGCGGAAGTGATGGTGATACCACGCTCTTGCTCTTGCTCCATCCAGTCGGTGGTGGCAGCGCCGTCATGCACTTCACCCAGCTTGTGAGTCACGCCGGTGTAGAACAGGATACGTTCGGTAGTCGTTGTCTTGCCTGCGTCGATGTGCGCAGAGATACCGATATTGCGGTAGCGCTCGATGGGGGTTTTGCGAGCCATGATGAATCCTTGGGTTAGATCGCTGTTTTTCTGAACAGCCCTCGCATATGCGAGCGGCCATTCGGTCTTCAAGGGGCCTCAATCAACACAAGGCCGCAGTGTGTAACGAACACACAGGCGGCCTTTATCGTGTCTGGAGATGAACCCCTGATGACTTCCGATCAGTAAATTAGAAGCGGAAGTGGCTGAACGCCTTGTTGGCTTCGGCCATACGGTGCACTTCGTCACGACGCTTCATCGCGCCGCCACGGCCTTCCGTAGCTTCAACCAGTTCGTTGGCCAGACGTTGGGCCATCGACTTCTCACCGCGCTTGCGAGCGGCTTCCTTGATCCAGCGCATGGACAAAGCCAGACGA
Organism: Diaphorobacter sp. HDW4B; assembly: GCF_011305535.1. Lineage (GTDB taxonomy): Bacteria > Pseudomonadota > Gammaproteobacteria > Burkholderiales > Burkholderiaceae_C > Diaphorobacter_A. Next base: position 2,083,897 of record NZ_CP049905.1, read on the forward strand.
CGGACAGGACGCACTTCCACAGGCACTTGGTAGTTGGCACCACCAACGCGACGGGACTTCACTTCGACCATCGGCTTCACATTGTTGATGGCCGTGACGAACACTTCCAGAGGATCCTTCTCAGGAGCCTTCTTGGAGATCAGCTCGAGAGCACCGTAAATGATGCGCTCGGCAACCGCCTTCTTGCCGCCTTCCATGATCACGTTCATGAATTTGGACAGCTCTACATTGCCGAACTTTGGATCCGGCAGAATTTCACGTTTGGGGACTTCGCGACGACGTGGCATTTTTTCACCTCTATCTTTGCTTCAGTTGGCATCTTTTCAGACACCGCGAGAGCCAAAACTGGACTCCCACTTACTCGACCCACACAAAACACTTGCGCTTCGGGTCACTACGCTCTATCTCGCGCCACGCGGGATACAGCACCTACTTGTTCGATCAAAAAACCAGGGCTTACTTGGCCTTAGGCTTCTTGGCACCGTACTTGGAACGGGATTGCTTACGGTCCTTGACGCCTTGCAGGTCAAGGGAGCCGCGCACGATGTGGTAACGCACACCTGGCAAATCCTTCACACGGCCGCCGCGCACCAGCACGACGCTGTGCTCTTGCAGGTTGTGGCCTTCACCGCCAATGTACGAGATGACCTCGAAACCATTGGTCAGGCGAACCTTGGCAACCTTACGCAGAGCGGAGTTAGGCTTCTTAGGCGTCGTGGTGTACACGCGAGTGCACACGCCACGGCGCTGTGGGCAGTTTTCCATAGCAGGGCTCTTGGATTTAACAACTTCGACCGTGCGGCCCTGACGCACGAGTTGGTTAATGGTTGGCATTAATAAATGTCCCTAAACGTGAATTTGCTTCGTGAGAGCAAAAGGTTTACTCGCTCCGATTTCCGGTCAGAGCGAAAACGTGAATCCCTTCGGAATTTCCGAAAAGCCTTCTAATGTATCAGCTTGGCCGATTTCAAGCAATCGCTGTTGCAATTGCCCATCGAATCCCCGAGCACAGATCACATCCCCCAATGCAGAATGCCCGCCAGATCACTGACGGGCATTCGCGTTTCAGGCTTGATCTGGCTGGATAGTCAGCTATCCTTTAAAAAGCGCTCGATTACTTGATCCACAGACGGATCGCATCCCATGCGCGACCAAAAATGCCGGCTTGAGGCACATCTTCCAGCGCTTCCAGTGGCACGGAGCCCACTTGCTGGTCGCCCAGCATGACCTTGAGGGTGCCGATTTTCTGGCCTTTGGTGAACGGGGCGATCAGCGGATCCTGGCGCTCGATCTGGGTCGTCACCTTGCCGGCGCTGCCCGACGGCACAGTGATCACGATGGCTTCGGGACGGCCGATCTTGATCTTGTTGAGTGTGCCCTTCCAGACATCCGGCGTGGCGGCAGGTGCGCCCGCATCGAACAGCTTGACGGAGTCGAACGCGGTGTAGCCCCAGTTCAGGAGCTTCTGCGATTCGTTGGCACGGGCGGATTCGCTGCTGGTGCCCAGCACGATGGAGATCAGACGGCGCTGGCCGACGTTCGGGAAATCGCGCTTGGAGGTCGCCACGAGACAGTAGCCCGCCGCGTTGGTGTGACCGGTCTTCAGGCCATCGACGGTCGGATCGCGGAACAGCAGCGAATTGCGGTTGTAGCTGTTCGACTCAGGCGTGCCCGGATAGCGATAGTTCTTGGTCGCGTAGTAGTGCATGTACTCCGGGAAGTCCTTCATCAGGCGCTGCGCGAGGATAGCCAGGTCGCGCGCGGTGGTGAGGTGACCGGGAGCGGTCAGGCCTTCCGGGTTGACGTACTTGGTGTTGGTCATGCCGAGCGCCTTGGCCTGCTCGTTCATGAGACGCACGAAGTTCTCTTCGGAGCCGCCCACGCCTTCGGCCAGCGCCATGGTCGCGTCGTTGCCCGACTGGATGATCATGCCGCTGATCAGGTCGTTGACCTTCACTTGCATCTTGGGGTCGATGAACATGCGCGAGCCGGGCATCTTCCAGGCTCGGGTGCTCACGGGCAGGGTCTGCTCGAGGCTGATCTTCTTGGCGCGCAGCGCATCGAACACCACATAGGCCGACATCAGCTTGGTGAGCGAGGCGGGCTCGATCTGCGCGTCGATGTCCTTGGCCGCCAGCACCTGGCCTGCCGTCACGTCCACCAGCATGTAGTTGCGCGCGGCAATTTCGGGCGGTTGGGGAACCTGGGCCAGCACCAGCGTGGGAGCCAACAGGGCGGCGCAAGCGAGGTTGCGCATCGTGGACAGAAGAGACTTCATGGAATCAGGCAATCGGAAACAAAACAAACAACAAAATGAAGTGCAACAGACCCGCGCGCGGCGCAGGCATGGCTCACGACGAGGCGGCGGAGCGCAGATGTCTCAGCACCAGTCCCTTGAGCAGCGGTAATTGTCCGTGAAAGAAATGACCGCCTCCGGGGACGACGGTAACCGGGAGTATCTGAGGCCGCGCCCAGTCCATGACGGAGGACAGCGGCACGGTATCGTCCGCCTCGCCATGAACGATCAGCGTGCGCTCGTGAAGTTCCTGCGGAATCGGTGCCACCGTGAATCGACTGGCCGCCGTGCCGACGAGAACAACCTTCTCGATCTGGCGCGTGGTGGCCAGCTTGGCCACCGCATGGCTGGTGACGAAGGAGCCGAACGAGAAGCCGGACAGCGCAATCAGGCCTTCTGGCGCCACTTGCTCGATCACTGCGAGCAGATCATCGAGCTCGCCCGTGCCGTTGTCGTACACGCCTTCGCTCGCGCCCACGCCGCGGAAGTTGAAACGCACGGTCGTCCAGCCGTCCTGCACAAACGCACGGGCAATCGTCTGCACGACCTTGTTGTCCATGGTGCCGCCGAACAGCGGATGGGGATGGGCGACGATGGCGATGCCGCGCGGCGCGGCGTTGTCGGCCACGGCGGCCTGGTCGCGCAGCGCTTCGATGGAGCCCACGGGGCCGGTGAGTGTCAGGCGTTCGGTTTGAGCGTTCACGTCAATCTACCGTTGGATGACGCGACGCAGGCGTTGTGGTGGCTGCGCCGCTTGGGGAATGAAATGAGCTAAATGAGCTAAATGAGCTAAATAAGCGAGATACGTGAAATCGCGGCGATCAGCGGCCGATTTCCGGCGGCGTGAGCAGGCGCTCGACGACCACGCCGTTCTTGAGGTGCGACTCGACGATCTCGTCGATGTCGCTCTCGTCGACATAGGTGTACCAAGTCTCTTCGGGGTAGACGACCGCGATCGGGCCGCCTGCGCAGCGGTCAAGGCAACCGGCCTTGTTCACGCGCACCTTGCCGGGGCCGGCAAGACCCGCAGCCTTGACGGCCGACTTGCAACGGTCGAAAGCATCCTGCGCGCCATGGTGCGCACAGCTTTCCTCGCCGTTCTGCCTGTCGTTCAGGCAAAAGAAGATGTGGCGCTTGTAGTAACCGGTCTTGGCTTCCGGCGTCGTGGTGCTGTCGGTCATGGCTTGATTCTAGGCGTCCTCACTCTTGCGCGACACCCTCATCACCACATACACCAGTGCAGCATAAGGCCAGATCCAGCCCAGCCACTGCGCCACGCCGTAGAAACGGATGAAGCGCCCCTGCTCCCAGGCCTGCAGCATCTGGGCGAAATAGGCGCTCGCAGGTGCCTGGTTGAGCAGATTCAGATGCAGCATCAGCAACACCAGAAGCAGTGCTGCGCAGACCCGCCGCGGCACGGCCACGAGCAGCAACGCGCCTCCCACACCCAGCCCCAGTCCGATGCGCGTAGGCACGCTTTGCCACTCCCACGCATGGCTTGGCCCGTAGCTCAGCAGGAACGTGAGCGCCGTGACCGCCACGCCGACCACCGCCGTCACCAGCGTGAAGATCGCCCGCCGCCCCGCTCCGCGAATGATGCAGTAGCCCAGCAGACAGGGAATCATGATGCCCAGCATCACCGCCAGCAGTTCGCGACCGGGCGAAAGCGGCTCCAGCACATCGTCGGTGACAGGCAGCCATTCGATGAACGGCGTGTCGGAAAACCATTCCGTCAGCACCATCTCCAGCCGCTCCCACATCTGCCCGAGCCCGAATGGCACGGAGGCGGGAAACAGCAGCGCGACCGGCCACATCGCCAACAGCACCAGCCCGCCGCGCGCCTGCGGCACGAACCAGCGCTCGCGAAAACGGCTCCAGCGCGCAATCGCGCCCAGCTTTTCCAGCAATGCGGCGACCAGTGCGCCCAGCAGCGTGCCCGCCGCGTTCAGCGCCAGATCCATGTTGGACGGCACGCGGCGCGGCAGATAGATCTGCGTGAACTCCATGGCAAGCGACAGCAGCGTGCCCGCCAGAAACGCCACCGGCACAGCCGAGCGCGCCCAGCCCGTGCGCAGCAACGCCAGCGCCAGCAAAAAGCCCAGCGGCGCGTAGCCTGCAATGTTGGTGTTGATGTCGAACCAGGTCCAGTACGGCGGCGGAATCTTCGCGAACAGGAAGACGCGCGGGTCCACGCCCTGCGTGCGCCAGCCATCAAACGGGAACAGGCTCGCAAAAACGATCAGCGCCGCATAGATCAACGCAAGAGGCCAGGCGGAAGTCTTGTGCATGTCCGTTCGGGCTCGGCAGCGGCATCAGAAAGGCTTGAGCACCACCAGCAGCACGGCGCCCAGCAGCAGGAACACCGGCACTTCGTTGAACCAGCGGAACCACACATGGGAGCGCGTCGACTGGCCGTTGGCGATCTTGCGCAGCAACACGGCGCAGGCATGGTGATACCCGATCACCAGCAGCACGATGAACAGCTTGGCGTGCATCCAGCCCTGCCCGCGCCCGATGCCATAGCCCAGCCACAACCACAGGCCCAGCCCCAGCGCAGGCACGGCAATCATGGTGGTGAAGCGCAACAGCTTGCGCGCCATGAGCAGCAGACGCTCACGCTCGGCAAGCGAGCCCGGCGTCACCATGGCGAGGTTCACGAAGATGCGCGGCAGATAGAACAGGCCCGCAAACCAACTGGCGATAAAGACGATGTGAAAGGCTTTGACCCAGAGCATCGCCTCAGTGTAAGCCAGCCTGCGTTTGCATTTACACACTTTTCGATGCGGGCTGCGCATTCGCCCGTCGACTTGGGAACCGATGGAGCCCTCACAAAACACCTCTTCCAGTCACAGAACCCTCAAATAACAAATGGAAACCTGATTCGCATAGACAACGGCTATGATCCATTACATCAGATCACATACAAGAGGAGATAGAGGATGAAAAAACGTTTGATGACAGTCGTCGCACTGGCTTGCGGGCTCACTCTGACTGGCTGCGAGACGATGAAGTCCGGAAACGTCGGTGGTCTGCTGGAAGGTGGCTCCACGGCGATGAAGGCCATGAGCCTGTCGGACTCCGACATCGTCACGCTGTCCAACGAGTCCTGCGAAGCCATGGACGCACAAAGCAAGATCGCGCCCGGCAACAGCAAATACACCCAGCGCCTGAACAAGGTGATCTCCGGCATGCCCGGCACCATCAATGGCAAGAAGGCGGTCTACAAGGTCTACATGACCGATGACGTGAACGCCTGGGCCATGGCCAACGGTTGCATCCGCGTCTACAGCGGCCTGATGGACCTGATGAACGACGACGAACTGCGCGGCGTGATCGGCCACGAAATCGGCCACGTCGGGCTCGGCCACAGCAAGGCGCGCATGCAGACGGCCTATGCGGCATCCGCCGCGCGCACCATCGCCGGCAACAGCGGCGGCGCGATCGCAGCGCTGTCCCGTTCGCAGGCGGGCGATCTGGCTGAGAAGGTCATCAACGCCCAGTTCTCGCAATCCCAGGAATCCGCAGCCGACGATTATTCGTTCGACCTGCTGACCGAAAAGAAGATGAATCGCCAGGGTCTCGTGACCGCGTTCCAGAAGCTTGCCAAATTGAGCGGCAGCAGCAGCGGCGCGAGCTCGATCATGAGCTCGCACCCGCCGTCGGAAGCGCGTGCCAAGCGGATGCAGGATCGTCTGGATGGGAAGAAGTAACACCCCCTGAGGCGCTTTGCGCCTTCCCCCTCTCTCGCTTCGCGGGAGGGGGACACCCCTTCGCTGCGGGGCGGCCCTTGCTCGGGGTCGCTGGCATGGGGCAGCGCCAGTTTCGAGGTTTTGGTTTTTTGAATTGATTTCGTTGCCGGGCATTGGGTTCGGCGGCGAGCGAGTTGCACAGCACTACTGCCTTATTGATTGAGCGAGGTAGTGACTCCCTTTGGCGTCCCTGAGAAATCCGGGACGCCATTTTTTTGCCCGGCTCCCGCGTGGCCTTTCCGCTGTTCAAAACAGCGGCAATACCAGCGTTGTTCAATGTGGAGCACAATTTCGGGATGCATCTCTCCAATCCGACTCCCTTCCCGATCAATCGTCCGCGCCGTCTGCGCCGCGATGCATTCACCCGCAACCTCGTGCGCGAGAACGTTCTGACGCCGCATGACCTGATCTATCCGGTGTTCGTGCATGAAGGCACAAACAAGCGCGTGGCCGTGCCGTCCATGCCCGGCGTGGACCGTCTGAGCCTCGATCTGCTGCTGCCTGTGGCCGAGGAATGCGTGAAGCTGGGCATTCCGGTGCTATCGCTGTTCCCCTCGATCGAGCCGGAGTTCAAGACGCCCGACGGCAAGGAAGCGCTGAATCCCGATGGTCTGATTCCGCGCGTGGTGCGCAAGCTGAAGCAGGAATTCCCCGACCTGGGCGTGCTGACCGACGTGGCGCTCGACCCCTACACCAGCCACGGCCAGGACGGTCTGCTCGATGACACCGGCTACATCATCAACGACGACACCGTCGAGATCCTCGTCGGTCAGGCGCTGGCGCACGCCGCCGCGGGCGTGGACATCGTCGCCCCCAGCGACATGATGGACGGCCGCATCGGCGCAATCCGCGAAGCGCTGGAATCGCACGGCCACATTCACACCCGCATCATGGCCTACAGCGCCAAGTACGCGAGCGCCTTCTACGGCCCGTTCCGCGACGCGGTGAACACACGCGGCGCGCTCGGCAAGGCCGACAAGAACGTCTACCAGATGGACCCCGGCAACTCCGACGAAGCCCTGCGCGAAGTGGCGCTCGACCTGTCCGAAGGTGCCGACATGGTGATGGTCAAGCCCGGCATGCCGTATCTGGACATCGTGCGCCGCGTGAAGGACGAGTTTCACGTCCCCACCTTCGCCTATCAGGTGAGCGGCGAATACGCCATGATCAAGGCCGCCTCCGCCAACGGCTGGCTGGACCACGACAAGGTGATGATGGAAGCATTGCTCGCGTTCAAGCGCGCAGGTGCCGATGGCGTGCTGACCTACTTCGCCATTGACGCGGCGAAGCTGATGAAGACCCCCTGAGTCGCTTCGCGCCTTCCCCCTACAAGGGGGACGACGCCTTCGCCGCGAGGCGGCTCTTGCTCGGCGTCTGCTGGCATGGCCTGCTCCGCGGCCTTCTGAAAGGATGCGTCGCGCGCCCTGCCCCGTTTCTTGCCACAATGCTCCCCAAAGCATCCCCTGTCGGAGATACCGTTGGCCGAGCAAGTTATTCCCGCCCCATTTCGTGTCTTTCATGTGCAACCCGGTGCGCCGGCGCATGAGTTGTTCGAGTTGCCCAGCGCCGCGCCGGAGGCAGGCTTCTTCTGGGTGGCTTGCACGCGCACGTTTTTGAGCGAGCATCTGCAGCGCACGCAGTCCATGCTGCAGGCCGTCACTGGACAGCAGCTGGTGGACCTGCATGTCTCCGACCTGCTCAACGCGCAGCTTCCATCGCACTACGACTACACCTCGCAATACGATCTGCTGGTGTTTCGTCGTCTGTCGATGAGCGGGCGCGCGCCGACCAACGGCAACGACGCAGCCTCGACCACCGCATCGACAGTGGCCCCCGCATTCCGGCGCGTGCGCACCAGCGCCGTCGGCTTCGTGGTGTTCGACCAACTGCTGTTCTCCGTGCACCCCGACGACTGCAACGTGCGCGATGCCTACGCCGCACGCCTGTTGGCACTCAACACAGGCCAGACCACGCACGCGCTGGCCAACGCCGATGCCACCACTGCAGCCGCCGCCGACAGCACCCTCCCGCAGGAAACCGCACAGCGCGACCTGCGCGCGGGCCCGCTCACTGCCGCGCGCATGCCCACCAGCCCTGCGGACATCATGCTGCGCGTGGTGAATCTCATCGTCGACGGATACCTCGATCTGCGCCGCGAACTTTCGCGCCAGCTCGATCATTGGCAGGTCGAGTTGCTGCGCCCCAAAGCGCGCAGCATCAACTGGACCGCACTGCTCGAATCGCGCCTGGCGCTGCACCAGCTCGACGAAATCTGCGAAGACCAGCGCACCGCCATCCAGGACTGGATCGACGCGCTCGAAGGCTGGCCCACGCCGGACACCCCGAACGGCGTGCGCGAAATCGAACTGCTCAAGGTTCGCAGCCGCGACGTGCTCGAACACATCGAACGTGTGATCCACCACGTGCGCCGTCTGGAGCAAAGCGCCGAAACCGCCGTGCAGATGCATTTCTCGCTGCAAAGCAACCGCACCAACGACATCATGCGCACGCTCACGGCGCTGACCGCCGTGTTCCTGCCACTCAACCTGATCGCGGGCATCTTCGGCATGAACTTCGAGTTCACGCCGTTCGTGCACACCCCGGCCGGATTCTGGTGGGCACTCTCGGCCATGCTGATGATCGCGCTCGCACTGACGCTGATCTTCTGGCGCAAACGCTATCTGGCACGCACGGGTCAGAGTTGAGCGCCAGGCAACGCCCGCTCAGCCCAGGTGCTTGGCAAAAAACGCCTGCGTGCGCTCGTCCGCCAGTTGGGCCGCTGCCGCGTCGAACGAACCGCGCTGGTCGCAGTTGAAGCCATGATCCGCCGCGTAGAGGTACACCTGAATCTCGGGGTGCGCCTTCTCCAGCGCCTTCACGCTGTCCACGGAGATGTGCGCGTCCTTGTCGCCGAAGTGGGCCATCAGCGGCACCTTGGGCTGGCGGGCGATTTCGGCTTCGGTGGTCACACCGCCGCCGTAGTAAGGCACGGCGGCTGACAGGCCATTGAGCGAAGCAGCTGCACGCCAAGTCAACAGGCCGCCCCAGCAGAAGCCGAAGATGCCGACCTTCTTGCCGCCGGACTCCTTGGCCGCGAAGTCGATGGCCGCCTGGATGTCGGGCTGCACACCGGGCGCGGGCAGCGCTTCGGTCTGGGCCTTGAGTGCGACGCCGGCTTTCATGTCGTCGCCCGTGTATCCCAGTTCCACGTCCTTTTGCACGCGGCTGAAGTTGGCGGGTGCGACCACCAGATAGCCGCGCGCGGCCCAGCGGTCGGCCACCGAGCGGATGTGGGAGTTCACGCCGAAGATTTCCTGCAACACGACCAGCGCGCCACGCGGTGCGCCTTCGGGGCGGGCCACATAGGCGGGGAAGCTGAAGCCGTCGGCAGACGTGAGGGTGGTGAAAGCGCTCATGAACAAGGTCTCCTCGGAAGGGCTGAAACAAACCACAATCGGAGGTGCTGCGGATTGAGTCCATAAAACCACACACCGGACCTCGGCCGCATGCACCGGACGCGTCAACCTCACGGATTTGACGACAATCTTGCGAATTGATTATGGTCATGAACGGAGATTCCCTTTGAACAAGGTCGCACTCATCACTGGTGGCAGTCGAGGAATTGGCGCAGCCACCGCGCTGCTGGCCGCAAGCCAGGGCTGGTCGGTGGCGATCAACTATGTGCGCCACGCGCATGCGGCCGAGGCGCTGGCCCGCCAGATTCGCGACGCGGGCGGCAAGGCCATCACCATTCAGGCGGACGTGTCGGTCGAGGCCGACGTGATCACCATGTTCGAGACGCTCGACCATGAACTGGGCCGCCTCACCGCGCTGGTCAACAACGCGGGCGTGGTCGATCACGCATCGCGCGTCGATCAGATGATTGGCGACCGACTGCGCCGCATGTTCAGCATCAACGTGCTGGGCAGCTTCTACTGCGCGCGCGAGGCCGTGCGCCGCATGAGCACCAAGTATGGCGGCGAAGGCGGCAGCATCGTGAATGTGTCAAGCGCCGCATCGCGTCTGGGCTCGCCCGGCGAATATGTGGACTACGCAGCGTCCAAAGGCGCCATCGACGTGCTGACGATTGGCCTTGCCAAGGAAGTCGCGAGTGAAGGCATCCGCGTGAACGCCGTGCGCCCCGGCTTCATCGAGACCGAGATCCACGCCAGTGGCGGTCGTCCCAATCGCGTGAGCGATCTCACGCCCAGCGTGCCCATGGGGCGCGGCGGCACGGCCGAAGAAGTGGCCGAAAGCATCGTCTGGCTGATGTCCGACGCATCGCCGTTCACGACGATGTCGTTCCTCGAAATTTCCGGAGGCCGTTGATGGATCTGAAACCGCTCATCTCGCTGCTGGCCATCGTCAACCCGCTGGCCATCGTGCCGTTCTTCATCCACTACACGCAGGGTTTCAGCGACGAGCAAAAACGCCAGACGGTGCGCACCGCAGCCGTCAGCACATTTCTGGTGATCTCGGGTTGCGCGCTGCTCGGTCTGCAGGTGCTGGACTTCTTCAACATCTCGCTGGCGAGCTTCCAGGTGGGCGGCGGCATGCTGCTGCTGATCAGCGCCATCAACATGCTGAACGCCCGCCCCGCCGAAGACAAACCCAACAGCGAAACGCTGGAAGCCGGTGCCGAGAAGGCCGCCATGGGCAACAGCATCGCCGTCGTGCCGCTGACCATTCCGCTGCTCACCGGACCCGCCGCCATGTCCACGGTCGTGATCTATGCCAATCAGGCGCACACCATCTGGCAACACGTCGTGCTGCTCGGTTATGGTCTGGTGCTGGCGGTTGCCGTGTGGATCTGCTTCTCGCTGGCCGAACCGATTTCGCGCGTGCTGGGCAAGACCGGCATCAACGTGATGACGCGTTTGATGGGCCTGATTCTGGCCGCGCTGGCCGTCGAAGTCATGGCCGTTGGCCTGCAGAAACTGTTCCCGATTCTCACCACCCGCTACCCTCCGCTCTGACGCCTACCGACATGCCCGCCCGACTCCTGCTCGTCGAAGACGACCCCGCGATTGCGCGCACCGTGATCTACACGCTGGAGCGCGAAGGTCTGCAGGTCAACCACAGCCTGCTGCTGGGCGATGCGCGCTCGCTGCTCGCGGGCATGCGTTTTGATGCGTTGATTCTCGATGTCGGTCTGCCCGACGGCAACGGATTGGAACTGCTGCGCGAGTTGCGCCAACATGCGCAGCACCAGACCATGCCGGTGCTGGTGCTGAGCGCGCACGGCGAAGAAATCGACCGCGTGCTCGGCCTTGAACTCGGTGCCGATGACTATGTCGCCAAGCCGTTCAGTCCGCGTGAATTGGCGGCGCGCGTGAAGGGCTTGCTGCGGCGAGCCACGCCCGCTCCGGCAGCATCCGCCAATCCCACGAGCAACGGCAATCCATTCCATGACGACGTGACCGGCCAGCGCATGCATTTCAACGGCCAGCCGCTCGCGCTCACGCGGCGCGAATACCGTTTGCTGTCCACGCTGCTCGCAGGCGCGGGCCGCATCCATTCGCGCGACCATCTGCTCACCGCAGCATGGGGCGACGACAGCGAAAGCACCGACCGCACCATCGACACCCACATCAAGACACTGCGCGCCAAGCTGCGCGCGGTGGATGCCAGCCGCGAATACATCACCACCCATCGCGGCATGGGTTACTGCTTCGAGTTCTCCAAAGAGTAGTCCGCCATGCGCCTTGGCCTGCGATTGCTGTTCGCCTTCTTTCTGATCAACGGCATCGCGGCATTCTTCATCCTGCGCGTGTTCACCGCCGAGATCAAACCCAGCGTGCGCGAGGTGATGGAAGACATGATGGTGGACACCGCCAACATTTTGGCCGAGCTCGCCAGCGAAGAAGTCGCCAGCGGCCGCATGAGCCTGGCCAGCCTGCGCTCGCTGGACAGCACGTTCGCGCGCAGCGTCAAGCGCTATGCGACGCGGCCCGTGGATGCGAGCATCTGGGGCCTGTCCAAGCAGTCGCTCGACTACCGCATCTACGTGGTCGATGCGACCGGCCATGTGATCTTCGACAGCGAGGGCCGCGCCGAGGGCATGGACTACTCGCGCTGGCGCGACGTGGCACTCACGCTGCAGGGCAAGTACGGCGCGCGCGCATCGCGCGACGTGGCGGACGACGATTCCAGCGGAGTGATGTACGTGGCCGCACCAATTCTGGTGGGCAACAAGATCATCGGCGCCCTCACCGTCGCCAAACCCACGCGCACCGTGCAGCGCTTCATCGAACGCGCCGAGCGCAAGATTCTCAAGGGCGGCGTGCTGCTGCTGGCGCTGTCGGCGCTGGTCGGCATCGCGATCACGCTGTGGATCGTCTGGCATGTGCGCCGTCTGCGCGACTACGCCCTGAGCGTGCAGGCCCCCACCAACACATCGAGCGCCACGCCGCCCGTGCCCGAAGTGCCCGGAGAGCTGGGCGATCTCGCACGCGCCATGGACAACATGCGCGAGCGCCTTGAAGGCCGCGACTACATCGAAGGCTATGTGCGCGCGCTCACGCATGAACTCAAAAGCCCCGTCGCCGCGATTCGCGGTGCGGGCGAGCTGCTGCAGGACGATCTGCCACCCGAAGACCGCGCGCAATTCGCATCGCAAGTGGTCGAACAAAGCGAACGCCTGCAACGCCTGATCGACCGACTGCTCGAACTCAGCAAGCTGGAGCAGCGCCACCATGCGGACTCCGCCGCGCCGGTCTCGCTGCGCAGTTGCGCAGAGCGCGCTGTCTCCCAATGCAACGCGCGCGCAGGCCAGCGCGGCGTGCAACTCGTGCTGCAAGGCGAAGGCGCGAACGGCCCGTGGGAGGCCGACCTCGTCACGCTCGCCATCGGCAACCTGATCGACAACGCCATCGACTTCTCGCCCGAAGGCAGCACGGTGCGCATCGAACTGCAGGGCGCAAACGTCACCGTGAGCGATCAGGGCCCGGGCGTTCCCGAGTTCGCCTTGCCGCGTCTGGGCGAACGCTTTTTCACCACCGCCAGACCCGACGGCGCACGCAGCGGCTCGGGCCTCGGCCTCGCCATCGTGCGGCGCGTGCTCGATCTGCATGGCGGCGACTGGCATCTGAGCAATCTGCATCCGGGGTTCAGCATCCGCCTGCAATTCGGCTCGTAACCGCGACTTCACGCTCGCTTCACAAACTTCATTCGGTCATCACGACGAACCGAAAAACTGCGCTCCATGAAACACCATTCGTGGAGCAATACCTTGAGATTCCCCCTCCTCTCCAAACTGGCAGCGCTGCTGCTCGTCATCGTGCTGTTGCTGTTCGGTCTGTCGATGATCGAAGGCGTGGTCCGCGACCGGCAGTACTACCGCAGCGAAACCGAACGCAGCGTGGTGCAAAGCCTCGCGGGATCGCAGACGCTGGTCGGCCCGATCATCCACAGCTCCTGCGTCGAAAGCTGGGACGTGGTGAGCGGCAGCGGCAAGGACCGCACGGTGCGCGAGCAGCGCCGCGAATTCATGCTCACCGCCCTGCCCGAAAATCTCAAGGTGCGCACCGGCGCGGTGATGGAAGAGCGCGCACGCGGCCTGCACAAGGTGAACGCATACACGCTCAAGGCGCATGTGACCGCCGAGTGGCCAGGCTTGGCGCAACTGCAGCCACAGCGCTCGATGAAGGATTCGCGCATGCAATGCGGCGCGCCGATTCTGATGATGGGCGTCGGTGATGCGCGCGGCATCCGCACGGCGCAGATGGAGCTCGACGGCAAGAGCGTTGCGCTCAAGCCCGGCACCTTCCACCCGATCTACACACGCGGCCTGCACGCCTCGCTGCCCGACGCGATCCGCAGCGACAAGGAAACCGTGAACGTCTCGCTCGATCTGGAGTTGGTCGGCACGCAGAACGTGTCCTTCGTACCCATCGCCAGCAACAACGACGTGCAGATGCAAAGCGGCTGGCCACACCCTTCGTTTGCAGGCCGATTTCTTCCGTCGGAGCGGGATGTGAGCGATGAAGGCTTCACCGCCAACTGGCGCGTTTCGTCATTGGCAACCACCGCGCAACAGGACATTCGCCTGGGCCGCCGCGTATGCAGCGCAGGCGCCGATTCAGAAGACTACGCCAACGGCCGCGTCTACGAAGCTGCGGCGGCAGCAGCAGCCGTGGCGACTGCAGCATCGTCCGTCGAGGAAGTCGCAACCATCCAGACCCAGCCCGCCCCCGGCTGCGCGGACAGCTTCAGCGTGTCCTTCGTCGATCCGGTGAATCCGTACTCGCTCTCCGACCGCGCCATCAAATACGGCGTGCTGTTCATCGCGCTCACCTTCGTGGCCGTCGGCCTGTTCGAGCTGATGAAGAAGCTGCGCGTGCACCCGGTGCAATACCTGCTCGTCGGCGCTGCGCTGTGCAGTTTCTTCCTGCTGCTGGTGAGTCTTTCCGAGCACCTGTCGTTCGGCCTGTCGTACGCGATGGCATCAAGCGCCTGCGTGCTGCTGCTCGGCTACTACGCGAGCCACATTCTGGGCGGACTGAAGATGGGCATACCGTTCGGTCTCGGCATCGCGCTGCTCTACGGCATGCTGTATGTGCTGCTGCAGCTCGAACAGACCGCGCTGGTCGTCGGTGCAATCGCGCTGTTCGTGGTGCTGGGCGTGATCATGATTCTGACCCGCAAGGTGAACTGGTACGAGCTGACCGCTCGCAACCAAAACAACAACGGCAATGGCAATGGCAACGTGAAGCCTGCCGGTACACCAGTGGAAGGAGCCTCGGCATGATCACGTTGAGCAGCATGAACACCATGGCCAATCGACCCGAGTTCAGCGGCCCGTCGCTGTCGTTCGCCGAAGTGCAACGCGTGCAGCGTTATCACGACCGCCTGACCCGCGCGCTCGCCGCGCGTGACCAGCAGTCGCTCCGGCGGGCCAAGCAGCGCGTGCTGGCCGCCGCCTACACGCCAAGGCGACGCATCACATCGCCCGCGTTCCGCAATGCGCTCAAGCAACTGTCATGGCACATGGCGGCGATGCTGCTGACACGGGATCGCGCGCGATAGACAAGGAGAGCGAGGTCAGACACTCAATGCATGGCTGCGGCGGGCGCTTCTTCTTCCTCTTCGCGTACAACCTCTTCGTCGCCCTCTCCCGAAGAACACGCGCCACCGCAGCCATGAATGAGTTCGTCAGGCAGATTGTCCGGAGACGCCACCTCGCCGGTCAGCGGGTTGTAGCCCACGCGGCGCAGGTGCAGCGCAAGGGCCGCGTCCATGAGCTGCGTGTGCTGCACCACCCAGACCGCCAGCTCGCGCCCCATCTCGCGCAGCACGAACAGCTCGCCTTTTTCGGCCCGCACCAAGCCTTCGCGCATCACCTGCAGCACCACCTTGTGCTGCACGCTGTGGCAGTTGCCGGATGCGTATTTGGTCGCCTCCATCCAGCGGTCTTCCTGGCCGAAATGGTGCTCGGTGTGAACGATCAGATCCTGCCAGACAGCGATCAGCTCGATGTCTTCCGCCGCCTCCACGGCCTGCAGCAGTTCGACGAATTCCTTGTGCGTGTCGTCCATCATCGGCAGGTCCAGCGCCATCTCTTCGGACCATTGCAGAGTGCTCATTGCTTGTTGCTCCTTCTTTGGTTGGGCCTGAAGCAAACAGCGCGATGCGCAACGAATATGTTTCAGGTGTTGCCGAAGGTTAGAAGCGCAAGCATGCCAACACTTTGATGTACATCAGCGGCCAACAGCAGTGCCGCTTCCGAAGTGAGTAACAGCTCAAATCGCTGGGTAGTTACCCGTGCCGTCCGGCCATGGTGTGAGCACCTCGAAGCCGGTTTCCGTAACCGCCACCATGTGCTCCCACTGCGCGGAAAGCGACTTGTCGTTGGTGATCACCGTCCAGCCATCGCTGAGCTCGCGCGTTGCGGCCTTGCCCGCATTCAGCATGGGCTCAATCGTGAAGATCATGCCCGGCTCCAGCACCAGCCCCTGGCCTTGCACGCCGTAGTGCAGCACCTGCGGATCGTCGTGGTACACGGTGCCGATGCCGTGCCCGCAATACTCGCGTACCACACCAAAACGCTCGCGCTGCGCAATGCTCTGGATCGCAAAGCCGACGTCGCCCAACGTCGCACCAGGCTTGACCGCGCGGATGCCGGCCAGCAGCGCCTCGTAAGTCGTCTCGACCAGACGCTTGGCCTGATTGCTGGGCTGCCCCACGTAGTACATGCGGCTCGTGTCACCAATCCAGCCGCGCGGCGTGGTCACCGCCACGTCCACGTTGATGATGTCGCCATCTTTCAGCACTTCCGTCTCGGACGGAATGCCGTGGCACACGACGTGATTCACCGAAGTGCAGATGGTCTTCGGAAACCCGCCGTAGCCAATGTTCGTCGCCACGCACTGCAGCTCATTCACGATGTAGTCGTGGCAGAGCTTGTCCAGATGCTCGGTGGTCACGCCCGGCTGCACATGCGGCGTCAGCATCGCCAGCACCTTTGCCGCCAACCCACCCGCCTCGCGCGACAGCGCAATTTCATCCGCACCCCGAATCGGCACAGACCGCACTTTTCCGCGACGGCTCATGACTGCCCTCCCACGAGGCGCACCGGCACGGCAGCCACTTCGTCCTGCTCCGCCTTGCGGGCATGAGACAGCAACAGCGCGCAGATGCCCGTGTAGTTGAGGTGAGGATGAAGCTCCGCCAATTGACCGACACGCAGCCAATGTTCGGCCTGTGCGTTGATGGAGCGACTCATCGCGGAGCTGGACAGACGGATCTGATCATGCAGATCGTCGGAGATTTTTACGATTCCCATCCATGAATTATACGATTCATATACAAAACATATACCCAACGAGAGAACCCCCGACGAATTGCGGCCCTTGTGCTCAAGCGTTGATATTTCCGTCGCGATACTCGCGCCCCCGCTGCTGCATCGCAGAATGCAGCAGCGCCCTCCCCAGCTTTTGATCTGACTCGCGGCGGTTGCCCGAACGGAGCGCCTACGGCGCGAAGCTGAGTTCTGCCGCGTGCCCCCGAATTCCAGCGCGCTTTTGGTGACTTTTCGCGCGCCAGCGAAAAGTTACTCGCCCGCCGGGGCGAACTCCCGGCCAGCCGCATCCAAAAATCCCGCGCGCTCAAAAAATGAGCAAAAAAAAGCGCCGACTCAGCGGCGCTTTGTATGAAATCTGGCATCTATTGGGGATGCTCGGAATATTTTGAATATGTTGTTTGAGTTGTGGCGTCTCCTCGGTCCCCTCGCTGCGTGCCGAGGCCCGCGTTCGAGTAAGGAGAATGTAAACGTTGCACATTGATAGTGCATTGGTGATTTCCCCACCCTATTTTGGAGCGCAGGACTGCAGGCACTGCCCTTATTTGTGGCAGCGCCTCTCTGTAGTCATTGGCACGACTCGTGCATTTGCAGTAACGAATAGTAGTCATTGATACGCGGAGAGCTATGACGGAGCGCAAAAAATTTGGCGGGAAATGCGTGGCTTTGGGGAGTTTCGGGGCTTGTGTTTCGGGAATCTGGTCACCAGCAGCCATGGCTGCCACCATCAACCGGCCTTCCGTCACGGATCTGCAGAGCATCAGCGCCGTCGACACGGCATGGCTCATGACGGCGACGATTCTGGTGCTGCTCATGACGCTGCCCGGGATAGCGCTGTTTTACTCGGGCATGGTGCGGCGCAAGAACGTGCTCAACACCATGGCGAGCGTGATTGGGATTGCCGCCGTGGTGAGCCTGCTGTGGTTCGCGTTTGGCTATTCGCTGTCGTTCACGCCCGGAAACGGTTGGATCGGGTCGGATTCCCGGTTCTGGTTTGCGGGGCTGGATTTCGACTCCGTGCACCAAAAAGTGGCGGTCAGCCATCTGGCACCACATGTTCCCGAGGCCGCGTTTGCGATGTTTCAACTGGCTTTTGCCGTGATCACCGCGTCGTTGCTGGTGGGCGCGTGGGTGGAGCGCATGCGCTTCGGCTCGATGCTGGTGTTCGTGGGGCTGTGGAGTCTCATCGTCTATGCGCCGATCGCGCACTGGGTCTGGGAGCCGGGCGGTTGGCTGGCGAAGATGGGTGCGCTGGATTTTGCGGGCGGCACGGTCGTTCACATCAATGCCGGTCTGGCAGGACTGGTCTGCGCATGGATGCTCGGCCCGCGTCGCGGCTATGGGCGTGAGCCGCTGGAGCCCAGCAATCTGGGCTTCACCATGATCGGCGCGGCGCTGCTGTGGATTGGCTGGTTCGGCTTCAACGCGGGCTCGTCGCTGGCGGCCGATGGACGTGCCGCGCTGGCACTGTCGGTCACCCACATCGCGGCCTGCGCTGGAGCCATGGGTTGGGCGCTGGCCGAGTATCTCGTACGCAGCAAGGTCACGCTGCTGGGACTGTGCTCTGGGTTGGTCGCCGGGCTGGTGGCGATCACACCTGCAGCAGGTTTTGTCACGCCGCGCTCGGCGCTGATGATCGGCGCGATTGCAGGCGTAGCCTGCTACTGGGGCGCAACGAGCCTCAAGCGCATGCTGGGCGCGGACGACTCGCTCGACGTGTTTGGCGTGCACGGCGTAGGCGGCATCGTGGGCGCGTTGCTCACGGGCGTGTTTGCCGACCCGGACATCGGCGGCGTCACGGGAAGCGTCGTCACACAGGGCATCAGCGTGCTGGCGGTGGGCATCTTCACCGTGATCACAACGGCCATTCTGTTCTGGCTGGTGAATGCGCTGATCGGCCTGCGTGTGGACGAGGAATCCGAGCAGGTGGGTCTGGACATAGCACTGCACCGCGAGCGAATCAACATGTGAACGTGAAGGAGTACCCGATATGCCGGAAACTGACCTGCTGGCCATTGCTGCGCACTTGCACGTGCTGCTGCGCAGAAACACGGGCCGGGTGACGGACACCGAGTGGATGGCGGTGAACGTCGAATACGCGCAGGCCATCATCGCTTTCGCCCGCCAACATGTGGAGCGCAACCCCGCGCCGGATCTGCTGGAATGGGCGGGCAAGCTGGAGCAGGCCTGGCTGGATCAGCTTACCCGCGAGCAGCGCGTGCCACTGGTGCAGCGCGCGTCGGACATGCTGCGGCAGCGGGTGGAGGCGAAAAAGTACGTCGGGTCGCTGCGGTGATGCCAGTTCAGGGCGTGGAAATCACTCCCCCCTTGCGAATCCACTGCGCAGCCATCTCCGCCATCATCAGCGTCGGCGAGTTGGTATTGCCGCTGGTGATGGTGGGCATTGCGCCCGCGTCCACCACGCGCAGGCCTGCGATGCCGCGCACGCGCAGGTGGGAGTCGAGGACGGCCATGGGGTCGTCGGCGCGGCCCATGCGGGTGGTGCCTACGGGGTGGAAGATGGTGGTGGCGATGTCGCCCGCGAGCCGCGCCAGATCTTCATCGGTCTGGTACTGCGGGCCGGGTTTCCATTCCTCGGGCGAGTATGGGGCAAGTGCCGGTTGCGCGCAGATGCGGCGGGTCACGCGCAGGCTGTCGGCCGCGACCTTGCGGTCGGCGTCGGTCGAGAGGTAATTGGGCGCAATCGCCGGTGCGGTCTTGAAGTCGGCGTTCTTGATGGTGACCGAGCCGCGGCTGGTCGGGTTCAGGTTGCAGACGCTGGCGGTGAAGGCCGGGAAGCTGTGCAGCGGTTCGCCGAACGCATCGAGCGACAGCGGCTGCACGTGGTACTGGATGTTGGGGTGCTCGAACTCGGGACTGCTGCGCGTGAAGGCGCCGAGCTGCGAGGGGGCCATGCTCATCGGGCCGCTGCGCTTGAGCGCATATTCGAGCCCGATCTTCGCCTTGCCGACCAGGCTGCTGGCCAGCACGTTGAGCGTGGGCACGTTCTTGACCTTGTAGACCGCGCGGATCTGCAGGTGATCCTGCAGGTTGGAGCCGACGCCGGGCATGTCGCGCACCACGTCGATGCCGTGCTTTTGCAGCAGCGCAGCCGGGCCTATGCCCGAGAGCTGCAGCAGTTGCGGCGAGTTCACCGCGCCTGCGCTCAGAATCACTTCCTTGTTGGCCTTGACGGTCACCATTTCCTGGCCGGTCCACACCTGCACGCCGGTGCAGCGCTGCGTGCCGTCGGCCTGCGTTTCGACGATGAGCTTGGTGGCCTGTGCGTTGGTCCACATCTCGAAGTTCGGGCGGCCATAGCAGGTGGGGCGCAGAAAGGCTTTGGCCGTGTTCCAGCGCCAGCCGGATTTCTGGTTCACCTCGAAGTAGCCCACGCCTTCGTTCGTGCCGCGATTGAAGTCGTCGGTGGCGGGCACGCCGGCCTCGGTCGCGGCCTTGGCGAAAGCGTCGAGGATGTCCCAGCGCAGGCGTTGCTTTTCCACGCGCCATTCGCCCGAGCCGCCGGTTTTCTTGTTGCCGTGCAGTTGCTTGAAGGCCTCGCTGGCCTGCGCGGGGTCGTCCAGACGCCAGTGGTCTTCATGGCGGCGGAAGGCCGAGAGCACGCTGTCCCAGCGCCAGTCGTCGTCGCCGGTGACCTGCGCCCAGTGCTCGTAATCACGCGCCTGGCCGCGCATGTAGATCATGCCGTTGATGCTGGAGCAGCCACCCAGCGTCTTGCCGCGCGGATAGCGCAGCGTGCGTCCGTTCAGGCCCGGATCGGGCTCGGTGTTGTAGAGCCAGTCCGTGCGCGGGTTGCCGATGCAGTACAGATAGCCGACCGGGATGTGGATCCAGTGGTAGTCGTCGCGGCGACCGGCTTCGATGAGCAGCACGTGGTTGTACTTGTCGGCACTGAGCCGGTTGGAAAGCAGTGCCCCGGCCGTGCCGCCGCCGATGATGATGTAGTCGAATTCTGTGTTGTCGCTCATGGATGCCCGAATGCCTTCTTGCTGCCTTGATTGGCTTGATGTCTCGTGCAGTCATTGTGCGCAACGGCATCCGGGTGTCGAGAGGGGAAGCGCTGAATCGCTATGAAATTTGTGGCGTAAGGTCCGCGCAATTCAAGGCTGTTAGAAGTTTTTTGATCTTTCTTCACACCATCAGCGACTCCAGCAGCCGCGCCACATGCACGGCCTCGCGCTGTGCGCCGTCGGCGATCTGGTGGCGGCAGCTCGTGCCGTCGGCCACGATGATGGCATCGGGCTGTTTGCGGATTGCGGGCAGCAGCGCGGCTTCGGCCATCTGCATGGAAACTTCGTGGTGCTTGGCCTCGTAGCCAAAGCTGCCCGCCATGCCGCAGCAACTGGTCTCGATCAGTTCGGCCTTGGTTTCCGGGATCAGCTTGAGCACGTCCATGATCGGCGTGACCGCGCCAAATGCTTTCTGGTGGCAGTGGCCATGCAGCAGGATCTGCTTGCCCGCAGGCCGCAGCTTGAGCGCAAAGCGACCGGCCTTGATTTCCTTGGCGATGAACTCCTCGAACAGCAAGGCCTGTTTGGACACGGTGACGGCCTTGTCGCCCAAGCCCAGAACCAGCGCCTCGTCGCGCAGCGTGAGCAGGCATGAGGGCTCCAGACCGACGACCGCGACACCCGCTTCGGCCAGCGGCAGCAGCGCGTCGATGAGTGCACCGGCGCGCACGCGTGCCTCATCGACCATGCCGCTTGCCAGATACGTGCGACCGCAGCAGTGGTGACTGCCGTTGCCTTTTTCGACGGTGTGGATCACGTAGCCAGCAGCCTTGAGCACGCGCGCTGCGGCGAGCGCGTTTTCGGTTTCGAAGGTGCCGTTGAAGGTATCGACGAACAGCACGGCGGCCTTCTGTCCGCTGCGCGCAGCGGTGAGCGTGGCGGCCTGATCGGAGAACAACGCGCGGTCGTCCTCCTGCATGTTCCAGAAGGTGTCGCTGCGCCATGCGGGAAGGCTGCGTTTGGCGGAAAGGCCGAGGAATTTTTCACCCAACCACGCGGCACCGGGAACGGTGTTGCGCAGGTTCATGAGCCACGAAAACTGGCTGGCCGATGCCGCGTAATCCGGCAGCTTGGCGATGAGCTTGTCCTTGAGCGTGTGGCCGTGTTTTTCCTTGTAGTGCGAGAGAAATTCGATCTTCATCTTCGCCATGTCCACGCCCGTGGGGCAGTCGCGCTTGCAGCCCTTGCAGCCCACGCACAGGTCCATGGTGTCGTGCATTTCCTCGCTGGTGAAGGCGTCGGGCCCAAGCTGCCCCGAGAGCGCGAGCCGCAGCGTGTTGGCGCGCCCGCGTGTGAGGTGCTGCTCGTCGCGCGTCACGCGGTAGCTCGGGCACATGGTGCCTGCATCGAACTTGCGGCAGGTGCCGTTGTTGTTGCACATCTCCACTGCCTTGGCGAAGCCGCCGGTCACATCGCCGCCCGTGCCTGCAGCGCTGATTTCTTCGGTGACCGGATCGGCATTCACGTTCCATGCCGACCAGTCGAGCGCGGTCTGGATGGGAATGCGCTTGTAGGGCTTGCCGCTGCTTTGCGGCGCGAAGCGGAACAGCGTGCCGTCGTCCATGCGCGGCGTGTCGATGATCTTGCCGGGGTTGAGCAGATTGATCGGGTCCATCTGCTGCTTGATGGCACGGAACGCCTCGTTGATCGCGGGGCCGAACTGCCACTCGATCCACTCGCCACGGCACAGGCCGTCGCCGTGCTCGCCGCTGAAAGCGCCCTTGTATTTGCGCACCAGTTCCGCCGCTTCTTCGCCGATCGCGCGCATCTTGGCCGCGCCGCCTTGTGCGCCATCGACACGCATGTCCAGAATCGGCCGCACATGCAGCGTGCCCACCGACGCGTGCGCGTACCAGGTGCCGCGCGTGCCGTGCCTGGCGAAGACTTCGGTCAATCCGTCGGTGTATTCGGCCAGATGTTCGAGCGGCACGGCGCAGTCTTCGATGAAGCTCACCGGCTTGCCGTCGCCCTTCAGGCTCATCATGATGTTGAGACCCGCCTTGCGCACTTCCCACAGATTTTTCTGCGGCGCATCGTCGGCCATTTCGACGACGGTTCCGGGCAGGCCCAGATCGCCCATCAGCTCGACCAGTTGCTTGAGTTTCGGCAGCAGTTCCGCCTTGCTCGCACCCGCAAATTCGACCAGCAAAATTGCTGCGGGCGTGCCGTTGATGAGCGCGGTTTCCATGGTCGGGCGAAACGCCGGATTGCTCAGCGCCAGGTCGATCATCGTGCGATCGACCAGCTCCACCGCGCACGGCCCGAGCTTGACGATGTGCTGCGCCGAATCCATCGCGCGATGGAAGGACTCGAAATTGATCACGCCCAGCACCTTGGATTTGGGCAGCTCCGACAGCTTCAGCGTGAGGCTTTTCGTGTACGCCAGCGTGCCTTCCGAGCCGATCAGCAGATGCGCCAGATTCACCGAGCCATCGCTGGTGTAGGGCCGCTCGCTTTGGTTGTGAAAGATGTCGAGGTTGTAGCCCGCCACGCGGCGCATCACCTTGGGCCAGCGTTCCTCGATCTCGCCTTGGTGCTTGCTTGCGAGCGAGCGTACGAAGTCCGCCAGCATGGTCTCGCGCGCGCCGAGCTGCGCCACCGGGCCGAAGTTCAGCAGATCGCCGTTGGACAACCACGCGCTTGCGCCCAGCACGTTGTGCACCATGTTGCCGTAGTGGATCGAGCGCGAACCGCAGGAGTTGTTGCCCGCCATGCCACCCAGCGTGGCCTGCGCGCTGGTGGACACATCGACCGGATACCAGAGCCCGTGGGCCTTGAGCTGCGCGTTCAGATGATCGAGCACGATGCCGGGCTCGACCGTGGCCGTGCCGTTCTGCACATCCACATCGAGCACCTTGCGGAAGTATTTGGTGTTGTCCATCACCAGCGCCGCGCCCGTGGTCTGGCCGCACTGGCTGGTGCCGCCGCCGCGTGGCAACACGGGCACCTTGAGGTCGCGCGCGATGGCGAGCGCGGTGGTGATGTCGCGTTCCGACTTCGGCACCATCACCCCCACCGGCATGATCTGGTAGATCGACGCATCCGTCGCGTAGCGCCCGCGCGATGCGGCGTCGAACATCACCTCGGCCTCGGTCTCGGCGCGCAGGCGCTGCTCCAGTTGATGGCACACCTCGTTGGGTGGAAGAACGGTTCCGGCGGGGGCCAGGCGGTGCTGTGGATCGATCTGCATGGGTGCTTTCTGTGGGGGCCTCGACGCGTGAACTGGGCAAACCAGACGTTCGAGGCTTTGTCTCTTCGTGCTGAAATCAGCGACGTTTTCAATTTTGCATTCATTATTTGCCATGGAAATTCCCTGTGTTTCAGGGAAATCCATGATTCGTGTTTGTCTTTTGAATGCAAAACTGCATCACCTTCGAGAAATAGATCAATGGCCCGACAGAGCTACCCCACTCAACAGAGATGAAGGAGACACTCCCCATGCACGCAGCAATCAAGAGCAGCAAGTCCGTCCGCGCGGTGGCCGCCGCAGCGATTTCCCTTCTGGCCCTGAGCGGCGCGGCGCAGGCCGACTGGGCACCCACCAAGGCGATCGAATTCGTCGTGCCGTTTTCGCCGGGCGGCGCGTCCGACCAGATGGCGCGCGTGATCCAGGCCGCCATCACCAAGCACGAACTGGTGAAGGTGCCCATCGTCATCCAGAACAAAGCAGGCGCATCGGGCGCAGAAGGCTTGCTAGACGTGAAGGGCGCAGCCAAGGATCCGCACAAGGTGCTGGTCGGCTCGACCGGCATCTTCACCGTGCCGATGGCCACCGGCCTGCCCTTCAACTGGAAGGACCTCACGCCCGTCGGGATGGTGGCGCAGGATGAATTCGTGCTGTGGGTGAATTCCGCCACGCCCTACAAAACCTCGAACGACTACATCGCCGATGTGAAGAAGAACCCCGGCAAGTTCAAGATGGGCGGCACCAGCTCCAAGCGCGAGGATCAGGTGATCACCGCCGAGGTCGAACACAAGACCGGCGCGAAGTTCACCTACATCCCCTACAAGGGCGGCGGCGAGGCCAGCACCCAACTCGTGGGCAAGCACATCGATTCCAACCCCAACAACCCCAGCGAATCCATCGCGCAATGGCGCGCGGGCCAAGTGCGCGCGCTCTGCCTGTTCTCCGACAAGCGCAGCAGCTACAGCAACAAGGTCACCGACTCGCAAAGCTGGGCCGACATCCCCACCTGCAAGGAGCAGGGTCTCGATGTCGCGTACAACATGCTGCGCGGCTTCTTCCTGCCTGGTGGCGTGAGTGCCGACCAGTCCAAGTTCTATCAGGACCTGCTCACCAAAGTGGTCGAGACGCCCGAGTTCAAGGAGTACCTCGAAAAGAACGCGCTGCGCCCTGATTTCATGGTCGGACAGAAGTTTGTCGACTTCCTTAAGCAGGATGAAGCACGACATGCCGAAATCATGAAAACCGCTGGTTTCATGAAATGAGTGACGATAAGGGTTGACGCACCATGTCCAACACCAGCGACCACACCGCTGAAATCCAGGATGGCGCAGACGGGGAGCGCGGCATCAGCCGCCGCTCCATGGAATGGGCCGTCGCGCTCATCCTGTTCGCACTCGCCGCACTCGTCATCTGGGACAACCAGCGCATAGGCGCAGGCTGGGACGCATCCACCGGCCCGCAAGCCGGCTACTTCCCCCTGCGCATAGGCGTTGCAGTCGCCATCGCCGCACTCTGCGCCGCATGGCAGGCAGCCCGCCACAAAGGCGACGAACTCTTCGCCACCTGGTCACAGCTCAAAGGCGTGGCGCAGGTGCTGATTCCGCTCACCATCTACATCGGCTTGATCGGCGTGCTCGGCATCTACGTAGCCTCCGCGCTTTTCATCGCCGCCTTCATGAAATTCGCAGGCGGATATGCATGGTGGAAGTCGATTGCACTGGGGGTGCTTACCAACGTCGTGATGTTTGTGGTGTTTGAAATCCAGTTCAAGGTGCCGCTGCCAAAGGGACCACTGGAAGCATGGTTGGGTTACTGAACAACACATCCAAAGCAAAGAAGTAGCGCAGCAGCCCACGAAGAGCATGCAGCGACTCGATCAACCACCACAACGGCAAGATCGCCCTTGAGACGCGGCGTCGCAGCCGCAGCCGCAGCCGCAGCCGCAGACAGTAGTTCAACTACGGCAAGGCTGCGCAACAAAGTATCAAGGGCGATATTGCCGCCTCAAAACGAATAACCAATCGAAGCCGCAAGGCTTCGCAAAGGCAAAGAGATGGAAGACTTTGGCGCTCTCATGCACGGCTTCAGCGTCGTGCTTTCGTGGAACAACATGGGGCTGATGCTCGTTGGCATTTTGCTCGGCATCGTCGTCGGCGTCCTCCCCGGCCTCGGCGGCCCCAACGGCGTAGCCATCCTCCTGCCGCTCACCTTCGGCATGAGCCCCACCTCCGCCATCATCCTGCTGAGCTGCATCTACTGGGGTGCCTTGTTCGGCGGTGCCATCACCTCGGTGCTGTTCAACATTCCCGGCGAGGCATGGTCCGTTGCCACCACCTTCGACGGCTACCCCATGGCCCAGCAAGGCAAGGCGGGCGAGGCGCTCACGCTGGCCTTCACTGGCTCCTTCATCGGCGCGATTTCGGGTGTGCTGCTGATCACCTTTCTTGCGCCACTGGTCGCATCGTTCGCACTCGAATTCGGCCCGCCAGAATTCTTCGCCGTGTTCTTCCTCACCTTCTGCAGCTTCATCGGCATGGGCAAGGAATCCAAAGCCAAGATCGTCGCTGCCATGGGTGTGGGCTTGCTGCTTGCAGCCGTCGGCATGGACACGATTTCCGGTGAATTGCGCATGACGTTCGGCTCCAATGAACTGCTGCGCGGCTTTGATTTTCTCGTCGTCGTGATCGGTCTTTTCGGCATCAGCGAAATCCTTATCACCATTGAAGAAGGCTTGGCCTTCAAAGGCAAGAAAGCGCAGATCGATCTGAAAGTAGTGCTCAAGACCTGGGCCAGCCTGCCGCGCTACTGGATGACCATGCTGCGTTCGTCCGCAGTCGGTTGCTGGATGGGCGTGACCCCCGGCGGTGCGGTGGCCGCGAGCTTCATGGGTTATGGCCTCGCCAAGAAGTTCTCGCGCAAGGGCGACAACTTCGGCAAGGGCGAGCCGGAAGGCGTGCTCGCACCCGAGACCGCAGCGCACGCGGCTGGCACATCTGCACTGCTGCCCATGCTGGCGCTCGGCATTCCGGGCTCGGCCACGGCTGCGGTGCTGCTGGGCGGTTTGATGATCTGGGGCCTGCAACCCGGACCGCTACTGTTCACCGAGCAAAAGGATTTCGTCTGGGGCCTGATCGCCAGCATGTACATGGGCAACCTCGCAGGGCTGATCATCGTGCTCTCCACCGTGCCGCTGTTCGCCGCGATTTTGCGCATCCCGTTCTCCATCGTCGCACCGATGATTCTGATGGTCTGCGCGATTGGCGCGTTCACCGTGAACGGCTCGGCGTCCGACATCTGGATGATGCTGCTGTTTGGCGTGGTGGGCTATGTGTTCAAGAAGCTCGACTACCCACTCGCCCCGATGGTGCTCGCCATCGTGCTCGGCGACCGCATGGAAGACGCCTTCCGCCAGAGCATGCTGGGCAGCAACGGCAACATTGGCGTGTTCTGGCACAACGGCCTGTCGGGCACGATCATCACGCTGGCCTTGATTCTGCTGTTCTGGCCGGTGATCTGTGCTGTGATTGCGAAGCTGAAGGGGCAGAAGAAAAAATCAGCGCCTGCCGTCGATATGGCTTGATTCAAGGGCTTAGGCAACCGAAGCGCGCGCTGTTCTGGCAGGGCGCGCTTTTGTTTTGGCGGCGTGTTTGACGGCCTTCTTTTGCTCGCCCGTATCGAGATGCAGGCTGACGCTGCAATCCAGCGCCAAGGCCAACTTGGACATGGTCTCCAGCGACAGATTGCTGGAGCCGTTGAACAGTTTGGTGATGTAGGCGGGCGAGACCTCGGCGCGTCTTGCCAACTCGGCCTTGGTGATGCTCTGGGCTGTCATGCGCAGATGGACTTCGGACAGAAAACCCACGGACAGCTTTTCCGCTTGGTACTTCGGGTCCGCATTCATCTTGCGATACAGCGCTGCAAATCCGGTTGTGCTCATAGTTCCTCCGTCCATTGAATGGCGTTGTTTGCAGTGTCGGACGCGAATTGCCGCTTGATCCTCACTGCCTCCTCCACTTCGGCCTTGGGTGTCTTCTGGCTCTTCTTCACAAAGAGGTGCGAGCAGATGACCAACCTGCCCGGCGATCCGTAGAAGAACAGCAACCTCAGCCGTCCTGCGATCAACTCGTAGATCTTGTTGGGTCCATTCACCAAATGCAGTTGATCCGAAGACAAGCTCACGGGGCCCAGCATCGCGAGAGTTTCCATGTAGACCATCATGCGACGACCGGACGCATCGAAATTCGCGTCCAGACTTCCCAGTTGCTCCAGCAACCGACATTCCAGAGCACCGCCACGGCGTTCATGGATGGCTGCACCCACCTCGTACAGATCTTTTTGAATCCTGAGAATTTTCAAGATATTAACTCAAAGGTTAATTTTCGGAACAAGGCAGGCGATGGAATTTTTCAATGAAAAGTGAGAGAAGCAAGCTGCGCATCGACCGCCTCGGCGAGTCGTCAGCTTGTGTGATGCGGGCAAGGTATGCCACTGCGTCGCGCAAGTGCGTGGCGAACAAACGGAAAGAGTGAGCGTGGTTTTGCACGCTTAATCAGCAGTCAGTTCGTCCGATGCGACTTTGGCGGACTTTGTCTTGCCAGCGGATGTAGTCTTTTTCGCGTTCGAGACAGTCTGCTCCCTCAACTGCGACAACACCGCATCCCGCTTGTTCTCCAAATGCCCCACCAGAATCCGCTTGAGCTTCGCACCATCGCGCGCGGCCAAAGCATCGAGCATCTCGGAATGTTCCGCCGCAGCCAGCTTCCACTTGTTCTCATCGTGATTGGTATGAAACCGCACGGGATGGGCGCGCGTGTTCACGCTGCGGTAGATCTGCGAGAGCACGGGGTTTTTGGCAGCGGCGTTGATGGCGGCGTGGATGCGGGCGTTCAGGTCGTAGTAGCCGGCGAGGTTCTTGCGCGCGAAACAGGCCATCATTTCGTAGTGCATGGCCTGGATTTCGGAGAGTTCGTCTTCGGTGATGCGTTCTGCGGCGAGTTCGCCCGACATGCCTTCCAATGTGGCAAGCACTTCGAAGGTGCTGATGATGTCGCTTTCATCGAGCCGCGCGGCGACCGCACCGCGGTTGGGCAGCAGTTCCACCAGGCCTTCGGCGGCGAGCAGCTTGATGGCTTCGCGCAGCGGCGTGCGCGAGACGTTGAGCACCTCGCAGATCTCGCGTTCGTTGAGCTTGGCGCCGGGCTCGATCACGCCTTCGACCAGCATGTGGCGCAGGCGGTCGGCCACCTGTTCGTGCAGCGCCATGCGGGGAATGTTTTCCATCGTCTTGCTGTTGCCTGCGGTTGTGGTGCTGGAGGTTGCTGTTTTCGTCGTCGATTTTGCGTTGATCATAGAAATGAATTCAATTTTGACGCTTTGTTGGCTAATGACTAGGGTTAACGATCATCAGTTTTTGTATTTTGCATTCAAAATGTAGCCTGAAAGGAAGACGACATGCTGCAACTCGATTTTCACCCTACTGGCCGCCATTTTCTGCAAATTCCGGGACCAAGTCCCGTGCCTGATCGCATTCTGAGGGCGATGAGCCTGCCGACGATCGATCATCGTGGTCCGGAGTTCGGAGCGCTCGGCAAGAAGGTGTTGGGCGACATCGGCAAGATCTTCAAGACCAAGCAACCTGTGGTGATCTATCCGGCCTCGGGCACAGGCGCGTGGGAGGCGGCTCTGGCCAACGTGATGAGCCCCGGCGACGAGGTGCTGATGTATGAGACGGGGCATTTCGCTTCGCTGTGGATCAAGATGGCGACGCGTCTGGGTCTGAAGCCCGAGGTGCTGGCCTATGACGGTGCGGACAAGCACTTGCCGAATGCGCCGAGCTGGCGTCGCGGGGTGCAGGCGGACATGATCGAGGCACGTCTGCGCAAGGACACGGAGCGCAAGATCAAGGCGGTGTGCGTGGTGCACAACGAAACGTCGACGGGCGTGACTTCGGACATTCTCGCGGTGCGCAAGGCCATCGATGCGGCGGGCCATCCGGCGCTGCTGATGGTGGATTCGATCTCGGGCCTGGCCTGCGCGGATCTGGAGCATGACGCCTGGGGCATCGACGTGACGGTGTCGGGCTCGCAGAAGGGTCTGATGCTGCCGCCGGGCATCAGCTTCAACGCGGTGTCGCAGAAGGCGATCGAGGTGTCGAAGTCGGCCCAACTGCCCAAGGCGTTCTGGGCTTGGGACGAGATCATCGAGGTGAACAAGGGCGGCTACTGGCCCTACACGCCGAACACGAATCTGCTGTATGGCCTGTCGGAGGCGCTGGAGATGATCCTCGGTCAGGGCATGGACGTGGTGTTTGCGCGCCACCAGCGCTGGGCGGCGGGTGTGCGTGCGGCGGTGAATGCCTGGGGTCTGCCAATCCAGTGCGCCGACGCGGCCGTGTATTCGCCTGTGCTGACCGGTGTGATCATGCCCGAGGGCGTGGATGCGGACGCGGTACGCAAGCTGATCTATGACCGCTTCGATCTGTCGCTGGGTCAGGGACTTGGCAAGCTGCGCGGGCGCATGTTCCGTCTGGGGCATCTGGGTGACAGCAACGACCTGACGCTGGTTGCCATGGTGGCCGGTGTGGAAATGGGCCTGAAGCTCGCGGGTGTGAAGCTGGCGGGCAGCGGCGTGGACGCGATCATGGGTCACTTCTCGGTGGATGCCACGCAATCGCTGGG
This sequence comes from Diaphorobacter sp. HDW4B, assembly GCF_011305535.1. Taxonomy (GTDB): domain Bacteria; phylum Pseudomonadota; class Gammaproteobacteria; order Burkholderiales; family Burkholderiaceae_C; genus Diaphorobacter_A. The sequence continues at coordinate 2,114,635 of NZ_CP049905.1, forward strand.
GGCAGAGAACGCGGCCAAGCTGCGTGTGGCATAGGTTCGGGGCGCTCATGTAAGCACTTGTCCGACAGCATTCAGGAGCAAAGGCGCGCAAGCGCCTTTTCTTTTTGTGGAATGATGGGCGCTTGATTGGCGCGGGCTGGGCCTGCGCTCCAACTGGTTTTTGCTGCGCTTGCACCCGAATGGTCGCCAAGCGTGCAAAATCAGCCTCTTCATTCGTGCAGAGGTTCCCTTGAGCCATGGTCCGTCGGATCTGGCCGCCAACACATTGCCATGCAGATAACCAACCCGCCGTCGATTCAGGCCGATTCAGGCAAGCACTCCAGCGTGAAGGCGCAAGGAGAGTGGGTGTCTGCGGCGTTTGCCGACCGGCATGTGTGGAAGCGCCTGGACGCGGAACTGGAACGCGCAGGCGTGGACGCGCAATGGGACCTGCAGGGCGTCGAGCGTCTCGATCATGTGGGTGCGCAGATTCTGTGGAACCACTGGGGCAAGCAGGCACCTGCAAAGTGCTTGCTCACACCCGCGCAACGCGAAGTGTTCGAGCAACTGGAGCGATTCAGCAAGGTCGAGCCGCCGCCCAAGCCCACGCCGTGGCTGTACGCACAGGCCGACAACCTGGGCGCGATGCTGTTCGGCGCGTTCGATCATTTCAAGCATCTGATTTCGCTGATCGGGCAACTGGTGTTCGATATCGGACGCCTGATCGCCCATCCGCGCAAGGGGCCGTGGCGCGATATTTCCGCGCATCTGTACCGCATGGGTGCGACGGCGTTGCCGATCACCGCGCTCGTGGGGTTTCTGATCGGCGTGGTGCTGGCGTATCTGATGTCGCTGCAGTTGCGGCAGTTCGGCGCGGAAACCTTCATCGTCAACATTCTGGGCATCTCGCTGATCCGCGAACTTGGTCCGATGCTGGGCGCGATTCTGGTGGCGGGCCGTTCGGGCTCTGCCATCACCGCGCAGATCGGCGTGATGCGCGTGACCGAGGAGCTGGACGCACTGCGCGTGATGGGCATTCCGCATGGCTTCCGGCTGGTGATGCCGCGTGCGCTGGCGCTCGGCATCGCGATGCCGCTGATCGCGCTGTGGACGACGCTGGCGGCGCTGGCGGGCGGCATGCTCGCGGCCGATCTGGCGATGAACATTTCGCCCGCGTATTTCGTGCAGGCGCTGCCTGCGGCGGTCAACGTGTCCAACCTGTGGCTGGCGATGGCCAAGTCGGTGGTGTTCGGCGTGTTCATCGCGCTGATCGGTTGCCACTGGGGCCTGTCGGTGGAGCCGAACACGCAAAGCCTCGGCGAAGGCACGACCGCTTCGGTGGTGAGCGCGATCACCATGGTCATCATCGTGGACGCGCTGTTCGCCATCGCGTTCAAGAATCTGGGGTTCTGAACGATGAATGCATCGCCACAACAATACATGGATGCAAGCGCCTCGACCGGTGCCCTGTCCAAGGCTCCCGCGCCACCGCCTCTGGATGCGCCGGTGGTCGTGGAGATCAAGAATCTCTCGACGGTTTTCGGCACGGGCGCGGATGCGTTCACCGTGCACAAGGATCTGAACCTCACGGTTCGCAAGGGCGAGATCGTCTCGCTCGTGGGCGGCTCGGGCACGGGCAAGACGGTGCTGCTGCGCCATATCCTCGGGCTCACGCAGCCGACGACGGGCACGGTCACCGTGCTCGGCCATCCGGCGCGTGATCTCACGACCGAAGGCGCGACCAGCCGCGTCGGCATGCTGTTCCAGCACGGCGCGCTGTTCTCGGCGTTCAATGTGCTCGACAACATCGGCTTTGCGCTGCAGGAGCAAGGCACGCTGCCCCAGGACGTGATCCACGACGCTGCGCTAGTCAAGCTGCAGATGGCGGGCCTCAAGCCCGAGGTGGCCACGCGCATGCCGGCCGATCTGTCGGGTGGCATGATCAAGCGCGTGGCTCTGGCGCGCGCGCTCATCATGGACCCGCCGCTGCTGCTGCTCGACGAGCCGACGGCGGGGCTCGACCCCAACGGTTCGGATGAATTCTGCGAGCTGCTCAAGGAGCTGCACGCGACGCTGGGCCTCACCGTGATCATGGTCACGCACGATCTGGATTCGCTGTTCGCGCTGTCGACCACTGTGGCCGTGCTGGCCGAAAAACGCGTGATCGTGACCGGCACGCCGGATCAGGTCGTGCATTTCGATCATCCCTTCATTCACCACTTTTTTCTCGGAGATCGCGGCCGCAGGGCGATGGCGGCGTTGCCCCCTGAATCCGCCGGAACTCCGGTCAAGGAAAGCTGATGGAAAACAAGTCTCACGCACTCGCTGCGGGCATCTTCGTGATCTTGGTGGCGGCGCTGCTCGCCGGTCTCGGTCTCTGGCTCACGCGCGACAAAACGGATTACCGCTACTTCGAGCTGTCGAGCAAGGAAAGCGTCACTGGCCTGCAGCCGCAAGCCGCCGTGCGCTACAAGGGCGTGTCGGTGGGCAAGGTCACGTCGATCGGCTTCGACCCCGAAACCTCGGGCAATGTGCGCATCCGCATCGCCGTGAACGAGAACGCACCGATCAGCAACACCACCTTCGCCACGCTGGGTTATCAGGGCGTGACGGGTCTGGCGCATGTGCAGCTCGACGATGCGGATTCGCCCATCGAGCCGATTCCGCCCGGAGAAGACGGCATTCCGCGCCTGCCGCTGCAGTCCTCGCAGTTCAGCCAGATCGCCGAGCAGATTCCCAACATCATGGTGCAGGTCAACGAGGCCACACGCAAGCTCAACACCTTGCTGGGCGACGAGAACCAGAAGAACTTCAGCACCGCGATTGCGCAACTCGGCGAGGCGGCGGGCAATGTGAATGTGCTGGTCAAGCGCCTGGACAACACGGTCGCCACCAAGCTCGACCCGGCACTCGCCACCATGCCCGGTCTGGCCAAGGATGCGCAGCAGACGCTGGCTTCGCTGCGCACCGCCGGCAACAGCGCGGCCAGCGCCGCCAACGACATCGGCAAGACCGTGCAGGGCCTGACGCAGGACGGTGGCCCGGTCAAGGAAATCGCCACCAGCGCACAGTCGCTGGCCGCCGCAGCCGACCGCTTTGGCCGCGTGACCTTGCCGCGTCTGAACCGCGCAGCCGAAGAAACCGGTCGCGCCGCTTATCGCCTGGGCCGCACGGCAGACAGCATCAGCGACAACCCGCAATCGCTCATCTACGGCAACGGCACGGGCTCCGCAGGTCCGGGCGAGCCGGGCTTCGTCGCACCGGCTGCCGCTGCGGCGACTGCCAAGTAAGTGATCAAGAAAGAGGCACTCCACTCATGAAAACCGCCATCTTTTCCACACGTGCCAAGGGCTTGGCCGCAGCGCTTGTGATGCTGGGCGTGCTGACCGGTTGCGGCTCCATCTTGCCCACGCCGCCGCAGCGCGCCGATGTGTTCGACTTCGGCCCCGGCGCGCAGCAGGTCGATGTCGCGCAAAAGCAGACGCTGCCGCCGATTGCACTCAGCGATTTCACCTCCACCGGCCTGCCCGATGGACGCACGGCGGTGTTCTATCGCCTCGCCTACGCCAACGCGCAGCAACTGCATCCCTACACGCTCGCGCGCTGGAGCCAGACGCCTGCCACGCTGATGCAGCAGGCCGTGCGCGACCGCCTGAGCCCGCAGCGCGCGGTGATCTACGGCGATGCCAACATCGACCAGCAGATCAAGGGCGGCAAGTCGCCCACGGTGCTGCGTGCCGAGGTCGAAGAGTTCAGCCAGGTCTTCAGCTCCGAGCGCGACAGCGTGGGCTTGGTGCGCGTGCGCGCATCGCTGGTGGATTCGCTGAAAGCGGGCGACGAGCTGATCGCACAGCGCGTGTTCGTCGTGCAGCGCCCGGCCGTCTCGCCCAATGCCGCAGGCGGCGCAAAAGCACTGGCCGATGCCGCCGCGCAAGTGGCCGAAGACATCGCCAAATGGGTCGCGCAGAGCGGCCAATGATGAAGACCGCTTTTGATTTGATTTGAACCGAAGCAGAGTTGAGCAAATGAGCCAATCGCAACAATCCAACATCGACCTTGCCCACATCAACGCCACCCTCGGCCGCGATGCACAGGGCCTGGTCAACTGGGCCGTGGGTCTGGGCAAGACCAACATCGTCACCACCAACTTCCGCCCGTTCGAGGCCGTGATCCTGCACATGTGCGCCAAGGCCCAGCCCGACATGCGCGTGATCTGGATGGACAACGGCTACAACACCGAGGCGACCTACCAGTTCGCGGACGAAGTGACCAAGCAGCTGGGCCTGAACCTGTCGATCTATCTCCCCCTCCGCTCTCGCGCACATCGCGAGGCCGTGGATGGGGCCGTGCCGGCGCTGGACGATCCGCGCCATGAAGCGTTCACTGCCGAAGTGAAGCTCGAACCCTTTGCGCGCGCGCTGCGGGAGACTGCGCCACAGGTCTGGTTCACTGCTTTGCGTGCTACGGACACGGCTGTGCGCGCGGCGATGGAGCCTGTGAGCATCAATCCTGATGGGCTCATCAAGGTGGCTCCTTTGCTGCATTGGTCGTCCAAGCAGTTGTACGAGTATCTGGTTGAGCATGGGTTGCCCAACAACTTTGATTACGTGGACCCGACCAAGGGGGAAGACAACCGGGAATGTGGGTTGCATCTTTCGCATTGATTTTTTGATTTGGTTGTCTTGGCTGAGGGCGGAGGCCGGGTCTCGCCCCGGCGGGCGAGTAACTTTTTGCTTGCGCGCGAAAAGTCACCAAAAGCGCGCTTTTGAATACCCACGATAGAACTCACTGCGCGCCGAAGGCGCTCCGTTCGGGCAACTGTCGTGAGTCAGACCAAAAGCTGGGAGGGCGCTGCTGCATTCTGCGATGCAGCAGCGGAAGCGCAAGTCTTGCGACGGAATGATCTTGGTTTTTGCGCGAGTCGAGTCGAATCAAATCTTTCATCGAATTCGTCACGGTGCTTATGCCCCGGCATCTCGCGCAGTCGCGAGATGCAGCACGAGCAACGCGAAGTGCCGTGACACACCTCTTATGAAACCTCTGACTCGCGGCGGTTGCCCGAACGGAGAGCCCTCCGGGGCTCGCAGTGAGTTCTGCCGCGTGACCCCGCATTCCAAGCGATTTTTGGTGACTTTTTGGCGCAAGCAAAAAGTTACTCGCCCGCCGGGGCGAACACCCGGCACCCGCCCTCAGCCAAGAGCACCAAGACCAACACCAACAACAAGCCCACAGCCAGTGAGACAATCCCCCCCCATGGAATGGATCATCATCTCGGTCGCCTCGGTACTGGCGGGCTTTGTGGACGCCATCGTCGGCGGCGGCGGACTGATTCTCGTCCCCGCGCTGTTCGCGACCTTCCCCTCTGCTCCTCCTGCCACCCTGCTCGGCACCAACAAGAGCGGCTCCGTCTGGGGCACAGCCATCGCCACCTGGCAGTACAGCCGCAAGGTGCAGATCCGCTGGCGGGCGATGTTGCCTGCAGCGGTGGCGGCGGTGATCGGCTCGTTTCTCGGGGCCTGGGCGGTCACGCTGATTTCGGGTGATTTTCTGCGCAAGCTGCTGCCGTTCGTGCTGATCGGTCTGTTGCTGTACACGTTGGCGAAAAAAGATCTGGGGCGGCACCACACGCCGCTCTACGATGGCAACCGCGAGGTGGTGATCGCCTGTGCGATCGGGCTGACCATCGGTGCCTACGACGGCTTCTTCGGGCCGGGCACGGGCAGCTTTTTCATCTTCATGTTCGTGCGGCTGCTGGGCTACGACTTTCTGAACGCGTCGGCGTCGGCCAAGCTGATGAATCTGGCCAGCAATTCCTCGGCGCTGGTGTTGTTTGCGATGAAAGGCCACATCTGGTGGCATTACGCGCTGATGCTGGCGGTCTGCAATGTGATCGGCAGCGTGGCGGGCACGCATCTGGCGCTCAAGCATGGGGCGGGGTTTGTGCGCGGGATCTTCATTCTGGTGGTCTCCGCGCTGATTCTGAAGACTGGCTACGACGCTTTCCTTCGCTGATCGATTCGATGAATATTGCTGACGTGCAAACCTCGCGCGCTTGGCTTACATTCGGCTCGCTGCGGACCGCGCAGCATTCGATGACGACACAACAAGCCATTCATGACATGAAGGAAGCCAGCGCATGCGAGGCATCACTTTGATTGGTGCGCCCACCGACGTGGGCGCCAGCGTTCTGGGCGCGAGCATGGGGCCGGAGGCTCTGCGGATTGCGGGCATCACGCAGGCCCTGCGGTCGCGCGACCTGAAGGTCATGGACTTCGGCAATCTGGTCGGGCCGGGCAATCCTCAGGCGCCGGCGCAGGATGGGTTTCGGCATCTGAGCGAGGTCGTCGCCTGGAACAAGACGCTCTACGCCGCCACGCTGGACACGCTCACCGCCGGGCGTCTGCCGCTGATGATGGGCGGCGACCATTGCCTGGCCATTGGCTCGATCAGCGCCGTCGCCCAGCATTGCCGCTCGCGCGGGCAGCGGCTCAAGGTGCTGTGGTTCGACGCCCATGCCGACTCCAACACGCCCGAGACCAGCCCCAGCGGCAACCTGCACGGCATGCCGGTGGCCTGCTTGCTGGGCCACGGGCCGTATGCACTCACGCATCTGGGCGACGCCTGCCCCGCCATTCGGGCGCAGGACCTCACGCTGATCGGCATCCGCAGCGTGGACGCGAGCGAAAAGCACTTCGTCAATGAGCAGCACATCGACGTTTTCGACATGCGCACCATCGACGAGATGGGCATGCGCGCGGTGATGCAGTCGGCGCTCGCGGATGTGGACGAAAACACGCATCTGCATGTGAGCTTCGACATGGATTTTCTCGATCCGGGCGTCGCGCCCGGCGTGGGCACGCCGGTTCGCGGCGGGCCGACCTACCGCGAAACCCAGCTTTGCATGGAAATGCTGGCCGACTGTGGCGCGCTTGCGTCGGTCGATCTGGTGGAGCTGAACCCGGCGCTCGATGTCCGCAACCAGACGGCGGAACTGGCCGTGGAGCTGCTGGAAAGCCTGTTCGGCAAGTCAACGTTGATGCGTGAGAGACGTTGAATGGGTAGTCGTGATGCGTCTTCGGGTTAATCCCCGCACATAACGATCAACACGGACCCCTCGTTTTTTTATAATGTGGCTGCTTTATGACACCGCCCCATTACGAGAGGGGGGTTGACTGGTTCCGGCTTGTGATCAGCAATGCCGGATTTTTTGTACCTGATCCGATCCCGCAGGAACACTACACATGAAGAAGATTTTTGCATCCGTCGCCACCGCCGTGGCTCTGTGCGCCGCTGTTTCCGTGCAAGCACGCCCACTCGACGCCATCCAGAAGGCCGGCAGCATCACGATGGGCTCGGAAGGCCAATACGCGCCGTTCAACTTCTTCAAGGGCAAGCAGCTCACGGGCTACGAAATCGACGTGGCCGAAGCCGTGGCCAAGAAGATGAACCTCAAGTACGAGTGGAAGACCGTGGGTTTCGACGCGCTGCTGACCGGCCTGGCCCAGGACCGCTGGGATCTGGTGATCGCCTCGCACGGCATCACCGAAGAGCGCGCCAAGGCCGTGACCTTCACGCTGCCCCACTACTGCTCGGGCGGCATCATCGTGTCGCTGAACCCTGCGATCAAGTCCGCCGCCGATCTGGCTGGCAAGGTGGTGGCCGTGCAGACCGGCACCAGCTACCTTGAACACGTCAAGAAGGTTCCCGGCGTGAAGGAAGTGAAGAACTTCCCGACCGACGAAGCCGCTCGCAGCGCGCTGGCTTCCAAGCGCGTGGACGCCTGGGTGACCGACCGTTTCGTCGCCAAGGAAATGCTGGCCAAGGCCCCCAAGGCGGGCTTCAAGACCGGCGACATGCTGTTCATCGAGCAGATCGCCGCGGCCGTCTCCAAGGGCAACACGCCTCTGGCCGACGCCTACAACACCGCACTGAAGGCGTTGATCGCCGACGGCACGATCGGCAAGATCTCGCAGAAGTATTTCCAGGAAGACGTGACCTGCAAGTAAGCAGTCACACACTATCGATCCACTACTGACGCCGGGCCCCGTGGCCCGGCGATGCACCTCATGCTTCTTGCCCTCTGGCCCGCACACTGGAGCCGCACCCAGCGCAGCAATGCAACGCTGGTGGCGGCTTTGGTGTTGATGGTGCTGGTTCTTGCACTGCTCGGCCAGTTCCTTTCGTTTTTCCCCGAGCCCATCGGCTCCAACGCTGCTTTCTTCGCCGAAGGCGCGCTGACCACGCTGTACCTCACCATCGTGAGCGGCATCGTCGGCATCGTGCTCGGCACCGCATCGGCGCTGGCTCGCACCTCGCGCATGGCGTGGCTGCGCTGGGTCGCCGGCATCTACATCTGGGCCGTTCGCGGCACGCCGCTGCTGGTGCAGATCCTGTTCGTCTACTTCGCCCTGCCCGTGCTGGTGCCGGGCCTGAACCTGCCCGACTTTGCCGCCGCCGTCGTCGCGCTCGGCCTGAACGTGGGCGCGTACAACTCCGAGGCCATCCGTGCCGGTCTGCTGGCCGTGCCGCGCGGTCAGACCGAAGCCGCCCGTGCGCTCGGCCTGCCCAAGAGCCGCGTGTTCCTCGACGTGGTGTTTCCGCAGGCTTTCAAGATTTCGCTGCCGCCGCTGGTGAGCAACTTCGTGGCGCTGCTCAAGGATTCGTCGCTGGCCTACGCCATCGGCGTGGTCGAACTCACCAACGTGGGCAACCGCGTGCAGTCCGCCACCTTCCAGCCGGTGGAAACGCTGGTGACTGTGGCGATCACCTACCTGATCCTGACCACGCTGGTCACCCAGGTGTCGGCAGCCATCGAATACCGCTTCGACGTGGAGGGCCGCGTCAAATGAGCGACCAGCAAGCAAGCAACCAAACGCAGCAGAAGTGCTACATCGTTGCCGACAAGGTCTGCAAGTCCTTCGGCACGCACCAGGTGCTCAAGGATGTCTCGACCTCGTTCAACACCGGTGAGGTGACGGTGATCATCGGCGCATCGGGCTCTGGCAAAAGCACCTTGCTGCGCGCGATCAACCGCCTTGAACCGCACGACAGCGGCAGCATCACCATCGCCGGCGTGCCGGTGACCGACAACGAAAACACACTACAGAAACAGCGCTGCGAAGTCGGCATGGTGTTCCAGCAGTTCAACCTGTTCGGCAACATGACGGTGCTGGACAACATCACCCTCGCGCCGCGCCGCATCCGTGGCTTCTCGCGCGAGCAGGCCAACGTCAAGGCGATGCAGCTGCTGACCCGCGTGGGCCTCAAGGACCATGCGCACAAGTACCCATGGCAGCTCTCCGGCGGCCAGCAGCAGCGCGTGGCGATCGCCCGTGCGCTGGCGATGGAGCCCAAGGTCATGCTGTTCGACGAACCCACCTCGGCGCTCGACCCCGAGATGGTTCAGGAAGTGCTGGACGTGATGCGCGAACTGGCCAAGGCCGGCATGACCATGATCATCGTGACCCACGAAATGGGCTTCGCCCGCGAAGTGGCCGACCGCGTGATGTTCTTCGACCAGGGCCGCATCGCCGCCGAAGCGCCACCTGCTGAATTTTTCGGCAATCCCGCGAATGACCGCATCCGTGCGTTCATCGGGAGAATGACAAAGCACTGAAGAAGTGCGTTGGGTTTCAGACAGCGAGCCTTGCAGCGCAAGTGCCGTCTGAACCACTAGCCACAATGACGAGACAGGCCCTCAGGCTGGGCGCGAAGCCGCAGACAGTACTTCGCGTACTGGCCCAGGCTTCTGCAACAACGCATGAGGGCCTGTATCGTCATCTCAAGACGAAGACTCTCCGAGTCTGCAAAATCACCGGTTCGTCGACACATCTTCATGCTCGACGATAAAAGAATTGCTTTCTATGCGCTCCGAACGTCGCGGCCTGCTGGCCCTTTTGATCGTCACTGTTGTCTGGGGAACCACCTTCCCCGCGATGAAACTGCTGTCCAGCCACCTGGACGCCCTGCAGATCATCTGGGCCCGCTTTGCCATCGCGCTGGCCGTGCTGCTGCCGCTGTGGCCGGGCATGCGCAGCAACGAGCGCCGGTGGGGCTTGGCACTGGGCCTGCTGCTGTTCATTGCGTTCTGGTTGCAGATCGAAGGTCTCGCGCGCACCACCAGCAACCGCAACGCTTTCGTCACAGGCCTGAACGTGCTGGTCGTGCCGATTCTGGCGATGCTGGTGCTGGGCAAGCGCTACGGCCTTGCGCTGTGGGCGGCCTGCGGCATGGCGCTGTTGGGCATGACGCTGATGTTCCACGAGAACGACCCGTGGAATCTGGGCGACACACTCACACTGGCCAGCACTTTCTTCTATGCGATCTACATCCTCGCGCTGGAAGAATGCGCGCGCCGCACCGCCAAGCAACCGCTGCGCGCCACGCGCATGGCCGCCGCGCAAGCCGCCGTCATGTTCGTCTCGGCCAGCATTCTCGTCATGGTTCGCCATGGTGATGTCGAAAGCGCACTCGGCCCGCTGCTCGACATTCCGACCTCGTCGTGGATTGCGCTCGTCTACCTCGGCATCTTCGCGAGCGTGATGGTCGTGACGCTGCAGGCCTGGGGCCAGCAGCGCGTGGACGCCATGCGCAGCGCCATCATCTACGGCCTCGAACCCGTGTTCGCCGCAACCATGGGCTGGTTCCTGATCGGCGAGAGTCTGGGCCTGAACGGCCTGCTGGGCGCAGCGCTGATCGTGGGCGCGCTGATCGTGAGCCAGTTGCAGCCGCCCAAGGATGTGGCTGCTGCGGCTTGATGAGTCAATGGGGCGTTGTCAGTCTGACTGATTGGCGGGCGCAGGCGGCGCGGCTTCTTCCCAGCGCTTGTACCGCTGCCAGTCCCGCAGGTAGCGCCGCTCGACATAGATGGCTGCCAGCGCATAGACAATCCAGCAGCCGATCAGCACCATCATCGCGAGCTTGGGCAATGACATGCCGTCCTTGAGCAGAAACGCGCCAATCAACGGCAGCACCAGCCAGCCCAGCTTGCGCTCGACGGGGTGCGGGTTCTGCTGAATCTTTCCACCACATTCAGGACACACCTGAATCGCCTTCATCGGCAGAAACTTGCGCTCGCCCGGCGCGGGAACTGCACGAGCCAGTCTGCGCTTGAGCGATATGCCGCAGTGAGGGCAGTCCTGGCGCATGAGCGAATGCGTGCGGCTCAGTTGTTGGGATTGGCGCTCAGCCCCAGGTCTTCACTGGTGCAGCGGTTGGTCTGGTTCCACGTCGGAGCGGCCACCGTGTTGTTGGTGGCGCGAACGCAGACGCCCGAGAGCACGTCGCCATAGCTGCCGCGTGCGGACAGGATGCCCGCCTCGTTCACCGACAGATCGGCGAATCCATAAGGCGTGGGCGTGGCCAAGCTTTCGCCGGTGCAGACGCGGCTTCCGTTGGTCACGCGGAAAGTGCTGCCCGAAGGTACCAGCTTGCCGGAGAAAACACAGTATTCCTTGGAGCCGTCGTATTGCAGAACGGCGGAGAAATCGTCGCCGAAGACCTTCACGTTCATCAGGCCCTTGAGCGTGTCGGTGATGCCGTAGCTGCTCTCGAACATCACGGCCTGAAAGCGGTTGTTCAGGCGCGCGCGGGTGTCGTCGAAGGTGTATTTGGAGACGATTTGCGCCTTCTCGCCCGGCAGCGTGATGGTGGCGGTCGACGCGGTCGTGAAGGTCAGGCGCACCTTGCCCATGTTGCGACCGAACTCGCCGTCACGGGCCTTGCCGCCCAGAGCGCGACCGTTCTGGTACTCCACCAAGTCGGCAGAGAAGTTCTTGCCCTCGGTGATCTTGCCGGTCGCTTGGTAGAACGTGGCCGTGCCGTCTTCGCGATAGCCGTAGTAGGACACGACGAGGGCTTCGCCGCCCTGACGGTCGATCTGCAGGCCGCGCCCGGGCTTGCTGCTGGCTTCGGACGTGAAGGACCACAGGCCCGGTTGAGGCAGGGCCGCCCAGGCCGCAACGGAAAATACGACCGAAAAAGTGGCGATGCTCGCAGCCACCAGACTGCGCAAAATCTTGCTCATTGCTTCTCCATGGGGTGGCAGCCCTTGGGGTTCTGCCTTGCCCAGTATATGAAACCGACCTGTCACCATCATCAAGGCGCAGGCGGCGCGCTCGTTGGCTGAATCGGAATGTCTTCCACCTTGCGCGGTGCGCCCATGGGCGAAGTCGCCTGACCCTTGGCCACGGCGGCTAGGTCGGCCTCGCTCGGGTACTGGCCCATGAGCCAGTAGTCGAACACGCGCCGCACGATGGGACCTGCGGCGGCGGCGCCGAAACCTGCATTTTCCACGATCACGGCGACGGCGATGCGTGGCTCTTCCAAAGGCGCAAAGGCCGAGAACAGCGAATGGTCGCGTTTGTGCTCTTCGAGCAGGCGTGCGTTGTACTTGACGTTCTGGCCCATGCTCACGGCCTGCGCGGTGCCGGTCTTGCCGCCCGAGGTGTATTGGGCGCTTGCGAACAGGCGCGCGCCCGTGCCGACCTTGTTCACCAGACCCAGCGACTTGTGGATGATTTCGATGTTCTTGCGGTCGTAGCCCAGCGGCACGCCCGGCGGCTGTTCGATCTCGGTGATCTTGCCGGTGACCGAGTCCTTGGTCGCCTTGGCGATGTGCGGCGTGAAGCGCGTGCCGCCGTTGGCGAGCGTGGCCTCGGCACCAGCGAGTTGCAGGATGGTGAAGTTGTTGTAGCCCTGACCAATGCCCAACGACACGGTTTCGCCCGAATACCAGCGCTTCATCTCGGGACGCTTGTAGGTGTTGCGCTTCCACTCGGTGCTGGGCAGGGTGCCGCGCACTTCGCCGTTCATGTCGACTCCGGTGATCTGGCCAAAGCCGAGCGGCTTCATGAAGTCGTGGATCATGTCCACGCCCATGTCCACGGCGAGCGAATAGAAATACGTGTTGCTCGAATGCTGGATGGCGCGGTACATGTCCACGCCGCCCAGACCGCCTTCGTGGCTGCGGAAGGTGCGGCCGCCATAGTTGAAGAAGCCGGGGTCGTTGTAGACCTGCGTGGGCGAGCGCTTGTTGAGCTGCAACGCGGCCAGCCCCATGAACGGCTTGTAGGTGGAGCCCGGCGGGTAGGTGCCGCGCAGTGCGCGATTGAGCAGTGGCTTGTTGATCGATTCGTTGAGCGCTGCCCAGTTTTCCTGGTCGATGCCTTCGACGAACAGGTTCGGGTCGAAGGTCGGTTTGCTCACCATCGCCAGAATCTCGCCGTTGCGCGGGTCCATGGCGACCAGCGCGCCGCGGCGGTCGCCGAACATTTCCTCGATGAGCTTTTGCAGCTTGATGTCCACCGACAGCATCACCGTGTCGCCGGGGGTGGCGGAGTAGCTTGCCAGGCGGCGGATCGCGTGGCCGCCCGCCGAAGTTTCGAGGCGCTCCACGCCGGTGTGGCCGTGCAGCGTCTTTTCGTAGGAAGACTCCACGCCGAGCTTGCCGATGTAGTCGGTGCCGCGGTAGTTGGCCGCGTCGTCGGAGTCCTCGATGCGCTCCTTCTCGCGCTGGTTGATGCGGCCGATGTAGCCGATCAGATGCGCGCCGGTTTCGCCGAGCGGATAGTTGCGGAACAGACGGGCCTTGATGTCCACACCCGGAAAGCGATAACGCTGCGCCGCAAAGCGAGCGACTTCCTCGTCGGTCAGGCGGGTGCGGATCGGAATCGACTCGAAGCTCTTGGAGTCTTCCATCAGCCGCTTGAACTTGCGACGATCGCGCGCACCGATCTCGATGATCTGACTCAGATCTTCAATGGTGTCTTCGAGATTGCGCACCTTGGCGCGGGTGATTTCGAGCGTGTAGGCCGAATAGTTCGAGGCCAGCAGCACGCCGTTGCGGTCGAGGATCAGACCGCGATTGGGCACGATCGGAACGACCGCCGTGCGGTTGCTTTCGGCCTGTTCGGCCAGATCATCGTGGCGCGCGACCTGCAGCACGATCAGGCGCGCGACGATCAGGCAGAACGCCAGCATCACCACAAAGCCGACGACGATCACCCGCAACTTGAAGCGGGAGACATCGGCCTCCACATTTCGCAGTTCAGTCATGATGAGCGTCGCAGTCCATTGAGGGCCAACGGGAAATAACGTGCCGCCGCGTCACAGCGGACGGTTCTCGTCCGGGTCCGGCGGGCGCCGCTGGGGAGCCAGCAGAATCCAGGAAGCGAACGGCCACAGTACCGCTTCCAGCGCAGGTGCAATCAGACCTTCGATCCCCGGCAAAGTTCCACCGGAGATCAGGCGCAGCAACAACTCGATGGCATGCGCGCCCACGAACAGCGGCACCATCTGGAGCGCCTGCAGCCACACATTGAACCACAACATGCGGCGGCTGGACATTTGCGCGGCGAACATCAGCAGGCAGTACACCAGCGCGTGCTGGCCCATGAGCGCGGACTGGCTCACATCCATGCACAGGCCAAGGATGAAGGCCACACTCATGCCCACGCGCTGCGGCTGGTGAATGCCCCAGAAGGCGAGCAGCACCATGAGCCAGTCGGGCGTCCACACCACGCGACCGAGCGGCAGAATGTTGACTGCCAGCCCCACGAGGAAGCTGACCACGATGAACACCGGGCTGACCGGAAGCAGCAGCTGCTGGCCCTTGGGCATCATGGCCGTGCTCCTTCGGGACGTCTGCCGGGCAGGTCCTTGGTCTTGGCAGGCTTGTCGACCTTGCCGGATTTCGGTGCAGGCACCTCGGCCTCGACCTCGGCACGCACGCCGTCGGTGAGTGGCTGCAGCACCGTCACATATTGCGCGCCCGACATCTGCGCGAGTGGCTCGCAGTAGATGCGCGAGAACGACGAATCAGCGCGTTTTTCCACCTTGATGACCTTGGCCACGGGCAGGCCCGACTGGTAGACGCCGTCCATGCCGCTGGTGCTGAGCATGTCGCCTTCCTGCACGTCGGCATTGCTGGGCATGAAGCGCAGCTCCATGCCGCCGCCATGCAGCATCACGGGATCGCCATAGGCCACGCCGCGCGCGCCGGTGCGCATGTTGCGAACGGGAATCGCCTGATCGCGGTCGATCAGCAAGGTGACTTCGGACGACAGCGGAAACACCCGCGTGACCTGGCCAAGCACGCCGGACGCGTCGATCACCGGCGAGCCCGGCAGCACGCCTGCCACCTGCCCCCGGTCTATCACCACGCGGCGCGTGTAGGGATCGGCGGCGTCATAGATCACCTGCGCCGCCATGCCCGGAGCCTTGACGCGATCACGCAGTTCCAGTTGCTGGCGCAGTTGGGCGTTTTCCTGCAGCAGCAGCTCGACCTGATTGGCCTGCTGCGACATCGCCGCCATGCGGGACTGGGCCTCGTCGCGGCCCTTTTGCGCATCTTCCAGCGTCTGGAAGTAGCCTGCGCCGCCGCGTGCGAACTCCACCGGCTTGAGCATCAGCCACTGAATGGGCATGAGCACCGTGCCAATGCCCTTGCGAACCGGTTCGGTGACGTGAAAACGCGCATCCGCCACCATCAAAAACAGCGCCAAGGCGCTGTAGAAAGTCAGGCGAGCGAGGGGGGAGGGACCATGCTTGAAAAGCGATGGCGCCTTTCGGTCAAGCGTGCCTAGTGGCATGACCTGCTCCGTGCTCCTGCGCTTTCAGCCACCGCCACGCTCGACCACTCTTTCGATCACTCGTTGGTGAAGATGCCGCCATGGCGGTCCATGCGCTCCAGCGCAATACCGCAGCCGCGCACCACGCAGGTCAGCGGCTCTTCGGCGACCAGCACCGGCAGACCGGTTTCCTCGGCCAGCAGGCGATCCAGATCGCGCAGCAGCGCGCCGCCGCCGGTCAGCATCATGCCGCGCTCGGCAATGTCGGCACCCAGTTCGGGAGGCGTCTGTTCCAGCGCGTTCTTCACAGCGGAGACGATCTGGTTGAGCGGCTCGGTGAGCGCTTCCAGCACTTCGTTGCTGGAGATGGTGAAGCTGCGGGGCACGCCTTCGGAGAGGTTGCGGCCCTTGACTTCCATTTCCTTGACTTCGGAGCCGGGGAATGCGGAGCCGATGTTCTTCTTGATGGCTTCGGCCGTTGGCTCGCCGATCAACATGCCGTAGTTGCGGCGGATGTAGTTGATGATGGCTTCGTCGAACTTGTCGCCACCCACGCGCACGGAACCCTTGTAGACCATGCCGCCCAGCGAGATCACGCCCACTTCGGTCGTGCCGCCGCCGATGTCCACCACCATGGAGCCGGAAGCTTCGGAGACCGGCAGGCCCGCGCCGATGCCGGCTGCCATGGGTTCTTCGATCAGGTCCACGCTGGTCGCGCCAGCCGCTTCGGCCGCGTCGCGAATCGCACGGCGTTCCACCTGGGTGGAGCCGCAGGGCACGCAGATGATGATGCGCGGGCTGGGCGTGAGCACCGAGCGCGGATGCACCATCTTGATGAACTGCTTGATCATGTTTTCGGTGATCACGAAGTCCGCGATCACGCCGTCCTTCATCGGACGGATGGCTTCGATGTTGCCGGGCACCTTGCCGAGCATGGCCTTGGCTTCCCGACCGACCGCCTGAATCACCTTCTTGCCGTGAGGCCCGCCCTCGTGACGGATGGCCACCACGGACGGTTCGTCCAGAACAATGCCTTTGTCACGAGCGAAAATCAAGGTATTGGCTGTACCGAGATCGATGGCGAGGTCGGTGGAGAAATACCGACGGAAAGCTCCGAACATTCAAGAATCCTCTCAGGCACGGCAAGCACATCGGCGTGTCGTCGCCAGGAAATACGGGGTGGAATTGGCCTTTTTCGCACACTGACCAACAGTGCGGAGAGTATTGCGGCAAAGCCGGAATAATACCGCATCACCTGTGAATAACTTCTGTCGAAACTGCTCCGAACTGAGGTTTACACACAGTTTCTTTGCAGATATTGCCTCCAGAAGTTGTCATCAATTGTTTCAGGCAGCCAGCAGACGCGCCACAGGAGCCAATCGGGCTATTTCATGCGCAAAACCAAAGACCGCACTGGTCGCCTGAAGTTCCCATCGATTCCCTGCTGACTCGCGGGTTTGTCCGGGGTACCAAAGCGGCCTTGGAAGCGGTGCCTGCCGCTCTCGCGTGCAAAGGCGGGATAATAGACAGCTTCCCCTACACGCATCCGTCGTCTGGCTATTGCCCCTGGCAGCCGGACCACCCGATGCCCGGGTCGATTTCCTTCACGGATCCTCACAGATTTCTATGGCACTGACACACGACGACATTGCCCGCATTGCCAATCTGGCGCGGCTGGAACTCAACGCAAACGAGAGTGAGCGCATGCTCTCTGGCCTCAATCAGTTCTTTGAAGTGGTCGAGCAGATCAGCGCCGTCGATACCACCGGCATCACGCCCCTCTCGCATCCCGTGGCCGCCATCAAGGAAATCGAGCTGCGCCTGCGCGACGACGTGGTCAGCGAGCCCAACAACCGCGAAGCCAACCAGAAGAGCGCTCCGGCTGTGGAAAAGGGCTACTTCCTGGTGCCCAAGGTCATCGAGTAAGGCGCTGATGCCTTGCTCCCTCTTCTGCTTGACGGGAGAGGGCTGGAGTGAGGGTGACTTCACTCCGCGATTCGGGCCAGACTGCCCATCCGGTCCAGCCCAGCAAAGAACAAATGAGAAGAGAAAGCAAGTAATGAGTACTTCTTCCACCGATCTGCACGACCTGAGCCTCGCGCAACTGGCCGCCAAACTGAAAAGCCGCGAAGTGTCCTCCGTCGAGACCGCACAGCATTTCCTCGCCCGCGCCAAGGCGCAGAGCGATCTGGGCGCATTCGTCCACATCAACGAAGACGTGACGCTGGCCCAGGCCAAGGCCGCCGACGCAGCGATTGCCGCTGGCACCAACGCCAAACTGGCCGGTGTGCCCATCGCCCACAAGGACCTGTTCGTCACCAAGGAATTCCCGACGACGGCTGGCTCCAAGATGCTCGCCGGTTACCAGTCGCCCTTCGACGCGACCATGGTCACCAAGTTGGCCGAAGCGGGCTGCGTCACCCTCGGCAAGCTCAACATGGACGAGTTCGCCATGGGCTCGGCCAACGAGAACTCCGCCATCGGCAAGGTGCTGAATCCTTGGGACAAGACCCGCGTTCCGGGCGGCTCATCCGGCGGCTCCGCAGCGGCGATTGCGGCACGCATCGCGCCCGGTGCCACTGGCACCGACACGGGCGGCTCGATCCGCCAGCCCGCATCGTTCTGCGGCATCACCGGCATCAAGCCGACGTATGGCCGCGCGAGCCGCTACGGCATGATCGCGTTCGCGTCCAGCCTCGACCAGGCAGGCCCGATGGCCAAGACCGCCGAAGACTGCGCACTGATGCTCAGCGCCATGTGCGGCCCCGATGCGGATCGCGATTCCACCAGCCTCGACACGCCCGCCGAAGACTTCACGCTCAAGCTGAACGATTCGCTCGCCGGTCTGCGCATCGGCATCCCCAAGGAATTCTTTGGCGATGGCCTGTCCGCCGACGTGCGCGCCGCGATTGACGGCACTTTGAAGGAGTACGAAAAGCTCGGCGCAAAACTGGTTCCGATCACGCTGCCGCGCACCGAACTCTCGATCCCGGTGTACTACATCATCGCGCCAGCGGAAGCGTCGTCCAACCTCTCGCGCTTTGACGGCGTGAAGTTCGGCCACCGCGCCAAGGACTACACCGACCTGCTCGACATGTACAAGAAGACCCGCGCCGAAGGCTTTGGCGACGAGGTCAAGCGCCGCATCATGATCGGCGCGTATGTGCTGAGTCACGGCTACTACGACGCGTACTACCTGCAGGCACAGAAGATCCGCCGCATGATCGCCGACGACTTCCAGGCCGCGTTCAAGGAATGCGACATCATCGCCGGCCCTACCGCACCAACGGTGGCTTGGGCGCTGGGCGGCAAGAGCGACCCGCTCGCTGCCTATCTCGCGGACATCTACACACTGCCCGCATCGCTTGCAGGCTTGCCGGGCATGAGCGTGCCCGCCGGTTTTGCGACATCGGCAGAAGGTGGCGGCATGCCCGTCGGCCTGCAACTCATCGGCAATTACTTCGGCGAAGCCAAGCTGCTCAACGCAGCGCACCAACTGCAGCAGGCGACGGATTTCCATCTGCGCCAACCCACTGCCGTGGCCAAGTAAATCAGCGCGAAGGAACACAAGAACATGACCGAAAAGACCATCAAGCTGATCAACGGCTACGAAGTGGTGATTGGCTTTGAAACCCACGCCCAGCTCGCCACTAACAGCAAGATCTTCAGCCGCGCCAGCACCGCTTTCGGTGCCGAGCCCAACACGCAAGCCTGCCCCGTGGACCTGGCGCTGCCCGGCACGCTGCCGGTGATGAACAAGAAGGCCGTGGAATGCGCCATCAAGCTGGGCCTCGCGCTCGGCTCGCACATCGCGCCCGTGAGCATCTTTGCGCGCAAGAACTATTTCTACCCCGATCTGCCCAAGGGCTACCAGATCAGCCAGTTTGAAATCCCGGTCGTGCAAGGCGGCACCGTGAGCTTCTTTGTGGGCGAAGACAAGCGCACCGTGCGCCTTGTTCGCGCCCACCTGGAAGAAGACGCGGGCAAGTCGGTGCACGACGAATTCATCGGCCAATCCGGCATCGACCTGAACCGCGCTGGCACGCCGCTGCTGGAGATCGTGACCGAGCCCGACATGAGCAGCACCGAAGAAGCCGTGGCCTATGCCAAGGAATTGCACAAGATCGTCACGTGGATCGGCATCTGCGACGGCAACATGCAGGAAGGCTCTTTCCGCTGCGACGCCAACGTGTCGGTGCGCAAGCCCGGCCAGCCACTCGGCACCCGCCGCGAGATCAAGAACCTGAACTCGTTCAAGAACATGCAGATCGCCATCGATTACGAAATCCGCTGGCAGATCGAAGAAATCGAAGACGGCCGCAAGATCCAACAAGCGACCGTGCTCTTCAACCCCGACACCGGCGAAACCCGCGCCATGCGCACCAAGGAAGACAGCGCCGATTACCGCTACTTCCCCGATCCCGATCTGCCACCGCTGCATGTGGCTGCCGAATGGGTGGAAAAGGTCAAGGGCGAAATGCCCGAGCTGCCACGCCACCGCGCGGATCGCTTTGTGGAGCAATACGGCTTGCCCGAGTACGACGCGACCACGCTCACCCAAAGCCAGGGCATGGCCGATTACTTCGAAGCCGCAGCCAAAGTGTGCGAGCAGCCCAAGCTGGCCTCCAACTGGGTGATGGGCGAGATTTCGCGTCGCCTGAATCTGGAAGAAATCAGCATCGACCAGGTGAAGGTGCCAGCCGCGCAACTGGGCGCGCTGATCAAGCGCATTCAAGACGGCACGATCAGCAACAACGCCGCCAAGCAAGTGTTTGAAGTGCTGTGGACCGGCGAAGGCTCCGACGTCGACGCCGTGATCGAGGCCAAGGGCCTGAAGCAGATGAACGACACCGGCGCACTCGAAAAGATCATCGACGAGGTGATCGCTGCCAACCCGGGCAACGTCGAGCAGTACAAGGCCGGCAAGGACAAGGCGTTCAACGCGCTGGTCGGTCAGGTGATGAAGGCATCCAAGGGCAAGGCCAATCCTGGCCAGGTGAACGAGCTGCTCAAGTCCAAGCTGGCTTGAGCTTTGGTTGGTTTTGTTGAGTGTGCTGGCCAGGTCTCGCCCCGGCCAGCAGCCCACAAAAGGCATCCCGAACAGCATCAGGCATCATCCGGCAAAAGACACAAAGCGGACGCATGCCATGCAGCAACCCATCACCTACCTGATCAGCGAAGCCGATTACCTCGCCGCACAGCGCGTCCACATGCGCAACCCGCGAGGCTGGACAAGAGCGATCTGGCCGCTGGTTGCCATCTTGGGATTGTTCTTCCTGATCGTGGGCATCCACCAAAAAAGCTGGCCGCTGAGCATCCTCGGCATTTTCTATGGCACGGTGAAATGGTGGACCACCAAGCTCATCAACGAGCCTCTGGCCCGTCGCAATTACCGCAAATATCCTGCCATTCACGCAGAGCAGACGCTCAGGCTGAAAGAGGATGGTTCAGGCGTTCTCTTGAGTTCGAGCCTCGGCGAAACCAATCTCGTCTGGCCTCTCGTCACGCGCTGGCTGGAAGACGAGAACTATCTGCTGATGTACTTGCAGCCTCGTCTGTTCTTCATTGTGCCGAAGCGGGCTGATCCGCAAGGGGTGGTTCTTTTGGCTTTGCGGGGGTTGTTGGCTGAGCATGTGAAGGGGTGATTTTTCTTTTGCTCGGATGTTGATTTCGGGTGCCGGGTCTCGCCCCGGCGGGCGAGTAACTTTTTGCTTGCGCCAAAAAGTCACCAAAAATCGCTTTTCAATACCCGCAGCAGAACTCACTTTGCGACTTCGTCGCTCCGTTCGGGCAACCGCCGCGAGTCAGTGTTTTCATAAGAGGTGTGTCACGGCACTTCGCGTTGCTCGTGCTGCATCTCGCGACGACGCGAGATGCCTAGGTGCAAGCCGCATGACGAATTGAATTTCTGCTCAAGCGTCAGCCTTTTTTCCGTCGCGATACTCGCGCTTCCGCAGTTGCACCGCAGAGTGCAACTGCGCCCTCCCCAGCTTTTGATCTGACTCACGATAGTTGTCCGAACGGAGCGCCTACGGCGCAAAGTGAGTTCTATCGTGTGCCCCCGTATTCAAAGCGCTTTTTGGTGACTTTTTGGCGCAAGCAAAAAGTTACTCGCCCGCCGGGGCGAACTCCCGGCAACCCAACCTTCAACTCATCCAACCGCTCAGCATGAGCGAAAGTTTGAGCGGCACAGCTTGATTCGCATCAAGATACTCGCATCTCCGAAAACCATTCCAACACCGGAGATCCGCGATGACAGTTCACCGCCAGTCGGTTGCGAGCGAGCGCCGCAAGCTGCTCAAGACGCTGGGCGCTGCCAGTGCAGGCGCAGGCTTGCTCACCAGCCCCACCATGCGTGCCTGGGCCGCCGACCAGCCAAGCACCCCCAAGACCATCACCCTGCCCTTCGCCAATGGCGAACGCGAGATGGTGACGTTTCCGCAGAAGCGTCCATTGATCCTGCAGACCAGCCGTCCGCCGCAGTTGGAGACTCCCTTCGAGGTGTTCAACGAAGGGCTGCTCACGCCCAATGACGCGTTTTTCGTGCGCTATCACTGGAGCGGCATTCCTACCGACATCAAGGCCGAGGAGTTCCGCCTGAAGATTTCCGGGCTGGTCGATACGGCGCTGGAGTTGTCGCTGGACGAGTTGAAGAAGCTGGGCGAGCCGGTCAGTCTGGTCGCTGCGCACCAATGCTCGGGCAACAGCCGCGGGTTCTTCGAGCCACGTGCCAATGGTGGGCAACTGGGCAATGGCGCGATGGGCAATGCGAAGTGGACCGGCGTTCCGCTCAAGCGCGTGCTGGAGAAAGCGGGCGTGAAGAAGGGTGCCGTGCAGGTGAGCTTCAACGGTATGGACAAGCCACCCATCGACGGTGGGCCGGACTTCGTGAAGGCGCTGGACATCGACCATGCGTTGGATGGCGAGGTGATGCTGGCCTGGGCGATGAACGACAAGGATCTTCCCATGCTCAACGGCTATCCGCTGCGCCTCATCGTGCCGGGTCACTACGGCACTTACTGGGTCAAGCATGTGAACGACATCCAGGTGCTGGACAAGATGTTCGACGGTTTCTGGATGGCGACGGCCTATCGCATTCCTGCCAACGGCTGCGCCTGCACTCCGACGGGCAAGGGGCCGACGAAGACGGTGCCGATCAACCGCTTCAACACGCGTTCGTTCATCACCAGCGTTCAGGAGGGTGCCAAGCTCAAGGTGGGCAAGGAGATCGTGCTGCGCGGCATTGCGTTCGATGGTGGACAGGGGATTGCCGAGGTGTCTGTGTCGGTCGATGGCGGCAAGACCTGGCAGGCGGCCAAGCTGGGCGAGGAGCTGAGCAGGTACTCGTTCCGCGAATGGAAAGCTGCTTTCAAGCCGACGAAGAAGGGCGACTACGAACTCAAGGTACGTGCCGTCAATCGTGCAGGACAAGGGCAGCCGCTGGAGGCGCTGTGGAATCCCGCCGGCTACATGCGCAATGTGGTGGAAACCGTGCGTGTGACCGCCGCGTGAGCACGATGAGGAGCAATACAACCATGTTCAAGACCACGACCCGCGTTCTCGCCATCACCGCAGCCATGTGTCTGAGCGCCCATTCGGCTCAGGCGCTCGAAATCGATCTGCCCGGCGAAACCGCGCTCTACAAGGAAAGCAGCCTGCCCGGCTACTCGCTCACGCTGCAGAACTGCCTGATGTGCCATTCGGCGCAGTATGTGCAGTACCAGCCCAGGTCATCGCCTCGCAGCTATTGGGAGGCAACTGTCAAGAAAATGAAACATCCGTTCGGCGCGCCCTTCGCCGAAAGCGACGTTCCCGCGATGGTGGACTACCTCACCAAGACCTATGGTGCGGAGAGTTCTGCGGCCACCGCAGTGAAGTAAACAAGCTTTCGACACCCGACAATGGACGGCCTTCTGCAGCGCGCAGAGGGCCGTTTTTCGTTGCAGCAGCGCAGAAATGTCATCAAATCGCCACGCCCCATCCTGCAATCGGGTTGTCCATTCGATCTTCCTGCTTCGCTTTTTGGACTGCCTCGTCTACATTTCCTGATCGGTAAAAAAAGAGTGCGTTCGATAGTTTTGCGAATGAACAGCAGGTTCAAAGTGCGTCAAAAAAATTACATAATCAATTGATCTTTGTTGATCAATAGTAGATTTCAAAATAACATGCATTGAGCCAATGTGGCCGACGTCAGTCACTTTCTCGCCTGCATTCGCTCAGAACTCCTAGCCATAGAAAGCCAGTCATGGGCCAGCCAACTCAACTCAAGTCAGTCATCGGAGGGAAGAAAGCCATGCGGGGGGTGCCATCGCCCGTCGCGGCGGCCGATGAGGGCACGGCAAAGCTCATGCGCAAGGCCGTGGACTCGCTGCCCTGTCTGGTCTGGATGGGCGCTGGCAAGGATCAGGCTGGCTGGGCCAACGCGGCGTGGCGCGAGTTCACCGGCATGGAGTCGTCGAACTGGCTGCATGCGGTGCATCCCGAGAGCGTCGATCGCATGCAGCGGCTGTGGGACGAGGCGCTGGCGAGCAAGGTGGGATTTCAGGAAGAGGTGCGACTGCGCGACCGCGACGGAAATTTCCGCTGGTTTCTGGTGGCGGTGCTGTTTCGCGAGACCCCGGACGATGCCCAGACGCAGGCCTGTCTGAACGCCACCGACGTGCACGAGCGCATTCTCGCGCGCCAGTCGCTGATCCGCAATCTGGGCATGCAGGAGAAGATGCTGGATGCGAGCGTGGACTGCATCAAGATCGTGAACCCGGACGGCACGCTCGCGCACATGAATCTCTCGGGCTGCAAGGCGCTGGGCGTGTCGCCCGATTCCGGCTTCGGAATGAAGTGGCTCGAGCTGCTGCCACCTGAAATCCACGCCGCTGGCCTGCGCGCCTTCCGCCAGGCACTGCGCGGCAGCAATGCGCGGTTTTCCGGCAAGAGCGTGGTGCCGGGCAAGCCCGCGCAGTACTGGGACAACATCCTCACGCCGGTGCTCGACGACAACGGCAAGACGATGAGCATTCTCTGCGTCTCGCGCGATGTGACGCAGCAGCAGCTTGCCGAGGAGCGCCTTCGCCGAGCCAATGAATTCGACGAACTGACCGAGCTGCCCAACCGCCGCGCGTTCAAGGAAGAACTGCGCCCAACCCTGCTGCGCGCCCGCGAGAAGGGCAGTGGCGCGCTGCTGATGCTGATCGACCTGGACCACTTCAAGCACCTGAACGACACGCTGGGCCACGCGGCGGGCGACCATCTGCTGCAGGTGATGGCGCGCCGCATTCAGAGCTGCCTGCCCGACTCCTCCTACGTGGCGCGCATCGGCGGCGACGAGTTCGCCATCATCGTGCCGGATGTGAAGGACGACAACGCCATCATGCGCGTCGCCCACAAGGTGGTGCTGCAGCTCGACCCGCCGATCAACTACGCCAGCAAGCGCATCAACGGCAGCATGAGCGTCGGCTGCGCGCTGTACCCGCGCGACGCCCGCGATCCGATGGTGC
Source organism: Diaphorobacter sp. HDW4B (assembly GCF_011305535.1). Lineage (GTDB taxonomy): Bacteria > Pseudomonadota > Gammaproteobacteria > Burkholderiales > Burkholderiaceae_C > Diaphorobacter_A. Next base: position 2,139,677 of record NZ_CP049905.1, read on the forward strand.
TGCTCAGCCATGCCGACGCGGCGCTCAACGACATCAAGGTCAATGGCCGGGGCGGCGTGCGCATCTTCAGTCCAGAAATCATGCAGCCGCTCGAAGACGCGGCCGTGCAGATGGAGCAGGCGCGCCGCATTCTGCGCGACGGCACGGTGCGCGCGCACTACCAGCCCAAGGTGCGGCTGCTGGACCGCAAGCTGGTGGGCGTCGAGGCGCTGCTGCGTTCGCAGGACGTCGAACATGGCGGCCTGCAGATGCCCGGCACCGTGCAGGCGGCCTTTCTCAACTACGACCTGGCCACGCGCATTGCGGATGCCCTGCGTGCCAAGGTGTTCGCCGATCTGGTGACCTGGCAACGAGCCGGGTTGCAGGTGGTGCCGGTGTCGCTCAACGCGGCTCCGGTCGAGTTCATGCGCGACAACTACGCCGAGCGCCTGCTCAAGCAGTTGGAGAAGGCGTGTGTCGATCCCGCGCTGATCGAACTGGAAGTGACCGAGCAGACGCTGGACGAGCGCGGCGCAAAGTTCGTGACACGTGCGCTGCTGCAGCTCAAGCAGGCAGGCATCCGCGTGGCGCTCGACGATTTCGGCACCGGCCATTCGTCGCTCACCCGGCTGCGCAATTTCCCCGTGGACTGCCTCAAGATCGATTCGAATCTGGTGGGCAATTTCGGCAGCGATCCGGCGATCACCGCCGTGGTCCATGCGATTGGCCGCATCGGCGCGGACCTGTCGCTGGAACTGGTGGCCGAGGGAATCGAGACGGAAAAGCAGAGTCAGGCACTGCTGAGCGCCGGTTATGAAATCGGCCAGGGCCATCTCTTCAGCCGCGCCGTGAGCGCCGACGCGATCGCCACACTGCTGGCCAACGAGCAGGCCGTCTGGGAGCCCAGCAGCCGTCAGGTGTCCGCAGCCTGATCCAGCAATCGGAAAGCGCCCTCAGCGGGCCCCGGATGCGGGCTTGGCCGCTGCCGCACTGGTGGGCGTGCCCGCCGCCGTTGCCGCCGCGTTGCCTGCCGCCGCGCGCTCTGCAGCCCACAGTTCCTTGAGTTGCGCCAGCTCGGCGTCATAGCGCTGCTGCACCCTGCGCTTTTCTTCCTGCTGCGTGACGATGTAGCGTTGCTGCTCGGCGATGTCTTCCTCGTTGTCCGCAATGCGGCGCTGCACCTTGGCGGGCGCCTTCTTGGGATCGTTCTGGTAGAACTCGAGTTCGGTGTTGATGGCCGCACGATCGACGCGCAACTGCTCGATGCGCTTGTAGGCAATCTGGATCAGATCGTTGAACACCGCCACCGCCGTCACACGCTCGGCGTTGTGCGTGGCTTCGTCGGGGAAACGGGTGATCAGCGCACGGTCGCGGCGGCGCTGGTCGGCCACCTTGGCCTTTTGCTCGGCATCGACGCGGCGCTGCGCCTCGGCGGCCACTCGCTCGTTCTCGGTCAGCGTGGGGCCGATGCGGCGGCGCTCGGTGCCGGTCTTGTCGAGCACGCGCTGCTCGCGGTCGATGCATTCGGGAATGGGACGGTCAGCCGTGATGCGTCGGCCATTTTTGTCAACACAGGAGTACACGGCATTCTGCGCAGTTGCCGGAGCAACCACACACAAAATGCCGATGACAGCCAGAACACCCGGGATAAGTTGACTTGCGGCCGCTTTCAATCCGTCCCCTTCTTCATTGCCTCTTGCCTAGACCTGGAAATGGTTCAAAGATCGCTGACGCCGTATCGCTCACGGTATGCCAGCACCCGCTCGTGATGCGACTTCATCTCGTCGCCACCACCACTTGCCGCCAGATACTGCAATAAGTCTGCCAACTTTGCGATAGTGCATACCTGCATGCCGAGCGTGTTGCGCACGTACTGCACAGCACTGTGGTCCACATCGCGGCCATTCTCGGTGGCTTTCTCCTGACGGTCCAGCGCAATCGCGATGGCGTGTGGCGTGGCCCCCGCAGCGTTGATCAGGGCGATGGATTCGCGTGCAGCCGTGCCAGCCGACATCACGTCGTCGATGATCAGCACACGGCCCTTGAGCGGCGCGCCCACCAGCGTGCCGCCTTCGCCGTGGTCCTTGGCTTCCTTGCGGTTGTAGGCAAACGGCACATTGCGGCCTTGGCGCGCCAGCTCGACGGCCACGGTCGCCGCCAGCGGGATGCCCTTGTAGGCCGGACCAAAGACCATGTCGAACTCCATGCCACTGGCCAGAATGGCTTTTGCATAGAATTCGGCGAGGCGGCCCATTTTTGCGCCATCATCGAACAGCCCCGCATTGAAGAAGTAGGGGCTCATCCGCCCGGCCTTGGTTTTGAATTCTCCAAAGCGCAATACGCCGGATTCCACCGCGAATTGCACGAAATCCAGCGCCAGTTGGGATTGTTGTGCCGTTTGATCGCTCTTGCTCACCATGAATTCTTCCTTGTTCAAATTAACCAGTCTCAACCTCAACGGCATTCGCTCCGCGGCCACCAAAGGGGTGGTGGAATGGCTGGACCAAAGTCGTCCGGATTGTATTTGCGTACAGGAAATCAAGGCTCAGGCCGCTGATATTGCCGACAAGTTCGAGTCACTTGGCAACCTGAAAGGCCATTTTCACTTCGCCGAAAAAAAGGGCTACTCGGGCGTGGGCGTCTACACCCGCCATGAGCCCAGCGACGTGATCATCGGCTACGGCTCGGGCGAGTTCGATGCCGAGGGCCGCTATGTCGAGACCCGCTTCGACACGCCCACGCGCAAGATGTCCATCATCAGCGCCTATTTCCCGAGCGGCTCCTCGGGCGACCTGCGCCAGCAGGCCAAATTCCGCTTTCTGGCCGAATTCCAGATGCAGCTCATGAAGCTCAAGGCCGAGCGCAACTTCATCCTCTGCGGCGACGTGAACATCGCCCACCAGCAGATCGACCTGAAAAACTGGCGCAGCAACCAGAAAAACAGCGGCTTTTTGCCAGAGGAACGTGAGTGGATGACAAAGTTGTTGCACACAACTGATCCAACCGGCGGTCTGGTTGACGTCTATCGTCAGCTGCAACCTGATACAACTGACAGTTGTTATACATGGTGGAGCAATCGTGGCCAAGCCTATGCGAACAACGTGGGCTGGCGTCTGGACTACCACCTGGCGACTCCGGCACTGGCTCAGCTGGCAAAAACCGAGTCCATCTACAAGGACCAGAAGTTCTCGGACCACGCGCCGATCACCATCGGCTACGACTTCAAGCTGTGAGCAACCCTGCACTTGCTCAAAGAGTAGGCCATTGAGGCGATAATGGATGAGATTAATTCTCATCCTCAAATGAACAGTCTTCCCTCTGGCGCTTTCTCGCGCCGCAGCCTGCTGGGGCTTGGTCTGGGCTCGGCCTCGCTGCTGCTCGGTGCCTGCGCCTCGCCTGACATGAACTCACACTCCGCCAGCCACAACGCCCTGCGCAGCGCACCACCCGTGCAGATTCCGGGCAGCCATCAGCTCGACATGCGCGATGCGGCGAGCGGGCTGGTCTGGCGCATCTTTGTGCAGGTGCCTGACGCGCCCGCGCCTGCGGGGGGTTACCCCGTGCTGTATCTGCTGGACGGCAACGCCAGCTTTGTGACGGCGGCGCAGATTGCGCGCAACACCGGCAATCGTCCGGCTGCGTTGCGCAAGGACCCGCTGCTGGTGGTCGGCATCGGTTATCCGATCGACGGAGCTATGGACCAGGAAGCCCGCAAGCGCGACTACACGCCGCCGCCCGCAACAGAGGCAGGCACGGGCGGTGCCGAGGTGTTTCTGGATTTCATCGAAAAGCAGTTGCAGCCTGCGGTGCGCGCCGCATGGAGCATCGACCCGGCACGCCAGACGCTGTTCGGCCATTCGCTGGGCGGCCTGCTGACGGTGCATGCGCTCGTCACGCGCAACCCGCTTTTTTCGCGCTATGCGGCGGCCAGCCCATCGCTGTGGTGGAACAGCGCGCAGGAACTGCAGACCATCGAACAGTGGATTGCCAAGGGTGCACCGACAACATCAGGCAATGTGCAACTCCAATTGCGCGTCGGCTCGCGCGAGCGCGCCAAGCGCAACGAAACCGATCCCGCCCGCGCAGCCAAGGCAGCCGAGCGACGCATGAACGAGCATGTCGAGACACTGGCCGAACGCCTGACCGCGTTGAAGCGCCCGCAACTGCAGGTCGATTTCAAGGAGCTGCAAGGAGCCGACCACGGCGGCACGCTGGCGCCGTCGTTGATCGAGGCAATCACGCTGGCGCAAGCTCGGGAAGAGCGGGAATAGCAGAAATAGCGGGGCGCGGCCTGAGCCCTGCCCCCGCGCCACATCAGCAGCCGTTCGCGTCCTTCACGCCGGACAGGCGCTTGAGATTCAGAACCTGCGTGCCATCCTTGCCGGTCAGGGTGGCCGTCGCGTTGGTGCAGCTGGAGAACTTCACGCTGATCTGACCCCAGCGCTCCATCTGGTAGACAGGCGCGGCGAATGTGCCTGCGGTGGTCATGCCCAGCTGGATGGTGTATTCGGTGTTGGCCTGAATGGCGCCGCCGAGTGCATCCATGGAGATCATCCACAACTGCGCGCCGGCCGCATTGCGTCCGTAGTAGGTGAAGATCAGGCCATTGTCCGCGCCCAGGATGTTGAAGCCCGTGCTGGTGTAGGCCGGGTCATACCACAGGCCAGAAAGCGATCTCCAGCTCAGCTCGTTGCTGCTCGCCGTCGTGCGCCCTGCCGAGTAGTGACCGGTGTAGTTCGTTTTGCCCGGTCCAACGAACAGATAGCCGCCCGTGAACTTGCCGTCTTCATAATCGCCATCCAGACTGAGGTAGTTGTCTGGGTCGCTGCTGTAGCAGTTCATAAGCACCGGATCGACGGAAAAGATGCTGCCGTTGGCGGTGACCGTGCCCTTGCCCGTGTCGCTCTTCAATGTGCATTTGACGGCGCCGTACGAATCCACGCTGATGCTGACCGTGCCGTGATCCGCGCCCAGATAGGCACCGGAATAGTTGCCGGTCGGGATCTGCGCATGGGCCGTCTGCGCCACACCCATGACCATGCTGATACACAGCAATGCACTCTTCAGAAAATCGGAAACACGCATGAGACCTCCCTGAATTTCGTCGATGAACGTTGGATTGGAGTCGGGCTTGGTCGCCGACCGAATCATTATCAACAGCTATCAAAGAAGTAAAGTAGATTTAATGTAGCAATTTGCGTGTATCCGGCCCACGACCTGAGCGGATCGGAATCAACCGATTTCAGGTCAATGGGCAGGACGAAAGTGAGCGCTCAATTCTCCTTGTTGCGCTTTTGCTGCGCTTCGAATCGCTCGGCCGCCTCCCACCCCAGATCCGCCAGCGGACCGGCCTTGCGTCCGGTTTCCACCGCGTCGTCTGCGGTCGCGTTGCCGTCGGCTGCGCGCTGGGCGATGCCGTGCAGGATCGCGGCCATGCGGAACAGGTTGTAGGCGATGTAGAAATCCCAGTGCCCGGCCGCGTTGCGGCCTGTGGCGTCGCTGTACCACTTCACGTATTCGGCTTCGGACGGAATGCCCAGTTGCGCCAGATCGAGCCCGCCGATGCCGCGCCACAGATCGTGCGGAATGCGCCAGCCCATGCACTGGTACGACAGATCGGCCAGCGGGTGGCCGAGTGTGGACAGCTCCCAGTCCAGCACGCCGATCACGCGCGGCTCGGTCGGGTGAAAGATCAGGTTGTCGAGGCGGTAGTCGCCGTGCACCAAAGTGGTTTCGTCGCCTTCGGGCAGGTTCGCGGGCAACCATTCCATGAGCTTGTGCATGGAGTCGTTCACGGGCAGCGTGGATTCCTTGCACTGGCGTGTCCAGCGCGCGATCTGGCGACCGACGTAGTTGCCTTCCTTGCCGTAGTCGTGAAGGCCCACGGCCTTGTAGTCGACCGCATGCAGCGCGGCGATCACTCGGTTCATCTCGCGATAGATCTGCGTGCGCTCGGCATTGCTCAGTCCCGGCAGGCCCTGGTCCATGAACACGCGGCCCTGCAGAAACTGCATGATGTAGAACGGCGTGCCGATCAGGCTGTCGTCCTCGCAATACGCGAGCATTTTCGGCACCGGCACGCCCGTGTCGGCCAGCGCCTTCATCACACGGAATTCGCGGTCGATGGCGTGGGCCGATGCGATCAGCGTTCCCGGCGGCTTCTTGCGCAGCACGTACTGGCGGTCGCCACCCGCGTCGATGCGGAAGGTCGGGTTGGACTGACCGCCCGCAAGCACGCTCACCTTGAGCGGCTCGTCGCCCGCCAAGCCCTGCGCGCGCAGGTATGCAGTCAGCGCCTCCATCGGCAATGTGGGTGTGGAAGAAGATGCGTTGGAGTTGCTGCTCATAGTCCGCTCACCAGATGTGCGCCATCGACGGCGACGGTGGAACCCGACATCGCCGCGCCCGCGTCCGACGTCAGCAACAGCAGCGGGCCGTCCAGATCGGACAGCTCGCTGAACTTGCGGCTGGGGATGCGCATGCGCAGCTTGTCGCCCAATTCGCTGGTCAGAAAATCGCGGTTCAGGTCGGTGATCACATAGCCCGGCAGCAGCGCATTCACGCGGATGCCGTAGCGCGCGAGTTCCAGCGCCATCGCCTTGGTCGCCTGAATCACACCGGCCTTGGAGATCGCATACGGCGCGACGCCGCCGCCCACGCGCTCGCCCAGAATCGAGGCCACGTTGACGATCGCGCCGCCCTTCTTGGCGGCCACCATGCGGCGCGCGCCTTCGGTCGCCACCAGCCAGTTGCCCTTGAGGTTGGTGTCGATCACGCTGTCGAAATCTTCCTCGGTCTGATCGAGCAGCGCGCGCGTCACGGTCACGCCCGCGTTGTTCACGATCACGTCCGGCACGGCCCATTCACCGATGGTGTCGAAGCAGTCCTTCACGCTCTGCGCATTGCTCACGTCGAGCGAGAACGCACGCGCCTCGCCGCCCGCTTGGGTGATGTCATCGACCACCGACTGCAGCTTGTCCGCACGCCGCGCGGCCACGGCCACCTTGGCACCGCAGCTCGCCAGCAGTTGCGCAAAGTGCGTGCCCAGACCGCTCGATGCGCCCGTCACCAGAACCAGTTTGCCCTTGAGGCTGAATTTGTCGATGGCGCTGCTCATCCATGGTTCTCCGCTGCGGCCTTTTCAGCCATGTGAACCAGCTTGCGCGCCATGCTCCAGCGGTGCACTTCGCTCGGGCCGTCGTAGATGCGGAAGGCGCGCATGTCGCTGAAGATGCGCATCACCGGCGTCTCGCCCGTCACGCCTTGGCCGCCCAGCATCTGCACGCTGCGATCGACCACACGCCACTCGGCTTCGGAGCAGATCACCTTGGCGCGGCTCGATTCGTAATTGCCCTTCTCGCCTTGGTCAAGCAACCACGCCGTGTGCCAGATGTTCAGGCGCGCGGTATGCAGGTCCATGTCGTTGTCGGCCAGCATGAAGCCCACACCTTCGTGCTCGGCCAGCGGCTTGCCGAAGGCCTGGCGCTTGCGCGTGTACTCCAGCGCGGTTTCATGCGCGCGGCGTGCCTGACCCAGCCAGCGCATGCAGTGCGTGAGACGAGCGGGAGCCAATCGCACTTGTGCATAACGAAAGCCCTTGCCGATCTCGCCCAGCACGTCCGATGCGGGCACGCGCAGATTGTTGAAACGCAGCACGCCGTGACCGCCGGTGAAGCACGAATCCATCGCGTCCATGCTGCGCTCGAGCACGATTTCCGGGCGGTCCATGTCGGACAGGAACATCGTGGCCGAGCCGTCTTCCATGCGCGCCATGATGATCACGTAGTCAGCGCCTTCCGCGCCCGTGATGAACCACTTCGTGCCGTTGATCAGGTAGTCGTCGCCGTCCTTGGTGGCGGTGGTCGCCAGCATCGACGGATCGGCACCCGCGCCGGGCGACGGCTCGGTCATCGCAAAGCACGAACGCAGCTTGCCTTCGACTTGCGGACGCAGCCAGCGCTCCTTCTGCGCCTCGGTCGCCACTTCTTCCATCAGGTGGATGTTGCCTTCGTCGGGCGCGTGGATGTTCATCGCCGTCGGGCCCAGCCACGAGTAGCCGGCCTCTTCAAAGACCACCGCCTTTTCGATGTGCGTGAGCCCCATGCCGCCCATTTCCCTGGACGCATGCGGCGTGAGCAGACCGGCCGCCTTGGCGCGGCTGACCAGTTCGCGGCGCAGCTCCTCGCTCGGGCCGTGGGCCGACTGGCGCGGATCGCGCTCCAGCGGAATCACCTGCTCGGCGATGAAGCGCCGCGTTCTGTCGCGCAGCTCGCGCAACTCGGGGGAAAGCGAAAAGTCCATGGTGTCTCCTCGTGAAACCTGGGGCGGGCGTCAAAACCTCTACAAGCCAAGCGCGCCATCACACAATCCATTTCGAATTTCAGATTGTTCAACAATATTGAAGCACAATTCATTCAACCACAGCTATCCTGTTGGCGACAACCTCTGTGGAATTCGCCAACAGCCTGCGCTCGGGTTCTGGCATATTCCGTGCAAATTCCGGGCTGATTTCTTTTCCTCGTCCGCCCATTCAACCCTTTCGGCAACCATCCTATGGCGCGCACCCAGACCGAGCAAGCAGACCCCGAAGCCACCCCGGACCACGGCAAGGACAGCGGCACCCACAGCAGCGGTGCTCGAAGCGCTTCCGGCACCGTGTTCTACGGAATCATGAAGGGGCTGGACGCGCAGTCCTTCGTGCCCGGACAGCGACTGGTCGAGGTGGACCTCGCCGCGCAATACGGCGTGAGCCGCAACTCCGTGCGCGAAGCCCTGCAGCGCCTGGCTGCAGAAGGCGTGGTCGAACTCTCGCGCAACAAGGGCGCGGCGATCCGCTCGCTCAGCCTCCAGCAGACGCTGGAAGTGCTGGACGTGGCCGAACGCATGACCGGCCTGCTCGCCAAAAGCGCGGCACAAGGCATTGCCGACGGCCACCCGCCCACAAACATCGAACAGGCGCTGCGCGAACTGACCCAGGCCGACCAGACGCACGACACCGAAGCCTTCGCCGCAGCCCGCCGCAGTCTCTATCGCGCACTGCTCGAAGCCAGCGGCAGCCAGGAGCTGCGCCGCCTTTTTCCGTCGATTCAAATGCCCATCGTCTACGCACAGCACCGCCCCGCCACACTGCAGAAAGTGCGCATGCGCGACTATCAGGCGATGAGCGACGCGATCCTCGCAGGCAACGCGCAGGCGGCGGACAAGGCGGGAATCGCGCATGTGCAGAACGTGCGCGCGGCCATCGTCCGCAAGCACGAAGAAGCTTCGGCCTAGGGACCCTCTGCACAAATCAAATCGACGCATGCCAGCGCAGCCTCGGGCGGTCTTCCGCGTTGAAAATCCTCGGGATAGCTACGGCTATCCCTGCGGTTTTCGCCTTGAACCCCATCCCGATCTGCTTCTGGCTGCTTGACGATCGATTTGTGCAGAGGATCCCTAGGTTTTTTGCGAGGCCAGCAGTTCCTTTACGGCCTTCTGAAATCGCGGATCGAGCATCGCCGCCACATTGCAGCGCGACCACGCAGAAGGCGCTGACGAATCGAGGTGAAACACCCGCCCCGGTGCCATCTTCACGCCGTGCGGCAACAGGTCTTCGGCAAAGCGCAGCGAGTCGGCTATGCCGGGGAATTTCACCCACAAATAAAGCGTCTGCGCGTTGCGCGCGAAGACCTCGCAGCCCTGTTCGTCGAGCCACTGCTGTGCCTGTTCGGTGGCCGCGCCCAGCTTTTGCCGCAGCTTGACGAGATGGCGCTCGTAGCGGCCTTCGCGCAGCATCACGTCGACCATGCGCTCGCAGTATTCCGATCCGCTCACGTGGATCAGCGCTTTCAGGTCGGCCAGATCGTTGGCAAGTGCGGCGCTGCAGGCGATGTAGCCCACGCGCAAAGCCGCCGAAAACGACTTGGAAAAACTGCCGACGTAGATCGTGCGTTCGAGTTGATCGAGCGTGGACAGACGCACGGCGGAGGTCGGTTTGAAATCGGCGAACGGGTCGTCTTCCACGATGCCGAGATTGTGCTTTTCGGCCAGTTGCAGCAGGCGATACGCCTTGGGCGCGCTCAGGTCGGAGCCGGTCGGGTTGTGCGCGAGCGACTGGGTGAAGAACAGACGCGGGCGCTCGGTGGCGAGGATGTTTTCGAGCACAGCCAGATCGGGACCATCGGCCTGGCGCGGCACGCCGATCACGCGCGCACCTGCCAGTTTCAGCTTGCCGAACAGCAGGTAGTAGCCGGGCTCGTCGACCAGCACCGTCGCACCCGGCGGCACGAAGTAGCGGATCACCAGATCGAGCGCATCGTTCGCGCCATGCGTGAGCACCAGTTGGTTGGGCGTGACGCCGAGGCCCAGCACGCCGAGCTTGCGCACCAGCGAATCGCGCAGCGGCGCATAGCCAAAGCGGTTGCCGTAGCGAAACAGCGACCCGAGCCCCGTGCGCACCACCTTCTGGTAGTAGCGGTCCATGCGCATGTCGGCCAGCCATTCGATGGGAGGGAAACCATCGCCCACCGCCGCCACTTCGGGTTGCGTGATGAGCTGCTCGCGCGCGAGCCAGACAGTGTCCATCGCACGTTCGAGCTGGCCGCTGTCCTCTTCGGGCTGGGCCTTGCGCTGCTGCTGCGTCACATAAAAGCCCGAACCGCGCCGTGGCTCGATCATGCCGCGCGAGACCAGCAGATCGAACGCCGACACCACGGTGTTCTTGGCATAGCGATGCAGTTGCGCCAACTCGCGCAGCGACGGCAGCTTGTCTCCCGGCTGGTAGACGCCATCCGCAATCTGCTGACCGATCAGATCGGCCAAGGTCTCGGCAATCGGTGCCGAGCGGCGTTTTTCTGCAGTTTTTGTCTCCATCGTTTCTCACTCCTTCGCACTCGACAGCGCACCAAATTGCTGCACTGCAGCGAGACTGTTTGCCCAAACTGTACCTTTAATCAAGGGTACAGCTTCAATACAGTTCGTCCAACTGTTGAAAGCTGCGTCATTCTGGTGCAGCAATTTTTTGGACGACTGAACATGGCCATCGACTCCCGCCTCCCCAATTTCCGCGCACTGACTCCCGCCCAACGCTGGGACCATGTCGCGACCGCTTGCAACCTGAGCGACGAAGAACGCGCGCTGATCGCCCAACCCGGCGCGCTGCCCACGACGCTGGCCGACGGCATGATCGAAAACGTGATCGGCACGTTCGAGCTGCCGATCGGCGTGGCGGGCAATTTCCAGATCAACGGCCGCGACGTGCTGGTGCCGCTGGCCGTGGAAGAGCCGTCCATCATTGCCGCCGCGTCGTTCATGGCCAAGCTGGCGCGTGATGACGGCGGTTTCCAGACATCGAGCACCCTGCCGCTGATGCGCGCACAGGTGCAGATCGTCGGTCTCTCCGATCCTTACGGCGCACGCATTGCACTGTTCAAGGCACGCGACGAAATCCTGGCGCTGGCCAACAGCCGCGACAAGGTGCTGATCGGTCTGGGCGGCGGTTGCAAGGACATCGAAGTCCACGTGTTCCCCCACACGCCACGCGGCCCGATGGTCGTCATGCACCTGATCGTGGACGTGCGCGATGCGATGGGCGCAAACACCGTGAACACCATGGCCGAATCGGTCTCGCCACTGGTCGAAAAGCTCACCGGCGGCTCGGTGCGCCTGCGCATTCTGTCGAACCTGGCCGACCTGCGTCTGGCCCGTGCCCGCGTGCGCCTCACGCCCGAAACGATGACCACCAAGGAGCGCAGCGGCGCCGAGATCATCGAAGGCATTCTGGACGCCTACACCTTCGCCGCCATCGACCCGTACCGCGCCGCCACGCACAACAAGGGCATCATGAACGGCATCGACCCAGTCATCGTCGCCACCGGCAACGACTGGCGCGCGGTGGAAGCCGGTGCGCATGCCTACGCTTGCCGCAACGGTCACTACACCTCGCTCACCACTTGGGAGAAGGACAACAGCGGCGCGTTGGTGGGCACCATCGAGCTGCCGATGCCCGTGGGTCTGGTGGGCGGCGCGACGAAGACGCACCCGCTGGCACGCCTGGCGCTCAAGATCATGGACGTGAAGTCCGCACAGGAACTCGGCGAGATCGCAGCAGCCGTCGGCTTGGCGCAAAATCTGGGGGCTCTGCGCGCTCTGGCCACCGAAGGTATCCAGCGCGGCCACATGGCTCTGCACGCACGCAACATCGCGCTGGTCGCGGGTGCCGTGGGTGAAGAAGTCGAGCAAGTCGCCAAGCGCCTGGCCGCCGAGCACGACGTGCGCACCGACCGTGCACTCGAAGTGCTGGCCGAGTTGCGCGGCAAGAAGTAAGCACACCGCTTTCTTCGCTCCTTTGCACTGACGACGACGTCGGGCCTGTACGCCCGGCGCGAGCATTTCCACTTCTTTCCATCCAAGCAGCGAACGCGACAACCTCGCGCTCGCTCGCATTCGGCATTTCCTTTCTATTCCATCCCGAGGAGACAGGCACATGACAAACAACCAACAGCCGCCTGCCACGAACCCCCGCTGGCAGCTCGCCGAAGTCTGGGGTGACACCGTCGATCTCAAGCACCTCACCTGGGCCATCGTGATCGGCATTGGCATCAGCGTGACGGGCTATTTCTTCGCATCGCGCTGGCTGGCTTCCGTCGTCGAATCCAAACAGCTCGCACAGGCCTACGCCATGCTCGCGGGCCTTGCCGGCTGCGTGATCGCAGGCGTGATCTGCGCGCGCATCTTTCCCCCGAAGCGCGTGGTGACCGAGAAAGACATCTCGTCCGATCCCGCGTGGCGCGCCGAAGTGCTGGCCGAGCTGGAAAACCAGCCCGGCGGCCTTGGCACCGTGGCCGACCTGCCGCCCGCCGTGGTGCAGGAGCTCAAGGAGCTGAAGCTCTACGAACTCTTTGCAGAAACCACCAAGAAAACCAACGCATAAACACAGACGAAAACGCGGGAAAGCTAGTCAACACATGGATTCTCTTCTCATCAATCAGATCGCCGTCGCCGCGGCCATGGGCCTGATCGGCGCGGTGGTGTTCGCCGCCATCGGCCTGGTCTCGGGCACCGACGAAACCACCACGCTCGCACCGCTCACGCTGCTGGTCGTGCTGCTCGGCGTGCCGCCCGCAGGCGTGTTCACCTTCTTTCTGGCCGGAGCCGTCGCCAAGCACATGACGCACGCCGTGCCGACCGCGCTGCTCGGCATTCCCGGCGACACGCTCGCCACGCCGCTCTTGCAGGATGCCGACATGCTACGCAAGCTGGGCGTGCCGCACATCGCCCTGCGCAAGATGGTGTCGGGCGCGATCATCGCGGCTTTTGTCGCCGTGCCGCTGGCCGTGCTGTTCGCGGTGATGCTGGCTCCGTTCGGCCAGGCCATCACCAAGACCGCGCCGTGGATCTTTCTGTGCGCAGCCATCCTGATCGCCTACTTCTCCAAGGGCCGCTGGGCCGCCGTCGCGCTGCTGGTGCCCTTCGTCGTGGTGATCATCGCGCTGCAGACGCTGACTGCCAAGTACGACACCAAGCTCAGCATCAGCTACTTTCTCGGCATCGCCATCGGCCCGCTGATCGCTGACCTGTTCACCGTGCTCTCGCCCCAGGGCCGCGCCCGCATGGCACGCGACAAGGTGCAGCAGTTCAACCTCGCGCCCGATGTGAAGGGCTGGTCCGGCTACTTCCCCAATCCGTTCAAGGTGCTCGACAAGAAGCAGACCCGCTGGACCTTCACCACCGCCGCCATCTCCAGCGCCACCTTCGTGTTCAGCCCCGTGGCGATGACCGTGGTGCTCGGCGAACTGGTGGGCTCGCGCATCAAGCACGCGTATCACCGCCTGACGACCGTTCTGGCCGCCCGCAACGGCGTGACCGAAGCCACCTACATCGCCGAAGCGCTGATCCCGCTGATCGCCTTCGGCCTGCCACTGAGCCCCGTCGCCGCAGGCCCTGCCGCGCCGCTGTTCAACGCGCCACCGCGCTTCACCGTCGATGCCGCCACCGGCCAGACGCACAACCTGCACAACCTGCTGAACCACTGGGAGTTCCTCGGCTACGGCCTGCTCGCCGTGGCACTGGCCGCCATCGTGTCGTACCCGTTCGCCATGAACTACGCCCGCCGCGCCGCCCTGTTCGTCTCGCGCCGCGTGAGCCACGAAGCCATCATCGCCACCTTCGTCGGCCTGATCATCGTGATCAGCGTATGGGAAGGCGCGTTGCTCGGCCTGCTGGTCATCCTGACGATGGGCCTGATGGGCGGCCTGCTGTCGCGCAACTTCGGCTTCAACACCGGCGTGCAATTCATGGGTTACTACACCGCTGTTCTCAGCGTGCCTGCGCTGATCAAGCTGTTCTGATTCCGGTTTTTTCGCAGTGCCTCAAGGCCGATTCCGCCAAAGTGCGGATCGGCCTTTTTTGCATTCTGCGGAACACATGTTTTCAATTAATCATTTGATTTCAATTGCTGTTTCGTATGATGAACGGCCGATTGGGCGACTCCGACATGCAGCCTCATGCCACCACCAAACGACCTTCAACGCGTTCAACAACTGATCTCGCAAGGCAATGCATCAGCAGCACAGCAGACGGCACAGGCCTGGCTGGATGCGCTCGGCAGCGTCACGCAATGGAAGAACATGCGCGAGCGCGCTCGCGCCTTCAATCAGGCCTGGTACGCGCTGGCGCTGGCACGCGAAGCCGCCGGTCAGCATGAAGCTGCCAGCACTGCGGTGAGCGAGGCGCATCAATACGACTCGCTGGTTTTCCAGCAACAGGCCGATCTGGTACGCATCGCCATCGCCGCGCGCGACTGGCCTCTGGCCGAGAGCATCGCGGACCACTTCGTGTCCCATCTGGAGCGCCACGGACTCAGCAGAATCGGCGAGCAGATCATCGCCAGGATCGAGCCCGTGGAGCAGCAATACGCCCCGTTCACCATGCTGATCAACGGCTACGAAGAACGCTACAAGGAGCGCTACGGCGAAGGCCCCGAAGGCGACGCGCGCATGGTCGCTGACTACGAGCGCCTGGCCATCGACGCCAACGAAATCCTGCTTGTGAAAGCCAGCAACGCGACCGAATACGGCGACGACGAACTGGCCTTGAAGCTGTGGCAACAGGTGGACTGGCGCGCCTACCCACGCGCACGCAGCTTCGCGCAATACGCCATGCTCTGCCTGCGCCAGGGACTGCCCGTGCCCGACGTGTCGCAACTGTCATCACTGCGCGATCCCGAATGGCTCTACAACGCGGGCACCGACGTCGTCACGCCGCTGAGCGAAGACTCCTGGTACAAGAATCTCAGCAACTCGCGCGCACGTCCCTACTGGCAACTCGCCGCCGATCTCCTGCAACGGGGCTACGACCACTACATCGCATTCGAGGACCAAGGCGAGCGCAACGGATTCGCCACCGATCCGCATTTCTTCGCCATGCTGTGCAACAACTACGGCATCGCGCTCGGCAAGCTCGATCGCGAGAACGAAGCATGGCCAATCCACGAGCGCGGTTTTCACAGCTCGCCCTTCATCGAGAACGCGTTGAATGCCGCTTACGGCGCGCTGCAAAGTGGCGATGCCGCAGCAGCACAACGTTGCGCCGAGCAGCTCCAGACCTTCGTGCAGGAATGCTTCAGCGAAGACGACATCGAATACGGATGCCGCGCACAATCCTACGTGCTGGCGGCAGCAGGTCTCAGCGAATCGCCTGACGAGTGGCTGCCCAAGCGCGAAGCGTTTCAGACAAAGTGGGCCAACAACCGCAAGCACGCGCGCTTCTGCAATTCGGACGAGCACCATTTCCCGGAAGACTGGCGGGTGCTCTTCCACAACAACGTCGGCGCACTCAACGACCAGTGGGAAGCCATGAAGCGCATGTTCGAGCGCCATCCAGACGACGCGCGACTGCTGCACCTCATGCTGCGCAATCGCCGCGACCACGGCGGTCGCAGTGCGCGCGAAAGCGGACTTGCGCTGGCCGACAAAGCCCGACAATTGCTGGAGCCACAACGCCACACTGCCGAAGGCGCGGCGCGCTGGTTCGAGGCACGTTACTCGCTGGCCTATCTGCGCTACCGAAGCTGGTTCTACGACGCCGATCTGGTCGGCCAGGAGTGGCTTCCGCAAGCACGCAAGGAGTTCGCGGAATGCATCGTCGACCGCGCCGCAGACAAGGTGCAAGGCGTGGACGCCATGCTCGACTACGGCATGTTGCTGGTGCGCGAAGACATCGACGCCGATGAAGGCATACGCTGGCTCAGCGAAGTGATCCAGACTCTCGAACCGCAACCCCGCGCACCCGCCGACGAAGACGAATGGCGACCAGACACAGCACCCGATCCCGCCCTCGCGCTGGCCTATGTCTACCGCGCACATGCCCTGTGCATGCAGGACCAGAACGACCGCGCCATCCCCGATCTGGATGCAGCCGCCGCGCTCAACCCGTGGCTTCCTGCGGTCTGGTACTGGCGAGCGACCATCGAATCAGAAGCCGGCAATGCCGACGCCGCCATCCAATGGGCAACGCGCTTTGTGGAGTTCGACGGAATCAACCCACCCGACGACGAAGAACGCGCAACGATGCTTTCCGCATTGGTTCAACTGCTGCACGCCACAGGACAGACCGAGCAGGCACGCGAGCGCCTGGATGAACTGGAGCAGTTGGATGACTCCCACGACGACCTTTCTGAACTGCGCACGCTCTTCGAGCCCGCAGGAAAAAAGGGAAAGTCGCTCTGGTCCAAGGTGAAAGGCTGGCTGGGCTAATTGCAAGGTACGCCCGGATGTGACAAAGGCCGATCCTGCTTTCGTAGGATCGGCCTTTTGCTTTGTTTTGCGTTGGCGTTTACGTTGTCATGCCTCGAACGCGCTCAGCTTCTTGAGTGCCGAGTCGATATAACGCTGCTCGGTGGCGGTGAGCGACTCTTCCAGCAACTGCTCGAAGCGCGCCACGTCGGCCTCGGCGTTTTTCAGCAGGGCGCGGCCTGCGTCGGTCAGGTGCAACTCCTGCATGCGGCGATCATCCTTGCTGGGCAGGCGCACGACGACTTCGCGTTGCACGAGCCGGTCGATGATGGGCACTACATTCGGGGGCGAGATTTCCAGCGCCAGGCCAAGCTGGCGCTGGTAGAGCCCGGGGTTGGCATCGATCAGTACCAGCGCCGAGAAGTCAGTGGTGCTCAGTTCGTGTGACGCGAGGCGCGACGTGAGCGCTCTGTGCACCTGCACCTTGGCGCGGGTGAGCCGAAATCCGAGAAACCGGGCTAGACGCGACTGATCGATGTCGGAGTGAGAGGCGGGCACGATGCGGTTCAGTGAAAGAAAAGGAGGGAGCGAGCGAGCGAATACGCAATTGAGTTTGAGAATAGCATAGCCACTTCTCCCCACGCACCGGCTCGCGCCCCTCCACCTTCCCACTTTTGCTCAGTCTCAACGGATGGCAGGAATCGCATGGCGCGCGGCCTGCACCTTGCGCAGCCAGTGCTCGGCATCCACCAGCACATGGTCGAAAAAGTACTGCGCACTGTCCCGTTTGCGCGCATGCACTTCGTCGTCCGCCACGCGTGCCGCACGGCACCAGGCGAAGGCCATGGCGATCGTGCCAACCAGCCGCAGATAGTCTTCAGCGGCGCGGGCTGGCAGTTCGGCATCGGCTTGTGCATCCTGCGCCAGCACCTGAGTCGCAATCTGCAGACGCTCGCTCCACTGCCCCAAGGCCTGTCCGAACGCTTGGGCAGCGGGGCATTGGGCTGCCAGCGCGGCTTCCTGCCTGAACACTTCCACGAGAGGCGCCAATCCATCGCCCCTGCCCGTCAGCACCTTGCGCTGCAAAAGATCGAGTGCCTGAATCTGGTTCGTGCCTTCGTAGATCATCGCGATGCGGCTGTCGCGCACGATCTGCTCGATGCGGTATTCGTGCACATAACCGTAGCCGCCAAAGACCTGCAGCGCCTCGCTCGCCAGTTCAAAGCCGCGCTCGGTGAAGAACGATTTGATGACCGGCGTGAGCAGCGCCGCCAACGCCTGCTGGCTGGCGCGCTCCTGCGCATCGGGTGCATGTTCGGCCAGATCGAGCACATGACCCGCCCAGTAGCCCAGCGCGCGCATGCCTTCGGTCCACACGCGCAGGTCCATGAGAATGCGGCGCATGGGCGCGTGGTGGATGATGGCGTCTGCCTTGCCTGTCGCACCCGCTGGCCGTGGCTGCGCGAGCATTTGCTGGCGTTCCTGCGCGTAGGCAAGCGCCAGTTGGTACGCCATCTCCGCATGGCCCAGTCCCTGCAGTCCCACATGCAGACGTGCCGAGTTCATCATGATGAACATGGCAGCCAGTCCACGATGCGGCTCACCGATCAGCCAGCCCTGCGCGTTCTCGAAACGCATCGCGCAGGTCGCACTGCCTTTGATGCCCATCTTCCTTTCGATACCGTCGCAGAACACCGCGTTGGGCTCGAACGAACCGTCGCTTTGGGGAATCAGCTTGGGCACCAGAAACAGCGAAATGCCCTTGGTGCCGGGCGGCGCATCGGGCAGGCGCGCGAGCACCAGATGCACGTTGTTCTCGGTCAGATCCTGCTCGCCGCCGGAGATGAAAATCTTGTTGCCGTCAATGCGAAAACTGCCGTCGTCCTGCGGCTTCGCCTGCGCACGCAACAAACCAAGATCGCTGCCCGCTTGCGGCTCCGTCAGGCACATGGTGGCCAGCCAGTTACCGCTCACCAGATGCGGCAGATAGGTCGCCTTCAACGACTCGGATGCATGGGCATACAGGCACGCATACGCCCCATGCAGAATGCCCAGATACATCGCCCACGCATGGTTGCCCGAAACGATCATCTCGTTGAGCATGGCGTCGAGCAGTTGCGGCAGACCCTGCCCGCCAACCTCCGGATCGCAGGCCAGCGCGGTCCAGCCCGCTTCCGTGTAGGCCCGATAAGCCTCGCGAAAACCGTCGGGCGTGGTGACCTTGCCGCCTTCGAGCGTGCAGCCCTGCAGATCGCCCGCGCTGTTGATGGGCGAGAGCGTATCGGCGCAGAACAGCCCTGCCGCGTCGGCCACCATGCGCGCGGATTCGGCATCGAGCGACTCGTAGCGGGCCATGCGCTTCCAGTCTTCGGGAGCGTCGATCCAACGCTCCATCACGAAAGCGATGTCGGCCAGCGGCGGTCGGTAGTGGGAGCCTCCCGAACTCATGCGGACTCCTTCGCGGCGCGCTGCACCTCGGCCACCAGCTTGCGATACGGACCGATGGCGGACGCCAGACAGATCACCCCGAAGGTGGCCGCCATGGCGCACACCAGCCCGAGCGACATGCCGACTTTCTTCTCGTCATGAAAGACGAAATCGGTGAAGAATGCAACAAGAAACGGGCCGCAGCCAAGGCCAATCAGATTGACGAGCAAAAGATAGATCGACGTGACCTGACCGCGTAGTTGATTGGGCGTGATGGACTGCAGAATCGGCGGCGCGAGCGCGACCGGCATACCGAGGAAAAACGTCGTGATCGCCACCGCCACCAACGCCACCGTGGGCGAGCTGGCGAATGCAAGCGCCAGCCCCGTGCCGATGAGCACCAGCGTGGCGCACAGCGACAGCGCCACCGAACCCACCAGCTTGCCGCGACCCGTCAGCCAGTCCGCAAGCAGACCGCCGATCAGCATGCCGCCGATGCCGAAGGTCAGAATGATCAGGCCATAAGCGGGACCGATCTCACCGGGCGTCCAGCCCCATTGGCGGATGAAGGTGGCTGGCAACCACGCCGTGATGCTGAACGTCACCATCCCCGTCATGCCCGGCGCAAGCAGCAGCGGCAGATAGGCACGGATGTTCTTGAACACATAGGAAAAGCCAGGCGCAGGCACGCTGGGAGTGGCCACGGTGTTGCCGGATGCCTTCGGCTTGATCAGCGCGGTGACGCCACGACGCAGCGGCTCACGCACGGTGTACATGAGCAGCAGCGCGGGAATGCCGGGCAGCGCCACATAGATGAACGCGGCCTGCCAAGGCTTGAAGCTGCCGAGCAGTGGAATCACCACCTCGCTGCCCTGACTCGCTGCCTGAATCACCAGACCGCCGACGATGAACGCCGTCGCCGAGCCGATGTACACGCCCGAGGTGTAGATGCTCATCGCACGCGCGCGGCGTTCGGGTGGAAAGTAGTCCGCCAGAATCGAGTACGCAGCAGGCGACAACGCGGCCTCGCCCACACCGACCAGCATGCGCGCGATGAACAGCGAAACAAAGCCCGTGACGTAGCCTCCCGCGCCGGTGGCCAGCACCCAGATCAGCATGCCGATGATGATGAGGTTGCGACGGTTCCAGCGGTCCGCGACACGTCCGAGGAAGATGCCGATCAGCGTGTAGAAGATCGCGAATGCAAAGCCGTGCAGGATGCTGAATTCCCAGTCGGCCAGCGACAGATCCTTCTTGATCGGCTGCACCAGCAGTCCCAGAATCTGGCGGTCCACGAACGACAGCGTGTACGCGAACAGCAGCACGCAGGTGACGTAGTAGGCGTAGCCCAGGCCCTTGGGTTCCTTGGGCACGGATACGGAGTTGGTCTGCACATAACTCATGACGATGCACCTCCCGTTGCGGTGTCGATCAGCATCAGCGCATCCAGCGCCACCGCGCCCTTGCCTTGCGGGTAGACGACGACCGGGTTCAGATCGATTTCACGCAACGCAGGCGTGCCGCGCAACACCTGACCCACGCGGGCGATCAGCTCGGCCACGGCCTGCAGATCCAGCTCGGGCGCGCCACGGAAACCATGGAACAGCGCCGCGCTCTGGAGCTGATCGAGTTCCGCAAGAATCTCCGGCACCGTCAGATCGGCATCGAGCAGACGCACGTCCTTGATGACTTCCGCCGTCACACCGCCGAGGCCCGCGAGAATCACCGGACCCCATTCGGGATCGGTCTTCGCGCCGATGATCATCTCCAGACCGCGCTGGCCCATGGCCTCGATCAGAATGCCGTCGAGCACGATGCTCGCGTCGTAGGCACGAACGTTGTCGTGCACGCGTTGCCACGCAGCGCGCAACGCCTCGTCATCGGCCACGCCGAGAATCACGCCGCCCGCTTCGCTCTTGTGGCTCAACTGCTCGGACTGCGCCTTCAGCGCCACCGGGTAGCCCAGCGCCTTCGCTGCCTTCACCGCATCGTCCACATTCACAGCGAATGCGCCTGCAGAAAACGGAACGCCCACTTGCTTGAGCAGCGCCTTGGATTCGTACTCAGGCACCACGGTGCGCCCGGCAGGCAGCGGCAAACGAATCGGCAGCGCGTTGCTGGCATCGAAGCTGCGCGTGGCAAAGTCGTTGATGCGCTTGACCGCGCGGAATGCACGCTCGGTGCTTGGGAAGTACGGAACACCCAACTCGCGCATTTCGGCGATGAAGGACGCGGGCACATCCGCGCCTTGATCGAGCCCCGCCACGATGACCGACTTGCGTGGCTTCAACTCACGCACCGCACGCAGCACGGGCGGCATCTTGATGCCGCAGGTGACGGGGTCACCCTGGATCAGGCAGACGATGACGGTCGAGCAACGGTCATCTTCGAAAAGCGCCTGCAGCACGCGGAAATAGAGGTCTGGCTCGACCAGCCCTTGCGCGGTCAAGTCCAGCGGATTGCTCACCGCGACGAACGCAGGCATGGCCTTGCGCAATGCGGGCGCGTTGGTTTCGTTGAGTTCCGGCAGCACGATACCAAGGTCTTCCGCGATGTCCAGACTCAACGCCTTGTACGCGCCCGACTCGCCCAGAATCGCCACGCCCGGCGCAGGCAGATGCGCGCAGCGCACGGCGATCTCGGCCATATCGCCGAGTTCTTCGAGCGTCTCGGCAAACATCGCTCCGGCGCGCTTCATCTTGGTGAGCATGATGGAGTGGTCGCCCGCCATCGCCCCTGTGTGCGTGGCCGCCGATTCGCGCGCCGCGCTGCTCTTGCCGGGATGCAGCAGCACCACATGTTTGCCGAGCGACCGGGCACGTCGCACCGACGCCAGAATGCGCTGTGGATGGCGGAAATGCTCGACCACCATCGCGATCACGCGCGTGTGCGGATCTTCGAGCAGAAACTCCACATAGTCCTCGGCATGGCTGGCCGCCTCGTTGCCGGTGGAGACCGCATACGACAACGGCAGCTCGCGGCTTGCGAGCGTGGTGCACAGCACCGTCATCATCGCGCCGCTTTGCGAGACCACGCCGATCGATGGTCGCGTCGTCACCTGGGCGTTGGACTTCGCCGCCATGTTGACCTCCACAAAGGTCAGCGGCACGCGGTCCAGATAGTTGATGCAACCCAGGCAGTTCGGCCCCTCGATCACCATGCCATGCTGGCGCGCGATCTCGGCCATCTCGTGCTGCTGCGCGAGGCCCTCTTCGCCCGCTTCGGCAAAGCCTGCGGAGAAGATCACCACCGCGCCGACCTTGCGCGCAGCCAGGGCGCGCACGTTCTCCAGCACCGCCGATTGCGGAATCGCGAGCACCGCCACGTCCACACCTTGCGGCAATTGATCGACCGATGCCAGACACGCGCGGCCGTTGATCTCGGCGCGCTTGGGATTGATCAGGTGGATGTCACCCGCAAACCCGTTGCGCTCCAGATTGCCCAGCAATGACGCGCCCAGCGCCCCCGGCGTGGCCGATGCGCCGACGATGGCGACCGAACGCGGCCGCAACAAGCGACCGATGTCGGCACTCATCTCTGTTTTTTTCTGCATTGTTTTCACGCTGCTCCTCCCCCGACTGGATGGTCCATGGATGTATTCCTGAAACGCGAGCGGCCCCAGACGCACTGCCCGCGATCCGCGCAAAGCGCAGGGCTCAAGCCTTCTTCTGCTTGGAGAGGTCGTACTCGCCCAGACCCGGCTTGTAGGTCTTCTCGTCGATGAACTGGCGCAGGCCTTCCTTGCGGCCTTCGTTGTCGTAGCTGTTGGCGGCTTCCTGCGCACGCACGAGGAAATCTTCCGCGTTGTCGTACGTCATCTCGCGCACGCGGCGGATCGCATCCTTGGTCGCCTTGAGCGCCACGGGGTTCTTCTTGAGCAGGCTTTCGGCCACCGCCGTCACGCGCGCCTTGAGCTGATCGGCAGGCAGCGCCTCGTTGACCAGACCCCACTCCGCAGCGGTCTTGCCGTCGATGTTCTCACCCAGCATCGCGTGGTACATCGCGCGGCGGAAATTGAGCAGCTCGACCGCCACCTTCGATGCACCGCCGCCCGGCAGAATGCCCCAGTTGATTTCGGAGAGACCGAACTTCGCCTCTTCGGATGCGAACGCCAGATCGCACGAGAACAGCGGGCCGTAGCCACCGCCAAAGCACCAGCCGTTGATCATCGCGATCGTCGGCTTCTGGAACCAGCGCAGACGACGCCACCAGCCGTAGCTCTCGCGCTGCGCCTTGCGCGAGCCACCCAGGCCCTGCACTTCGGTCTCGCGGAAATACTCCTTCAGGTCCATGCCTGCGGTCCACGACGTGCCTTCGCCGGTGAGCACGACCACGCCCACGTCGTCGCGGAATTCGAGATCGTCGAGCACGCGCATCATCTGGCGATTGAGCGCCGGGCTCATCGCGTTGCGCTTCTCGGGGCGATTGAACTTCACCCACGCGATGCGGTTCTCAACGGTGCAGGCAACGGTTTGTTCTTCGTTCGATGCAGTGGTGGTCATGTGGACTCCCTGAGTGAAAAGATGCTTGAAAGCAGTTGAAATGCAACGCCGGAGAACCCGTGCATCGAGGGTTTCATGCCCACTACGCGAAATCCCTAGCGTCGCCATAAGTCGTTATGTTAGATAATCGATATGAGACATAACAATATGGTGCTTTCCCTAGTCCCGAACTTCACGATAAAGAGATATCCGCGCAGGAGGCACCTGCCGCGCACACCGTTGCGCAGTCTTGTTCACCAACGTTCTTCAATCCTCTCGGGAGACCTTTCATGAGCAGCCCATCCACGCCCAACGCGATCACGATGCTGATCGGCGACCAGCGCCGTCAGGCCAGCAACGGCGCGACCTTCGAGCGCCGCAATCCGCTGGACGCCAGCATTGCCACCACCGCACCCGCAGCCACCGTGGCCGATGCGACAGCCGCCGTCGATGCGGCACAAAGCGCGTTCAAACAATGGTCCCAACTGGGCCCGACGGCGCGTCGCGAATACCTGCTCAAAGCGTCCGACGCATTGCGCGCCAAAGAAGGTGCCTTCGCGCAAGCCATGGCCGCCGAGACCGGCGCATCGGCCATGTGGGCGGGCTTCAACGTGCATCTGGCAGCAGACATGCTCAAGGAAGCAGCCGCGCTCACCACGCAGATCGGCGGCGAGGTAATTCCATCCGACGTGCCCGGCAGTCTGGCCATGGCGGTGCGCCAACCTGCGGGCGTCGTGCTCGGCATGGCACCGTGGAATGCGCCGGTGATTCTGGGCGTGCGCGCCATCGCCACGCCGCTGGCCTGCGGCAACACCGTGGTGCTCAAAGGCTCGGAGCTGTGCCCTGCCACGCACGGCCTGATCATCGACGCGCTGTTCGAAGCCGGCTTGCCCGCAGGCGTGGTCAACTTCGTCACCAACCGTCCTGAAGAAGCAGGCGCGGTCGTCGAAGCCATGGTCGCGCATCCAGCGGTGCGCCGCGTCAACTTCACCGGCTCCACGCGCGTCGGCCAGATCATTGCGAGCCTGTGCGCCAAATACATCAAGCCCAGCGTGCTCGAACTCGGCGGCAAGGCACCGTTTCTCGTGCTCGCCGACGCCGATGTGGAAGCCTCCGTCAACGCCGCCGCCTTCGGCGCGTTCGCCAACTCGGGCCAGATCTGCATGTCGACCGAGCGCATCATCGTCGAGTCCGCCATCGCCGACGAGTTCGTCGCCAAGCTCACCGCCAAGGCCGCCAGCCTGCCGCTGGCCGACCCGCGCGTCAGCCCCGCCGTGCTGGGCTCGGTGGTCGATATGGCCACGGTCGAGCGCTGCAATCACCTGATCGACGATGCGCTCGCCAAGGGTGCCAAGCTGCTGTGCGGCGGCAAGGCCAACTCCACACTCATGCCCGCCACGCTGCTTGACCAAGTCACCGCCGACATGAAGATCTACCACGAGGAATCGTTCGGCCCAGTCAAAGGCATCGTGCGCGTGGCCGACACCGAAGCCGCCATCGCCTGCGCCAACGACAACCCCTACGGCCTCTCGTCCGCCGTGTTCAGTCGCGACACCGGCAAGGCCTGGAACGTCGCGCAGCGCATCGAATCCGGTATCTGCCACATCAACGGCCCCACCGTGCACGACGAGGCGCAGATGCCTTTTGGCGGCGTCAAGCAATCGGGCTTCGGCAAATTCGGCGGACGTGCTGGCATCGACGCCTTCACCGAACTGCGCTGGATCACCATGCAGACCACCCCACGCCATCTGCCGTTCTGACAACGGCGTCCAGCAAGTTCCAAGGCTTTGGCCGATCCCGCATCCACGACGCCGGATCGGCCCTTTTCATGAACGGGTCACCCATGCTGCGACAATCGCGGCATGACGACCGCTCCCGCCCCAGCGCCCCAACCACAAGCGCGCAACCCTCTTCACGGCATCACCCTCGAACGCATGGTGGCCGACCTCGCCGACTACTTCGGCTGGGCGGAGCTGGGCGAACGCATTCCGATTCGCTGCTTCAATCTGGACCCCAGCGTGGCGTCCAGCCTCAAGTTCCTGCGCAAGACGCCCTGGGCACGCGAGAAGGTCGAGAGTCTTTATCTGTTCATGCTGCGTGATCAGAAGCGCGAGGCGATGAGGCAGGGGAACTGATCCACCGACAAGGCTTGCGCTCCGCCACATGCCCCTGTCAAGCCTGACTCGGCCCTGTCAAACCGTGATCTCTGAACGTCAGCGCACGCTGCTGCTCCTTCCAACGAAGAACCGACATGAGTGACCAACCACCACGCTTCACCTACCACCCCAGGGCCTACGAGCTGGAATTGATCGAGCAGATCGACATCGAGTGCGAGTGCTGCGGACAGGAGCGTGGATGGATCTACAGCGGCAGCGTCTATACCACTGCCGATGTGGACAACGTATGCCCATGGTGCATTGCCGATGGCTCGGCACACCTCAAGTGGGATGCCTCTTTCAGTCAGGACATCGAGGGAGTCACGATACCGGGTGAGACGAAGGTTGACGGTGCGTCAGCAGAATCCACCGATGAGGTCATGCACCGCACTCCCGGCTACCGCAGTTGGCAAGGGGCCGTATGGAAAACACATTGCGGCGATGTATGCGAGTTCCACGGTGACATTTCCAGCGAGGAATTGGCCACTCTCGACACAAGATCGGAAGCGCTCTTCCAGCAGGATCACGCGTGGGTCTTCAAAAACTACGGCACACTGACGGAACTCAGCGCGCACTACAGTCAGCACGGCGGCATGAGCCTCTACAAATTCGTATGCCGACATTGCGGCATCGTTCGAATCCACGCTGATCTTTGCTGAATGGGCAGAGATTGCCCCAACCATGACCACCGCCTTGTGCGCCCATCGAAGCAAGGACCTTGTCGGTGGATGGATGCAAGAAGCCCCAACCCTCTCCGGCATGCCGAAGGTGATTGGGGCTTTTTGTTTTTCCGAGCGCGGCGGGCGCTTACTTGCTGTGCTCGATGGTCTTGATGTTTTCCGCCACGTCGGCGGCGGTCACGTTGCCGGGCTGGCCGCCCCAGGTCTGGCGCATGTAGTTGACGAGGTCTGCCATTTCCTCGTTGCCGAGCTTGTCGGCGAAGCCGGGCATGGTCTGCATGCGTTCGCCGTGGGCCAGGTCGCGTTCGGCCACGCCTTCGCGGATCACGCGGATCAGGTTGATGGGCGTGGGGAACATGGCGGTGGTGTTGGTGCTCATGGGCACGGAGGAATGCGGCTGGCCGTCGCCCTGCGCACCGTGGCAGCCTGCGCACAGGCCGAGGTACAGGTTCTCGCCCTTCACGTTGATCTGGCCTTCGGCGGCCTTGATGATCTTGGGGCCGGGCATGTCCTGGTTCTGGGTCAGGTAGGCGGCCATGGCGCGCACGTCTTTTTCAGCCATGCGCGATGTCGAGTGATCGAGCACCGAGGCCATGCGGAAGGTCATCACGCCTTGCGGTGCGACGCCGGTGCGGAAGAACTGCACGAGGTCGTCCTTGTTCCAGCCGCGCGCCTTCAAGGCTTCTGGCGTGAGTGCGGGTGCGTACGAGCCTTCGATGATGCTGCCTTCGAGATAGCGCGAAGTGTCCATCGCGAACGTGAGCTTGCTGCGTGGGCTGTGGCATTCGGCGCAGTGGCCGAGCGTGTCGACCAGGTACTTGCCGCGCAGCAGTTCGTCGCCGGAGGAGAGATCGAACTCCTTGGCGGTCGGGCGATTGAGCGCATTCCACAGCGCCACGGCGGGGCGGACGTTGAACGGGAACTGCATCTCGCCGGGTTGGTTGGCGACTTCGACGGGCGACTGCTTCATCATCCAGATCCACAGCGCATCCGTGTCGCCACGGGTGATCTGGTGGTAGCTGGCGTAGGGCATGGCGGGGTACAGCACCTTGCGGCCGGGCGCGATGCCCATGGCGACGGCGCGGTACAGGTCGTCGGCCGACCAGTTGCCGATGCCGTGTTCCTTCGATGGAGAGATGTTGCTGCCGTAGAGCGTGCCCATCGGGGTGACCATGGGAACGCCACCTGCGAGTTCAGCACCCGTTTTGGGGGAGCTGTGGCAGGCAGCGCAGTCGCCCGCGCGGAAGACCTGTTCGCCGCGCTTGTAGAGCTCGTCGAACTGCTTGGCGTCGAGCTTGGCGAAGTCCACCGTGGCAGGCGGAATGTTGCTGCTGGAGCTGCCGTACAGATATAGGCCACCGACGACCACGATGCCCGCGACGACCACCGCGCCCAGGCCTTTGATCCAGGTGCTCTTAGCCATTGTTGACGACCTCCTTGGTGCGCTTGCCCGTGGTGAGGCCCGGCGTCTTGAGGATCACGTCGCGCACGGCGTGGTAGTAGCGCACGTAGCCGGTGCAGCGGCAGATGTGGGCTTCGAGCTGTTCCTCGATGGCCTTTTCCACATCGTCCGCAGGCACGGGATGCTTTTCGAGCTTTTCCATCAGCACGGTGGCCGAGTTCACGAAGCCCGGCGTGCAGTAGCCGCACTGGAACGAGTAGTGCTCCAGAAACGCCTTCTGCACGGGCGATGGATGCACCACGCCCTTGTCGTCCACCGAGGCGATGCCTTCGACGGTGCGGATGGTCTTGCCGTTGAGCCAGGTGACGCCGGTCACGCAGGCAGGCACGGTGATCGAACCCTTTTCCGGATCGTCCACGATGATGGTGCAGGCACGGCACACGCCCTGTCCGCAGCCCAGACGAGTGCCGTTCATGCCCGCGTATTCCTGCAGGAACTCGATCATCATCAAGTCCTTGGGAACGTCGACGGGGCCAATTTTTTTGCGGTTGATGGTGGCGCTGAATTGGATACGGTCCTGCATCACAGTACCTCTCTGATTTTTTCGGGGGTCAATGGGGTGGCATAGAAACGCTTGCCGGTGGCGTTGACCACGGCGTTCACGCAGGCGGCGATGACGGGAATCATCACCACCTCGGCCATGCCCTTGGGTGGGTCGGTGCGCGACAGCGGCGGCAGCACAGTGCCTTGCGCGGTCCACACCGCGACTTCGCTCGCACGTGGCACGTGGTAGCGGTTGAGCCCCCATTGGCCATTGCCCGGACCGGTGGCGTCGCGCGGCAGGTCTTCATACAGCGCATGGCCGATGCCCATGGCCACGCCGCCCTGGATCTGGCCCGAGACCAGTTCCGGCACGATCTGCGTGCCGCATTCCAGCCAGGTCTTGTGCGAGAGGATGTTCACCTTGCCGGTGCCGGTGGACACGGCCAGTTCCACCAGCGTGGCGCAAGGCGCGTAGTACACCGTGCCCGCGTTGGCGCGCTGCACGGGCGGGAAGTAGACCTTGTCGCGCGGCACGAAGGCGTAGCCGCCATGCTTCATCGCGGCCTTCTTGGCGTCGCTCGCACCTTGACCGTATTTGACGGACAGCGCGTCGATGTAGGGCTGGAACTTCACGCCTTCGACGGTGAAGTCCGCCTTCGCCCAGGCCCAGCGGTTGAACGCGTGCACGCACACGCCGGTGATCATGCCCTTCTCGTGCGCATGGGCGGCAAGGCGCGCAAAGCTCAGCGGCTCCAGACCTTCTGCGACGAGCATGCCGTCGCGCCATTCCAGCATCTCTTCGGTGACGGCGCTGGGCAGCAGTTGACCGCCATCGGCCTTGCTCGACCAGATCGATTGGGCGGCAGGCCACAGGCTCAGCTTGAGCAGCATCTGCGCGGCCTGCTGCGTGGCGTGGCGGAAGTAATAAGCCGAGTTCGACGCCGACACAGGCGAGACCACGCGCGGCACCCAGAACGGGTTGCGGGCCAGCTCGTCTTCCTTGGCCTGCGGCGTGGTGTAGGGCTCGTCCTTGCTCTCCAGGGGCATGTTGTCCCAGTGGTTGACGGCGAAGTCCACATCGTCGGCCGGACGGCCGAGGATGGGCTCGATCGCCACCATCTGCGAGGTCGTGCTGCCGGTGCCGATTTCATTGGCGATGTGGCGCATCTTGATGCGGCCTTCGGGCGTGATCTCCAGTTCGGCAATCGACGCCTCGGCACCCGTGCCGAAGTCCTTTTGCACCGCGCCGAAGCCGATGCCGTAGCGCATGCCGGGGTTGGCCGCTTCGTAGTCGGACTTGCGCTTGGCGCGCTCGGTCCACATGGGGTCCTTGGCGGCGATGTCCAGAATCTCGCCGATGCGCAGATGGCCCGAAGGCGACGCGCCCTGCGTGTTCTTCATGCTGCTCTTGAGCACGTTGCGGCGGCGCAGCTCGATGGCGTCCATGCCGATTTCCTGGGCGATTTCATCGACCAGCATTTCGGTATAGGCCATGGACTGCACCGAGCCGTAGCCGCGCATCGAGCCCGAGGTCACGCCCACGCTGGGGTTGACCACCACCGACAGATCGCTCTGCGGGAAGTAGTAGATCGACTGCGCTGCCGTGACGGCCACCGTGCCCACCGATGGGCTGAAGTTGGTCACGCCGCCGCCATCGCCCACCATGTGGCAGGTGAGCGACTGGAATTGGCCTTCCTTGTCCACCGCGATGGCGGTTTCCACATCGAACGGATGGCGCTTGAGTGCGAACTGAAAATGCTTC
This sequence comes from Diaphorobacter sp. HDW4B, assembly GCF_011305535.1. Classification (GTDB taxonomy): domain Bacteria; phylum Pseudomonadota; class Gammaproteobacteria; order Burkholderiales; family Burkholderiaceae_C; genus Diaphorobacter_A. The sequence goes on from NZ_CP049905.1 coordinate 2,169,819, forward strand.
CAGCGATCGAGCGCCATGCGTACCGGGCGGCCCTGCGCATACAGCGACGCCAGCGCCACGTAGAACGGGAAGGGCTGGTGCTCCTTCTGGCCGTAGCCCACGGTGTAGGAGCTGATGTAGTCCAGCTTCTTGAGCGGCAGATGGCTTTCCTTGACCATGTGCATCACATGATCGGCCGTGCTGTACGGGGCCTGCGCCGCGCCCACCATGTGCAGCTCGCCGGTGTTGCGGTCGTACCAGGCGAGACCGTTTTCCATTTCCATGGCCACGTGGTCGATGGACTGGCTGTAGTACTTGCGAGCAAAGGCGCGCAGACCGTCCTTGGGCTCCTTCATCTCGGACTGGATGCGGGCCGATTGACCCATCAGCGCGCCGAAGGCCGGGTGATGCGCGTCGGGCCAATGCACGCCCTTTTCATCGGTGGCGGGCCAGACGATGGTGTTCTTCATGGGAGAGAACTTGTCTTCGCCATATGCATCGTCGCCCTGCACCCGCACGAAGCGGGCGGCCACGTACGGAGCACGCGCGGGCTGCGCCATCTCTGCGCCGAAGCGGAAGATGGAGTCGTTGAAGCGCAGGCGCTTGTTGGCGACGCGGAATTTCTCGTAGTCGTGCCAGATGGCGACTGCGACCGGGTGGCCCAGCATCGGCGAGAGTTCGCCCTTCTTGACGAAGAATTCGCCGTAGAAGCCCGGATCGGGCATGCGCAGACCGTCGGCGGCAATGCTTTCCGCGTCGATCAGCACATCGGGCTTGAAGTCGTCGCCCAGAACGGAGAGGTCCAGCCCCTCGTAGATGCGGTCGGCGCGCGGGACGTGGATCGTCAGCGCGTAGGACTGCTGCTCGGGCCAGCCCTGCATATCCTTGGCGCGCAGGTCGATGGCAAAGACCTTCTGCCCAGTGACCTTGGCCATGCCATCGCGACGGTAGTTGAGTTTGTTGCCGCTGATCCAGTGGGTTTCCTGGCCACCGGCGGGGGTGATGAGTTCTGCAAGCGCATCTTTGACCGGGCGCACACTCGCGATTACGCCCATGGCCGCAGCTGCCTTCAGAAAACTGCGTCGATTGAAGTCCAGTTTGGACACGGTTCCAGCTCCTTGAAGCAATGCGCACGCGCAATGCAAGAAGCTGCTGGCGTGTTCACATCGCTAGATGACTATGTGTTCCTGAGGGTTCTACGCGCTCAGAAGTCAAAAAGCAGGTGATAACGACAACCAGTTTGTGTCAGCAAACATGCCGACCACACACAAGACAAGGCCGTCCGCCACGCTTTGGTCTTATACAAGACGAATCAGTTGTGAGTATAGGCAGCTAGTAAACATTTACTTTGGCTGCGTTCTATACCTTGGTTGCCCACGCAGGAAATTCATGCGCATCGATGCACGATGGCCGCCGATGTGCAAGCACTCATCCCGACGCAAAAGTTGGATACATTGGCAGCACTTCCAAAAATTGGCCTTCATCCCCACATTCGACCCATGCTGCAGTACCTCACCGTCCCCGTCACCGCCTTTCAGCAGAACTCGTCCATCGTCTGGTGCGACGCCACCAAGGACGCCGCCATCATCGATCCGGGCGGCGATCTCGATGTGCTGCTGGGCGAGGTGCAAAAGCGCGGCCTGAACCTCAAGGCGCTGTGGCTCACGCACGCGCACATCGACCACGCGGGCGGCACGGGCGAGCTGGCGCAGAAGCTCGACCTGCCGATCATCGGCCCCGAAGAAGGCGACCAGTTCTGGATCGACGGGTTGCCGCAGCAAAGCCAGATGTTCAACTTTCCGCCCGCGCTGCCGTTCACGCCCACGCGCTGGCTGCACGATGGAGACACGGTGCAGATCGGCAACGAGACACTGAACGTGCGCCACTGCCCCGGCCACACACCCGGCCATGTGGTGTTCCACGCACCGCAGATCGACCGCGCATTCGTGGGTGATGTGCTGTTTGCAGGCAGCATCGGCCGCACGGATTTTCCGAAGGGCAATCACCAGCAGCTCATCGACTCGATCACCCAGCGCCTGTGGCCCATGGGCGACCAGACGGTGTTCATCCCCGGCCACGGCCCGGAAAGCACCTTCGGGCGGGAGCGCCGCACGAATCCCTACGTGGGCAACACCTGATCGCGACGACGGAAGCGGTGGACCTTATCGCTGCCGCGCCTTGTCGTACAGGCCGCTGACGCGCGGCACGTTCTGCTGCAACTCGTGGATGCGGTTGGGGCCGCTCGGGTGGGTGGACAGGAACTGCATGCCTTGCTGGCTGCCTGTGGCCTTGCCCATTTTTTCCCAGAGCGTCACGGACGCCTGCGGATCGAAACCCGCGCGCGCGGCTAGTTCGAGGCCCACCAGATCGGCTTCGGATTCATCATTGCGACTGAACTTCAGCGTGAGCAACTGCGAGCCCAGATTGGCTGCCGCGCGCCCCACATCGCCCAGCCCCAGCAACGCCGCGCCGAGCGAAATGCCGATGTTGGTCGCCTGCGTCTTGGCCAGCCGCTCGCGCGAATGTTCGCGTAGCGCATGCGCCATTTCGTGGCCCATGACCATGGCGACCTCGTCGTCGGTCAGCTTGAGCTGGTCGAGGATGCCGGTGTAGAACGCGATCTTGCCGCCCGGCATGCAGAAGGCGTTGATCTGCTTGCTGCCGATGAGGTTGACCTCCCACTTCCAGCCGCGTGCGCGGTCGTTCCACGCATAGGTGAACGGCACGATCTTCGCGGCAATCGCGCGCAGACGAATGAGCTGCGGGTTGTTCGCCCCGGCCAGCGCGCCCTTGGCTTTGGCCTGTGCGAGCAACTGGTCATATTGCTGCGTGGCGGCGTTCTCCAGCGTCTCGGCGGGCACCAGCTTGCGCATGGAAGACGCATCGCCCACCTCGACCTGAGCGAGCACGGGCGTTGCCGCCACTGCCGAAGCAGCCAGCAGAAAGGCGCGGCGTGCGTTCCAGAGGGAGCCGTGAGGCGTGGCGCATGGGCAGGAGTACGCAGAGGGTTTCATGGTTGAAACAGCGGGCGAACGAACAGGCTGCCAAGTCTAATTGTTCTTGGCCTGGCGTGACGCCAGCAGCTCCGCACGAATCACCACCAGCAGCCCCGCCAGCACCGCCAGCAGGCCCAGCCACGACTGCAGCGGCTGGTGCTCGCCGACGATCCACACCGCCAGCAGAAACGCCGCTACGGGTTCGATCAGCGTGAGCGTCACTCCGGTCGGCCCGGAAATGCCGCGCAGCCCGTTGGAGAACAGCACATAGGCGATGCCCGAGACGACGATGCCCAGATACACCACCACCAGCAGCGACGAGGCCGTGAACACCGGCACGCCCGCAAGCAGCAGCGCCGCCGGAATCGCCATGCAGGCCGCGCCGGTGAACACATAGAAGTTGACCACCTGCGTGGACGCATGCGCCACCAGTCGCTTGTTGATGAGCGCATAGCTTGCGTACGACAGCCCCGCGAGCAGGCACAGCAGCAGACCCGTCCATGAAATCTCGGCGGTCGCGCCCCCTTTGCTGAGCACCATCGCCACGCCGCCGCCCACGCTCACCGCCGTGCCCAGCCACCACAGGCCGGACAGCGGCGCACGCAGCAGCACGGCCTGAATCAGCCCCGCCCAGATGGGGCTGCTGCCAATCGCCACCGCCGTGCCGACTGCCACGCCCGCGAGCTTCACGCCGGCATAGAAGCTGATGCTGTAACCCGCCACACCGGCAGCGGCGAGCAGGAACCAACCCAGCTTCAAGCCCATTTGCGATGGTGCGGGCAACAGCGGCAAGCTGGAACTTGCGCTGCGGCTTCGCGTCATCAGCAGCACGCAGACAAAGAACACGCTGGCCACCACCAACTGCGCGGCCCCCACCCAGAACGGCGACAGCCCGCTCGCGCCCAGACTTTGCACCGTGCCGGTCGTGCCCCAGAGCAGCGAAGCGGCAGACACCAGCGCAATGCCGAGCACCGAGGAAACATGGGCGTGAGCGGCAGGCGTGCGCGTGAGCGAGGACGTGGAGGGCGAGGCAGTTTGCGTCATGGCTTGATGATGCCGCCGAAGGCGCTCACTTTTGTCGAGAAACGCTTGTTCTGATGTTCTGCGCTTCAAGCTTTGCGCAGATCGCGCGCGCCGATCTTGCGGTCGCGCCGCAATGCAAACGCCAGCGCGCTGGCGCTGCGGTAGCCAAGGCGCAGAGCGGCGTTTTCCAGCGATTCGCCGCGCGCCAGAACGCTTTGCGCCGCGTCCAACCGAAGATCGCGCAACCATTGCTGCGGCGTCTTGTCGGTCAACTCCTGCCAACGCACGTGAAAGCGCTGCGGGCTCAGGTGCACCAGATCGGCCATGCGGCGCGTGTTCCAGTCCTCATGCAGGCTGCGCGCGACCTGCACCTTGACGATCTGCAGATCCAGTTCGCGGCGGGCCAGAACACGCGGCGCATCCAGCAACGCCGCCAGGTGCTGGCTGGCATCAGTCTCCAGTTCGGGCGCGACGCCGCGCAGCGTGGCAGGTACGGAAAAGCGCCGCGTCCGGTCGGTGCCGCGCAGGTCGGGCGCGTCGATCACCAGCAACTGCGCACCGGGCGCGGCGAGAAATCCGTGCTCGACGCCTGCCGGAACGACCATGCCGCAGGCCGTGTCGACGAACGCGGCGCGGCCCGCGACTTCGAGTTCCATGCGGCCCTGCAGCGCGTACAGAATCTGCGCATGGTCGTGCGCATGCGCCGTGTGCTCGCCGCTGTATTGGCGGATCGAGGCGACGGGCGTGGTGAGCGCGGAGGGGCTATGGGCTTGGCGGGCCATGGAGCGCATGGTAGCTGGTATCCGCGACATACAGCGAATCCGCATAATGCGTGAATTCGCTTTGTTGGCGACCGCTCTCAAAATCACCGCATGTCTGATTCCACGCTCTCCGAAACACCGCCCAAGCGCTCCTGGCGCGAGGCCCTGATGGTCTATCTGCAACCCGAAAGCCTGCGCATGCTGTCGCTCGGGTTTGCCGCAGGGCTGCCGCTCATGCTGGTGCTGGGAACGCTGTCGTTTCGCCTGCGCGAGGCGGGCATTGATCGCAGCACCATCGGTCACCTGAGTTGGGTGGGTCTGGCCTACGGCTTCAAATGGATATGGGCGCCGATCGTGGACCGCGTGCCGCTGCCGGGCCTCACACGGGCGCTGGGACGCAGGCGCAGTTGGTTGCTGGTCGCGCAGATCGCGGTGATGTGCGGCCTGGCGGGCATGGCGCTGGCCAACCCCAGCGTGGCATTGCAGCCCATGGTCGTCTGGGCGCTGGTGACGGCCTTCGCCTCGGCCACACAGGACATCGCGCTGGACGCCTACCGCATCGAATCCGCGCCCGCCAAGGAGCAACCCGCGCTCGCCGCGAGTTACCAGACCGGATATCGCCTTGCGATGATCTGGTCGGGCGCAGGCGTGCTGTGGCTGGCCGCGCGCGCCGAACTCTCGGGCGGTGCAGGCGGTTATCAGAACGCCGCCTGGCAGCTTGCCTATCTGGTGATGGCCGCCTCCATGTTGGTGGGCATTGTCACGGTGCTGATCTCGCCCGAGCCCAAGCGCGTGGACATGCCGCCCGCCCGCAACGCCGCCGAGTGGCTGCAGAGCACGCTGATCGAGCCGTTTGCCGACTTCTTCCGCCGCTACAAGTGGCATGCCGCGGTGATCCTCGCGCTCATCGCCGTCTACCGCATCAGCGACGTGGTCATGGGCATCATGGCCAATCCGTTCTATGTGGACACCGGCTTCACCAAGGACGAGGTCGCCAGCGTCACCAAGGTCTACGGCGTGATCATGACGCTGGTGGGCGCGTTCGTCGGCGGCAGCCTGTCGATGCGCTTTGGCGTGATGCGCATCCTCATGCTCGGAGCCATCCTGAGCGCCTTCACCAATCTGCTGTTCGCATGGCTGGCGGGATACGGCCACAGCGTGCCCGCGCTGATCGCCGTGGTCTCGGCCGACAACCTCGCCTCGGGCATCGCCTCGGCGGCGTTCGTGGGCTACCTCTCCAGCCTCACCAACATCAGCTATTCGGCCTCGCAGTACGCGCTGTTTTCTTCGCTCATGCTGCTGCTGCCCAAGTTCGTCGCGGGCTTCTCGGGCGACTACGTGAACGCGCATGGCTATGCCAACTTCTTCATCAGCACCGCCGTGCTCGGTCTGCCCGTGCTGCTGCTGGTCTGGGCCGCTGGCCATGTGAAAAAAAGCGGCGAGCAGGCCCAAACCACCGCCACCCCCACGGCGTCAGCGGAGGGATGAATGGAATGGAATGAATTGGTCCGCGCTTTACCTTTCTTTACGGAAACCGTGAATACGCGCAGTACACGTCGTGCACCATGCATGTCAGGCATTTCTCCACAGCAGCACTGCGCTGAACGAATGCCTGATCTCCCCTGAATCATCAAAGAACTCCAAAGCCATGCCCCACAACCTCCTGATGATCGAAGATGACACCCGACTTGCCCAGATGGTGAGCGAGTATCTGGGGCAATCCGGCCTGCATGTCACGCACTGCGGCGATGGCACCAGCGGCCTCGCGAAACTGGCCGGACCCGAAGCGACCGAGCTGCCCGATCTGGTGATCCTCGACCTGATGCTGCCCGACATGGACGGCCTCGAAATCTGCCGCCGCATCCGCTCGCTGCCCGCGCCCGCATCGCAGACACCGGTGCTCATGCTGACCGCCAAGGGCGACCCGATGGACCGCGTGATCGGCCTCGAAATCGGCGCCGACGACTACCTGCCCAAGCCCTTCGAGCCGCGCGAACTGCTCGCGCGCATCCGCGCCATCCTGCGCCGCCGCGAAACCGGCGCGCCCCCGGCCACGCAGACGCTGCGTTTCGGCTCCCTCGAAATCGACCGCGACGCGCGCACCGTCACCGTCAACGGCCAGCCCACCGACCTGACTTCCTACCAGTTCGACCTGCTCGTGACGATTGCCGAGCGCGCAGGCCGCGTGCTCACGCGCGACCAGATCATGGAAGCCGTGCGCGGCCGCGAGCTGGAAGCCTTCGACCGCTCCATCGACGTCCACATGGGCCGCATCCGCGCCGCCATCGAAGTCGATCCCAAGAACCCACGCCGCATCCTCACGGTGCGCGGCGTGGGCTACGTGTTCGCCAAACAGCAGGACTGAGCGAGCAAACCGAGCAAGCCAACGAGCAACGCCATGTCGCTGATCAGCCCGTTCTCCCGTCGCCTCTATCTGCGCATCTGGCTCGCGGTGGTCGGCGGCGTGGCCGTTTTTGCCTTTGCCATCGGCATCGCATGGCGCGTGGCGGCAGAGCACAACGCGCAGAACCTGCAGAACCAGCAACCACCGGCACGCGAAATCACGCTCACCGATGCCAACGGCAAACCGGTGATTGCCGGTCTGGCCATACGCGAACGCCGCGAGCCCGGAGAGCCATCGACCTACAACATCGAGACCGAATCCGGCGAGTCGTTCCAACTGCAACTCTCCGCCCGCATGCCCCGCCCCGACGGCCGTGATGGCCGCGAAGGCCGAGGCGATGGCCGCCCCGGTGGACGCGGCGATCAGCCTCACGACGTCGCCTTCTGGCTGCGCCCACCTTTCGGTTTCGTGTGGATTCTTGCCGCCGTCGGCATCGCCGTCACCATCGGCGTCTTCCCCATCATCCGCAAACTGCTGCAGCGCCTGGAAAATCTGCAGCGCAGCGTCAAGCGTTTTGGCGAAGGCGACTTGAAGGTCCGCGTGCGCACGCAAGGCCATGACGAAGTGGCCGACCTCGCGCGCCAATTCAACGCCGCCGCCTCGCGCATCGAAGCGCTGGTCGGCTCGCACAAATCCCTGCTCGCCAACGCCTCGCACGAATTGCGCTCGCCCCTGACCCGCATCCGCATGGGCATGGAGCTGATGCAGGACGGCGTGCCCTCACCCGCATCGCGCGCCGAAATCCTGCGCAACATCGCCGAACTCGACCAGCTCGTCGACGAAATCCTGCTCGCCAGCCGTCTCGACGCCGGAGCCACCAACATCGGCACGATGGAGCCGGTCGACCTGCTCGGCCTCTCCGCCGAGGAATGCGCCCGCGTCGATGCCGACCTGAACGCCCACACCGAAGGCCTGTCCGCCACCGATCTCGACGTGCAAGGCATCTCCAAACTCCTGCGCCGCGCAGTGCGCAACCTGCTCGAAAACGCCCGCCGCTACAGCCTGGGCGAAATCACACTGGACCTCTCCCGCGAAGGCAACCACGCCGTGATCCGCGTGAGCGACCACGGACCGGGGGTGCCGCCCGAGCAGCGGGAGCGGATTTTCGAGCCGTTCTACCGGTTGCCTGGGGCCAGTGAGCGCTCTGGCGGAGTCGGCCTCGGGTTGGCTTTGGTGCGCTCGATTGCGGAGAAGCATCAGGGGACGGTGCACTGCGAAGGGAGGCCGGATGGGCTTCCGGGGGCTAGCTTTGTTTTGAGGCTGCCTGTTGGTGCCATCGGCGACTGATTGGTCTTTGTCGCGTCGTTTGAGAGCGGGTGCCGGGTCTCGCCCCGGCGGGCGAGTAACTTTTCGCTGGCGCGCGAAAAGTCACCAAAAGCGCGCTTGGAATGCGGGGTCACGCGGCAGAACTCACTTCGCGCCGTAGGCGCTCCGTTCGGGCAACCGCCGCGAGTCAGAGTTTTCATAAGAGGAAGTTGCGGCACTTTGCTTCGCTCGTGCCCGTTCATCTCGCGACCTCGCGAGATGTGGAAGCGCGAGTTTTGTGACTTTCGTGCTTGGGGTACTGTGCTCGACTTGTCGCAATTTTCCGTTGATCGCATGGCTAGTATTGCCCCCTCTCTCGCTTGCGGGAGAGGGCTGGGGTGAGGGTGGAGTCGTGCACGAGCGAAGCGATGTGCCGTGACCTTACCCGCTCCCGATTCCGCCCTTCTGATCACGCCTGATTCCGGGATTTTGACCGGCGCACGGCAGTTGTTTGACCAGAGCGCCTTTGGCGCGCCGGGAGTTCTGCCGTGCGCCGGTCGAAATCCCGGAATCAGGTTGCCCGTAGCGCAAGCGTAGGGTCGTGAGCAGCGGGCTCAACTTTCTTTGGTTACTTTCTTTTTTGAAAAAAGAAAGTGACTCGCCCGCCGGGGCGAGACCCGGCAAGCCGAAGCGGCCAAACCACCACCGACACCAAATACATCCCCGCCCCCACCACCAGCGACGCTGCGGCCAACCCCAACCCACGCTCGAACCCCTTGCTGCCCTCGGCAGAGTGATGCAGCAACCAAGCCACCATCGGCGGCCCTGCGATCTGGCCGATGCCGTAGAGCACGCTGACCAGCGCCACAAAGCTGTCTGCCGACGTGGGCCAGAGTCGCCTGGCTTCCTGCAGACCAAAGAAAGTGATCACTGTGAACGGCAGGCCGAGCAGCACGCTGCCAAGCGCAAAGCCCAAGGTGGTCGGCAGCAGCAGGCCCAGCGCGATGCCCGATGCCTGCACTAAATACGCCGCGATGAGCAGCCAGCGCCGGTCCCAGTGCGGTTTTGCGCGCACGCTCAGCACAATGCCGACGACTGCGCCCAGGCCGGCAATCGGCCAGAAGAGGTCGGCCCAGATCGAATCGCCCGGCAGCACCGCGCGCGCGATCACGGGCAGGAATGTGGCGGAGACGATGTAGCCCAGCCCTGAAAGGCCATAGGCCACAGCATGCAGAACACGGGCGGGCACGGGTGCTGCGGGAGCGTGGGCGACGCTGGCAGTCGTGGCAGCATTGGCGCCCGTAACCGGCAAGGCAGCCCGACCGGCGATCACGGGCCAGATGGGGATGCACATCAGCAACGCGAGCACGGCGAACAGCAGCCAGCCGCTGGTCGCATGCCACTGCAGCTTGACCATGCCGCTGGCGAACAGGCCGGTCAGGAGAATGCCCATGCCCGGTCCGGCAAAGATCAGCGCGGCCAGTTCGGCCCGGCCCAGCGCGGCGAGCCGCACCATGCACCACGAGGCCACGCCGAGCAGCGTGATCGCGCTGCAAACGCCCGCGCCAAAACGCAATGCCGTCCACAGGCCGGGCGATGCCAGCGACAGCGGCAAGGCCATGGCGACTGTGAAGATCGCCGTGAATGCGATGCCCAGCTTGGCGAGCACCGCCGGATGCAGCACGGCATAGGCGCGCGGTGCGAGCCACGGCAGGGCCATGCCGAACAGCGCGCCTGCGAGGTAGCCCAGATAGTTGGCCGTCGCCAGCCAACTGCCTTGGGCGAGGGTCAGCGTGCCGTCGTGCAGCATCATCGGCAACAGCGGCGTGAAGGCAAAACGGCCGATGCCCATGGCGATGGCGAGCGACGCCATGCCCGCGAACGCGATGGCCCACGGCTGCACCGAACCGCTGGCGGTACTCTGGGCCGGGACGGAGGGGTCGACGACGGGTTCCAAGGGAATGGCCTTCATGTTGAATCCGATTTAAATCTCAATTTGAGATTGAATGTTATAAAATCATCTCACAAAAAGATTTTTCTTGCCATCACCTCACCTTCACTCGTCGCCCATGGACTTGCTTGCACTCGAGATCTTCCTCGCCGTGGCAGAGGAGCACAGCGTCACCCGCGCCGCCGAGCGGCTGGGGCGCGTGCAGTCCAACGTGACCACGCGCATCCAGCAGTTGGAGGAGCAACTCGGCACGCCGCTGTTCCTGCGCGAAGGACGGCGCATGCTGCTCACGCCTGCGGGCGAAACGCTGATTGGCTATGCGCAAAAGCTGCTTGCTTTGGCCGAGGAGGCACGCCAGGCCGTCTCGCCCGATCAACCCACCGGGCGCTTGCGGCTGGGCGCGATGGAGAGCACCTCGCTCGTGCGCCTGCCGCAGCCACTCGCGCAACTGCATGCCGCATGGCCCGAGCTGCGGCTGGAGCTGCACACCTCGCCCTCGCGTCAGTTGATCGAACAACTGCTGGCCCATGAAATCGACGCCGCACTCGTCGCCTGGCCGCCGCCGGACCTCGACCCCGACGAATTGTCGCTGGATCGCACGCCGGTCTATGACGAAGCGCTGCTGCTTGCCTTACCTGCCACGCATCCGCCCGTGCGCTCGCCCGCCGACCTGCAACTGCACACCATCGCCGCCTTCACGCGCGGCTGCACCTATCGCCAGATCGGCGAAGACTGGATGCGCAGCGGTGGCAAAGGACATGGAAATGCGCGCCAGCAGCCCAAGGTGATGGAACTGGCCTCGTACCCCGCCATCCTCGCCTGCGTGGCCGCAGGCAGTTGCGCGGGCGTGGTGCCACAGGCGCTGCTCGAACAACTGCGCACGCCGCCTGCGCTGCAATGGGTGCCGCTCTCGCATTGCACGACCATGCTCGTCACCCGGCAGGGTTACAACACCCCCGCGTTCACCGCGCTCAGAGACCTGTTGCTCGCGAGCGCGAACGTCGCCACCACGAATTCATGATTTCAAGGAGCACGCACGCCATGACCGCATCCCGCACTTCCTCTTCTTTGCTCAAGCACCTGAACATCGAACACCCCATCTTCCAGGGCCCGATGACCGGCTCGGACACCCCCGCACTCGCCGCAGCGGTCTCCAAGGCCGGCGCACTCGGCATGCTCGGCTGCGGCATGCGCTCCCCCGCCGCCATGGCCGAAGCCGCCAACGCCGTGCGCGCAGCGACAGACAAGCCCTTCGGCATGAACCTCTTCGTGCTCAAGACCCCCACGCCCGATGCCGCCGTCGTGCAAAAAGCCATCGATCGCCTCGCGCCGCTGTACGCCGAATTCGGCCTCACCCCCAGCGTGCCCGCGCAATGGTGCGAAGACTTCGACGCCCAATTCGACGCCCTGCTCGCACAGAAGCCGTCTGTAGCGAGCTTCACCTTCGGCATCCTCACCTCCGAACAGGTCGAGCGCCTGCACGCCGCAGGCAGCTACGTGATCGGCACCGCTACCACCGTCGCCGAAGCCAAAGCCTGGCAGGCCGTGGGCGCCGATGCAGTCGTCGCCTCCGGCATGGAAGCAGGCGGCCATCGCGGCACGTTTCTGGGCGACTTCCAGGCCAGCATGATCGGCACCCTGCCCCTCGTCGCGGAATGCGCCGAGACACTGACCATCCCCGTGATCGCCGCAGGCGGCATCATGACCGGCAAATCCATCGCCGCCGCACTGGCACTGGGCGCACAGGCCGTGCAGATGGGCACAGCCTTCCTCGTCTGCCCCGAATCCGCCATCGGCCCCGCCTACCGCGAAGCCATGGCAAACGCCAGCGCAACAGATACCCGCTGCACCCGCATCTTCTCAGGCCGCTACGCGCGCGGCATCGTCAACACGATGATGGAAAAACTCGCCGCATTCGAGCACGACATCCCCGAATACCCCGTGCAAAACGCCCTCACAGGCGCACTGCGCAAAGCTGCAGCAGCAGCGGGACGTGCAGACTACCTCTCCCTCTGGGCAGGCCAAGGCGTAGCATCCGCCCGCGTGATGCCAGCAGAACAACTGGTTCAGAAACTGGTGGAAGAGTTGGCAGCAACAACGCACTGATCCAACCACACAGCATCTCGCGAATTCGCGAGATGCCCCGGCACGAGCAACGCGAAGTGCCGTGACATCCTCTTCCAAACTGACTTGCGGCAAGCTGTCTGAACGGAGCGCCTACGGCGCGAAGTGAGTTTTGCCGCAGGTATTCAAGCGCGCTTTTGGTGACTTTTCGCGCGCCAGCGAAAAGTTACTCGCCCGCCGGGGCGAGACCCGGCACCCGCCCTCAACACCCCAGCCAAGGCTCAATCAAAAAAAGTGGCCGTCGGACACAACACGACACCCTAGTCCCACCAACGCGTCTTCTCCCGCGTATGCCGCCCCTTGAACCGCAAATAAACATTCTCATTCCCAACCCGCTGCAGCCGCTCGAAAATCTCCATCACGACAACACCCAGCGGATGCAACCCACACACATCCTCCAACCGATACCGCATATTGCGCAAGGTATCGTCCGTCCCCGGAATGAAGCCCGACACGCCATCGAACAGCCCCACCCGATGCGTCCACAGTTCATCCAGTGAAGCCTGCTGATCGGGCGTCTCGCCATTCACACCGAGAATGAACCGCTCGGTCTCCCCCAACTTCACCGTGTTCGCCAGCAGCGGGCCGTTCATCGCCACGGCGCGCAGGACCGGATCGGTATCCAGATCGACAAAGGTGTCGCAAGCCGAGATCAGCCATCGCATGTCCAGATGCGCCACGAGAAAGTCGCGCTCGGCCATCCACATGCGCTTGAAGCGTTCGTAGTTCGCGGGCACATCGGCTTCGCGGCGGATCAGCACGATCAGCATGGCGTGCTGATACAGCAACTCCGACTGCCCGATGAATTCGCGCCGCACCTTGGCCAGATGCTCGTCCAGATTCACCGACGCGCCATGCGCATGTTTCGCCTCTTCGTCGCCCTGCACGATGATGCGCTCGCGCAATTGCGAGTAGTCCTGGGCGTCGAGCTGCTGCGTGTGCGCATCCGCTCCGAAGCGCCGACGGTGCCGGGTGAAGGAGAACCACTTTTCAAAAGCCGATTTGCGACGATGGATCATGATTGAAACGAGTGGGTGGAGTAGCGGGGAGTGGTGCGTCTCGCCAGCCATCAAAGGCCGAGATAGCGCCCGAGGATGCTGTCGGGCCGCACCAGTCGGCGCTGCGCATACAGATCCAGCCGTTTGCGGTCGGGCTTGCGCAACTTGACCATGGGCGACATGGTCTTGGCGGCCGGGCGCATCATGAGCTGCACCTTGAGCATGCCACGGCTCCAGCCCGAAGCCACATGGTAGAAAAACGGCCCGTCTTCCGCACGCGCCAGCGCCAGACGATACCCGCCGCGCTTGCGCATCACATACTGGATCGCGAGGTGCATGGTCAGATACTCGGGCGAAAAAATGCGCTGGCGCAGTTGATCGTAGATGCCTTCTTCGCGCAGCCGTTCGAGGTATTGCGCGTTGCTGCCCGTGACCACGCGCGTGGTGAATTCATGCTGCAGATCGATGATGAACGGGCTCGCGGGCGGTGCGGCCATGAACCAGTTTTCGATCACCGGAAACGCGGCATCGCTCGTGAACTGTTCGAGATAAAAGCCCACGTAGTCGCTCTGCGTGCGCGCCTGCGTGTCGATCACCCAATCCAGCGAGGTGGTGAGAATCGTGCTCGCATCGAGCCAGATGCCGCCATGGCGCTTGAGCAGTTCGGCGCGCACCCAATCAGCACGCTTGGGCGCGCTCGCCTCTTGCAGCCCGGCAGGAATGCCGCCCAGATAGTTCAGAACGCTTTGCTCGTCGAGGATGCGAATCTCGAACTGCGGGCACATGCGGCGCCAGTTGTCGAAGCAACGTTTGATCAGATCGGGCTGCGTCGGCCCGGTCCAGAACGCCCAGATGATGCGCGGGATGGCGCGTGTGTTGGGCTTGGGCGGCGCTTCCGTCACCGCCGGAATTTCGACCAGCCGGAACGGATGCTCGACATAGTCGAGCACGGGCTTGTTGCGCAGCCGCTCCCAGCCGTAGATCAGGCGCGCGAGCAGCAGCTCGCCCTTGTCACGCAATGGAATGCTTTGTTGTGCCTGTGCGCTCATGCGGCTTCGCTCGCTTTCAACCAGCGCTTGAGTTTGGACCGGCGCAACCACCAGCCACGCGCGCCGTAAGCCTTGCACAAGGCTTCGGGTATGAGCGGTGATGAGGCCAGAAAGTTGGCACGTATGCGTTGGATGGCCGAACGCTTTTGGGGATTGGCATCGTCCAGCGAATCGACAAAACGCATCGCACCAATGAAGTTGCGCGCGTTCTGGTGCGCCAGCGCCAATTGCACACGCGTATCGCCAGCGCAATTGCTGGCCTGCAGCGCACGATGGAATGCCTGCAGCGCCATCGACTGGTCCACCGCCTTGTTCAGATTGGGATTGGCCAGCACGCTGGTGCTGCGCTGGCGGTAGGCGATCCACGGCTGATCGGCGTAATAAAAGCTCGCGGCGCGCAGCATCATCAGCGGCACGCAGGTCATGTCCTCATAACACTGTGCCACGGGAAAACGCAGATCATCCGCCCACAGCGAACGTCTGGAAATCTTGGACCAGACATGCAGTTCGCCCGGCATCAGCACATCGGCCAATGCGCCGCAGCGATCGGTGATCAGCTTGCGCGCAGGGCCCGCAAAGGTGCGGCGATGCATCTCGCCGCGCAGGCGATGCTTGAGTTTGGTCTTCTCGCGCCAAACGGCGAAATCGCACAGCACCACATCAGGTGCATTGGTCTTCACGATACGGTGCAACGCGGCCATGCTGCCGGGCAGTATCTTGTCGTCGGAATCGAGAAACCACAGATACTCGCCGCGCGCCACATCCATCATCGAATTGCGCGTGGCAGACAGGCCCTGGTTGCGTTCGTGCTGCATGAAGGTGAGCTTGCCAGGCCAGCGCGTGACCAGCTTTTCCATGAGCGCGCCCGTGCCGTCGGTGGAGCAGTCGTTGAGCATCAGCACTTCCACGCCGCCCAGCGGCTCGGCCTGCTCCATCACGGAGACGATGCACTCCTCAAGATAGGGCTCTACGTTGTAGGCGGGCACCAGCACGCTGAGCCACGGCGCGGTCTTCTCGGATGGTTGCTGCTGCGTCGTCGTCATATCTGCGAAAAACCTTCCTTGCTGCGACCGGCCATGATCTGCGTGAACAGCGCCTCGTAGCGCGAGATCATGCGCGAAAGCGTGTATTGCGTGTTCGCGTCTTCACGGCCTTGCAGCGCCAGACGCTCGCCCACTTCGGGCTGCGCGAGCACCAACTGCAGCGCATCGGCCAGCGACTGCGCGTTCTCGTGTTCGACCAGTAGGCCGTTGCGCTGATCGTCGATCACCTCCTGCACGCCCGGCGCACGCGTGCCGATGGCCGTGCAGCCCGCCGCCATGCCTTCGATGAGCGACAGCGGCATGCCCTCGTAATGCGTGGAAAGCAGGCAGATCTGGTGGGCCATGAGCAACC
The DNA here is from genome assembly GCF_011305535.1 of Diaphorobacter sp. HDW4B. GTDB lineage: Bacteria > Pseudomonadota > Gammaproteobacteria > Burkholderiales > Burkholderiaceae_C > Diaphorobacter_A. Next base: position 2,185,744 of record NZ_CP049905.1, read on the forward strand.
CCGGCACGTTCTTGTGATGGCCGAGAAATTCCACTTGATCATCGAGTCCGAGTTCCGCGCTGAGCTTGCGCGCAGCCTTCTGCGCACTCGCCTTGCCGCCACCCGCCAGTTGGACCGGCGGCTTGAGCCCACGCTCGCGCAGCAGCGCAATCGCCTTGAGCAGCGTGCCGTGGTCCTTCTGGCGCGCAAATCGCGCGGCCATCACGATGCCCGGAATGCGCTCGCGCCATGGATGCTCGGCTGCCATCGCAAACGGTTCGGTGCGAATGCCGTTGGAGATCGCGAGTGTCTTTTCGGGCGGCGTACCTTTGCCCAGCAGCACCTGCGCAACGCCTTTGGAGCAGCCCACGATGGCATCGGTGCGCTGCGAGAGCCACAGCATCTGCTTGGTGCGCGACCAGGTGTAGCGCTCGCGCGAGTTGTGCTCCACATGCACGAGATGCGGCACCTTGGCGAGCAGGCCCGCATAGCGGCCCCAGAGATGTTCGCTGAAGCCATGCGCGACCAGAATGTCGGGCTGAAAGCGCTCGCAGACCTTCACCAGTTGCCGGACGGTGGCGAGATGTGCCCAGCCCGGGACCAGCTCCACCGAAACGCCCTCTTTGAGGAGCGCATCGACGCGGGACATGTCGGTATGGGGTTTGCGACGCAGCACCAGCAAGGGCTCGAACTGCTGGCCCGCAAGATGGCCGCGCACGAGATCCACCGCCACTTGGGTGGCACCGGAGAACCCACCGGTGACGAAATGCAGCACCCGTGGCCGCCTGCTGGATGCGCGGTCCGAGAGCTCAGACGGGGAACGGGCATCCGTGAACTTTGACATGGCAGCGAGTGTAAGGGAAGGCCCGCGCGCAAGGCCTTTGCCCATCAGTGCCAGCAGTGCCCGCCTTCAGGCTTTGGCAGCCGGAGCGCCGCGCGCCGTGCGCTCCAGACCGATCAGCATGGACCACAGCAGGATCAGGCTGAACAGATAGAACATGATGCCGCTGTTGTGCGCAAAGAAGACCTGCGTGAGACCGAAGCCGACGAACAGCACCGGCACGCAGACGCCGCACATGCGCACGGCCAGCACCATGCGCCGAAGCGGTGGATTGCCCCCCGCATCCAGCAGCCGCATGCGCTCGCGCGTGGGCCAGAACATCCAGATCGGCAGCAGATAGAACCACAGCAGCACGGCCACGCCGACCAAGCCAGTCTTCACGAACACGTCGAGCACCTCGTTGTGCACGAACTTGTATTCGACGATGGCTGGCTGGTACTTGCCTTCGGCCACGCGCTTTTGCTTTTCCGACAAATAGCCCGCCACGCCCCAGCCGAGCAGCGGCTTTTCGCGGCCCGCATCCCAGGCAAAGCGCCAGTGCTCCAGACGCTGCCCCACCGACGTGCTCGCGTCGCGCTTGGTGTCGTAGACCTTGATTTCCGAGGTCATCTCGTCCCAGCGCGCGGTCAGCATGTCGCGGTTGACGACCGACATCAGCCCGGCCGCGATCATCAGCCCCACCACCACGCGCCAGAACAGGCGCGCGCGGTAGCGATACAGCAGCGCAAGTCCAAACGGCATGACCACCAGCACCGCCAGCCACCCGCCGCGCGAGGCGGACAGCACCGAGGCATCCAACCCGGCCACGATGGCGATCACTGCCAGCAGCTTTTCACCCCAGTGCAATTGCTTGTGGATGGCCGCCAGAAACACGGCCAGCAGCACGGCGAGCAGCAGCGCCAGATTGCCGTACTGGATTGCATTCGTACGCCCGGTCGCGCGCCATTCGCCGAGACCGTGAACCTGCCAGATGGCGATCGCGCCCGCGCCGATGCAGCCGACGATCAGCCCCCAGACAAAGGCTCTGGGCTTGGGCGGAAACACCGTGGCATACAGCAGGCACGGAATCGCGAGAATGAATTTGGAAGGCCGGTCCCACTGCCCCATGCGCTCGGCCGGATCGGCCATCGCCACCCACATGAGCGCCATGGCAAACATGCAGACCGCAAACCACCAGGTGAGCGAGCGCTGCGGCTCGAGCACCCAGCGCTTGAGCGTGAACAGTGCGCCAACGAGCAGCAGCACCGCACCATACGAATAACCGGACGCAAGCCAGAGCGCCAAGCCGGGAACGGCAAAGGCGGCTGCCGAATTCAACTGAACCGGCCAAGAGGGCGCGGCCAGTTTTCCTTGTGCAAATTTCAAGATGAAGGACTCGTGTTGAACCGCAGTGAATGCAGAACGCAGTTTGTCCCACATGCGGGGCCTGCTGCCATGCGTGCAAACGAGAGTTCACAGCTATTACAGCGGGCAAGCCCCGGCAGAACGATCAATCCGCGAACGACGCGAGATCAGTGACCAGCGCTGACCACTTCGCCTGCCTTGAGGCGATACACGGTGCCGCAGTACGGGCACTTGCCTTCGCCGTGATGGGCGACGTCCAGATACACCTTGGGGTGCGAGTTCCAAAGCTTCATGTCCGCCTTGGGATTGGGGCAGTACACACCGCCTTGCGCGTTCAGGTCCTTGGCCAGGAGTTCAACGATTGCTTGGGTCATGTCGATTACACCTTGGTCAGCCAGTGAGCGTACTTGGGATTGCGGCCGTTGACGATGTCAAAGAACGCGGTCTGGATCTTCTCGGTGAGCGGGCCGCGGCTGCCGGAGCCGATTTCCACGCGGTCGAGTTCGCGGATCGGGGTGATTTCCGCAGCGGTGCCGCTGAAGAAAGCCTCGTCGGCGATGTAGACCTCGTCACGCGTGATGCGCTTTTGGACCACTTCGATGCCCAGATCCTTGCAGATCGCGAACACGGTGTTGCGGGTGATGCCGTTCAGGGCGCCAGCCGACAGGTCGGGCGTGTAGACCACGCCGCCCTTGATGATGAAGACGTTCTCGCCCGAGCCTTCGGACACGAAACCGGAGCTGTCCAGCAGCAGGGCTTCGTCGTAGCCGTCGTCGGTCGCTTCCATGTTGGCGAGGATCGAGTTCGTGTAGTTGCTCGACGCCTTGGCCTGCGTCATCGTGATGTTCACGTGGTGACGGGTGTAGCTCGACGTCTTCACGCGGATGCCGCGCTTCATGCCGTCTTCGCCGAGGTAGGCACCCCAGGCCCAGGCCGCCACGATCATGTGGATCTTGTTGCCCTTGGGCGAAACGCCCAGCTTCTCGGAGCCGATCCAGGTCAGCGGACGCAGATAGCAGGACTCCAGCTTGTTCTCGCGCACCACGGCACGTTGGGCCTCGTTCACCTCATCCTTGCTGAATGGCAGTGCCATACGCAGGATTTTTGCGCTGTTGAACAGGCGATCGGTGTGATCCTGCAGACGGAAGATGGCCGTGCCCGAATCCGTCTTGTACGCACGCACGCCTTCAAAAGCGCCGCAACCATAGTGCAGCGAGTGCGTCAGCACGTGGATCTTGGCGTCGCGCCAGTCCAGCATCTGGCCGTCCATCCAGATCTTGCCGTCACGGTCGGCCATCGAGGGAACTACGGGGCTCATGGGAATCCTTTTTCAATTGCTGTAAGTCGCAAAACCAGCGATTTTACGATTGAGTGGACGAAATGGCCGCAGATTCCTGTTTTGGTGCGTCTTCTTCGGTGACTTGGGGTCGCGTCAATTCCCACTTGACCACTCGACCATTGACGAATTCCACCACCACGAACGACTTGCCACCGTCCGTCCAGCGAAAGCGTTCGGGGTCCTGACCCTCGGGCGTGAGCAGCTCGCCGAGCGAGCGTGTCATCGCCACCACATGCAGCAGATTCACGCCCGGACGCAGCTTGGCATTGAGCATGACCGCACTGGCAACATAGCCAATCGGGCTCTTGTTGGCCTTCTGCATCACGTTCATCAGGCGCGTGTAATGCAACAGCCCCCACATCACCAGACCACCCAGAACCGTGATCGGCCCCTGCCAGCCCCAGGCGTTGTACGAAGCGATGAACAGGCAGGCGATACCGATCGGGATGAGATATTTGCGGAAATTCATGGGGCGCATTGTCCTATGGGGGCTAATTCCTAGAATTGTGGATGCTGCGTAGTGCAGCTGCCCAGACAACAGCCTCACGCACCGTGTTCGAAATCGATCAGGAATAACCACGTACTGCCCTCGGATCCAACTCCGAATACGGCACAAGCTTGTAATGGCGCTCCTCAACGACTCTGACCTCATCATCTTGCAATATCAATTCAAATAGCGCGACGATCCCCTCCTCCATGAATTGCGCTGAAATAGCACGACATCGCATTCCAGGGAATCTCTGTTCAACAAAACGAATATCTTGCGTGGTCTGCACCACGCCAATCTGATCGCTTCCACCTTTTGCCTGCACTGGGATCACATAGTGACAGCCATATTTATCCAAACCTATATAAAGTTCATCTATCTCAATTTGACCAATCCCACTTACTGTCGTTCTCAAATGATTCTGCAAACTGTATGTGGTTAAACCAAGAAACGTATCGATCAGTCGGTTGTACCTGACGATTGCAAGCAGTGCCTGCTCATCATCCAAGGCATAGGCTCGGATCAATTCAGGCGTCGCGTCAGGAATCGCAATCCAAGCAAGGTCGGGGCGCGGCAAGATACGCGTCTTTTTGACTAACCTCAGTCTGTAGCGTGCTCTTCCGGCCCCTTCAATTACCCATTCCCGGTCTTTGGGTTGTGTCGCCAGGATGCTTTCCGGAAAACTGATTCGATAACGCAGTGCGTACATCACATCACCGAGGTTCTTGGGCAACGTAATACCGAGTTCCAACGCGGTCGATTCCAAATCAGCGCGTTCAAAATAAAACTCCTTCAGCCCTTTGCTCCAACGACTCTCGAAAATTCGCTCGATGAGGAGCTGATAGCGATTGAGCCCCGTCGATTTACCCATACAGCCCTCCTGAACGATGGCGCAACTCTTCTATTTCATGTTGCTTGCGCTTTTTAATCCCACTTTTTTTGTCTCGTTTGCCATTGGGGCGAGGTACGCCAAAACGGTTGGCTGCAGCAGACATCTCCATGTACAGCAGCTTCGTATCGCCTAGAGAAATCATCACTTGCGGTGTTGTCGGAACAACACCCAAAGCAGCTAAAACCGCTTGTCCAATGGCCCTAGCCATCGGAGCAGGTACCGCATTGCCGATCTGACGTGCACCATGCCACTTGGTCGCGTGCAAGCGAAACCAATCGGGGAAACCGTGTAACCGCGCCATTTCCCGAACGGTTATACAACGATCGTATTTGTAGTGAATTGGTCTTGGGCTGGTAAATGCACCACGAGCGCTATCGGTTCCTGCCCGCAACGTATTTGAGAGACCATTCGGAGGCAATTTGAAAAAGCGACTGATTGGTTCCACCAAACCTGGCATCGTTTCACGAAAACGCTGACGCGAAATGGCCGAGTGTTCTGTCCGTGCACTCGAGGTCAAAAAATCCGGCATCCACTTCCGGATGTAGCCATAGTGCCAAGATGCCACGCCAAGACATCGCATTTCGGCAGCATACGTCGATGGCTCCTTGAACGCCTGCGTCTTGACAATATCCGATCCGATCAAAGAATCGAAACGCTCCGCATTTGGTAAATCCCCGATAGCCTCTTTAACCGTGGGCCCCAACGCAAGTCCCAGCAAAGCTTGCTTGGCGTCAGCTGGCTGAGTCGTTGGTATCGGGTACTCCGGAAGAGGATTACCCTTTTTTGCCCCCAGCAGAATCAGGCGTTGACGCTTCTGAGGCGTTCCAAAATTCGAGGCATCCAAAACTTGCCACGGCTGACGGACGTCGTACCCCACCTTGTCGAAAGCTTGCACCAACTCGTCCAAGAACGCCCTATGCTTTCCAACCGTCAAACCCTTCACATTTTCAAAAACAAAAGTTCGTGCATCGAGCTCCGCAACAAGACGAACGAACTCCAGAACAAGACTGTTACGCGGGTCATCCATAGCCCGCTTTCCCATCATCGAAAAACCCTGACAGGGAGGACCGCCGAAAACACAATCGATCGGCCGATTGCCCAACCCTGCCGCCAATCGGATTTCTGCCGCAGAAAGGCCAACGACCGACCTCGGGATTACGGCACATTGAGGGAAGTTGAACTCATGAACTGCGCAATGAATTGGGTCAACCTCAACTGCGGCCGCGACATCAAACCCCGCCTGCTCAAAGCCCAAAGAGAGTCCGCCTGCGCCAGCAAAAAGATCTATTCCAACAGGTCTTAAACTCATTCTCACTTGTCCTTCACAATCACTACACACCTATTCATCCCAACTCATGGGACCCGATAAGCCCAATTAGCACCCGGTGTTGGCACACTCAATTGTGCCAAAGGCGACCTAATCACTCACGATAACTTGGTCAAGTCGACCAGGTGCATTTCCGCCGCACGTCCTGAAAGCAGTGCCATCACCCCAACCCACGCACGATATTCATCGCCTCATCCACCCGCTCCACCGCGTGGATTTCCAAGCCTTCGATGGGCTTTTTGGGCGCGTTGGCCTTGGGCACGATCGCGACGGTGAAGCCCAACTTTGCAGCTTCTTTCAGGCGCTCCTGACCGCGCGGCGCGGGGCGCACTTCACCGGCCAAACCCACTTCGCCGAAGGCGATGAAGCCCTTGGGCAAGGCTTTGCCGCGCAGGCTGCTGGTGATCGACAGCATCACCGCCAAATCGGCTGCGGGCTCGCTGATGCGCACGCCGCCCACGGCGTTGACGAACACGTCCTGATCGGCGCAGGCCACGCCTGCGTGGCGGTGGAGCACGGCCAGCAGCATGGCGAGGCGGTCTCGGTCGAGGCCCACCGACAGACGACGTGGCGCGGGGCCTGAGGAATCGACCAGCGCCTGGATTTCGACCAGCAAAGGCCGCGTGCCTTCAAGCGTGACGAGCACGCAGCTGCCGGGCACGGGTTCGCTGTGTTGCGACAGAAAGATCGCGCTCGGGTTGGTCACGCCCTTGAGGCCTTTTTCGGTCATCGCGAACACGCCGATTTCGTTGACCGCGCCGAAGCGGTTCTTGATCGCGCGAACGAGGCGGAAGCTCGAATGCGTGTCGCCTTCGAAGTACAGCACGGTGTCCACCATGTGTTCGAGCACGCGCGGGCCGGCGAGCGCGCCTTCCTTGGTCACGTGGCCGACGAGGATCACCGCGATGCCGGTGGACTTGGCCGCGCGCGTGAGGTGTGCCGCGCATTCGCGCACCTGTGCGACGGAGCCGGGGGCGCTGGTGAGCTGGTCGGAATACACGGTCTGGATCGAGTCGATCACCACCACGGCGGGCTGCGTGGCCTCCATGGTCGCGAGGATTTTTTCGAGCTGGATTTCGGCCAGCACATTCACCTGGCTGTGGTCGAGTCCGAGGCGACGCGAACGCAGCGCCACCTGCGCGCCGCTTTCCTCGCCGGTCACATAAAGCGTGGGCATGCCGGTGCGGTGCAGCGCGTCCATGGCTTGAAGCAGCAGCGTGGATTTGCCGATGCCGGGGTCGCCACCGATCAGCACGACGCCGCCTTCGACGATGCCGCCGCCGAGCACGCGGTCGAGTTCTTCGATGCCGCTGGGCGAACGCGCGACGTCCTGCGCTTCAATCGCGGCGAGCGGCGTGACGACCTGCGCCTGCGCAAGGCCCGCGTAGTTGGACGTGCTCATGCGGTTCTTGCTCGCGCCGCTGTTGCCGCCCTCGACCACCGATTCCACCAGCGTGTTCCATGCGCCGCAGGACGGGCATTTGCCCAGCCAGCGCGGGCTGGTGCCGCCGCATTCGGAACAGATGAAGATTGCCTTGTCTTTGGCCATGGGTGGTGCGCGAGAAGTGGATGTTGAATACTGGAGAAATATACAGCAGCGCGCAATTTCTCCGCTCGCTCAGGCTACTTGGCCGTTGCCACTTCCTCGCCCAAGAAGATGCGCGCCAGCCCTTGCGTGACGGCTTCGACGATCTGTTCGCGGCGCAGGGCGATGTGCTCATCCATGAGCTTCGCGGCGGTTTGCCGGTCGCGCTTTTCGATGGCGTCGGCAATCGCGCCGTGCTCCTTCTGCGTGGAATCGCGGCCGACTTTTTCCATGTCGATCCAGCGGATGAAGCGCACGCGTTCGTTCAGATTGCCGAGCATGCGCGCGAGCTCGCTGTTGCCGGACATGGCGGCGATGCGGTTGTGGAAAGCCTCGTCGAGTTCCACCAGTTCGCGCACGGCGGTGCCCGGTGCGGCCTTGCGGCTCTTGTCGAGAAAGGCCTGCATCTCGGCGATCTGCTCCGCGTTCGCACGCTCGACCGCATAGCGCAGGCATTCGCGCTCCACCGCCATGCGGGCTTCGTACAGATCGAGAACATCCTGCACCTGCAGCGGCCTGCGCATGTAGCCGCGCGTGCAGGGTTCGAGAAAACCTTCGGTGACCAGACGCGCCAAGGCCTCGCGCACGGGGGTGCGGCTCACGCCCAGACGCTCGGCCAGTTCGATCTCGCTCAGGCGTTCGCCCGGCTTGAGCTGGTAGCTGATCGCCATGTCGCGCAGCGTCTGGAACACATCGCTGCCGCGCTCGCGCCGCACATGGGAAATGGCTTTGGCGCGCGGCTTCTTTACCAACTTGTTTGCTTGGGTTGTTTTCAACGTCGACATGTTTTAAGTATACTGAAATGGATTCTTAACCAGATACTACCCAGATTACCCAAGGAGATCGGCAATGAGCACAACGCCCATGAATGGTGCAGATGCGATGGTACGGATGTTGCAACACAACGGTGTGAAGCATATTTTCGGACTTTGTGGCGACACCAGCCTGCCCTTCTATGACTCGATGGCGCGGCTGGACCATGGCATCGACCACATCCTCACGCGTGACGAGCGCAGCGCGGGCTACATGGCCGACGGCTACGCCCGCGTGACCGGCAAGGTGGGCGTATGCGAAGGCCCGAGCGGCGGCGGCGCGACTTATCTGCTGCCGGGGCTGGTCGAGGCCAACGAGTCGTCGATCGCGGTGCTGGGCATCACCACCGATGTGTCGGTGGGCGCGCGCGGCAAGTTTCCACTGACCGAGCTGGATCAGCAGGCCATGTACAAGCCGCTGACCAAGTGGAACACCACCATCGACCGCGTGGACCAGATTCCGCACGCCATGCGCAGCGCCTTCCGCGCAATGACCACGGGCCGTCCCGGCGCGGCGCACATCTGCCTGCCGTATGACCTGCAAAAGCACGAGTTGCCGAACCCGCAGGACGTGTGGGCGCAACCCGGCCACGACCATTTCCCCGCCACGCGCAGCGCGCCCGATCCGGCCACGATTGACGATGCAGCCGCGCGTCTGGTGGCAGCCAAGGCACCGGTGCTGATCTGCGGCGGCGGCGTGGTGATCTCGGGCGCGAGCAAGGCGCTTGAGGCACTCGCCACGCGCCTGAATGCACCTGTTTGCCTGACGGTGAGCGGTCAGGGCAGCCTGGCCGACACGCATCCGCTGAATGCGGGCGTGGTCGGCACCAACGGCGGCGTGCCCGCCACGCGTGCGGTGGTGGCGCAGGCCGATCTGGTGCTGTTCATCGGTTGCCGCGCAGGCTCGACCACGACCGAGCACGGCCAGATGCCGGGCCGTGGCGTGACCATCCTGCACATCGATGTGGATGCGATGACCATCGGCACCAACTACCGCACTGATGTGGGAATGGTGGGCGATGCACGTCTGGCGCTCGAAGCACTCGATGCCGCCGTGCAGAAGATCATCGCCAAGCGCCCCGCCGAAGTGTCGGATGGCCGCGCGCTGGCCGCGCGTGCGCGTCTGGAAAAGCTGGAATTCTTCAACCCGCTTGCGCAATCGAGCGAGATGCCGATCCGCCCCGAGCGCGTGCTCGCCACGCTCAACAAGCTGCTGCCCAAGCGCGCGATTGCGGTGGCCGATCCGGGCACGCCCTGCCCGTATTTCTCGGCGTATTTCGACGCGCCACAGGAAGGCCGCCACTTCATCACCAACCGCGCGCACGGTGCGCTCGGCTATTCGATGTCGGCTGCCTTCGGCGCACAGGTCGGCGTGCCCGATTGCATGGTGATCTCCGCCATGGGCGACGGCAGCTTCGGCTTCACCTGCGGCGAGCTGGAAACCATCGTGCGCCGCAACGTGCCGCTCAAGATGATCGTGTTCTCGAACTCGGTCTACGGCTGGATCAAGGCAAGCCAGAAGACGGGTTACGGCGAGCGTTATTTCTCGGTCGATTTCAACCGCACCAACCACGCCCGCGTGGCCGAAGCCTTCGGCGTGAAGGCCTGGACCGTGCAGGACCCGAGCGATCTGGAAAGCTCGCTCAAGGCCGCGCTAGCGCATGACGGTCCGGCGTTGATCGACATCTTCTCGCAGCCCTTGCAAGACACGGCCGTTCCTGTCAGCCAATGGATGGGGTAATTTGATCACCCCCCTGAGTCGCTGCGCGCCTTCCCCCCTCTCTGCAGCTGCGCGAAGCGCAGCGGAGGGGGGACACCACCATCGCTGCGGGGCGGCCCTTGCTCGGTGGTCACTCGCGACGGCCGCGCGTGATTTGAGGCCCACACCGATAGTTTTCCCTGTTCAAATTGAAGATCGACATATTTCTGAGGAGCACTGAATGATGATGAGAGGCACTGTTCTCACCCGCCGCCAGGCCGTCGCTTTGGGCGCGGCTGCCGCTGCGTCCGGCCTGAGTGGACTGGCGCAAGCGGAAGAAACGCCGATGCGCCTGCAGGTCACGTTTCCGCCGGGGGGCAGCACCGACATCGCCTCGCGCATCATTCAGCCGCGCCTGTCGGAGCTGGCGGGGCGTCCGGTGATCGTCGAAAACCGTCCCGGTGCCGCCAGCCAGATCGCGACGCAGTATGTGGCCAAGTCCGCACCGGACGGCAACACGCTGCTGGTGAGTTTCGACACGCATGCGATCAACCCGATCGCCAAGCCCAAGCTGCCCTACGACACGTTCAAGGACTTCACGGGCGTGACGCTGGCCGTGCGTTTTCCGCTGGTCATCGGTGCGAATGCGCAGGCGGTGCAGGGCGCCAAGGATCTGCGCGATTTTCTGAAGGAAGCCAAGGCCAATCCCGGCAAGTTCAGCTACGCCTCTACCGGCGTGGGCTCGATGAACCATCTCGTGATGGAAGACATCAAGCGGCGCTCGGGCACCTTCGTGCTGCACGTGCCGTTCGGCGGCGGCGGCCCGGCCGTGCAGGCGGTGCTGGGCAACGTGACTACGCTGACGCTGCTGAGCTACGCGGCGCTGCGCGGCCAGATCAGTGCAGGCAAGATCAAGCCGCTCGCGGTGACCGGCGCCAAGCGCCTGCCCGAGCTGCCCGATGTGCCGACCGTGGCCGAATGCGGCTTTCCGGGCTTCGAGGCCTATTCGTGGATCGGCATCTTCGCGCCCTCGGCCACGCCTGCAGCCACCGTGCAGCGCCTGACCAAGGAATTCCAGGGCGCGCTGCAAACGCCCGATGTGCACAGCAAGCTCACCGCTGCGGGCTTTGAAGTGATCGGCAGCGACGGGCCGGGTCTGGACAAGCACACGCATCAGGAATACGAACGCTGGCGCAAGTTCGTGCAGGAGACCAAACTCAAGCTCGAAGAGTGAGAGACTCCGGTCGATGCATCACTCTCTCGATCACGTCGTCATTGCCGTCGACGACCTCTCCCGCTCCATCGAACAGTACCGCGCGCTCGGCTTCACCGTCTATCCGGGCGGCGACCATCAGGGCCGCAGCTCGCACAACGCGCTCATCATGCTGGCCGACGGCTCCTATCTGGAGCTGAAGGCTTGGCGCTCGCCCGCGCCCCAAGAGCGCTGGTGGGCCACGCTCGACAAGAGCGGCGAAGGCCTCGTCGACTTCGCCCTGCTGTCCGCCGATCCGGTGGGCGAACTGGCCGCTGCCCGCGCGCGCGGTCTGACCACGCTGCAAGGCCCTGTGCCCGGCGAACGCATGCGCCCCGACGGCCAGCATGTGCGCTGGACCACCGCGCGCCACGACACCGGCGACGTGCCGTTTCTGTGCGGCGACATCACGCCGCGCAATCTGCGCGTGCCCGACGATGCCGCGCTGATGCAACACGCCAACGGTGCCACTGGCGTGGCGCTGATCACCGTGGCCGTGCAGGATCTGGACGTGACGCTCGCCCGCTGGCAGGCGCTGCTCGGCCCGGATTTCGCGCTGCCCGCCATCAGCGACGACGCGGCGCTCGGCATCCGCAGCGTGCGCATTGCGCTCGCGGGTTTCGACGTGATCTTGCAAGGACTCACTTCCGAGAACAGCAACATCACGCTTGCCAAGCACCTGGCCCTGCGCGGCGAAGGTGCGTATGAAGTGGTGCTGCGCGGCACCACGGCCAAGTGGGCCAGCCCGGCTGCCGAGCACGGCTTCCGCTCCTGACTTTGCGCTGCAACGCCGCTCCTGCGGTGGCGTTGCGCCCTCCCCGTCTTCGCGACACTCTCTGGCGAGCGGCATCGCCTGCTCGCTTCTCCGTATTTTCCCTAGCCGAGAAAAAGCAAAAAATCATTTGCAGGAATTCGCACAATTATTTAATCTATTAAATAAATGACCTCCGCACTCAAACATCGCAATCTTCCCAGCCTGCTTTTGCAGGCTCGCGAGTCGATCATGGGCCACACCCGACCGCATCTGCGCAAGAGCGGGCTGTCGGATCAGCAGTGGCGCGTACTGCGTGCATTGGGGGACGGACAGCAGCTCGAAACCGGACAGGTCGCCAAGGACGCGTTTCTGCTCGGGCCCAGCCTCACCGGCGTGCTCACGCGCATGGAGCGTGACGGGCTGATCCAGCGCACCAAGGACCCCGCCGACCAGCGCCGCACGGTGGTGTCGGCCACCACCGAAGGGCTGGAACTCGTCAAGCGCCTGTCGCGCGAGATTGCCCAGCATTACGCCGAGCTGGAAGAAACCTACGGCAAGGGCAAGCTGGTGGAGCTCTACAAACTGCTGGATGAGCTGATCGCACTGGAAAGACAATGACCCCGCGCTCCCCGGACTTCCGCCATGGCACCGTGTACGGCGTGCTGCTCAATGACCGAGCCACGCAGGCACGCATGGCGTCGCAGTTCGGCGAGCCGCCCTACAAGGCTCCGCCCCAAGCCCCTGTTCTCTACATCAAGCCACGCAACACACAGGCGGGCGACGGCGTGGCCGTACCCATTCCGGCAGAGCCCGGCGTGGTGCGCGTGGACGCCACCATCGGCCTCGTGATCGGCAGCACCGCCTGGCGCGTGTCACCCGCAGATGCCCTGTCACACGTGAGCGGCTATGTGATCGCCAGCGACCTCACGCTGCCGCACGACAACTACTACCGCCCCGCGATTCGCCAGCGCTGCCGTGACCTGTTCTGCCCGATGAGCGCCGTGTTCACCGCAGCGGCTGGCTTTCAGGTGGACGACGCGCTGCTTGAAGTGCAGATCCGCAATGCAGCGGGCGAGGCCACCCACACCTGGCATCGCAGCTTTGCCGATCTGGTGCGCAGCGCGCCGCAGTTGCTCGCCGATGTCAGCGAATTCATGACGCTCTCTCCCGGCGACGTGCTGCTGCTCGGCCCCGGCGAAGGCTCGCCCAACGCGCGTGCGGGCGACACGGTCGTCATCACCGTGAATGGCCTCGGCCAACTGAGTCACTCGCTGACGCATGAAATCACCGAAGGAGCACGCGCATGAAGCACGCCCGCGTGATCCACCAAGGCCAGACTCTCTCGGTCACCGAAAGCGCGGATGGCCTGCTGCAGCGGCCCGATGGCAGCACGCTGACCGAAGCGGAAGTGACCTGGCTGCCGCCGATGGAGTTCGGCACCATCTTCGCGCTTGGCCTGAACTACGCCGATCACGCCAAGGAAATCCAGTTCGCCAAGGCCCCCGAAGAACCGCTGGTGTTCCTCAAAGGTCCGAACGCGCTGATCGGTCATCGCGGCGTGTCGTACCGCCCGCCTGACGCGACCTACATGCACTTCGAATGCGAACTCGGCGTGGTCATCGGCACGTCGTGCCGCCACGTGCGCCGCGAAGATGCCTACCGCCATGTCGCCGGTTACTGCACCGTCAACGACTACGCGATCCGCGACTATCTCGAAAACTACTACCGCCCCAATCTGCGCGTGAAGAACCGCGACGGCTGCACGCCCGTGGGCCCGTGGTTCGTCGATGCCTGCGACATCGCCGACCCGATGAATCTGCAACTGCGCAGTTGGGTGAACGGCGAGCTCAAGCAGAACGCCAACACCCGCGACATGGTGCACGACATTCCTTCGCTGATCGCGCATCTGTCGAGCTTCATGACGCTGAGCCCGGGCGATCTGATCCTCACCGGCACACCCGACGGCGTGGCCGACTGCAAGGTCGGCGACGAAGTCGTCACCGAAATCGGCGGCGTCGGTCGCCTCGTCAACACCATCGTCGGCACGCCTCAGAAGCCCCGCTAGCCTGAGCCCCGGCCGCCACCGAATCTGGAGAATCCGCATGCGCATCGATCATCTGATCAACGGAAAGAGTGTTCCGGGACAGCGGTATTTCGAGACCATCAACCCCGCCACGCAAGACGTGCTGGCCGAGGTGGCCGAAGGCGGCGCGGGCGAGGTCGATGCCGCCGTGCGCGCGGCCAAGGAAGCCTTTCCGAAATGGGCGAACACGCCCGCCGCCGACCGCGCCAAGATCATCCGCAAGCTCGGCGACCTGATCGCGCAGCATGTGCCCGAGATCGCGCAGACCGAGACCAACGACTGCGGCCAGGTCATCGCGCAGACCGGCAAGCAGCTCGTGCCGCGCGCGGCCGACAACTTCTACTACTTCGCCGAAATGTGCACGCGCGTGGACGGCCACACCTACCCCACGCCCACGCATCTGAACTACACGCTGTTCCACCCGGTGGGCGTGTGCGCGCTGATCTCGCCATGGAACGTGCCATTCATGACCGCGACGTGGAAGGTCGCGCCCTGCCTTGCTTTCGGCAACACCGCCGTGCTCAAGATGAGCGAACTCTCGCCGATGAGCGCCGCGCGTCTGGGCGAGCTGGCGCTGGAAGCGGGCGTGCCTGCGGGCGTGCTCAATCTCGTGCATGGCTACGGCAAGGATGCGGGCGAGCCGCTGGTCGCGCACCGCGATGTGCGCGCCGTGTCGTTCACCGGATCGACGGTCACCGGCAACCGCATCGTGCAGGCGGCGGGCCTGAAGAAATTCAGCATGGAGCTGGGCGGCAAGAGCCCGTTCGTGATCTTCGACGATGCCGACTTCGAACGCGCGCTCGACGCCGCCGTGTTCATGATCTTCTCCAACAACGGCGAGCGCTGCACCGCAGGCAGCCGCATCCTCGTGCAGCAAGGCATCTACGCGAAGTTCGTCGATCGCTTTGTCGAACGCGCCAAGAAGATCAGCGTCGGCGATCCGCTCGACGAAAAGACCATCGTCGGCCCGATGATCAGCAAGGCCCATCTGGCCAAGGTGCGCCACTACATCGAACTCGGCCAGAAAGAAGGCGCAAGCATGCTGTGCGGCGGCCTCGACGTGCCCGATCTGCCCGCGCGCGTGAAGCATGGCAACTACGTCGTGCCCACGGTGTTCGCCGACGTGGACAACCGCATGCAGATTGCACAGGACGAAATCTTCGGCCCGGTCGCCTGCATCATTCCGTTCAAGGATGAAGCGCAGGCCATCGCACTCGCCAACGACATTCAATATGGCCTCTCCAGCTACGTCTGGACCGAAAGCGTGGGCCGCGCACACCGTGTGGCGGCGGCCATCGAAGCCGGCATGTGTTTTGTGAACAGCCAGAACGTGCGCGATCTGCGCCAGCCCTTCGGCGGCACCAAGGCATCGGGCACAGGGCGCGAAGGCGGCACCTGGAGCTACGAGGTGTTCTGCGAGCCCAAGAACGTGGCCGTGTCGCTGGGCAGCCACCACATTCCGCACTGGGGCGTGTGATCATGAGCCTGTACGCGATGCAGAAGTTCTTCTTCCACCTGAACCGCGAGGCCAAGGTGCAGCAGCGCTACAAGGACGACCGCGCGGCGCTGCTTGCCGAATATGCGCTCGACGATGAAGAACGCGAAGCCATTCAAAGTGGCGACATCGGCAAGCTCTACGTGCTGGGCTGCAACGGGCAGTTGCTGATGCATTTCGCGCCACTGCTCGGCATGCGCTGGCCCGAGTATCTGCAGGCCATGCGCGACGGCGTACAGAAACATGGCCCCGTGCGGCGCGGCATCTATGCCATGACCACGGGCATCGACGACAAGGTGGCCGGACTATGAGCCTCGTATTCGCAGGCGTCTGCAGCCACGCCCCCGGCATCACCAGCCGCGCGCATCTCGCCGACCCGGAGGTGAAGAACGCCGTGCACGCCGCGATGAACACGCTGGGCGAGCAACTGCGCGCCGCGCAGCCGGATGCGGTCATCGTGGTCGCGGCCGAGCACTTCGCCAACTTCTTCATGAACAACATGCCGTCGTTCGCCATCGGCATGGCCGACGAATACGAAGGCCCGATCGAAGACCCGGCATGGCTTGGCATCGCGCGGCGCCACATTCCGGGCAACGCCGAACTGTCGCTGCGCATCATCACCGAGGTGATGCAAAGCGTCGACGTGGCCTATGCCGAGGAATGGAAGTTCGACCACGGCATCATGGTGCCGCTGCATTTTCTGACGCCCGATTTCACGACCAAGATCATCCCCGTCAACATCAACTGCCAGGGCCCGCCGCTCGCTCCGCTGCATCGCGCCTGGGCCTTTGGCGAAGCGTTGCGCCGCGCCTGCGACAAGGTGCCCGAGCGCATCGCCATCGTCGGCACGGGCGGCGTGTCGCACTGGCCCGCGACGCCCGATTCGGGCAAGGTCAACGCGCACTGGGATCTCGAATTCATGGACCGCTGGGCGCGCAACGACAAGGACGCGCTGCTGTCGTACACCGACGCCGCGACCTACGCCGATGCCGGTCAGGGCGGCTTCGAGATCCGCACCTTCATCAGCGTTGCCGCAGCAGCGCGCGGGCGTGGCACGGTGCAGTTCTGCCAGCCCGTTCCGATCTTCGCAGTGAGCTGCACAACCGCCACCATGGAGGTGATCTGATGCCTCACATCATCATGAACTACAGCGCGAATCTGGAGTCGCTCAGCGACATGCAGATGCTGTGCAATGCGCTGGCCGACACCTTGCTTTCGCAGCGCGCGGAAGACGCCAGCCAGGTGTTTCCCACCGGCGGCGTGCGCGTGTTCGCCTACCCCGCCGCGCACTGCGCGATTGCCGATGGCGGCGCTGCGGCCATGGAGGCCGGCGGCAGCTCCGACTACGGCTTTGTCTACATCAACCTGCGCATGGGGCGCGGGCGCTCGACGCTGGTGCACACGAAAGTGGGCGACGCCTTGCTCGCCACCGCCAGCGCGCACCTCGATGCCGTTTTCCGCACGCACCATCTGGGCCTCACCGTGCAGATCGACGAAAGCCCCAGCCAAGTGTACGACGGCAAACGCAGCACCTTGCACCCGCTGTTCACCCATTCCTGATCGCGCAGCCGCATTCTCATCATGTTCACCGAATCCCTTCTCTCCCAACTCGCCAGCGAACTCGATGCCAGCGAGCGCACGCGCCAGCAGATCGAGCATTTCTCCAAACGCTTTCCGGGCATGAGCGTGGAAGACGGCTACCGCATCGCCCGCAAATGGGTGGAGCTGCAGATCGCACGTGGGCGCAAAGTGATCGGCCACAAGATTGGCCTCACCTCGCGCGCCATGCAGGTGTCCAGCCAGATCGATGAGCCCGACTACGGCACGCTGCTCGACAACATGCTCTACACCGCGCACGAAGGTGCGGTGCTCGACATTCCCAAGCGCAACTTCATCGCGCCGCGCGTGGAGGTGGAACTGGCCTTCGTGCTCAAATCGCCGCTGCGTGGCGCGGGGCTGCCCGGCGGCAAGGAAATCACGCTGCAGGACGTGCTGGCCGCGACCGACTACGTCACGCCCGCCATCGAAATCATCGACTCGCGCATCGAACAGTTCGACCGCCACACGCAGGCCGCGCGCAAGGTCTACGACACCATCAGCGACAACGCGGCCAACGCAGGCGTGGTGGTGGGCGCGCGCCGCGCCGATCCGCATGACCTCGATCTGGCGTGGTGCGGCGCGATCCTGAACGTCAACGGCGTGGTCGAGGAAACCGGCCTTGCCGCAGGCGTGCAAGGCCATCCCGCAATTGGCGTGGCGTGGCTGGCCAACAAGCTCGCGGCCTGGGGTGAGTCCTTGAATGCTGGCGAAATCGTGCTTGCCGGATCGTTCACGCGGCCCGTTTCCGCCAAGGAAGGCGACATGTTCGTGGCTGACTACGGCAAGCTCGGCACGCTGCGTTTTCGCTTTGTCTGATCGCTGAAACAGCGTGCAGCCTGTTCAGTGCTGCACGCTGGCCGCACCCAGATAGGTGTCGATCACGCGCTTGTCGTGCAGCAGTTCCTGCGCACGACCACTGAGCACCACACTGCCCGATTCGAGCACATAGCCACGATCGGCCACCTTGAGCGCAGCGCGCGCGTTCTGCTCCACCAGCAGCACCGACACGCCATGGTCGCGCAACGACGCCACGACCTGCAGCACCTCGCGCACGATCTTGGGCGCAAGCCCGAGCGATGGTTCATCGAGCATCAACAGACGCGGACGCGCCATCAGCGCACGACCAATCGCCAGCATCTGGCGCTCGCCGCCGGACAGCGTCGATGCCAGTTGCGCGCTGCGTTCTTCCAGGCGCGGAAAGATCGCGAACACTTCCTGCATGCGCTGCGACTGGTCGCGCTGGCCCTTGCGCCACAGCGAAAAGCCGCCCAGCAGCAGGTTGTCCTGGACCGACATATCGCCGAACAACTCGCGCTTTTCAGGCACCAGCGCCACCGAGTTCGCGACCATTTTCTCGACCGTGCAACGCTTGATGGCTTCGCCGTCGTAGGTGATCTCGCCACGCGCAGGCAGCAGCCCCATGGCCGCGCCGAGCAGCGTGGTCTTGCCCGCGCCGTTGGGGCCGATGACGGTGACGATCTCGCCCTGGCGCACATCGAGATCGATCTGATGCACGGCCTCGACCGGGCCGTAGGACACGCTGAAATTGCGCAGTTGCAGCAGCACTTTGTGTTGATCGCTCATGCGGGCACCTCGTCGTCGTCATCGCCGCCCAGATAGGCACGCAGCACGCGTTCGTTGCCCTGCACTTCGGCCGGCGTGCCGGATGCGATCACCGTGCCGAATTCCAGCACGGTCACGCGGTCCGCAAGATTCATCACAAAACCCATGTCATGCTCCACGACCAGAATGCCGAGGCCCTGCGCGCGCAGTTGCCTGAGCAGATCGGTCAGCGCCTGCTTTTCCAGATGCCGCAAACCCGCCGCCGGTTCATCGAGCAGCAACACTGCAGGATGGCTTGCCAGCGCACGTGCGATCTCGACGATGCGCTGTTGGCCGAGCGCCAGCGATGCAGCGGGTTGATCGGCCAGATCACCAAGCCCACAGCGCTCGATCTGCGCGCGCGCATCGGCCAGCAGTGCGGCCTCTTCCCGCCGATCCAGACGCAGCATCGAGCCGACCCAGCCGCGATGCGCGCGCTGGTGTGCGCCGAGCGCGACGTTCTCCAGTACCGTGCGTTCGCCCAGAATGCGCACATGCTGGAAGGTGCGCGACAGGCCCAGCGCGGCAAAGCGGCGCGATGGCGCGTCGCCCATGGTCTGACCCATGAAGCGCACCTCGCCTTCGGTCGCGGAATCGACGCCCGAGATCATGTTGAAGAAGGTGCTCTTGCCCGCGCCGTTCGGGCCGATCAGCGCATGCACCTCGCCCGCCTGCAGGTCCATGGTCACGTCGTTGTTGGCCACCAGCCCGCCAAAGCGCTTGGTGACATGCGATGCGGCGAGCAGCACTTCGCCAGATTGCGGCATGGCGCGCTGATCGAGCATGGACGCATCGGCAGCAGGCAGTTTCTGCGGCGAGCGCCGGATGAAGCCCGCCGTCAAACGCTGCAACTGCGGCCACAGACCGCGCGCAAAGCGCTGCAGCACCAGCACCATGAGCAGGCCGAAAACGATCATCTCGAAGTTGCCCACCGAGCCGAACAGCATCGGCAGAATGTCCTGCAGTTTTTCCTTGAGCAGCGTGATCAGCGCCGCGCCCAGCACCGCGCCCCAGAGATGTCCGGCACCGCCGACCACGGCCATGAAAAGATACTCGATGCCGATGTTGAGATTGAACGGCGCAGGGCTCACGAAGCGCTGCATGTGCGCGTAGAGCCAGCCGGAAATCGTCGCCAGCAAAGCGGCCAGCACAAACAGCTTGGTGCGATAAAGCGCGGTGTTCACGCCCATCGATTCGGCCATGATGCGACCGCCCTTGAGCGCGCGGATCGCACGTCCTTCGCGCGAATCGAGCAGGTTGTGCATGAGCCAGAGCGCAAGCAGCAACACGATCCAGATCAGCACGCCCATGGTTCGCGGCGTGTCGAGCGAGACGCCCGCAATCACCAGCGGTGGGATGCCGCGCAGGCCCGTCTGCCCGCCCAGAAACTGCATGTTGCCGAACAGGTAGTACAGACTCAGGCCCCACGCAATCGTGCACAGCGGCAGGTAGTGGCCCTGCAGCTTGGCGGTGATGGAGCCCAGAATCCACGCCACCACGAACGCGATCACCATCCCGAACAGCAGCCCCACCCACGGCAGCAGCGGGCCACCGATGAAGCCGCCCAGCCACTGCGTGACTTCGGGTGAGGTGCATATCCAGGCCGTCGAATATGCGCCCACGCCGACGAACGCGGCCTGTCCGAACGAGGTCATGCCGCCCACGCCCGTGAGCAGCACCAAGCCCACGGCGACCAGCGCATACAGGCCGATGTAGCCCATGATGACCTGCGTGAAATCGGGCAGAAAATGCCATGACAGCGCGAGCGCGGCGATGGCGATCGCCGTCACCATGCGCGTGGTGAGAAACGCTGTCGATCCGCTGGTTTGCTGCGGGTTCTGCATCTTGTTGTCGGTTGCGCCGGTGCCGCTCATTCCTCGTCCTCCTCGACATGATGGCTGCTGCGCGAGCGCCACCACAGCACGGGGATGATCAGCGTGAACACCAGCACCTCCTTGTAGGCGCTGGCCCAGAAGGACGAGAACGCTTCGAGCAGGCCGACGAGCAACGCGCCCGCCAGCGCAATCGGATAGCTCGCCAGCCCCGCGATGATCGCGGCCACAAAACCCTTGAGGCCGATGAGAAAACCGGTGTCGTAATACACGGTGGTGATGGGCGCGATCAGCAGGCCCGACACCGCACCGATCAGCGCCGCGAGTGCAAAGCTCGCATCGCCCGCCAGCGCCGTGGGCACGCCCATGAGCCGCGCACCCACACGGTTGATGGCCGTGGCACGCAGCGCTTTGCCTACCATCGAGCCATCAAAGAACGCGTAGAGCCCACCGACCAGCGCCAGCGCCACGCCGATCACCACCAGCGACTGGCCGGAGATCGTCATGTCGCCCAACTGAAATTGCGCCTCGGAAAACGCCGGTGTGCGCGAGCCTTCCGCGCCAAAGAAGAGCAGCCCCAGCCCCACCATCACGCCATGCATGGCAACCGAGACGATGAGCAGCAGCAGCACGGTCGCATCGGCAATCGGCCGATACACGAGGCGGTACATCAGCGGCCCCATGGGCGTGACGATGCACAGCGTGGTGAAGGCCTGCAGCAAAAGCGATGACGGCTTGATCAGCAACGCCAGCGCCGCAGCCACCACGGGAATCGCCACGCTCCACAGAA
This sequence comes from Diaphorobacter sp. HDW4B, assembly GCF_011305535.1. Taxonomy (GTDB): domain Bacteria; phylum Pseudomonadota; class Gammaproteobacteria; order Burkholderiales; family Burkholderiaceae_C; genus Diaphorobacter_A. Next base: position 2,207,456 of record NZ_CP049905.1, read on the forward strand.
ACGAAGCGCCCCAGTTCACCAGATCGCCACGCCACATGCGCCACAGATCCATCGCCAGCGACATCAACGCCAGCGCAATCAGCAACCACAGCGTGCTCGGCACCTTGCCGCCCTGCATCATCGCCATGGTCAACGCCCCGAACGCCACAAACTCGCCCTGCGGAATGAAGATGATGCGCGTGACGGAAAACACCAGCACCAGCGCCACCGCCATCAACCCGTAAATCGCACCATTGACTATGCCGTCCTGCCCCAGCAGCAAGGCAATCTGTAGATCCATGTTCGATCACCTTTGCCCAAGGCAATGTGTATTTGAAATTCAAGCAAGAGAGACGAGCCTCAAACTCGCACGGCCTCAACATTCAGAAGGCCGCGGAGCAGGCCAAGCGAGCAACCGCCGAGCAAGAGCCGCCTCGCGGCGAAGGCGGTGTCCCCCTCCCGCGCAGCGAGAGAGGGGGAAGGCGCGTCAGCGCCTCAGGGGGTGAACTTCCATCCCCCGTTTTCGATCTTGACCATCACCACGCCGTGCTGGATGCCCAGGTGGTCAGTGGGTGTCATCGTGAACACGCCATGCGATCCGGCAATGTCCCTGACGTTTTCCAGCGCATCACGCAGCGCGACGCGGAAGGCTTCCGTGCCGGGCTGGGCCTTCTTCAGCGCCTCGGGCACTGCTGCGGCCAGCACCTGTCCTGCGTCCCAGACATGGCCGCCGAAGGTCGCTGCCGTGCCCTTGCCGTACTTGGCTTCGTAGGAATCGACATAGGCCACCGCAGACTTCTTCACCGGATGGCTGTCGGGCAGTTGATGCGCCACCAGCACCGGGCCTGCGGGCAGCATCGTGCCTTCCACATCCTTGCCGCCCACGCGCAGGAAGTCGGCATTCGCGACGCCATGGGTCTGGTAATACTTGCCCTTGAAGCCACGCTCCTTGAGCGTCTTCTCGGGCAGCGCAGCAGGCGTGCCGGAGCCGCCGACCAGCACCGCATCGGGCTTGGCCGCCATGATCTTGAGCGCCTGTCCGGTCACCGACGTGTCGCTGCGCGAGAACGCCTCGGTCGCCACGAGCTTGATGCCCTTGGCTTCGGTGGATTTCTTGAATTCCTGCAGCCAGCCTTCGCCGTACGCATCGTTGAAGCCGATGTAGGCTGCCGTCTTGATGCCCGCCTTGACCATGTGATCGACGATCGCGCCGGCCATCATCGCGTCGTTCTGCGGCGTCTTGAACACCCAGGCTTTCTTGGCGTCCATCGGCGAGATGATGCGTGCCGATGCGCCCAGCGTCATCATCGGCGTCTTGCTCTCGGCGACCACGTCGATCATCGCGAGCGAGTTGGGCGTGGTGCTCGAGCCGATGATCACATCAGCCTTGCTTTCGCTGATCAGCTTGCGGGTGTTGGCCACCGCCGCCGTGGTGTCGGATGCGTCATCCAGGATGATGTAGTTGATCTTCTGCCCGCCCATGGTCGTGGGCAGCAGGGCAATGGTGTTCTTCTCGGGGATGCCGAGCGAGGCCGCAGGCCCCGTGGTGGAGACGACGACTCCGACGTTGATGTCGGCCCACACCGAACTGCAGGCCGCAGCCACCACCGCAGTGACGAATCCCAGTCTTGCCAAGCGCTTCATACCCATCTCCTGAATTGATAATTTGCACCATCGTCGTGATCACGACATCGGCTATTAATTTAACTTGTTAAATAATTCTTGCCTACGATTTTTCTCTTCTCGTTTTCACTAGGACGCGCGGTGCAATCCTGCGATGACGCCTATCGCCATCCATCGCCGAACGGATAGCCAAGCACACTGTCTTTGTGGCATATATTCAACGCGCGATCACCGTCCACCATGCGGCTGACGCTCGCAACGGCTCACCAGCATAACCACGAACGGCTTGGGCAGGCATTGAAGATTTCCCCGAGATTTCGCCAAGATGCCCCCGATCCTCACGCTCCCTGAAGACAAAGATATGACTCAAGAAACCCTCACCCTCTACTACACCCCCGGCACCTGCGCGCAGGCCGTGCGCATCGCCCTCGAAGAAGCCGGTGCCAGCTATGACTTGAAGCGCGTGGACTTCGCCAGCCAGCAGCAGCGCTCGCCCGAGTACCTGGCCGTCAACCCCAAGGGCCGCGTGCCCGCGCTGGTGACTGCCGAGGGCACGCTCACCGAAGCCCCGGCCCTGCTCGCCTACATCGCCCAGCGTTTTGCCGACGCCAAGCTCGCGCCCACCGATCTGTTCGGCTTTGCGCGCATGCAGGAGTTCAACAGCTTTCTGGCGTCGACGGTGCACATCAACCATGCCCACCGCCCGCGCGCCAGCCGCTGGGCCGACGAGCCCGAAGCCCAGGCCGCGATGCAGCGCAAGGTTCCGGCCAACATGACCGACAACTTCAACTACATCGAAGCGAACTATTTGAAGGGTCCGTGGGTACTAGGCGAGCAATACAGCGTCTGCGATGCCTACCTGTTCACCGTGGCAGGCTGGCTCAAGGGCGATGCGGTGGACATCGCCCAATTCAACAAAGTGAATGATCACTTCCAGCGCATGAGCGCACGCGCGGCAGTGCAGCGCGCGCTGGCCTGATCACGGCAAACGCGAAAGCGGCCAGAAAAAGAAAAACCGGGGTCTTTCGACCCCGGTTTTCCGCGTATCACCTCTGCCCGGCAGTTGCACCGGGCAGACGTAATTTATCACTCAAATGGGTGTGGGCGCTTGGTTTTATCGCTTGATGGCGGCAAAACAGGCATCACGAGCCGTGGTTGGTCCCCTGTCAGCGTCTTCAAAAAGGCCACAATGTCCTCATTTTCTGCTGGGGTAAAGGTCTTGCCAAGCTGAATGCGACCCATGGTGTCCACGGCTTGCGACAGCGTGTCCGCCGCACCATCGTGGAAATAGGGATAGGTCAGCGCCACGTTGCGCAGCGTCGGCACCTTGAAGTTGAAGCGCTCGGCGTCGTTGCCCGTCACCGCCGCACGGCCCTCTGCCGGGTTGTCGGTCTTGTAGGGCTCGACCAGACCCATCTTCTGGAACGAAGTGCCGCCCACGTTCACACCGTTGTGGCAGGCCACGCAGCCCGAATTCTTGAACAGCTGGTAGCCGCGCAGCTCCTGCGCATTGATCGCCTTCTTGTCACCCTTGAGCCATTTGTCGAACGGCGCGTTCGGTGTGACCAGCGTTTCCTCGAAGGCTGCAATGGCCGACGTCACCTCGTTGATGGTCAGTTGGTCGTTGCCGAAAACCTGTTTGAATTCAGCCACATATTGCGGAATCGAACGCAGCAGGTCCACGGTCAGATCATGCGAGAAGGCCATTTCCTTGGGATTGGCGATCGGCCCACCAGCCTGCTCGCGCAGATCCTTGGCGCGGCCGTCCCAGAACTGGGCGAGGTTGAGGCTCGAGTTCAGCACCGTGGGCGAGTTGATCGGCCCCTTCTGCCACTTGTCGCCAATCGAGGTCTTGAGGTTGTCCGAGCCACCCATGCCCAGGTTGTGGCACGAGTTGCAAGAGATGAAGCCCGAGCGCGAAAGGCGCGGATCGAAGAACAGCTTCTTGCCCAGTTCGACCTTGGCCGGGTGGGTGACCTTGGCGGCCGGAATGGGCTGCAGCGGCTCGTTGATGGGCTTGGCGGCCAACGCAACGCCGCCGACGAGCAGCATGGCGGCCAGACTCACGGCACCGAGAGCGCTGCGGAAAAGTGGGTTGTGAGGGTTGTGGGATGTGTTTTTCATAAGGGACTCCGTTCATTGCAAAGCTGCCTGGCAGCGAACCAATGACGGGCGGCGTGAGCCCCTTTTCTTGTTGTGTTTCAAGGACACGCGACCCTCGTTCGCTGTAAGTCCATTCTTTCCAAGCTTCGGTTACATTTTGTTGATACTCGGCAACCGCATCGGCTTTCGCTGAGCGTCAGTCAACCCGATAGCAAGTTAAACGAGTTACATCAAACGAATCACTCGCCACGCCACAGCTTCACCGCATGCGGCAGCGATTGCGCCTCGGGGATGTAGTGATCGATGACCCAGCCCAGCGCCACGGCACAGATCAGCGCGCCCAAGAGCGGCTTCCAGGTCAGGCGCACGGCGGCGGTGATCCAGCCCGCACGCTCGGCCCCCATCAGCGCCCGCGCAGTGGCGACCGAGAAGGCCAGTTCCACTGCCACGGCCAGCAGCACTTCCGAGCCGAAGTACAGCCACATCAGCGCACCGGCGCCCATGACCAGCGCCACCACGGCCACGAAGATCGCCACGACCGGAACGACCACAATCGCGCCTTCATCGGCAGCGCCCAGCCCTTCGAGCGCGCCCGAGGCTACGTCGCCCAGACCGCTGCCATCAATGCGTGGCGTTACCGCATCCGCGATGTCTAGCGCGTCGCCCGCATCGATGTCCGAGCCCTCGTGTTCTTGCTTGAGCAGAATCCACTTGGTCCATTCATGCAGCACCAGCAGATAGACCAGATAGCCCGAGCCCAGCGTGACCAGGTAGCGCAACGCGAGCGAGCCATCGCCCAGCAGCATCCACTGAAAGCGCGACATGGCCCACATGAAGCTCATCATGAACAGGCCAATCACCCAGCCGTGCAGCGTGAGCGAGTTGCGACGCTGAAGACTCTGCTGAAAATCCTCGCGACAGGGCGCGCGCATGCGACGCCAATTGGAGCTGGTTCCTGAGCCGCGAGACTTGCTTTGGTCGAATGAGGCCATATGCGGGCGCATCCTATCCGATGCGCCCACGGGGGCCAAGGGGCTGAATGAATCCGCTGGCTCAGTCGACGACGACCGGCACACGCGGTGCCACGGCGCACATCAGCTCGTAGCCGACCGTGCCCGCCGCCTGCGCGACCTCATCGATCGGCAGCACTGTGCCGTTTGCGGCCTTGCCCCAGAACGTGACTTCCGAGCCGATGCGCGCGCCCGGCACGTGGGTGATGTCCACCGTCAGCATGTCCATGCTCACGCGGCCCACGAGCTGCGTGCGCACGCCGTTGACCAGCACGGGCGTGCCGGTGCTGCAGTGGCGCGGATAACCGTCGGCATAGCCGCAGGTGGCCACGCCGATGGTCATCGGGCCTTCGGCGGTGTAGGTCGAGCCGTAGCCGACCGTGTCACCCTTTTGCAGATGTTGCACGCCGATCAGCTTGCCCGACAGCGTCATGGTCGGCTGCAGGTCCCAGTCGGCGATGGTGCGCTGCGGAAAGTCCGGCGCGCTGCCGTAGAGCACGATACCCGCGCGCACCCAGTCGCCGCGCACATCGGACTCGCTGCCGCGCAGCAGGGTCGCGGCGCTGTTGCTGATGGTGCGCTCGCCGGGCAGGTCTCTGGTGGTTTCCTGAAACACCTTGAGCTGGTGGTTGATGCCGCGCGGACCGTCGGCATCGCTGAAGTGGGTGATGAAGCCGATCTCGTCGACCTGCGGCAGCGCGTTCAGGCGTGCCCAGGCAGCGCGGTAGCGCTCCGGCGTGAAGCCCAGGCGGTTCATGCCCGAGTTCATCTTGAGGAAGACATGGTGCGGCGTCTGCGTCTTGTGCGCGGCCAGCCAGTCGATCTGCTCGTCGCAATGAACGGCGTGCCAGATGCCAAGGCGCGAGCACAGTTCCAGATCGCGCGCCTCGAACACGCCTTCGAGCAGCAGGATCGGGCCGCGCCAGCCAAGTTGGCGAATGCGCTCGGCCTCGGACAGGTCAAGCAAGGCAAAACCATCGGCGGCGCGCAAGGCGTCGAAAACCCGCTCGATGCCGTGGCCATACGCATTGGCTTTGACCACTGCCCAGACATTCGCGTCCACCGCCGCCTGACGCGCTCGCGCCAGATTGTGTTGCACTGCAGCAGAGTGAATGGTCGCTTGTATCGGACGGGGCATGACGGTGTTTGTACGGAGCCAAAGGTGGTCATTCTGTCATTGCCAGACTTTGTCTGCGTGATATAACCGCCCGTCACACAGCAGACTGTTCGGATATTTTTCCGTGCATCAGTTTGGCTGATAGTTCAAGCTGGGGCCTGTATTCACCGAATTTGCAAGATGAGTTTCACTCGACACAGCCCAGGCGCAGCGTGCCAGACTGCGTACATGCGCAGCACCTTCCTCCTCCTTCCAGTCGCAGACCGCGTCGCTGCATAGGCTTACCCCCATCACGATGAAGCGCGGTTTCTACACCATCATGTCGGCGCAGTTTTTCAGCTCGCTGGCCGACAATGCCCTGTTCGTGGCCGCCGTGGAGCTGCTGCGCACCAGCGGCGCACCCGAATGGCAGCGTGCGGCCCTTGTGCCGATGTTCGCGCTGTTCTATGTGGTGCTCGCGCCGTTCGTGGGCGCGTTCGCGGACTCCATGCCCAAGGGCAAAGTCATGTTCATCAGCAACGCCATCAAGGTGGTCGGCTGTCTGATGATGCTGTTCGGCCACCATCCGCTGCTGGCCTACGCGGTCGTCGGTCTGGGCGCGGCGGCCTATTCGCCCGCCAAGTACGGCATCCTCACCGAGCTGTTGCCCGCATCCCAACTGGTGCGCGCCAACGGCTGGATCGAAGGCCTGACCATCGGCTCCATCATTCTTGGCGTGCTGCTGGGCGGCCAACTGGTCGGCCCGCATCTCTCGGGCGTGCTGCTCGACTTCGACATGCCGGGCGTCGATCTCGGCATCGACCTGCCCGCCGAAGCCGCGATTCTGTCGCTGGTGCCGGTCTACGCACTCGCGGCCTGGTTCAATCTGCGCATTCCCGTGACCGGCGTCGAACTGCGCCCCATGCCGCGCAATCCGCTGGAGCTGCTGCCCGACTTCTGGAGCTGCAACAACCGCCTGTGGAAAGACAAACTCGGCCAGATCTCGCTGGCCACCACCACGCTGTTCTGGGGCGTGTCGGGCAATCTGCGCTACATCGTTCTGGCCTGGAGCGCCGCAGCGCTCGGCTACAGCACCACGCAGGCCTCGGCGCTCGTCGGCGTGGTCGCCATCGGCACCGCCGCCGGTGCGGTGCTCGCCTCGGTGCAGATGAAACTCGAAGGCGCGACCAAGGTGATTCCCATGGGCATCGCCATGGGCCTGCTGGTCATCCTCATGAACGTCATCGACACGCTGTGGCTGGCGATTCCGTTCCTCATCATTCTGGGCGGCCTCGGCGGCTTCCTCGTCGTGCCGATGAACGCACTTTTGCAGCATCGCGGTGCCAAGCTCATGGGTTCGGGCCGTTCGATCGCCGTGCAGAACTTCAACGAGCAGGCCTGCATTCTGGCGCTCGGTGCGTTCTATGCCCTGTCCACCAAGTTCGGCCTGTCTGCCTTCGGTGCGATCACCGTGTTCGGCATCGTCGTCGCAGGCACCATGTGGCTGATCGGCCGCTGGCACAAACGCAACTGCCAGAATTACCCCGAAGAAATCGACCGACTGCTGGAAATCGCCAAGCGCGATTGTCACTGAGAGGGCATCCCCCTGAGGCGCTGCGCGCCTTCCCCCTTCTCTCTCCGCGCTGCGCGCTACGGGAAGGGGGACACCGCCATCGCCGCGAGGCGGCTCTTGCTCGGCGGTACTCGTCAGGCCTGCTTTGCAGGCCATTGTTTTTGGCACCAGCCGCGCTGTCGAAATCGAAGAACGGTCGATGCGCGGCTTTGTTTTTCCGCTGACCGGAATCCGCAGCGTCCTCCTTCGCCATTCATGGCGTGATGCACCAACATCGTGCTTTGTTGGCAAGATGCGCGCTGCCTTCCCATTTCTTCACGACACCGCTTTCACTCATGCATTCGCCGCTGCCGGTTTTCGCCCTGCTCTTCAACGCCCTGGTCTGGGGGCTGACCTGGTGGCCGTTCCGGCACATGAACGACGCTGGTCTGCACCCGCTCTGGGCCACGGCGGTCATGTACATCATGGTGCTCGTCGGCCTGCTCGCGTTTCGCCCCGGCATTCTCAAGCAACTGGCAGCGCATCCGGGCCTGTGGGTGCTGGCTTTGAGTTCCGGTCTGAACAACGTCGCCTTCAACTGGGCCATCACCATCGGCGACGTGGTGCGCGTGATCCTGCTGTTCTATCTCATGCCCGCGTGGGCAATTCTGCTGGCCTGGAAAGTCCTCGGCGAGCGCCCCACGCCCGCCGCGATCGCGCGGCTGCTGCTCGCGTTTGCAGGCGTGTTCCTCGTCATCTGGCCCAAGGACGGCGGTTTTGCGCGCCTCTTCGCTGCGCTCTCACTGGCCGACTGGCTGGCGCTGTTCGGTGGCTTCATGTTCGCCTTCACCAACGTCACCCTGCGCCGCATGAGCAGCACGCCCGGACAGGCGCGTATGTTCGCCATGTTCGGCGGCTGCACGCTCATGGCCCTGCTCGCGGCCCTCGTCGGCGGGCGCATGGGCCTCGTGCCCGCCTTCCCCGCGCCCAACGCCAGCTGGATGATCACCGCCGTGGTTTTGGCTGTGGTGCTCGCCGTCGGCAACTGGGCGCTGCAATACGGCGCATCGCGGCTCGCCGCCTCGGTGACGGCGGTGGTCATGCTCAGCGAAGTGGCCTTCGCGAGCGTCTCGTCCGTCCTGCTCGGCGCAGCCCAACTCGACGCACGCAGCATCTTCGGCGGCGCGCTGATTCTGCTGGCCGCGCTCTGGTCCGCGTGGCCGCGACCTGCCAAGACAACCGACAAAGCGGCACAATCATCCGAATCACCACAGCGCTGCACCACACCATGACCAGCCTCTACGACTTCCAGGCCGCCCGCATCGACGGCCAGCCCGTGCGCCTGTCGGACTACCGCGGGCAGGTGCTGCTGATCGTGAACACCGCCAGCGCCTGCGGCTTCACGCCGCAATTCGCAGGGCTGGAAGAACTGCACAAAAAATACGCAGCGCGCGGTCTGGTGCTGCTGGGCTTTCCGTGCAACCAATTCGGCAAGCAGGACCCTGGAAACAACCTCGACATCGGCGCGTTCTGCGAGAAGAACTACGGCGTCGATTTCACGATGATGAGCAAGATCGACGTGAACGGTCCGAACGCCATTCCGCTCTACGACTGGCTCAAAAAGGAAGCGCCGGGCGTGCTTGGCACGAAGAGCATCAAGTGGAACTTCACCAAGTTCCTCAGCGGGCGTGATGGCAAGGTGATCAAGCGCTATGCGCCGAAAACCAAGCCGAGGGAGCTGGATGAGGATATCGAGTCGGCGTTGGCCGTCACGTACTCAACACCTCAGAGATGAAATAACGGACGGCCCACTCTTCAGTACATTTTCTTGGGTTCAATTGCTCAGAAACCCCGACGAACAGTCATTGCCATATTCGATATGGCCAAAACCCTTCATCATGCGCAATGCGGTGCCAGAGTTCTGCTGGAGAGCAACCGGTGATGCGTCTCGATTCTCGACACAGATGGGATTGATCTGAATAGCCCGTATCGGCTGCCACGCCGGACCAATGCGGTCTCCCTTCGTCCTCGGCTTCCATGGCCTGAAAGAACGCGCGCTCTGCACGGCCAAATCCTCTCAATTCTCTGAGCGGCTGCCCGGCCCAGCGGCGAATTCTGCGCTCAACCTGACGCAGGCTTCTCCCTGCTTTGGACGTGGCCGCGCGCAATGCGAGTCCTTGGCTCCAATCGGCATAGCGATGAAGTCCGAGAACTTGCTTGGACCGTACAGCGAACCATTCAGTCTCAAGGAATTTTTCAATGAGCTCCAATCGTTCCTCATCTGACGCAGCATCGGCGACACGTTGGCACATTTCCAGCCAATTGGTGGGGAGAACTTCGCAGGCCGCGACCATCTGGTTCATCCATTGTCCTGGTTCGATTCCGGTAAGGGAATGCACGGCATCAGGAAGCAAAAGCAACATCATTCCATGCGCCGGTCCGGGAGACCACGTGATGGTTGGACGAGTAAATGGGCCGCTGAACACGATGGATGCTGGAATGGCAGCCTTAGGGCTATGCAGCATGGCAGGAGCGCCGTAAGCGAGCATGGATCCCTCGCCACTGAACCACCAACTGATCGTGCACATGGGAGTTGCCGGGTAGTGATTGAATCGTTGCTCAGGCGCAAGCGCCGTATTTCTTGTGTCTCGCAACATCACTCCCCGAACACAGCCAGCAAGGGACAGTTTCGGCAACCACAATGTGGCAGTGGCATCGGAAATACTTGGTGACTCAGACGGCATCCAGACACTCTAGCAAAGCCGATGGCATCTTCAAGATGTCGAAAAAATTCAATACATGAGCAGGGCCGCGCGGCACCATCGTTGCATGCTTCAATCTATCGACGAAAACCTTTGGCATGCAATGCATGCGTTCACTGCAAATGGGCTGCCGATCACATCGCGCATGACAGTTGTCCGCCTGCCAGGGAAGAGACTGTTGATTCATTCTCCCATTCCGTTGAATGACACCATGCGGCAACAATTGAGCGAACTGGGCAAGGTGGTATTCATCGTAGCGCCCAATCTTTATCACCACCTCTTTCTCGCATCTTTTGCCACAGCCTTTTCCGATGCAACCATTCATGGCCCTCTGAACCTCCACAAAAAATGCCCCGACATCGCCACAATCCAACGTCTTCCATCGGGAGATTTCGCGGAGTGGTTGCCGGATCTCGAACACTTTGCTTTTGAGGGCATCCCGGCAGGAAGCGAGTCTGTTTGGTTCCATCGCCCTTCAGCCACACTCATCGTCACCGACTTGGTTCAATGGATGCAAGGTCAGCTACCTTGGTCGACCAAAACATATGCCATGCTGACTGGCGTTCACAAGCACATGGCAGTGCCCCTGACAGTGCGTCTCTTGACACGTGATCGTGCAGCCGCCGCCAGGAGCGCAGAGCGTTTGCTGCGCTGGCCTTTCAAACGAGTGGTTTTTGCTCACAACACCATCATCGAGATTGATGCTCAGGCTCGCATGCGCAAAGCACTCGACGTGTTTTGAGTCGCATATTTGAATTCATCATGAGAGCATATGTGCGCACGGGTTCATTCCATTGCCGTCCTCAACACCTACGCCAAATCTACCGATCACGACCTCTGACCGAGTCCGATACCGCCAGGTCGACTGGGCAAGTTGCTGGATCAGTTGCATCCTCGCTCAGGATAGCTATTTCTCAAACCCGCACTCCACCCGCCGCATCAGATCGGCCAACGTGCGTCCCGACTCCTGCGCGTAGGTTTCATCGAGCAGCTCGCACGTCTCGATGCGGTCCACGCGAAAGGTGCGGAAATCTTCACGCAGTTCGCACCAGGCGGACAGCGTCCACACTTTGCCCCAGTAGAGACACGCCAATGGCCGAACGCGGCGCTCGCTGGGTTTGTCTTCGAGATCGAGATACAGCAGCCGCACGAGTCGCTGCTGCTGCACCGCATCACGCAACGCCTTGAGCGTGGTCTGCGTGCGCTCGTTCAGCCCCGTACCCGGTGCGAACAGCGCCTGTGCCTCGGCGGCAACGCGCGCGGAAGGGGGCAGCACCGAGAGGATCTTGCCCAGCGCGCTTTCGACATCGCGCGCCAGCGCACCGTCGATCCATGCCTGCGCCACGCGCGAGGCGATCACCAGCGCATTCGCCTCGGCCTGCGTGAACATCAACGGTGGCAGCTCGAAGCCCGAACCGAGCCGGTAACCCACGCCCGCCTCGCCCTCGATGGGCACGCCCTGATGCTGCAGATCGGCCACATCGCGGTAGACCGTGCGCAGCGACACCTCCAGCCGCTCAGCCAGAAAAGCGGCCGTGGACAGGCGTCGCCCACGGATGAGCTGCACCAGTTGGAAGAGTCTGTCGGCACGACGCATGCGGCGATGTTACGCGGCTTGTTGTCGTCGTCGCTCAGCGAGACTTGGCGTGCAGGCCGATGGTGTTGCCTTCGGTGTCGCGCACATGGGCGATGAAGCCAATGTCCTTGGGCAACTCGACGCATTCGTCGAGCACCTTGCCACCGGCCTTGGATGCACGCGCCATCGCGGCTTCCACGCTGGGCTCGCAATCGAGATAGATGCGCACACCCTTGTCGTTCGAAGGCTGGATCGAACCCGCGCCAACCAAGCAACCGCCGGTTGCCGGATCATCCGCAGCAAACAGGACCATGGGCACACAGCCACCCAAGTCTTCGCGATGCATCTTGCGACCGAGCATGGCCTCGTAGAAGGTCTGCGCGCGCTGCAGATCGGTGCAGGGGATTTCGAACCAGTTGATGGCGGATTGAGCCGTGGATGCAGTCATGTGGAACTCCTGAACTTCACAAAAAGTTGAACAGGACTCCATGCTGACGACCCCCTACTGACACCGTAGTGTCAGCAGGCTGACGACAGCTTTTCATGCATTCCCAACAGCGAGGTCAGCAGCGCAGCGGGCGCTCGAATTCACCCGCCACAATGACGATATGGGGCCGCAGGCGCGACGCGAAGCCGCAGACAGTATGCCGATACGGCAAGGCTTCGCAACAAAGCATGCGGCCCCATATCGTCACCTCAAAACGAAGACTGCTCATGCGCGCACCGACGCGCGCATTCGTCACAACACTGCACCCGCAAAGGGTCAAGAACCGTTTTTCAGACGTCGTGCGCGGTCGAGTTGCTGCGCGACGGTGCGCGCTTGCATGCCGTACATGTCGGCAAACGCTTCCACGCTGGCTGCTCCGCTCATCTCGTAGGCGCGCAGCAGCGCCTCGTCCTTGGCGCTGCGTGCGGCCACTTCGGCGAGTGCTTCGTCGAGCAGCGCATTGGTCGCTTCGTCGCGGCCGCGCACCAGTTCCAGATAGGCTTCGCGCGTGAGGCCGGAGGCCTCGAAGGCGATTTCCATGCGGCGGCGCAGCTTCTGCGTAAGGTCTTCACCATCGCGCGGCTTCTTGCGGCGGAATACTTCGACGAGCGCGTGGAACACATGTTCGGGAGCCATCTGCTCGACCACATTGCCAGCCAGATCGTGGCGCGGCTGGCCTTGCGAGACGGCTTGCAGATAGCGGCCGGAACGGGTGTGAATGCCCAGCGCCAGCTTCAGATCGGCAGGTGCGAACACGCCCGGCTGAGCGGCTTCGAGATCCTGAAAGATGCCGCGCTTGAGCGGCTTGGGGTTCTCGCCGAACAGGTTGGGGTAGAACTGCTGCAGTTGCAGCAGGGCTGGGTTGTTCTGGCGGCGCGGCGCGGCGGCATTGGCGTTCGCACCTCTGGCGTTGCCTTGCTGCTCAGCCTTGGCGGGCTGTTGCGTGGCTTCGGCAGCGCCCTCGGCGGCTGGCTTGGCCTTGTTGTGGCGGCGACCACCACGCTTGCGCCTGGGGGCAGCGCCGGAGCCCGATTCGCGCGATTCGGACTGAGGATTCTGCGGTGCGCCGACGTTGCTGTCGTTGTCGTTATTGGGCGCGCCGACGTCCGTCGCGGCAGACTTTTCGGCTTCAGTCACTGGAGAGTTCATTTGCAATCAATCGCGCAGCCCACATGGCTGCGCCTCAGTCAAAAACACGCCATCATGCCATTTTCGGGAAACCCACCGGCTTCTTTGGTCTGAATCACCGAGCAATGTGCCGAAAAAATCGATTCGCGCCCTGACGAAATCGATCAGGCCAGCGCAGAATCCAGCGCCTCGATCCAGTGCTTGACGGGCACGCCCGTGCCCGACTGAAGGTGGGTGATGCAGCCGACGTTGCTCGACAGAATCAGCGCGGGCTTTTCATCGCCGCAGGCCTGATCGAGCGCGGCGAGCTTGCGTGCGCGCAGCTTCTTGGACAGCTCGGGCTGCAGAATCGAATAGGTGCCAGCGGAGCCGCAGCACAGGTGCGATTCGGTGCGCGAGGTCAGCATCTGAAAACCGAGCTTGGCCAGATCGCGCTCCACACCGCCGCGCAGCTTCATCGCGTGCTGCAGCGTGCAGGGCGGGTGGTAGGCAAGCTTGCCCTTGAAGTTCACGCGGCCCTTCAGCTTTTCGGCCAGCTCGGGCAGCATCGCGGGCAGCAGCTCGCTGATGTCGCGCGCGATGGCGCTGATGCGCTTGGCCTTTTCGGCATATTGGGCATCGGCCTTGAGCGCATGCGCGTAGTCCTTGACCATCGCGCTGCAGCCCGATGCGTTGACCACGATGTGCTCGACCGCGCCCGACGACACCATCGGCCACCAGGCATCGATGTTGGCGCGCATCTGCGCACGGCCACCATCCTGATCGTTCATGTGGAACTTCACCGCACCGCAGCAACCGGCGTTGCCCGCGATCACGGTCTGGATGCCCACGGCATCGAGCACGCGCGCGGTGGCGTAGTTGATGTTGGGAAGCATGGACGGCTGCACGCAGCCCGCGAGCAGCAGCACCTTGCGCGCATGTTCGCGCGTCGGCCACACGCCGTGCTCCGACTTGGGCGGCACCTTGGCCTGAATGCTTTCGGGCAGCAGACCGCGCACGGCCTGACCAAGCTTCATCGCCGGTGCGAACAGCGGCGACGGAATGCCTTCCTTCAAGGCCCAGCGCTTGAGGCGCTCGCCCGCGGGACGTGGCACTTTCTCATCGACGACCTGACGACCGATGTCCAGCAGATGGCCGTATTGCACGCCGCTCGGGCAGGTGGTTTCGCAGTTGCGGCAGGTCAGGCACCGGTCCAGATGCTCCTGCGTGGCGCGCGTGGGTTCCTTGCCTTCGAGCACCTGCTTGATGAGGTAGATGCGGCCACGCGGGCCGTCGAGCTCGTCACCCAAAGTTTGGTAGGTGGGGCAGGTCGCGGTGCAGAAACCACAGTGCACGCACTTGCGCAGAATGGCCTCGGCCTCCTGCCCGTGCGGCGTGTTCTTGTACTCGGGAGCTAGCTGTGTTTGCATGGCTTGCTTCGCTGATTCGGTTCGGTCGGGTCGGGGGCCTCAGCCGCCCGTGCCCATGCGGTGGGGTTGAAAGATGCCGGCCGGGTCGAAGGCCTGCTGGAGACGTCGGCTGACGGCCTGCAATGCCGCGTCCTGCTTGGGCGCAACGTCCTGCAGATGCATCGCCTCACCCACCCGGAACAGCGACGCATGACCGCCCGCCGATTGCGCCATCGCCAGCAACGCAGGGCCCGCATCCACGGGCGCATGCACCCAGCGCAGTGCGCCCTGCCACTCGATGAGCGGGGCCGCCACGCCTTGCGGCAAGGCCAGCACGTGCGCGGTCTGCGGGACGGACACACGCCAGAGCGCCAGCTCAGGCTGGGCCACGCCGTCGGCAAACCATGGCAGCGTGTGATCACGACAGGCTTCCCAGTCGGCAGCCACCTGCGCGCTTTCCTGGCGTTCACCGCCCATGACCACGCCTGCGGCTTCCACGGCGGCTCTTGCGCCGCGCAGACGCACATAGAGCCGGCCCTTGCCGCCCTCGTCCACCCAGCAACTGGCATTCAGCGGCAGCGGCTGACCGCCCCACGCATGCAGTTGCGCCAGTGCGCTCGCCTGGTCGCATTCGAATGTCAGCGTCGTCTCGGCCACCGGCGTCGGCAGCACCTTGAGGCTGACCTCGGTGATCACGCCCAGCGTGCCCCACGATCCCGCCATCAGCCGCGAAACGTCGTAGCCCGCGACGTTCTTCATCACCTGCCCGCCAAAGCGCAGCTGCTCGCCCTTGCCGTTGATGATCTCGATGCCGAGCACATAGTCGCGCACCGCGCCCACGCTGGCACGCGAAGGCCCGGACAAGCCCGCCGCCACCATGCCGCCGACCGTGCCGCCCGCCGCAAAACGCGGTGGCTCGAACGGCAGACATTGCCCGCGCGAGGCGAGTTCGGCCTCCAGCTCGGCCAGCGGCGTACCCGCACGCACGGTCACGACCAGTTCGCTGGGTTCGTAATCGACGATGCCGACATGGCCGCGCATGTCCAGCCGTTCGGCTCGGCTGAGCGCGACCGTGGGCCCGCCCACGAAGTCCTTGGTGCCCCCGCCGCTGATGCGCAGGGCGCGGCCTTGCTGCGCGCTTTCGCGCACGCGTTCGATGATCTGGGAAAGCGCTGCTGATTCCATGCCGGGATGGTAGCGCCCCAACCCGGCCACGGGTTCACCGGGTTTGTGATTTTTTTGAAAAGCAGATGTGAGCGAATTGATGCCCGCTCATCAAAAGCGACTCAGCGCTTGGCCCGGCGCAGGTCCTCGCGCAGCATGTTGAGCGCCAGGTCCAGCTCCTTCATGAGGAAATTGCGCGTCACCTTGCCACGCGCCTGCCCGCGCTCCTGCACGATGTAGACCGGATGGCTCACCGCCTCGGCATCGCCCGGCTTCTCGCGCAGCACGTTGATCGTCACGAAGGTGGCGGTGCCGCGACCCTGCGGCGAACCATGCGATGGACCGATCGCGCCGTACTGCAGCAACAAGGAAGCGGTCTGAGCGCGATCAGCGGGCCGCAGATCCGCATCGGTGATCACCTTCACGCCCACGTCGCGCAGATACACCGCCACGCGCTTGGCGATCAACGCGTGCGTCACCCCAGCAGCCTTGGCCACATCGTCCAGCTCCGGATCGAGCAGCACGACCGCCTTCAACCCGCGCAAAGCCTGCACATCCCGATTCGTGATGTCCGTGGTCGCGAACGCCGACGCCGCCCCCGCCAGCAAAGTGAACGCCAGAACCGCCTTGAACCACTTGATGAAAACCTGCATGAGCATGCACCTCTCGAGAAAAGAACTGCGCGACACCCTGTCGCCGCTGCCCGGACTCTAGGCGCAATTGCGAGGAACGCGAAAATTCGAATTTCAATGGGGGTAATGTCCCACCTGCAAGCGTGTCAATCGGCAACCCTCAAACGCCCAGCGTGCACCACCGCACCGGCAAGCTCGCCACACCCACCACGCGATGCAGCACCTGCCCCGACGCTGGCAGATTCGCCAACTCCTGCGCAGCCCGACCGTGGCTGGCCGAAGTGACGAACAACGTATCCCCCTCCGCCCCACCCAGACAAGGCATGGTCGGGCACTGCACCGGCATCGCGAACTCGGCGATCACCGACCCCTGCGGCGACAACTGCAACACCCTCGCACCTTCGTACATCGCACACCAGTAATTGCCTGCAGCATCCACCACGGCCCCATCCGGCCGCCCGCCATAACCAGCCATCCCCGGCTGCCACCCGGCAGGCTTGGCCGCAAACGCATGAAACACCCGCGCATCCCCCACCGGCTCGCGCTGCGCATCACAGTCCCACACCCGAATCGCATGCTGCGGTGTATCGCTCCAGTACATGCGCGCACCATCCGGCGACCAAGCCAACCCATTGGCCGTGGCCACCCCATCCAGCATCAACCGAACGGACACATCGGCAGCATCCCGCAAATCCACGCAATACAACCCGGCAACAGGCTGACGCGCCCCACTCACAGGCTCATGCACGGTCCCCACCCAGAACCGCCCGAGCGCATCGCACTTGCCATCATTCGCCCGCTGCGTGGAAGCATCAATGGGCAACCGCGCCACCTCGCGCAACGCCCCGCCCCACTCGTCCGCATGGCAAATCCGATCCCGCAACGCCACCACCAGCCCCGAAGCCACCCCCGCCATGCGCGCAGGCGCGATGCAGCCGGGCTCGGAAGGCATCTCCCAACGCTCCACCCGCGCATCCCCCGGCACCCAACGCAACAACGCCCGCCCCGCAATATCCACCCAGTAAAGCCGCTGCTCCACCGGATGCCAAAACGGCGACTCACCCAATTGGCACAACGAGCCCGGCACAGCACTCCATGAATCGGAAGCAGCACGAGGAGAAGAAAGATGGTTCATGCGGGGATTATTCCTGCACGAACGCAAGTGACCAAACCACGCGCGCAGTCACCCCCACCCCAGCCCTCCCCCGCAAGCAGGAGAGGGAGCAAGACCAAAACCCCCAACCAACGAACCAGCAACGCCCACTCCCCGCGCACCAGCATCTCGCGAGGTCGCGAGATGAACAGGCACGAGCGAAGCAAAGTGCCGTAAATACCTCTTCAAAACTGACTTCCGGCGGTTGTCCGAGCGCAGTGACGAAGGAACGCAGCGAGTTCTGCCGGAGGTATTCAAAGCGTTTTTTGGTGACTTTTTGGCGCAAGCAAAAAGTTACTCGCCCGCCGGGGCGAGACCCGGCACCCGCCCTCTGCCAAGATCACAGAAGCAAAAAAGAAGGCCTGCAAAAAATTGCAGGCCCAACAGTCGGAGGAGAACAACTCGCTAACTCAAATTTTCAAACAAGAGAGAGGAAGAGGGGCCGATTCGCGCCACCACGCGAATCCCCACCCCCACCACACGCTCAACGGTGATAAGCCGTCTCGCCATGCGAAGTGATGTCCAACCCTTCGCGTTCCGCTTCTTCACTCACACGCAGACCCACGATCAGATCAGCCACCTTGTACGCAATGAACGCCACCACGCCGGACCACACGATGGTGAACAGCACGCTCTTGACCTGCACCCACACTTGGTGACCCATGGCGAAGGTGTCAGGCTGCATGCCGCCCAGGCTGGGCGCAGCAAACACACCGGTCAGGATCGCGCCGACGATACCTCCCACGCCGTGCACACCGAAGGCGTCGAACGCGTCATCCACCTTGAGCATGCGCTTCAAGCCACCCACGCCCCACAGACACACCACGCCGCAGACCAGACCGATCACGATGGCACCCATCGGGCCGACGAAACCGGCAGCAGGCGTCACACCCACCAGACCCGCCACCGCACCGGAAGCAGCACCCAGCATCGAAGCCTTGCCTTTGTGCAGCGCCTCACCGGCAATCCAGGACAGCGTGGCAGCGGCAGTGGCCAGAACCGTGTTCACGAAAGCCAGACCAGCGACCGCGTTGGCAGCACCGGCGGAGCCGGCGTTGAAACCGAACCAGCCCACCCACAGCAGCGATGCGCCCACCATGGTCAGTGTCAGCGAGTGAGGCGTGAACGCTTCCTTGCCGAAACCGATGCGCTTGCCCACCATGTAGGCACCCACGAGACCCGCGATACCGGCGTTGATGTGCACCACGGTGCCGCCAGCGAAGTCCAGCGCGCCGTCAGCCGCCAGCAGACCACCACCCCAGACGATGTGAGCCATCGGCAGGTAGCTGAAGGTGAACCAGATGACCGAGAAGATCAGCACGGCAGCGAACTTGGTGCGTTCCGCAAAAGCACCCACGATCAGCGCTACGGTGATGGCGGCGAACGTGCCCTGGAACGCGAAGAACACGTATTCGGGAATGGTCGTCAGCGCACCGAAGGATTCGAGGTTGATGCCCTTCATGAACAGCTTGTCGAAGCCGCCGATGAACTTGCCCTCTCCCGAGAACGCCAGGCTGTAGCCGTAGACGGCCCACAGGATGGAGACCAGCGAGAAGATCACGAACACTTGCACCAGCACCGACAGCATGTTCTTGGAGCGGCCAAGACCACCGTAGAACAGCGCCAGACCCGGAATGATCATCAGGATCACGAGCAGCGTCGAGGTCAGCATCCAGGCGGTGTCGCCCGAATCGATCTTGGGCGCTGGCGCGGCAGCCGCAGCAGGGGCTTCGGCCGTTGCAGCAGCAGGAACTGCAGCGGGAGTTGCCGCAGCAGAGGTGTCAGCAGTCGCC
Source organism: Diaphorobacter sp. HDW4B (assembly GCF_011305535.1). Taxonomy (GTDB): domain Bacteria; phylum Pseudomonadota; class Gammaproteobacteria; order Burkholderiales; family Burkholderiaceae_C; genus Diaphorobacter_A. The sequence goes on from NZ_CP049905.1 coordinate 2,226,902, forward strand.
GCAGCGGCGACCGGCTCGGAAGCCGCAGGAGTCTGCGCCAGCGCAGCCGTACCACCGGCCAGCAGGCTGAACCCCAGAAGGAATGAAGCAAGCAGTTTTTTCATGGCAGAACTTCTTGGTGAATCTGTATTGGGATGGGCTTGGGGTGTACCAGCCGCTCAGAGCGCCTCGTTGCCGGTTTCGCCGGTGCGGATGCGGATGACCTGCTCCAGTGACGACACGAAGATCTTGCCGTCGCCGATCTTGCCGGTGCGGGCAGCGGCCTCGATCGCTTCGATGGCGCGCTCGACGATGGCATCGTCCAGAGCGGCTTCGATCTTCACCTTGGGCAGGAAATCGACGACGTATTCCGCGCCGCGATACAGCTCCGTGTGTCCCTTTTGACGACCGAAGCCTTTCACCTCGGTCACCGTGATGCCTTGCACGCCGATTTCGGAAAGCGCTTCGCGCACTTCATCGAGCTTGAAGGGTTTGATGATTGCAGTCACCATTTTCATTTGCTGATCCTCCGAACAGGGCGCGCCGTGCGCCCACTGACTGAATTGAAACGTGTCTGTATTACAGGGTCTTGGTGATCGAGACGATCAGGCGTGCCTTGTTCGCGTCACCGAAGTAACCCTTCTTGGTGGCACCCTGGATCGCGCCGTTGAGCACCAGGCCGGAGCCGAAGTCATACGCCGCGCCCACGCTGTAGTCCACATAGTTGGGCACGCCCAGATCCTTGATGTCGCCGGAAAAGCGCGTGTAGCCGACCGCTGCCTTCAGCGTGGTGCTTGGCGCGATTTCCTGTGCGAACGCCACGTTCAGGTAGCCGGTGTTGCGGCCCTTGTTGTCCGAGGTCTTGGCACCGGCCCAGCCGAAGTAGTCCTTGGAGATGGTGTGCGAATACTTCGCGGTGATCGGGCCCCAGGTGCCTGCACCGTACAGCTCAGTCGTGTTGCCGTTGCTGTTGCCGGGATAGGCGTAGGTCAGCGCGCCCACGTCCCAGTCCAGACCTGCGGCCTTGAACTTGTAGCCGCCGTAGAAGTCCATTTCGATGGAATTGCCCGAAAGCCAATCCACGCTGGAATTCCAGTTGCCGACGTAGAAGCCGCTTTCACCGAAGGTGTAGTCGAAGCCGCCTTGAATCGCAGGATTCACAGCCTTGATGCGGTTGACGTCCTGATCCTGGCCGCGGAACTTGTAGTTGGTCGTCAGGGCCACGTTGGCCGTGAGTTGAGCGCTGGCCAGCACGGGAGCGGCAGCGACGAGGGCAACGATCAGAGACTTCAGGGGAACGCGGTGCATGATTTCTCCAGGTAGTACAAGTTGTGTGAAATGGGTAGTTACACCCTTCAAAGCACGGACCGTGCCACACCGAAAAACCTGTGTTTATTTGAGGTATCTGCACCGAAAACGTTGACCCCTGGCAGCTACCCACGCCATCTCCCGGCAATTCGCACCAGATTGGTGCCAAAGTGGACAGCTTTGCGCGCCAAGCCGCGCACCTCGCTGGGGAGAGCCGCCAACATGAGTCTCGCTTTAGTGCAAAGCCGCGCCCTCACGGGTTTGCAGGCCATGCCGGTCACCGTGGAGGTGCATCTGGCCAACGGGCTTCCGAGCTTCACGCTGGTGGGCCTGGCGGACGTCGAAGTCAAGGAGGCGCGCGAGCGGGTGCGCTCGGCGCTGCAGAACTCGGGACTGGTGTTTCCGGCCAACAAGAAGATCATCGTGAACCTTGCGCCCGCCGATCTGCCCAAGGATTCCGGGCGTTTCGACCTGCCGATCGCCATGGGCATCCTCGCGGCCAGCGGGCAGATCGACGGCAGCCGCTTTGCGGGCTACGAGTTCGCGGGCGAGTTGTCGCTCTCGGGCGCGCTGCGCCCGGTGCGCGGCGCGCTTGCCACGGGTCTGGCGATTCGCTCGCAGACCGACCACACACCCGATCTCAAGCAGGTGCTTCCCCCGACCAGCGCCGAAGAAGCCGCCCTCGTGCCCGATGCACAGATCTACCGCGCCGAACATCTGCTCGACGTGGTGCAGCACTTTCTGCCAGCCGATGCACAGGCGGCGGGCGATGGCGACGCGCCGGGCCTGCAACGCATGCGCCCGCGCGAAATCACGCCGCCCGAAAACGGCCCGGATCTTGCCGACGTGAAAGGCCAGAGCGCCGCCAAGCGCGCGATGGAAATCGCAGCCGCCGGCATGCACGGAATGCTGTTCGTCGGCCCACCGGGCTCCGGCAAGTCCATGCTCGCGCAACGCTTTGCAGGCCTGCTGCCGCCGATGACGCTGGAGCAGGCACTGGAGAGCGCCGCCATCGCCAGCCTTGCCGGTCGCTTCACGCAGCAGGAATGGATGCAGCGCCGCACCAGCCATCCGCACCACACCTGCAGCGCAGTGGCGCTGGTGGGAGGTGGATCGCCACCAAGGCCCGGCGAAATCTCGCTCGCGCACGAAGGCGTCTTGTTTCTCGACGAGTTTCCGGAGTTCACTCGCAACGCGCTGGAAGCCCTGCGCGAGCCGCTGGAGACCGGCAACATCACCATCTCGCGCGCCGCGCTGCGTGCCGAGTTTCCAGCGCGCTTCACTTTGATTGCGGCGATGAATCCCTGCCCCTGCGGCTATCTGGGATCGCAGCAGCGCCATTGCCGCTGTTCGCCCGAGCAGATCGCGCGCTACCAGGCCAAGCTCAGCGGACCGCTGCTGGACCGCATCGACCTGCATGTCGAAGTGCCCGCGCTGCCGCCCGAGGAACTGATCAACGCGCCCGCTGGCGAGTCCACCGCCGCCATGCGCGAGCGCATCACGCAAGCGGCCAGCCGTGCCTTCGCGCGCCAAGGCTGCGCCAACCAGCGCCTGCAAGGCCGCGACATCGACCAGCACGCGCGGCTCGACGAAGCTGCAGCGCGCTTTCTTCAAGCCGCCGCAGGCAAGCTGGGCTGGTCGGCGCGCAGCACGCATCGCGCCTTGAAGGTCGCGCGCACGATTGCCGACTTGGCGGCCTGCGAGCAGATCAGCGCCGCGCACATCGCCGAAGCCATGCAGTACCGGCGCGGGCTCTCGGGCATGCGCTGAACCGCCTGGCTGTTCGGCAAGGACTCAGGTGGAGTCCATGATGGCTGACATCCAACTCAAGGCGCCAGCGGCAGACTCACTGCACCAGTGCTCCATTGAAGCTGGCCGGTGAGGTCTGTCGCACCGATCACCACCGAATACCCGTTGCCCGTGAGCGCGGATTTCTTCAGCACCCAGTCACCCGCCGGTGCCGTCAGCTTGCTGGCTCCACGGCCCAGACGTTGAGTCGCCACGTCGAAGATCAACGGAATGTATTCGTCACCTTCGTCCACCTCCAGCATCTCGGAGACGGCACCCGAAACCTGCTGCGCACCCGCATAGAAGCGAATGCGCAGCACGCCGTCGTCATCCTTGAAGGCGTAGAGCAAGCCAGCCTCTTCCTCATCCACGCTGTATACAGGAATCACGAACGTATCGTCTTCATCTTTGCCGTCGAGCGGCAAGAGCGAGACGACCTGACCGTCCACCATCGGCCAGAGGTTGGGATCTTCCATGCGCAGTTGATTCGCCGTGCCATCAATTTGCTGCAACGCTTGCGCCTTGCCATCCTTGATCAGCACTGCGTAGCCTCGGTCATAGTTTTGTCCCACGAGCGCCTTGGCAGACTTCATTGCGCCAAAGGTCGTTGTGACATCAGCGGTCAGCAGGTTGGATGCCTTTTGCGTTTCGCCGATGACCGCACGTGGCATTTCCGAGCCGCGAGCAAACGCGACATAAGAGCTGATCAACCCGCGGTAGGCAGGTGAAAAGCCCAGGTTGGCATAGGTGCTCTGCAATTGCGCATTCAGCGTCGAATAGCGCGGGAAGAACATCATGAGACCAGAGGCGTCACTCTCACCGACATCCGTGTACACCAGTGCAGCGGCATACACCTTGTCAAACTCCGCCACCAGCTCTGCAGACAGCATCTTGGCATTGCCCAACTCATGGAACCAGGACTTCACATCCACCAGATCCATGCCGGGACTCAGCACATTGGTCTGAAAGTCTTCTGACTGGCGGCGCGCGGAAGCGATCGTCCACCACGCATCCAGCCCTTGTGTGCGAATGGCATCCTGTAGCACGCTGGCGGCCTTGTCCAGCACAGCGACCACGGCCCCGACGCGCTTGAGATCCGTCACCGAGTAAGCCGTAAAAGCCAGCTCACCTCTCCCGTTCGTGCGCTCGGACGTTTTGTAACTCTGCACGATGACCTTGCCCAGATCGGCACCCGAAGTCTGGGGATGATCGACGAGATGGCTGACCAGGGCGGTCCACTCCCAGCCCGTCGTGACTTCCTCGGATGCCACCAGATAGTTGGCATACGGAGACAACATCGACGCCACTTCCAGCGTCGCCATCAGGCAGGAGTCGAACCCGACCAACTCGAACGACACCCCTGCGCTCTTGATCGCAGAAACAATGTCGTTCACAAGCATCGCCTTGCCTTCACCCAGAGCGTTGTCGTTGCCGAAGCCGACAATAGGCCCGCCGCCGTGATCCCACAGCGCCAGCACGTATTGATCCGCAGGGAACGCTTGTGCCGACCATTTGATGAAGTCCCGCAGCGTGTCGGGCTTGTTCATCGCCACCTGAGGGGGCTGTTGAGCATCGGGCATGCGAACCAGCGACCAGCCTTTTTCCGCAGCAGCATTCGGCTTGAGCTGGTAACGCGCGTGCTTGGTCATATCCACACCGGCAATGGTGCCCGGACCGGTACCACCGCCGATTTCGAGCACCACGTTCACATCCGTGCCGCTGCGCGCAGCCAGCATGTGCTCAATGTCGTATGCAGCGGATTCCACCAGGTTCGATGCCACCAGATAGACCATGACCGTGGTCTTGACCTTGCTCTCCGAACTACCTGACCCACCGCCACAGGCGGCCAATGCCGAGGCGACAAAAATCGCCAGCAGCCACTTCCAAATGCGGTTCATGCGCTTCCCCTCCTGATGAAAAAGTGGGCACGAGCAACAACCAACCGATTGCCATGCTTGACGTATGTGCCCGCTCAATGGGTAACGCGTTGGTGATTTGAGTTCCATCCAAGCCCAACACATGCGTCCGCCATCAACTCAGGCCCCACATTTCTTTACATAGCCAAACGCACCAAGCGCATTGACAAAGATATTTCTAAGATATATCTTTGCAACATCGTAAATTACTTGGAACATTTGAATGCGTCATTTTTTTGAACACAGCGAAGGTCGTCGTGATCGTGAAGACGGTCTGGGTCGTGGTCGTGGCTTCGGTCGTCGCCATGGCGAACAACAACGCTTCGGCACGGAGCAGGAGGCCCTGATGCGTGCGCGCATCGCCTTCATCCGCCGCGGCATGATGGAAGATGAGTTCGGTGGTGGCGGTGGTCGCCTTGAACGAGGCGAGCGCGGGGAGCGTGGTGGCCGTGGAGAACACGGTGGCCGGGGCGGTCGTGGTGAGCATGGCGGGCGCGGCGGTGGCCGTCGCGAGCGGCTGTTCGAATCGGGCGATCTCAAGGTGCTGATCCTGCATCTGCTGCAGCAGCAGGAGCCGCGCCACGGCTACGAGATCATCAAGGCCATCGGCCAACTGGCGGGCGACGACTACAGCCCCAGCCCCGGCGCAATCTACCCCACGCTGACCTTTCTGGAAGAAACCGGCACCATCGCCATCGTCGATCCGCAGGACGCCCGCAAGCGCTACGTGATCACCGACGAAGGCCGCAAGGAACTGGCCGAGCAGGCCGCCACTATTGAGCGCACGCTCAAGCGCCTGCAAGTGCACCAGATGCGCTCACGCGAGCAGCGGCCTGCCGAGCTGGTGCGCGCCACAGAAAACCTGCGCACCTCGCTGCGCCTGAAGCTCGGCGATGTCGGTGCCAACGCGGACCGCGAATTGCTGGAGAAAATCGCCACGATTCTGGACCGCGCCGCCGTCGAAATTGGCCGTCTGTGAACTGAAGCGCCGAACCGCTCGGACGCTCAGTCAAACGCCCAGATACTGCCTGCGCGCCTGAGCATCAGAGGCCAGATCCTGCATCGATGATTGGTGCACGATCTGGCCTTTTTCCAGTATGAACGCGCGGTCGGCAACGACCTGCGCGAACGGCAGATTCTGCTCGCTCAGAAGAATGCCCACGCCCTGCCGCTTGAGCTCCAGAATCGAGCGCGCCATCTGCTCGACGATCAGCGGCGCAACGCCTTCCGAGGGCTCATCGAGCAGCACCAGATACGGCTGGCCCATGAGCGTGCGCGCGACGGTCAGCATCTGCTGCTCGCCGCCGCTCATCGCGCCACCGGGGCGATCCGGCATCTCGCCCAAGTTGGGAAAAAGCTGGAACAGCGTCTGCGGGGTCCATTGCACGACGGGCGTTCCATCGGGCCACTGGCGCGGTTTCTGGCGACCGACTTCGAGGTTTTCCAGCACCGTGAGTTCGGTGAAGATGCGCCTGTCTTCCGGCACAAAACCGAGGCCGCGCTGCGCGATCTGGTGCGATGCCTTGCGCGAGATATCTTCGCCCATGAAGCGGATCGCGCCTTCGCGCCGTGGCACCAGCGCGGCAATCGACTTGAGCGTCGTGGACTTGCCCGCGCCGTTGCGCCCCATGAGCGCAACCACTTCGCCGCGTCGCACATTGAGCGACACGTCGAACAGGATTTGCGCCGCGCCGTACCAGGCGTTGAGCTTCTGCACGTCGAGCAGCATGTCGGTGCTCGTGCTCATGCGCTTGTCGTTCATGTGTTCTTCTCCAGCACCAGCCCCGTTCCCAGATACGCCTGCTGCACGCGCTCATCGTCGCGAATCTGCTGCGGCGTGCCTTCGGCCAGCAGCTTGCCGCGCACCAGCACGGCGACGCGATCGGCCTGGCCGAACACCACATCCATGCTGTGCTCGGTGAACAGCACGCCCATCTGCCGCTCGTGCGCGATGCGGCGCGTGAGCTGCATCAGCGCCACGCGCTCGGCGGGGGCCATGCCGGCGGTCGGCTCGTCCATCAACAGCAGCTTGGGCGCGTGCGCCAGCGCCATCGCAAGCTCCACGCGCTTCACGTCGCCATAGGCCAGTTCACTGCATGCGCGATCAGCCTGCTGCGCCATGCCCACGCTGTCCAGCAGCGCGAGCGCATCGGCCTTGCGATGCGCTCGCGCACGCGGCCAGAACTGCCAGATGCGTTTGTCGGCGGACAGCAGCGCCATCTGCACGTTCTCCAGCACGGTGAACGAGGCAAAGGTCTGCGCGATCTGGAACGTGCGCCCCACGCCCTTGCGCCAGATCTGGCGCGGCGCAAGGCCTGCGATGTTTTCGCCCGCGAGCAGCACGCGGCCACTGTCCGGCGCGAGTTGACCGCCAACCATGTTGAACGTCGTCGTCTTGCCCGCGCCGTTCGGGCCGATCAACGCCAGCAGCTCGCCCGCGCGCACCGAGAACGACACCTCGCGCACGGCCTTCACGCCGCCGAAGGATTTGGAGAGCTGCTCGACCTGCAACAGTGGCGATGCGATGCTCATGCGCGCACCTCCTTGCGAGCCGCGAAGCGAGCAAACAGCCACTGCGCAAATCCCGCCATGCCCTGCGGAAACAGCAGCACCAGCAGCAGCATGATCACGCCCAGCAAGCCGCGCCAATATTCCGTGTTGCGCGCCACCGTGTCATGCAGCCAGGTGAACGCCGCAGCGCCCACCACCGGCCCAGCGAGCGTCTGCACGCCGCCAAGCAGTACCATCACCAGCGCATCCACCGACTTGGTGACCGACAGCGCATCCGGTGCCACGCTGCCTTTGGAGAACACAAACAGCGCGCCCGCCAGCCCGGCAAACAAACCGGCGATCACAAACGCCACCCACTGCACGCGCCGCACATCGATGCCGATGGCATCCGCCCGCAGCGCCGAATCGCGCCCCGCGCGCAGCGCAAAACCCAGCGGCGAAAACAGCATGCGGCGCAGCACATAGACGCTCAAAGCGCACACCGCCAACGCAATCCAATAGAACGCCGCGCCCTGCGACGCCCACTCCGGCGGCCACACGCCCGTCAGGCCGTTGCTGCCGCCGGTGAAGTCATCCCACTGGAACACGATGGCCCAGCTGATCTGCGCAAACGCGAGCGTCAGCATGGTCAGATAAACGCCCGACAGCCGCACGCAGAACCAGCCGTAAAGCAGCGCTCCGGCAGCAGCCACAAGCGGCCCGAGCACCAGCGCGGCTTCCATCGGCAAATCCAGCTGTCGCACCAGCAGCGCCGCGCCATACGCGCCCAGACCAAAGTAAGCCGCATGCCCGAACGAGTGCATGCCGCCCGGCCCGAGAATGAAATGCAGGCTCGCTGCAAACAGCGCGGCAATCGCCATGTCGGTGAGCAGCACGACGGCATAGCTCTCCTGCCCGGCCACCAACGGCAGGCCGAACAGCATCAGCAGCAACGCAATCCACGCGGCGGTCGCGCCGTGGCCCGCCATGCGCAGCGGCTGCTCGATGGCCGCGGAATTGCGCGCCAGCGACTGCGGCTTGCCCATCAGCCCCCAGGGCCGCCAGATGAGCACGGCCGCCATCACCAGAAATTCCACTACCAGCGTGAGCTTGGAGAACGAAATCTCCACCCCGCCAATCTCCTGCAGCCCCAGCCAGATGCACACGGCCTTCAGCTCGGCAATCAACAGCGCCGCGACGAACGCGCCCGGAATGCTGCCCATGCCGCCCACCACCACCACGACAAACGCCGCGCCGATCGTGAGCATGTCCATCTCCAGACTCGCCGGTTCGCGCGGCAACTGCAACGCTCCGCCCAACCCCGCGAGCAACGTGCCCAGCGCAAACACCGCCGTGAACAGCCACGCCTGATTCACCCCCAGCGCGCCCACCATCTCGCGGTCCTGCGTGGCAGCGCGCACGAGGGTGCCAAAGCGCGTTTTCGTCAGCAGCAGATGCAGCAGCAACAGCACGACCGGCCCCACCGCAATCAGCAACAGGTCATAGCTCGGAAACTGCCGCCCCAGAATCTCGACAGCGCCGTCGAACCCCTCGGCACGCGGCCCGAACAGCTCTTCCGGCCCCCAGATCCACAACGCCGCATCCTTGATCACCAGCACCAGCGCAAAGGTGGCGAGCAGTTGGAACAGCTCCGGCGCACCGTAGATCCGGCGCAGCAACAGCATCTCGGTCAGCGCCCCCAGCACGCAGCAAACCAGCGGCGCCATCAGCAGCGCAGGCCAGAAACCGATGTGCGGCGCGAGCACATCCACGCTTGAATACGCGATGAACGCGCCCAGCATGTAGAACGAACCATGCGCAAAGTTGATGCAGCGCGTGACCCCGAAAATCAGCGACAGCCCCACGGAGACCAGAAACAGCGACGACGCGCTGGCCAGGCCGTTGAGCAATTGCGCGAGCAGACCAGACACGCTCATGGCGCGATGCTCCTTGGATTCCTTGGAGTCGTTGAAGTCATCGGAAGTGGCCCTTGTGCATGGCTGGTCGATTGAAGGTTCGGAGCCGCGATGTTACTGACCCTTGGACTTCAATGGCGGCACGGCGTCCGAATCCTCACCGGCGCCGCTCGCCTTGTCGATGGCCTGCATGTTGTCGAGCAGCTTGAGCAGGTAGTGCAACAGATGCGCCATGTCGCCCACCGAAAAATTCGCCAGCGCCATGTCGTAGAAGCCCCGGATCAGCTCCGGCGCATCCTCGCGCCACACACGCCCGCCCTCCTGCGTCATGCGCACCAGCCGTGAGCGGCGGTCCTGCGGATCGGCCGCCAGTTCGATATGGCCGTCGCGCTCCATGCGGCTGACCAGCCCCGACAGATTCTGGCGACTGACCATCAGATAGCGCGCCAACTCTCCCACGCCCACACCGCCCTTGGCCTCGGGCCGCGACAGCGCCCCCAGCACCGCCCATTGCTGCGTGGTCAGCCCCAGAGGTTCGACCGCCCGGCTGCCCGTTTTATGCAACATATTTGCACATTGATACAGCCTGAAGAAAATCCGATTGGCCAGCTCATCGTGGGCTGATTCTCCATTTTTACTAGGGTAATCCATAGATTCAAAATCCATCAATGTCATTGCCAAGCCCGTTGTCACAGCATCAAATATATGACAACATATTTACTCAATTCATTTTTCCATGCGCCAAACCATCGCGACCAAGGAGTTCTCTCATGCAAGGATTGAAGGGCAAAACCATCATTGTGACGGGCGGCGGCGGCGGCATCGGCGGATCGACCTGCCAGCGCCTTGCGCAAGAAGGCGCGAAGGTTGCAGTGCTCGACCGCGATCTCAGCGCCGCACAGAAGACCGTCGCGCAGATCACCGAGGCGGGCGGTACAGCCCTCGCGCTCGCCTGCGACATCACGCAGCGCTCGGAAATCGACGCCGCACTCGTCCAGATCGAAGCGCAACTCGGCCCGGTCGACGTGCTGGTCAACAACGCCGGCTGGGACGTGTTCAAGCCGTTCACCCAAACCAACGAGCAGGAGTGGGAGCGCCTCATCGCCATCAACCTGACGGGCGCGCTGCACATGCACCACGCCGTGCTGCCCCGCATGGTCTCGCGACGAGCGGGACGCATCGTCAACATCGCGTCCGATGCGGCGCGCGTGGGCTCCTCGGGCGAAGCGGTCTACGCCGCCTGCAAGGGCGGGCTGGTGTCGTTCTCCAAAACCATTGCGCGTGAGCATGCGCGGCACGGCATCTGCGTGAACGTGGTCTGCCCCGGCCCGACGGAAACCGCGCTCTTCGCCGGTTTTGCCGACGCCGCACCCAACCCCGAAAAGCTGCGCGAGGCCTTTGTCCGCGCGATTCCCCTTGGCCGCATGGGCCAGCCGCAGGACCTTGCGGGCGCGATTGCCTTCTTCGCCAGCGACGACGCGGGCTTCATCACCGGCCAGGTGCTCAGCGTCTCGGGCGGCCTGACCATGCACGGCTGATTTTTTCCACAGGAGACAAGACATCATGCAATTTGAAGACATCCTCTATGAAGTGCGCAACGGCGTGGCCTGGATCACCATCAACCGCCCGGACAAGATGAACGCGTTTCGCGGCACCACCTGCGACGAAATCATCAAGGCACTGAACAAAGCGGGCTACGACCGATCCGTGGGCTGCATCGTGCTCGCAGGCGCGGGCGACAAGGCGTTCTGCACCGGCGGCGACCAGTCCGCACATGACGGCAACTACGACGGGCGCGGCACCATCGGCCTGCCGATGGAAGAGCTGCACACCGCGATCCGCGACGTGCCCAAGCCCGTCATCGCACGCGTGCAGGGCTACGCCATCGGCGGCGGCAATGTGCTGTGCACGATCTGCGACCTGACGATCTGCTCCGAAAAAGCGGTCTTCGGGCAGGTCGGCCCCAAGATGGGCTCGGTCGATCCGGGATACGGCACGGCCTTTCTCGCACGCGTGGTGGGCGAGAAGAAAGCGCGCGAGATCTGGTATCTCAATCGCCGCTACAGCGGCCAGGAAGCGGTGGCCATGGGTCTGGCCAACCTCTGCGTGTCACCCGAGAAACTCGACGAGACCGTTCAGCAATGGGCCGAGGAAATCGGCGAGCGCAGCCCCACCGCCATCGCCATTGCCAAGCGCAGCTTCAACATGGACACCGCGCATCAGGCCGGCATTGCAGGCATGGGCATGTACGCGCTCAAGCTGTACTACGACACCGACGAGTCGCGCGAGGGCGTTGCCGCGCTCAAGGAAAAGCGCAAGCCGCAGTTCCGCAAATACGCCAAGTGATGCACACGCCGGAGGTCTCGCATGAACTCGTATCTCGACGAAGACTTGGTGACGCTGGGCGAGCACGCCCGACGTTTTGCACAGGGCCGGATCGCCCCCGGCTTTCAGGAGCGCGACCGCACCCGCGTGCTCGACCGCGAGCTGATGCGCGAGATGGGGCAAATGGGCTTCATCGCGCCGGAGCTGCCCGAAGCATTCGGCGGGCAAGGCATGGGCTGCCTGGCCGCAGGGGTGATCCACGAGGCCATTGCGGCGGCTGATTTGTCGATCAGCTACATCAACCTGCTGGCCTCCCTCAACGGCCAGATTCTTGCCGAGCACGGCGATCCGCAGGTGGCCGGGCCGTGGCTGCAAAAGCTCACGCAAGGCGAGGCCTTGCTTGCGATTGCGCTGACCGAACCGCGCGGCGGGTCGGATGCGGCCAACCTGCGTCTGCGGGTCGAACGTATCGGCGGCGACTATGTGATCAACGGCGAGAAGACCTCCATTTCCGCCGCCGATCAGGCCGATGCGGTGGTCGTTTTCGGGCGCACGGGCAGCGTGGAATCCGGCGCGCATGGCGTCACCGCATTGCTCGTTCCATGCGATGCGCCGGGCCTCACGCGCAGCCGCTTCGACTGCCATGGACAGCGTGCCATCGGGCGCGGCTCCCTGTTCTTCGAGAACGTGCGCGTTCCGGTCAACCACCGTCTGGGCGAAGAGAACAAGGGCTTTGTGCAGGTCATGCAAGGCTTTGATTTCTCGCGCGCACTCATCGGCCTGCAAGTGCTGTCCGTCGCACGCGCTGCGCTCGATGAAAGCTGGGAGTACGCCGCGCAGCGCGAGGCTTTCGGCCAACCGCTCACCGCATTCCAAGGCGTCAGCCATCCGCTGGCGGACTTCGACACGCAGGTCACCGCCGCGCGCCTGCTGTGCCTTCAGGCGCTGTGGCTCAAGGACCGCCACTTGCCGCACAGCGCCGAAGCCGCGATGTGCAAATGGTGGGCCCCCAAGCTCGCCTACGACGCGATCCACCAGTGCCTGCTCACGCACGGCCATGGCGGCTACGACCGTGGACTCATGGAGCAGCGCCTGCGCGACGTGCTGGGCTTTCAGATCGGCGACGGCACCGCGCAGATCATGAAATCCATCATCGCCCGCACCCGCGCCGGGCGCAAGGCTGTGCCGATCTGACGGCACGCCTCTTCCTTCATCTTTTGCCGTTTTTTCCCATTCCCCATTTCGTTTTCGCTGCCTTCCTGAATCACTACAACGAGGAGACAAGCCATGGAATTCGATACCGTTTTGCTGCCCGAACGGCGTGCGCGCATGCTCGACCAAAAGCTCTGGCACCAGCGCACGATCAACGACGCGCTCGAAGCCTGCGTGGCCCACTGCCCGGACAAACTGGCCTTGATGGCGCTGCGGGTCGAAAGCGGCGAGCGCACGCCATTCACCTACCGCGAGATGGCGTGCATGGCCGACCGCATCGCCGTGGGCCTTGCTCGCCTCGGGGTGAACAAGGGCGATGTGGTGGCCTGCCAGTTGCCCAACTGGTGGCAATTCACGCTGCTGTATCTCGCGTGTTCGCGCATCAGCGCGGTGATGAATCCGTTGATGCACATCTTTCGCGAGCGCGAACTGCGCTTCATGCTGCAGCATGGCGAAGCCAAGGTGTTCATCGTCCCCCGCATATTCCGCGGACATGATTTCGAATCGATGGCGTCGGGCTTGAAAACCGAATTGCCGCATCTTGCGCACACCGTGGTCATCGACGGCCAAGGCAGCAACAGCTTCGAAGCCCTGCTCGGCGGCCCGCACTGGGAGGACGAGACCGACGCACACGACATCCTCACACGCTCGCGCCCCACGCCCGACGACGTCACCCAGCTCATCTACACCTCCGGCACCACCGGCGAGTCCAAGGGCGTGATGCACACCGCCAACACGCTCATGGCCAACATCATTCCGTATGCCGAGCGGCTGCATCTGGGCGAGGACGACGTCGTGCTCATGGCCTCGCCCATGGCGCACCAGACGGGCTTCATGTACGGCCTGATGATGCCCATCCTGCTGCAATCGCGCGCCGTGCTGCAGGACATCTGGGACGCAGCCCGGGCCACCACCCTGATCCGCGAACAGGGCGTGACTTTCACCATGGCATCCACCCCGTTCCTCACCGACCTCTCGCGCCATGTGGCGACCGAGGGCGGCGGCATCCCCAGCCTGCGCACCTTCCTGAGCGCAGGCGCGCCCATCCCCGGCCCACTGGTCGAACAGGCGCGCGCCGCGCTGGGCGCCAAAATCATCTCGGCCTGGGGCATGACGGAAAACGGCGCGGTGACCACCACCACACCCGAAGACGACGATGAGCGCTCGGTGCATACGGACGGCAAGCCCTTGCCCGGCGTGGAAATCAAAATCGCCGACATCGACGGCACTGCACTCCCCGCAGGTCAGGAGGGCAAGCTGCTGCTACGCTCCTGCTCCAACTTCGGCGGCTACCTCAAACGCCCGCACCTCAACGCTACCGATGCCGAAGACTGGTTCGACACCGGCGACCTCGCGCGCAAAGACGAGCAAGGCTACATCCGCATCACCGGCCGCAGCAAAGACGTGATCATTCGCGGCGGCGAAAACATTCCGGTGGTGGAAATCGAATCCCTGCTCTACCGCCACCCCGACATCCAACACGCCGCCATCGTCGCCTATGCCGACGAACGCCTGGGCGAACGCGCCTGCGCAGTCGTCGTCCCGCGCAACGGCGCAACGCTCACACTTGAAGACCTGCGCGCCTTCCTGACAAAGGAACGCGTGGCGCTCCAATACATCCCCGAAAAGCTGCACGTTCTGGAACAAATGCCAGCCACCCCTTCCGGAAAAATCCAGAAGTTCAAACTCCGAGACCTGCTGAAAACCCAAGCACAAAGCTGACCGCCCAAACATCTCGCGAAGTCGCGAGATCACCGGCACGAGCGCAGCGAAGTGCCGCAACACCCCTCTTCCAATCTGACTTGCGGCAAGCTGTCTGAACGGAGCGCCTCCGGCGCGAAGAGAGTTTTGCCGCAGGTATTCAAAGCGTTTTTTGGTGACTTTTTGGCGCAAGCAAAAAGTTACTCGCCCGCCGGGGCGAACACCCGGCACCCGCAATCAACCCCTCAACCGAAGCAAAAACCAGACAACGAAAAAAAGCGAAAACCCAACTGCCGCAATCAGTTGGCAGCAGCAGGCCGCAACTTCTTCACTTCCTCATCGGAGGGTTGGTAATCCTTCCCATCCGCATAGTGATAGTTCACCAAAACGCCGCGCCCCAACTTCGCGTCATAAGCCGTCTTCCCGATGTAAGCCCCCATCGTCGACTGATGATCCTGCGCGCGATAAGTGATCCGCCCAAACGGCGTGTCCACCTCCAGCCCCTTGAAGGCTTCCACCAGCTTGGCAGTCTCCGCACTGCCACCCGTCTTGCGCAGACCCGCCGCGATCGACTGGATCGCGTTGTAGCCCACGATGGTGCCCAGACGCGGGTAGTCCTTGTACTTGGCCTGATAGGCGGCGAGAAACGCCTTGTGTTCGGGCGTGTTGATCGAGTACCAAGGGTAGCCGGTCACGGTCCAGCCCACGGGTGCCTCTTTTTTCAGCGGATCGAGATATTCCGGCTCGGCGGTCAGCAGACCGACCACTTCGCGGCCCTTGAACAGGCCGCGTGTGTTGCCTTCCCGCACGAACTTGCCCATATCGGTTGCAAAAAGCACGTTGAAGATCGCATCCGGCTTGGAGTCGGCAAGCGCCTGCACCACACTGCCCGCATCGATCTTGCCCAGAGCAGGTGCCTGCTCGGCCACGAATTCGATGTCCGGCTGCTTTTCCTTCATGAGCTTCTTGAAGGTGGCGACCGCAGATTGTCCGTATTCGTAGCTGGGATAGACAATCGCCCAGCGCTTCTTGTTGAGCTTGAGCGCTTCGGGCACCAGCATGGCGACCTGCATGTAGGTCGAAGCGCGCAGGCGATACGTGTAGGGGTTGCCCTCCGCCCAGACGATCTTGTCGGTCAGCGGCTCGGACGCAAGGAAGAAGCGCTGTTTCTGCTTGGAGTAATCCGTCAGCGCCAGACCCACGTGCGAGAGAAAGCTGCCGGTCAGCACGTCGATCTTCTCGCGGGTGTACAGCTCCTCGGCCGCGCGCACGGCGTCCGCCGGGTTGCCGCTGTCGTCGCGGATGACGAGCTGCAGCTTCTTGCCCGCAATGCCGCCGGCCTTGTTGACCTGCTCCACCGCCAGTTCCATGCCCTTCTTGTAGGGCTCCAGAAAGGCGGGCTGGGCCTTGTAGCTGTTGATTTCACCGATCTTGATGACCTCGGCGGCCAGGGAATGAGATGCCAGCACATAGCCCGCCACGGGGAGCGCGAGGCGCAATTTCGACCATTTTTGCGAGCTTTTGACTACCGTCATCGTCATTCTCCTTATCACTAATTGATCTCAAAACAAGGCCATGCAATGTACCCGGAAGTTAGTATTTATCCGAAAATAAGTAATTCGTAGTCCGCGAGGCCACTGCCAAGAGCCAGGCAACCAGTTTTACCCAAGCTCTCAGTTTCCAAGCGTGTTTTTATCGGCAGGCATTGTTTTTTTCCTGCCCCTGTTTATTCGCTATCCAACGAACATGAGTGCATTTCTCGAAGAAACCGTCCTCTCGGTACACCACTGGACGGACCGCCTTTTCTCCTTCACCACCACCCGCGACACGTCGCTGCGGTTCTCCAACGGCCATTTCACCATGATCGGCCTGAAGGTGGACGGCAAGAATCTGCTGCGCGCCTACTCCATCGCCAGCCCGAACTACGAGGAACACCTCGAGTTCCTGTCGATCAAGGTGCCGGACGGCCCACTGACCTCCAAGCTGCAGAACATCCAGGTGGGCGACAAGATCATCGTCGGCAAGAAGCCCACGGGCACGCTGCTGATCGACTACCTCTTGCCCGGCAAGAACCTGTACCTGATCGGCACCGGCACGGGCCTGGCCCCCTGGCTGGCCGTGGCGCGCGATCCCGAAACGTACGAGCAGTACGACAAGGTGGTGGTGGTGCACGGCGTGCGTCACGCCAACGAACTGGCCTATCAGGACCTGTTCGAGAAGGAACTGCCCGAGCACGAACTGCTGGGCGAAATCATCAAGGACAAGCTGGTCTACTACCCCACGGTCACCCGTGAGGAGTTCCGCAACCACGGTCGCATCTCCACGCAGATCAACGACGGCAAGTTCCCGCAGAACATCGGCCTGCCCGATCTGAACCCCGAGACCGACCGCGTGATGCTGTGCGGCAGCCCCGCCATGCTGTCCGAGTTGAAGGAACTGCTGGAAAAACGCGGTTTCAAGGAAGGCAACACCACCACGCCGGGCGACTTCGTGATCGAACGCGCATTCGTCGAAAAGTAATTCCCCAAGCAAAAAGAGACTCTTCGCGAGTCTCTTGTCTGTTCAAAGCGCTGCCAATACCGATTGGCGGCGCTTTTTATTTTGCGGGGATGATCGGGACCCGTTTTGGGATTATCTGGTGCTCAGCTTGAGCGCGCTGCCCGCTGGTGCGATGCCAAGGCCGGACATGGTGGACGACATCTGCGCGACGCCGCTGCCGATGAGGCCGTTGCTGTCCATGTGTTCCGGCGCCTGAATGCCCTGCGCTGCCTGAGCGGCCAACGCTGCGGCGACATTGCGGCGGCTGGATTCCTTGGCCTGCTCGGGCGCACCGGCTGCATGCGCCGCGCCAAAGCCCGGCATCATCATCCACGCGCCCGCCAGTGCGACCATGCACATCGCCAACGCTGCGATGGCGACCCAGAGCCAGCGTGCGGACACGCCAGCTTGCATGGGTGGCGCCACTGGCGCAGTCGAGTTCAAATCCATAGACACAAAATCCTGAGAAACTTTATTTGCATATAGCCTTTGATAGGCAATTAGCAATTGGTGCAAAGGTTAACGGTCCTTCGTGACACTTTGGGCAGCAGGTGCTGTAAGTGAAGTAAGCAGCTGTGTACGCCTTTTCTCCCGCAATGTGTCTAGGGAAACTACGAAGTTCGCACCTCGCTCAGAGGAGGACTGGCTGCACTGTTACTTCTTGCCAGCTGCTTTTTCTCGTCGTCTTCCTCCTGCAACGCACGCGCGACGCTGGCGGCAAAAAGCAACACGGCGGCGGAAAAATACATCCACATCAGCAACACCACCAGCGAACCGGCAGCGCCATAGGCAGACACCACGGCCGCCGTGGACAGGTAGTAAGCCAGCGCTTGTTTGCCGCCGGTGAACAGGATCGCCCCCACAAACGCGCCGATCCACAAAAAGCGCAGACGCGGTGCAGCCGGCCCGCCGATGCGCATCATCCCCACAAACAGCGCCATCGCCACACCAAAGGCAATCAGCTCGTTGACCAGTTGCAGCAGCGTGCCCGAGCCAAAGGGCAGCCAGTCGCTCGCCCAGGTCGCAACCATTTTGATGGCCGTGGACACCACCAGCGAAATCAGCAGCAGAAAGCCGATCGCCATGATGTAGGCCAGCCCGCGCAGGCGCAGCGAGGCGATGTTCCACCACGCTGGCTTGTCCGTTTTTTCAGGCTCTTTGCCGTTGTTCCACAGACGCTGCAGCGAGCTTTGCAACTCCACGAACACGCCCGACGCGCCCGAAAGCAGCAGCACGAAACCCGCGATGGACGCAAACCAGCCCTGCGACGGATTGCGGGCGCTGGACAAGGCCATCTGCACCACCTCCGCACCGCGCTCGCCCACCACGCTGCTGACCTGCTCCAGCAGATTGGTCTCCAGATACGACTTGTCGATCCACCAGCTCAGCACACCCACCAACACCAGCAGTAGGGGCGCGAGGCTCAACATGCCGTAGAACGACATCGCGGCGCTCATGCGCAGACCGTCGGCGTCGAGCCACAGACGCACCGCGCGCACCAGCGGATCGGCCACCGCCATGACATGTTTGCCCCAATCGATGACGCGCTGCGTGAGAGAAGAAGAACTCATCCGACCATTGTGCGGTGGATGCTTTCCCTCACATGTCAGAGCAGGCCGACAAGACCGATAAACTCGGGCCATCGGACAAAGACAGGATTCCTTTTTCATCATGCGCAAGCGCTGCTCGTTGGTCGGCATGCCCGGCTCCGGAAAATCCACGGTAGGACGCCAGCTCGCGCGCCGTCTGGACGTGCCCTTCATCGATCTGGACCAGCGACTGGAAGAAGTGCTGGGCTCCACCATCCGCCAGTATTTCGAGGAACAGGGCGAAGAAGCTTTTCGCGACCGCGAGGCCCAACTGCTGGCCGAACTGACCGCCGCGCCCGGCGACATGATTCTCTCGACCGGCGGCGGTGCCGTGCTGCGCGAGGAAAACCGCAGCCACCTGCTTTCAGGCGGCGGCAGCGTGATGTATCTGCGCGCCACGCCCGACGAAATCTTCAAGCGCATCCGCCACGACAAGACCCGCCCGCTGCTGCAGGTGGCCAATCCGCTGCAGCGCCTGCGCGATCTCTACGCCGTGCGCGACCCGCTGTATCGCGCCTCGTCGCACTACGTGATCGAGACCGGCCGCCCGATGGTGAATACGCTGGTCAACATGATCGTGATGCAGTTGGAGATGGAGCAGTAAGAACCTGTTCAGCGCGACAGGTACTTGCCTTCGTAGATCCGGCGCGCCTGCAGCATGTGGCCGAGCGCGAGCTGCATGAGCGCTTCGCGGTCGCAGCGCGCGATCGCGTCGACCATCTGCTCGTGCTCCTCGCAGGCCCGCGACAGCGCCGACTGATCGGTGATCGCATAGGCACGCGCCGGAAAGCTCAGCCAGTCATGCAGGCGGATCGACTCTTCGATGTAGGGGTTGTCGCAAAGCCCGAAAAACAAGCGGTGGAACGCCATGTTGGCACGGTGGATGGCGATCAGATCACCCGATTGCGCGGCCTCGGCATGGGCGGCTGACGCATCGCGCACGGCCTGCAGGCGCTCGGGCGACACCGGCAGCGGCATGGCCTCCACCGCCGCGCGATGCAGCACCGAGCGGAAGTGGTACAGCGCCTCCAGACTCGCGGCGTCGAAGCGCCGGATGCGCGCGCCCACATGCGGCGGCTTGACCACCACGCCCAGACGCTGCAGCTCCACCAGCGCCGCGCGCACCACATGGCGCTTGGCGTCGTAGTCCTCCATCAGGTGGTCTTCGATCAGGCGCGTGCTCGGCAGGATGATGCCGCGAATGATGTCCGTCTCGATGGCCTCGATCACGGCGGCCACGGGCGGTGGCAGCTCGGCATGAGGGAAGACACCCAGGTCTTTTTTCGAAGAGTTGCGGGACATAAGAACTTGATCACGGTTGCGGTATGAAGCCCTGAAGGCCATGCCGATTCAAAGGTCGAAGTGCCGCAAGTGACTGCTGCACGGGCGGTTTTTCGGTCGACACTTTTATCAATAATTTCATCACAAAAAACGGCGACAACGTGCTTGTTGAACTTCCGAAAAACCGTCTCTAGACTGCGCCTGCTTTCACGAATTTCCCAGGACAGTCATGGCCTCCAACACCAGCAGCATCAACGAACTCATCAGCACCAACCCCGCCACCGGCGAAGAGATCGCCCGCGTTCCCGTCACCTCCATCGAGGAACTGGACGCGGCCGTCGAGCGCGCCTGGCAGGCCTTCCACCACTCGGGCTGGAAGGAGCTGCTGCCGCACAAACGCGCGCTCGTGCTCAACAAGATTGCCGACGGTCTCGTGGCCGAAAAGGAATCGCTCGCGCGCCTGCAGATGGCCGACAACGGCAAGCCGCTGGGCGAATGCCGCGGCATGGTGGAGTCCGCCATCGGCACCTTCCGCTACTACGCCGGCGTGTGCGAAACGCTGGAAACCGACGTGACGCCGTCGCGTGGCGATTATGTCTCTTTCACGGTGCTGGAGCCGTTCGGGGTGATTGCGGCCATCACGCCATGGAACTCGCCCATCATGAACGACGCGACCAAGGTCGCCCCCGCGCTGGCCGCTGGCAACGCGGTGCTGCTCAAGCCATCAGAAGATTCGCCGCTGCTCGGCCCTGAACTGGCCCGCATCGCGCTGGCTGCGGGCCTGCCCGCCGATCTGCTGCAGGTCGTGCAAGGTCGCGGTGCGGACGTGGGCGCGGCGCTGGTCGCCCATCCCGGCGTGCGCATGGTTTCGTTCACCGGCGGCACCATGTCGGGCCGCGCGATTGCGCGTGTTGCGGGCGACAAGCTGATCCCTACCGCGCTCGAACTCGGCGGCAAGTCACCGCACGTGGTGTTTGCCGATGCGGATCGTGAACACGCTGTGGCTGCCGTCGTCGCGGGCATCTTCGGCTCGGCAGGCCAGTCCTGCGTGGCCGGTTCGCGCCTGTTCATCGAAGCCAGCATTTACGACGAAGTGCTCGCGCAGGTCGTGGCCCGCGCCAAGACCATCCGCGTGGCCGCACCTGACGCGGACGGCGTGGAAATGGGCCCGCTCGCCTCGTTCCACCACCGCGAACGCGTGGCCCGCTTTGTGGACCGCGCACGCGAAGAAGGCGGTCGCATTCTGTGCGGCGGCGAAGCACCGACCGGCGGCGAATTCGACAAGGGCGCGTACTACCTTCCCACCGTGATCGACGGTCTCGGCTACGACGCTGTCTCGTGCCAGGAAGAAGCCTTCGGCCCGGTGCTGGTGGCGCTGCCGTTCAAGGACGAAGCCGACCTGATCGCCCAAGCCAACGGCACGGCATTTGGCCTGGCCTGCGGCATCTGGACCGAGAGCTTCAAGAAGGCCTGGCGCATCGGCCGCGCGCTCGAAGCGGGTTCGGTGTGGATCAACACCTACAAGCAGTCGGTGACGAGCACGCCGTTCGGTGGCTTCAAGAACAGCGGCATCGGGCGTGAAAAGGGTATCGACGGCATGAAGCTCTACGCCCAAGTGAAGTCCATGTATTTCGGACTCCATTCCCAACCGTTGGCCGTGGCGAAGTGATTTGACGTGGCAGGAAATGAAGAATCCCGTTGATGCGTCGTTGCGCGGCCTTGCCGTAGCGTTGCTACTGTCTGCGGCCACGCGCCTAGCCTGAACGGTCTTCTTCATTTCCATGGGCTTCGCCCATCTTCTTTCTTATTTTTTTGGCGCTGCTGATTTTTTGGGCAGCGCTGTTTTCCGGAGTTTTTTATGTCTACCACTCCAACAGTCGCCATCTACGGTCTTGGCAACATGGGTTTTCCGTTGGCCGAGCGCGTGGGAGCGAAGTTCGCCACGCAGGTGTTCGACCTCGACGCTGCGGCGCTGGCACGTGCCAAGGAAAAATTTGGCGGCGTAGCGATCACTTCGCCTGAGGATCTGAAGAACACCAGCATCGTCGTGCTGTGCCTGCCCAACCCCACGATCTCGCTGGCCGTGCTTGCGCAGATCGCGCCGCAACTGCCCAAGGGTGCCGTGGTGCTGGAGACCAGCACGGTGAACCCCGAGCACATCCATGCCGAGCAGAAGGTGCTCGCGCCTTTCGGCATAGATGTGGTGGACGCATCCATCATGGCCGGTGTCGGCCAGATGGTGGCGGGCAGCGCATCGCTGGCGCTCGGCGGTGACGAAAAGGCCATCGAACGCGCCCAGGGCGTGCTCGATGCAATCGCCACCAAGCAGGTCTATTTCGGCGCGCTCGGCGCGGGTGCCGCAGCCAAGGTGATCAACAACGCCGTCGCGCACGCCGTGATGATCGTCGTGGCCGAAGCCGGTGCCATGGCCACCGCCTCGGGCGTAGACACGCAAAAGCTGATCGCCCTGCTGTCCGACGCGCAAATGGGCCTGCACCGCCCGCTGACCTACCGCTACGCCGACCGCATCGTCAAGGGCGACTACGCAGGCGGCATGCCGCTCGACGCCGCCCGCAAGGACTCCGTGCTCGCACTGCAACTGGCGCAAACGCTGAACGTCCCCCTGTTCGCGATCCAAGGCTCGCACAGCGTCTACGACATGGGCGTCGCCGCAGGCTATGGGCGTGACGACTACGCAGTCGTAGCCAAGCTCTGGGCCGACTGGGGTTGCCCCACGGTTCCGACAGAAAAGGCATAACAAACAACACCCAAGCTGAGGACTTCGATTCCCCAACAGCAGGCCCACGCAGTGGGCAAGCGCCTGGAACCGTCACCCCAACGGCGAGACAGGGCTTGAGACGAGGCGTCGCCGACGCAGACAGTACTTCGGTACGGCAAGGAGGCGCAACGAAGGATCAAGCCCTGTATCGCCGCCTCTGCACGAATGACCCATCGAAGCCGCAAGGCTTCGTAAGTACAAGCAAACAAACGATCAAACAAAGGAGACTCGCATGTCCACTTCCTTCAAGAACTTCACCCGCCGCGCGATGACTCTGGCAGTCGGTGCAATTGCCTTCGGCGCAGCCACCAGCTCTTTTGCAGCCTGGCCCAACGACAAGCCCATCGAACTCATCGTCGGCTTCGCGGCGGGCGGCGGAACGGACATCACGGCCCGCACGGTGGCCCAATTCCTCACCACCAAGACCGGCGCACGCGTCGTCGTGGTCAACAAGGTGGGCGCTTCGGGCGAGATCGGCCTGTCCTACGTGGCCAAGGCCAAGGCCGACGGCTACACGCTGGGCATGACCAACATGCCGGGCCTCGTCACGCTGCCCATCGAACGTCTGGGCAAGGGCCAGTTCTCGGCCGGTGATTTCAGCTACATCGCCAACATGGTTCGCGATCCGAGCGCGTTCAGCGTGCTGGCGTCGAGCAAGTACAAGAACCTGAACGATCTGGTCGCCGATGCCAAGACGCGTCCCGGTGAGATCACCTACGGCTCCACCGGCGTGGGCACGGACGACCACCTCGCGATGGTGCTGTTCCAGCGCCTGACGGGCGTGAAGTTCAACCACATTCCCTACAACGGCGCGGGTCCGCTGCGTACCGCCGTGCTGGGCGATCAGGTGGTGATCGGCGGCATGAATCTGGGCGAAGTGATGCCGTTCCGCGAGAAGGTGCGCATCCTCGGCCAAGCCAGCCCCGAGCGCGCCAAGCTCGCACCCGATGTGCCGAGCTTCAAGGAGCAAGGCGTGAATCTGGTATTCAACTCCGAACGCGGCGTGGTCGCGCCCAAGGGCATTCCGGACGACGTGAAGACCAAGCTGACCGCCGCGCTGCGCGACATCGCCAACGATCCGGATTTCCAAAAGCAGATGGTCAATCAGTTCACCGAAATGGACTACCTCGAAGGGGATGCCTGGAAGGCGCGCCTGGACAAGCAGACCGAAGGTTTCAAAACCATCTGGGCCGAATCTCCTTGGTCGGATAAGTAAGCTGTTTCTTGAGGCTTGTTGCGAAGCCTTGCGGCTTCGATGAGTCCATCGTGCTGAGGCGGCGAGACGGGGCCTGATCCTTCGTTGTGCCGCCTTGCCGTACGAGAGTACTGTCTGCGTTGGCAGCGCCTCGTCTCAGGCCCCGTCTCGCCGTTGTGGCTACCAGTTCCAGCGCAGCGGATGCTGCTTGTACCCGCTGTTTCAATGCGGGGAGGTGGGGGTTGTCCTTCGCTTCTTGCTTGTCATGGCGTTGCGCCCAGATGCGTGAGCAGACTGCGCATCGGCGGCGAGAGCTGTGACCAGTCGCGCCAGCACAGGCACAGATGGCGCTGAGCCCAGTCGTCCGTGAGTGGAATGATCTGGCAGGGGTGCTGGCGTTTGTAGCGCCGCGCGACGCCTATCGGCAATATGCCCACGCCGATGCCATGCGCGACCATTTCGCAGACGCCTTCGAAAGTCTTCATGCGGATGCGCAGCGCGATGTCGCGGCCCACGCGCCTTGCGTGCTCGGCGATGTGGTCCTGCAGCGCGTTGCCGCTGGTCAGGCCCACGAACTGCTCGTTCAACAGCTCGTTGAAGGTCACCGATTTGCGGCCCTCCGTCACCAATGGGTGTGAGAGCGGCGCGATCAACACCAGATGGTCCTTGACCACCGGCTGGATGTGGATGTCGAACTCGCTTTTCTTGACCACGTCGGAGACGATGCCCGCCTCGATCAGCCCCGAGGCAATGGCACTGGCGATTTCCGAGCTGGTGCGCTCCTTCAGATCGACGCGCAGGCGCGGTCTGGTTGCCAGCCACGGTGCGAGCTGGCGCGGCAGGTATTCGGTCAACGCCACCGTGCTGGCATAGAACACCAGCGTGCCGCGCGAGCCTTTGGCGAAATCGCTGAGCTCGCTTCGGAGCAGTTCCTGCTGCTGCAGGATGCGCCTTGCGTGGTGCGCAAGCGCCTCGCCCGCTTCGGTGGTGACGACGCCGCGCGGCCTGCGTTCGAGCAGTTGCACGCCCGCGTCTTCCTCGATGCTGCGCAGCCGCTCGCTCGCGGATGCGAGTGCCAGATGCGCGCGCGCCGCGCCCTGGGTGATGCTGCCGGCATCCACCACGCAGAGAAACAGGCGAAGGTCAGACAGATCAAGACGCATGGCGATGGCTCTTTCGGTGCAGTGGCAAAGCGGGCGCGCAAGCCTTCGGTTGAACCGAAGCCTCGCAGCAAACAACCGCATTGTGCCAAGCGCGGCCCGGCGGTTCAATGCAAGCCTGTTCTTAGCCAACCGATGAAGGAAGCCGCCATGCCAAATGCCAACCACGCCCGCCACTCCAGCCAGCTCTCGACCCACCCCACCGGATCGCATCTGATTCTGCTCGGCCTGTGCGTTGTGCTCGCGCTGGCGCGTGGCGCATCGCTCATGGGGGATGCGCACGCGGCGACCCTTGGCGATCAGGCGCAGCACTCGCCGGAACAGGTCTACCAGATGGCGCTCGAAGCGCGCACGGAGCGCGACTACCCCGCCATGCTGCAGTGGCTGCGCGAGGCGGGCCACGCGGGCGACATGCGCGCGCAGGAGCTGCTGGCCAGCGTGCTGATCGGCGGGCCAAGCCTCTACGGCCCAGCCATCGCCGCTGATCCTTGCGAGGCCAGCCAATGGGCGCAGCGTTCTGCCGCGCAAGGCAGCGAAGTCGGCAAGCACCAACGTACTTTGCTCAATGGATTTCGCGCCGATTGCCTGAAAGGTTGAAGACGAACGGGAGGCATAGGGGCAATCCCGCCGCAAAATCACCCGTTTAAGTGATATGCAAGCCGCTTGGCTTGTCCTAGGATCGGCGGCGACATCATTTGCCAAAGCCTTGTTTTGAACGCTCGATCCCTCACTTCTCGCTCTGCCGACGACCGCCCGAACGCCCCGGGAGCCACGCGGTGACGTGCTGGCTGCGCCGCTGGCTGACCCTGTGCCTGCTAATGCTGGCGGGGATGTGTGCGCCCGCTTTGGCGAACGAAACCTGCACGCCACGCATCCTGGATGTCGAGGTCGCCAAGGCTCCCGGCGACGGCAGCGCCCGCCCCACCGAAGGCTGGATCAAAACCAAACTGCCCGATGCGATGAACCGGCACTGGCCGGGCTACGACGGATCGGGCTGGTATCGCGTGGACTTCGACGCGTCTGCCTGCACGGTGCCTGTGGCGCTGGGCATCGACGGCATCAGCGTGGCGGGCGCGGTCTACCTCAACGACGATCTGTTGTGGCGCGACAAGTCGCTGGTCGAGCCGCTGTCGCGCAGCTGGAATATTCCGCGTTGGTGGGTGCTGCCGGCGACCTCGCTGCACGCGGGGGTGAATTCGGTGTGGATTCGCGCCGTCGCGGTGTCGGGCATCTGGTCGGGTGTGAGCGCGCTGCGGCTCGCTGACGAGGCCACGGTGCGTGCGCAGTTCGAGCATGCGCAATGGCACCAGCGCACCATCTATTTCATCAACGCCGTGCTGTGCGGCATGGCGGGCGTGCTGTTCACGCTGGTCTGGCTGCTGCGCCGCAAGGAGCCCGCCTATGGCTGGTTTGCGCTGATGTCGCTGGCCTGGCTGGCCTACCTCACCACCTATCTGGCCGAATCGCCCTGGCCGTTTGCCGATTCGATGATGCGCTCGCGGGCCTCGATGGTGGCGCTGATCGTCTACGTGCTGGGCGCGTGCCTGTTCACCTTCCGCTACGGCGGGCAGCGCATGGCATGGATCGAACGCGCGCTGTGGGCGCTGGCGGGCATCGGTTCGCTGGCGTCGCTGCTGGCGCCCAAGGCCGTCGCCGGTGCCTGGTGGGGCATGGTCTGGCAGGTGGCGATGGCGGTGTTTCTGCTCAACGCGCTGCAATTCCAGTGGCATGTCTGGCACGGCCCACGCGAGCGGCCGCGCAGACGCCGCGACATGCTGCTGGCGCTGGTCTGGCTGGTGTTCGTGGTGGTGGCGCTGCACGATCTGAGCGGCATGCTCGGCTTCTGGGAGGTGGCGCGCAACTGGGCGGCGATGAGCGGGCCGCTGATCATCGCGCTCATCATGCTGGTGCTCGGCTCGCAACTGGTGCAGGAGATGCGCAGCGTCGAGCGCTTCAACCACGCGCTGGCCGACGGCATTGCCAACGCGCGCGCCGAGCTGGCCATTGCCCATGAGCGCGAGCACCAACAGTCCCTGCACAACACCAAGCTGCAGGAGCGCATCCGCATCGCGCACGAACTGCACGATGGCCTCGGCGCGAGTCTGGTGCGCGGCATGGCGCTGGTCGAACAGGCCGACGCGCCACTGCCCAACCAGCGCGTGCTCTCTCTGCTCAAGACGCTGCGCGATGATCTGCGCCAGATGATCGACTACAGTACCAGCTCCACAGCCGCAGTGCCCGATTCACCCGTGCAATGGGCCGCGCCGCTGCGCCACCGCTTCACGCGCATCCTCGATGAGCTGGATGTGGAAAGCGAATGGAACATCGCAGAGCACTGGCAGGACGAGCAGTTGCGACCCAACGCGCTGCAAAGCCTGAATCTCATTCGGCTGGCCGAAGAGGCGCTCACCAACGTCATCAAGCACAGCCGCGCCACCAAGGTGCGGGTGAGCTGCGAGCAGCCATCGCCCGCGCGCTTCATCGTGCGGGTGGAGGACAACGGCATCGGCTTTGATGTGCAGACCGTGCAGCAGACCAGTCTGAACGTCGGCATGCGCAGCATGACGGCGCGGGCCGCACGCATCGCAGGCAAGCTGAAGGTGGAGTCAGGCGCTTGCGGAACGGCGGTCGCCGTCGAGGTCACGCTGGAGCGCCCGCAACCCATTTCCGTTTGATGCCCCAAGGCGTGCTCAGAACAGCAGCGTGCGCACCCAGGGCGCTGCCAGCACGTTCACCGCACCGGCAATCATCATCACGAGCGAGGCCACCACGGCCTGCGACTCACCGAACTGGCGGGCCTTCGCAACACCCGCGCCGTGCGCTGCGCCGCCGAAGATCGACCCCGTGGCGAGCTTGCTGCGCACGCGCGGCAGCAGACGCAAAATGGTCTCGCCCATGAGCATGCCGCTCACGCCGGTCAGCAGCACGAACAGCGCGGCCAGATCGGTGGAGCCACCAAGCACGCGTTCGGCCTCGATGGCGAACGGGGTGGTGATCGAGCGCACGGCCAGGCCCTTCTGCAGTTCTTCGGACAGGCCAAACCATTGCGCGAACATCACGGTGGTGCCGATGGACACGACGCTCGCGACCACCACGCCAGTGGCGATCGACATCCAGTGCTTCTTCATCATCACGCGGTTTTCATACAGCGGCAGCGCGAACGCCACGGTGGTGGGGCCCAGCAGCCACACCAGCCAGTGCGTCTGCGCGATGTATTGCGGGTAGCTCACATGCGTGGCCAGCGCCAGCGCGATCAGCACGATGGGGGTGGCCACGATGGGCATGAACAGCGGATGTGGATGGCTGCGATACAGGCGCTTGTTGGCCCAGTAGCAACCGAGGGTGGCGAGCAGCGAAAGCACGCCGATCATTTCATTGGAGATCATGACGACTCACTCCTTGTGCGACGAACGGCAGAGGCGACGATGCGCCAGCCACAGCTCGAAGCGGTAGACGCGGTCCACGGCCAGCGCCGTCACCACCATCACGCAGGCGGTGCTGGCGATGATCACGGCCAGAATGCGCAGGCCCTGATGGCGCACCAGATCGCCGTATTCGGTCACCACCAGCATGGCGGGCACGAAGAACAGCAACATCTCGGCGAGCAGCCAGTTGGTGCCGCCCTTGAGCCACTGCACCTTCACCAGCCCCGTGAACAGCCCCACGGCCAGCAGCGCAAAACCGATCATCCCGGCCGGCATGCTCCAGCCGAAATGCCGACGCGCCACATCCATGGCAACCCAGATGCTGCAGAGCAAAACCACCTGCACGACCACTTTGAGGCCCTGCTTGAAGGCGCCGAGCAGCACGGGGGCTCGATCCATGGCGACGGAAGATTTGAATGACATGGAACGAAGTCTAGGGTTTTCACCTACATTCGTAAAATGAATTATTCTTATTTTTTCGATTCCATTTCAGAATACTTCAAGAATAGAAAAGCAAAATCATGGACTTGCGAGCCCTGCGCTACTTCGTCGAGGTCGTCCGACAAAACGGATTCACCCGTGCTGCCAACGTGCTGCACGTCACCCAACCCACGATCAGCAAGATGGTCAAAGCACTGGAGGACGAGCTGGGCGGCCCGCTGCTGCAGCGCGAAGGCCGCGCGGTGCGGCTGACGGACGCGGGCAAGGTGGTCTACGAACGCGGCCTCGTGCTGCTCGATGAAGCCAAGCTGCTGCGCCAGGAAGTGGCCGAGGTCGACGGCATTGCGCGCGGCGAACTCACCGTGGGCATCATGCCGACGGCGGGGCACTACATGGCGCCGGTCATCGCGCTGTTCCAGAAGCGCCATCCGGGCGTGACGCTGCAGGTGGACGAGCAAGGCGCACGCGCCCAGCGACAGGCGCTGCTCGACGGCAAGCTCGACATGACGCTGGGCCTCATCACCCAGCCCGACCCCGAACTCGAAACCATGACCATCGCGCGCCAGACCACCCGCGTGGCCATGGCCGCGCACCGCGTGCAGGACGCGAACATGCCCGTGCGCTGGCGCGACCTCAAGGACCTGCCGTTCGTGCTCTACGCCTCGGGCTTCGCACTGCATCAGGCCGTGCTCGACCACTGCGAGGCCGCAGGCTTCACGCCTCAGATCCGCCTGCAATCGCGCTACTGGGACTTCATCGGCGACCTCGTCGCGCAGGACGTCGGCATCGCCGTGATGTTCGAGCACGTCATCGCCCGCTACGACCCCGCCAACGTCGCCAGCCGCCCGCTGATCGAGCCGGCGCTCGGCTGGGACGTGGTGGTCATGTGGCGACGCGGCTACATGTCACGCGCGGCGCGGGCCTGGCTGGAGTGCGTGCGGGAGGTGTATCCGGCACACGCAGCAGGCGGATCTACTGGCATTCAGTAGTCGAACGAGGTGCCCTTCTGCATCTTGAAACCCCACTTGTTGGCTTCTCCGCCGGAGGCATTCACTTGGCCATTCGCATCGAGTTGTGCATTGAACTCGAAGCTGCCCTTGCACACGTCCTCCGAGTGGTCCCGCCAGGCGGGGTGTCTGACACGCGCGGTGTTGCAAGAGCAGGAAAAGTTGCGATACGCGGACCTTTGCACGTAGTCCTCGACCATGCTCCGAGTCTTCTGACACGATCCGCGTCCGGCCACATCCATGATCCAGTGGCGAAAATACACTTTCTCCCATAGGCGCTCCTGAGCCTCCTTCTCCTTGCGAAGTTGCTCCTCGGCAGCCGCCTTTCGCTCCACCTCTTTGGTCGCATCGCGCTGCCGCTTCTCGATGGCATTGAGTTGCTCCATGGCCTGCGTGTAGTACTTGCCCTGCTCGCCATAGGTACTGAGGTAGCTGAGCAGACGCTCCTTCGCACGTTCATGCTCGCCCGCTTCTCCCAGCGCATTGCCAAAGGAAAAGCCGAACACCTCGGGCAAAGGGCCGTAGCCGGTCGCTTCCACGGCTTCGAAGGCCCGAACGGCTTCTTTCCAGTCCCCATCGCGCATCGACTGACTGGCCGCCATCATCTGGCGTTCTGCCTCCATCTTGGGCGGAAGCGGGCTCTGCGCCTGCGCAGTCTGCAAAAGGCACAGCGCGATCATCCCTGCCACAAATCTTTGACGCATTTCGTTCTCCGTTTGAACTTCACTCATTGCCGATACTGATTTCCAGAGCGGTGGATTTCTGCCCACCCGCCGTGACGAATCGCCGCGTCTCCACCAAGCGCTCATCCTTGTAGACCGTGAGTACGCCGGGAATGTCGGGCTGGCCGCTGTAGTTGACGACGCTGAAACGGTAGTTGCCCTTGGGCGATGTGGGCGGAATGGAGATGTTTTCCGGGTTCACGCCGCGAACATCGTCGATATCCAGAGAGCACTCGTTGGCGATGCTCCGGCGGCTGTGCATGCAGTGAGCACCGGAGGGCGTCAGTACATGCAGGTCGAGGTCTGCGCGCCCCTGCCATGTGAGCGTGGCCATCAGCGCCTGCGGCTGAATCCTGGCGTCGATGGAGACTTCACTGCACGCCTGCGCATGGCACACCTTCACTGTGTTCGGCCCGGCCGCCGTGACGAGCCGGACTTGAAATTTTCCGCTCGCATCACTGGTGATTCGCTGTTGTGTTCCATTGAAATGCACCGTCAATTCGACGTTGCGCAAAACGCCTTGCGTGTTGCCCACCACATCCACCACGCGCGCCATGACCTGCTGGCGCGGCTGCGGCGACGTGATGCGGATGGGTTGCTTGAGCATTTCAGCCCTCTGCACCTCGAACTGCTCGAGGGGATTGCGCGCTGCAGCCGCGCCTTTCTCCTCGCCGGATGGTGGCTTGTACAGTCCCTCCAGCGCCGCTGAGCCGGGGCTGGCTGACTCCGTGCCTGCCGACGACCCCTTCCCCCTTCGATTCGGGTCCGTTTTGTCCAACTTTTCAGCCTTGCCGGACTTGGCGTCTTTCGGCGGTTTCTCCTCTTTTTCCGGCTTGGCTGCCGCACCATCCCTGGAAATGCAGGAATAGCTGACCTGGGTGATCTCGCAGCGATATTCGCCGGACGTTCCACACTGCTTGCATTGTTGATAACCGGGAATGCGCAGTTCGCCCAACCGCCAACCCGAGCCCATGGCGGTGCAGGCCTCGTTCGCATTGTTTTCGGCGGCAATCGCGGCCAGCTCCAATGCGTAGTCACGCGAAAAACAGGCTTGCGTCCTGCCCACGACAACCACCGGGGTCTCCGCAGCACGCACGGCATCCATGCCCATGCTGCACCAGGCCAGCAGCGCCATCACGCACCATCGCAATCTGCTCGCACTCCAGAATGGCTGGGCACGCCAGACCGCAGTCGCTGTCCACTTCACAGGCAATCCTCTCTTTCAAAATCCCTTCGAGCACCATGCACGCCCATGTCGCGTGTGCGGCTCGAACAAATCGACCCGGTTATACCTAACCTTGCCCTTTCGCCCCATCACCCAAATGGGGTAAATAAATACACTTGATTACACTTGCCCGTACATCCAACATGCCATTCGGTCGATGGCTTCAGGTCTGAAAGGAGCCTCGAGAGATGCAGCAGATTGAAGAACATGGCATGGTGCCACTGATTGGAGCCATCTATGAGGCATCCATCGCACCAGAAAAATGGCCCGATTTTCTGGCGCGATTTGCCACCGTCTTCCACTCCGAGCAGGCCCTGATGTGGGCGCACGATTTCAGCGACAACTCGGCCGATCTGTCCAACGGGCCGACCTCCATCGCGTGCACAGTGGGGCTCGACGTTTTTTATACGGACGGCTACACACGGCATTTCTGCCATCACAACGTCTGGCTTGAGAACGAACATCTGCACCACGAAGGCCAGATCGTCAATTCAAGCCGGTTGAGTCCCGACAGCAAATTGCCCGCCACCGAATGGTTTGGCGACTGGTTGCGCCCGCAGGATCTGTTCTATTCATTTGCCGCAGTGGTCGAAAAGCGCAATCGCCGCTCCTTCAACCTCACCGCCCTGCGAGCCAAGGCCCACGGTCCGTACAACCCGCAGGAAGAGCAGCAACTGCGCACGCTGATGCCGCATCTGCAGACCGCCTTTGCCCTGCATCGCAGACTGCACCGGGCCGAAGCGCTGGCGCAGGCGTCCATCGGACTGCTCGACCGCCTGCCGCTGGGCATCGTGCTGCTCGACTCCAAGGCCCACGTGCTGCATGCCAACACCCGCGCGCATGCTCTGGCCCAGGAATCTGCGATTCTGAGAATCGGCAATAGCTTTCTGGGTGAGCAGGAGTTGCATGCCACCCGGCATTCGGACGATCTGCGCCTGCAGGCCAGCATGCGCAAAGTCGTTTCCACCGGAAGAGGACTGCCGATACAGGCAGGGCATGGCATGCGCCTACCCGGTCTGAGACACGACCTGCATTTGCTCATCAGTCCTCTGCCACAGCAGTCCGAGCCCTTCGGAACACAGGCCGCAGGTGCTGTTTTCATCAGCAACCCTGCCACCGTGCTGCACGAACTCGATGCGGTGCTTCGCCTGACCTATGGCCTCACCGTGGCCGAATCGCTGCTGGCGCAAGCGCTGGTCAACGGACTGAGCGTCAAGGAATTTGCCGATGAACGCGGCACATCCATCCACACCGTGCGCGTGCAGCTGAAAGCGATCACCAGCAAGGTCGGTGTGCGTCGGCAAACGGAGCTCGTTCGCACCATTCTCAATGGGCCCGCCATGTTCCAGTGGAGCACAACCGCAGCGCAACAAGCCGCCAAAAGCTAGCGAAGGCCCACTGACTGGCCTTGGCAATCCATAATCCGGACCTTGCCAACGCATCTACCTCACCCAACCGCCATGGACCTGCTCAAAGACCACACCGTATTCATCACCGGCGCCGGCCAGGGCATTGGCAAGGCGGTGGCGCTCGGCATTGCTGGCATGGGCGCGCTGGTGTTCGCCAGCGACGTGAACGCCGACGCTGCCGCCGAAACCGCCGCGCTGATCCTCGAACGCGATGGCAAGGCGCGCGGTGTGCAGCTGGATGTGACCGACCAAGCCGCCTGCCAGCAGATGGCCGAGCTGCTTGCCCAGGAGATTGCGCCAGGCCACAAGCTGCTGCTGGTGAACAACGCGGGCGTACGCCCAAGGCATGCGTTCGACAGCGACGACCGCGACGAGGAATGGCAGCGCACGCTGGACATCAATCTGGGCGGCACGCGCAACATGATTCACGCGTTTCAGGCGCTGCTGGCCTCCACCAGCGGCAGCGTGGTGAACATGGGCTCGATCGCCGCTTCGCGCGCAGCAGCGGGCTCGATTGCGTATTCGACATCGAAGGCTGCGGTGGAAATGCTCACCAAGGTGATGGCGCTAGAACTCGCGCCGCAGGGCATCCGCGTGAATGCGGTGTCGCCCGGCGTGATGCTCACCGCCATGACCGAATCGACGCGCAAGGACCCCAAGCATGTGGAATACATCATGCGCCGCGTGCCCCTCAAGCGCTACGGCGATCCGGCGGAACTCGCTGGGCCGATCGCGTTTCTCGGCTCGTCTCTGGCCAGCTACATCACCGGCACCGTGCTCAGCGTGGATGGCGGCTATCTGATCTCGTGAGCCCCATGAACGCACAATGAACGCACCTCGCAAACCCACGCTGCACAAACCCGCCCCCGGCAAATCCACGTTTCGCAAACCGGAGTTGCGCGAGCGCAGCAGCCGACTGCAACGCGAGCCCCGCGAAAAGGACAACGAACCCACGCGCCTGCTGTGCTTTCACAAGCCCTACGGCGTGCTCAGCCAGTTCACAGCCGAGGGCCGCTGGCGCGGGCTCAAGGATTTCATCGACGTGCCGAACGTCTACGTCGCAGGTCGCCTCGACGCCGACAGCGAAGGCCTGCTGCTGCTGACCAACGATGGCCAGTTGCAGGCACACATCTCCAGCCCGAAGTTCAAGATGGAGAAGACCTACCTGATTCAGGTGGAAGGCCTTCCCAGCGAAGAATCCCTGCAGCGCCTGCGCGACGGCGTGCAGCTCAACGACGGCCCCACCCTGCCCGCACAGGCGCGCTGCATCGACGCACCCGCGTGGCTGGTACCGCGCGATCCACCGATCCGCGTGCGCCAGAACATCCCCGACTGCTGGATCGAACTCATCATCCGCGAAGGCCGCAACCGCCAGGTGCGCCGCATGACGGCCGCCATCGGCCACCCCACGCTGCGCCTCATACGCTCGGCCATCGGGCCGTACTCGCTGGAGGGCATCGAGCAGGGGAAATGGGTGGATGCATCGCCGCCCGTGTGACAATCAGGGCAAGCAGTACACGCCCACAAAAATCAGCAAACCAAACACCAGCAAAGCAACCAGCCCCAACAGCTGCAGTGACTCGAGATAGAGGTATCGCTTGCCATTGCGCTCGTAGCTGAAACCTGCTTTCGCAGCCTTCGACTGGGTCCGCATCCGGTGCAGGTCCTCCCAGCCATAGGCCGGCAGAAAAATGGCAGCCACGGCCTTGCCCAGACCGAGCAACAGCACCTCAGAGATGAATTGACCGATCACGTCACCCAACATGCAGCGTCTCCATTCCAAAGAATTTTCAGGCGTGGCCGCGCGCAACAGTGTGTAGTCAAGGCATCGGCTGACACGGGCGTCACGCAATCGCTCTATCGTATCAACGAGGATATCCAACATCCCTCGTCACCAACGACCATCAGGAGCTTCACCCATGTCCGATCTTCACCCCGCCGTGAGCAGCCGCGACCACATCAGCGGCGACACGAACGCACCCATCGTGCTGGTCGAGTACGGCGACTACCAGTGCCCGTATTGCGGCGCGGCGTACTCCATCGTCAAGAACATCCAGAAGCGCTTCGGCAAAGAGGTGTGCTTTGTGTTCCGCAACTTCCCGCTGTCCATGCACCCGCAGGCGCAGAACGCCGCCGTGGTGGCCGAGTTTGCCGCCAAGCACGGCAAGTTCTGGGAAGCGCATGACGCGCTCTACGAAAAACAGCGCGAACTGGGCGGGCCCATGTATTCGGAACTGGTGAAGTCGCTCGGCCTGTCCGAAAAGGACTTGCAGAGCGCACTGCAGAACGACGAATTCGAAGACCACATCCGCGCCGACATCGAAAGCGGCAACCGCAGCGGCGTGAACGGCACGCCCGCGTTCTACATCAACGGCGAGAAGTTCGATTCACCGGGTGGTTTCCAGGATCTGGAGCCGGTGATCGAAGAATTGCTGCGCCCGACACGCTGAACAGGCTCCATCAATCCGCAAGTGCCGGATAGAGCTTCTGCAGCGCCTGCTGCAAAGTGCGCTGCAGCAGCAACGCAGCCGCTTGCCGCTCGGCCTGCAATGCCGGTGCTTCGTCCGTGAACGCATCCACAGGCAATGCACGCAGATTCGTCCAGAAGGCTTGCCAGTCCGCGCTGTGCTGCTCCATGGCCGCCTGCACTGCAGCGCTCCATTGCTGCGGCGCGGACGGCGCGGTGTAGCGGCCACGACCGCGACCGAAGTGCGAGATCACCACGTACTTGAGCAGCGCCTGTGACGCCAGCGCGGTGAGGTAGTCCTCCGACAGCCGAAAGCGCTGCGACTCCTGATCGGACATCTTGTTGGCGCCCCAGGCCGCACCGGCGAACGTGACGGCACCGACCAGCGCACCCAGAATCGCGCCTGTACCGAGCGTCATGCCGCCCGCCATCAAATCCGCACCCACGCCCGTGGCCGCGCCCGCCGTGACCGCGCCCCACAGGCTCGCGGACTTGGGATCGTGCGGCGTGCTGATCTGCAGATCGGTCTTGAGCTGCTGCTGAATCTGGCTGGCCGCATCGCCATCGAGCTGATGCAACTGCAGCAGTTGCTGCGTGGCGCTCACGTCGATCTTCTGCAGCGTCGCGAGCAGACGCTTCATCGCATCGCGCGCTTCAGCAGGCACGTCATCAGGCGCTGACTTGCTGGCGAGCTTCTGCGACAGCTTGCTGATGGTGCTGACGGCCTTGTCCCACAGCTTGGTCTGGCCCGGCGCAAGGGTTTCCTGCACCAGCGCCGACTGCACCAGTTGCGCGGCCAGCACCTGAATGCTGGACTCCTCGCGCGCACGCTGGCGCTGCTCGCGCTCGGCCAACAGACGCTCGTAGGCGGGCAACTTTTCAGCGGGAAGCAGCGGCGCAATGCTGTGCAGCATCTTGCGTTCATGCCACCAACTGCGCGTGAACGCATCGAGCACCAGCACGTCATGCACGATGCCGCTGAACGGCTGCACCGCCGTGCGCCAACGCTGCAGGTCGGCTGCGGTCTGCTCGGGCGTGGTGTCGCTGCCGATCTGGTTGAGCAGAATGATCACCGGCTTGCTCATCCACTGCAGGATGCGCATCTCGGCCTCCCAGTAGCCCGCATCGGCCGGATCTTCCGCCGCGTTCACCAAGTACAGCATCACATCCGCATGATCGCGCGCAGCCACCAGCGCCCGCTGGCTCATGTAGAACGGCTTGTCGCGCCAGCGGTCCCACACGTTGGAGAGAAACCAGCCGAGCGGATTGCCCTGCTGCCTGAGCCGCTCGTACAGTCGCACCGAATCGCCAAACCCCGGTGTGTCCCACAGCCAAAGCTGATCGC
This sequence comes from Diaphorobacter sp. HDW4B, assembly GCF_011305535.1. Taxonomy (GTDB): domain Bacteria; phylum Pseudomonadota; class Gammaproteobacteria; order Burkholderiales; family Burkholderiaceae_C; genus Diaphorobacter_A. The sequence continues at coordinate 2,264,120 of NZ_CP049905.1, forward strand.
CCTGCGGGTTGCCCTGCAGCAGATAACGCTGCGACTGGCTTGTCACATGCGCCGCATCCTGAATCTCGCCCACATCATCGGCCAGCAAGGTACGCGTGAGCGTGGTCTTGCCGATGTTGGTGTGGGAGAGCAGGCACCATTGGATCTGGTTGTCCGCGCTGGCTTCCGTGGCGATGGCGGGAGAGGTGTTTGTGCTGGGCATGGCGAATGATCGCTTGGAATGGCGGGGGTTTACAACTGGTTGGACAGTTGTGGAAATGAGTGAGGTGGTTCTGACGTATGTCCTGTACACCGTCCGGATGACGCACCACGATGCACGCTTTCGCACGAAAGGAGCATGCCAGTGAACACATTGCACACATCACCAACAAGGGTCAGCGACACTTGCGCAAATGTAGAAACGTATCTACATTTTCAGTCAGGAGGTGGTCTCATGTCCAAACTGACCTACACCAGCCGCGAATTCAATCAGCGCGTCAGCGAGGCCAAGAAAATGGCTGAAGGCGACACCGTGGTCTACATCACCGACCGGGGCGCGCCTGCGCATGTGCTGATGAGCATCGAGAAGTACAACCGCCTCATGAGCAATGGGCGCAGCATTCTGGACATGCTGGCGATGCCCGGCATGGAGGACATCGAGTTCGAGCCCGAACGCTCCAAGGAGGTGGCACGCATCGCCGAGTTGTGACGATGTATCTGCTTGATACCAACGTCGTTTCCGAGTTTCGCAAGTTCCGTTCGGGCAAGGCCAACCCTGGAGTGGCCAATTGGAGCAAGAGCGTGCCTGCCAGCGCCCTGTTTCTCAGTGTCATCACCTTGCAGGAACTGGAGTCGGGAATTCTGCTGGCGGCCCTGCGCGACGCGCGCAAAGCGAACATGCTGCGTACATGGATGAATGACTACGTGCGCCCCACGTTTGCAGGTCGCATTCTTCCGGTGGACGAGGAAGTGGCACTGAACAGCGCTGCGTTTCATGTGCCCAATCCGCGTCCCTTGCACGACAGCCTGATTGCGGCCACCGCCAAGGCGCACGGCATGATCATGGTGACGCGAGATGAAAAAGATTTCGCACGCTTTGACGTGCAGTTGCTCAACCCTTGGTCCTGATCGAGCCAAGGTGCCAGATTCAATCCGGCACCCAAACCACCCCCAACCCCGCCCCACGCACAAACTCCCCCCACAGCTCGCGCCGCTCCTGCACGCGTTTGGGCGCGCCGGTGTTGCGCTCGGCAAAGTCCTGCGTCCACAGCCAGATCGAGGCGTTCTGGCCCCAGCGTTCGCGGGCGGTCTGCAGCAGTTCGCCGTGGATTTCAGCCTCGGGCGTGGCGGCCATGTTGATGAGCAGCACGGCTGCCGCGTCATCGCCCTTGCCCGCCACCGATGCGGCGGATGGCAGCTTGGAGCCGTAGGCCAGCGTCGGCTCGATCACCAGATGCGCGCCTGCGCCGTATTGCGTGGCGATCCAGGATTCGAGCGTCTGTTTGCGCTCGGGCGTGAGGTCGAAGCTGAACGGCAGCACATGCAGCGTGACGGCCAAGCCGCCGAAATCGCGCTGTAGGCTCTGAAAATACGGCTGCGCGAGCGGCAGTTGCACGTGCCGGTTGAGCCACCACAGACGCGCGCCTTGCCAGAGCGCGAGCAGCAGCCGTGGCGCGATCACGAAGGTGCCGAGCAGGGCCGTGTACGCGATCACCCATTGCTGCCCTTTGGAAAAATGGACCATGCGCTCGGCGGGCGGCGGCGTGGCCGAATTGCTTACCCAGCCGCGCAGCGATTCGATCTCGGTGAGCGTCCATGGTGACGCGCCAAACAGCCATTGCACCGGAGCGAAGATGCTGTTGAGCAGTTGATGCACGCTGGCAGCCGACAAAAACGTGCTCTCCCAGCCCACCTGATACTCGTTGGTCAGCCCCGTCGCCCACAGCGACGCGAGCGCACCCACGGCCATCATCGCCGCGCCCAGATTCAGCCACAGCAGCCACTGCGCATGCCGTGCCTTGCTGCTGACCTGCCACCAGTTGCGCTCGAAGCTCAGCGCCATCTTGCGCAGTCCGCCACCCGCCGCAGGCATGCGCGCGCGCAGCTTGCCACGCCAGCCGCTCACGGCCTCGGAAGTTGAAGACGCGGTGGACGCTGCATTGGCAGGCTGCAGAACAATGGGTTGCGCATGCCCGGAGCGCAAAAGTGAGCGCACCCAGCTCACCAGCATCCACACATAGACCAGCAGATTCCACAGCACGATGCCGAGCAGCGAAGGCGCGAGCAGATCGACGCGATGCGGGTCGGTGAAGCGGTGCATGCAAAAGCCGACCACCAGCGCGCCGACCAGCACGGCCAGCGGCACCCAGCGCGCAATGCCGGGTGCATGTTTCCAGACCTGACGCACTTCTTCGGGCAATTGGCTGGCCGCGATGATGCGCTGTGCGCGCTGCTCCACAAAGTTCAGAAACTGCTCGCGGCTGGCCGATCCGCCCGTGGTGTTGGTGTTGGGGTTGCCGATGGCGTGCAGCGTGTCGTGCGTGATGCTCGCGCACCGCGCGGCGTTGGGCAGCGCGTCGTTCGGTGCAGCGGTTTCGATGGCGTAGGCCAGAAGAATGTCGCGGGCGGAACTGGATCTCATCATGGGATGTTACCCAAGACTTTGGACATCGCCATGAGGCACGAATGCAGCCGGCAAGACCTTGAGCACCCTACGGACTTGGCGGTCAATCTTGGTGCACCCGGATGGCCCGGCCGTGGAAGTCGCCGCGTTCAGAGGCCATCTGCATGCAACATCGTGCAGCAAGCGCCAACTTCCATTCCGAGCGCTGCTACACCCTTGCTCATGCCTCAAGGGTTTTTACTTATGCGTATTTATTATTTGTGAATCACATTCTGAGTCATTCAGAATTTGCATTGAGCATAGTCAAAAACACGATGGAACTTCGACAACTGGAAGCCTTTGCCGCAGTCATGTCCACGGGCAGCGTCACCGCGGCCGGACGTGTGCTGGGCCGTTCCCAGCCCGCCGTGACCCGACTGGTGCAGGAGCTGGAAGCCGAGATCGGCTATCCGCTGTTCAGCCGCAACGGCCCGCGCGTATCGCCTACCGAGCAAGCGTTTTTGCTGTTCGAGGACGTGGAGCATGCGCTGCAAAGCCTGCAGCAGATTCGCCGCCGCGCCAAGGAAATCGAGCATGGTTTGAAGCGCCCGCTGCACATGCTGGCGACCTCGGCGCTTTCGTCCGGACTGATTCCGGCGGCGCTCGCGCTGCTGGAAAAGTCGGGCCATCAACCGACCGTGTCGCAGATCCATCTGCGCAGCGCCTCGCCCGAGCGCGTGGCACACGGCGTGCTCACCGGCTCCGCGCAACTGGGCGTCACCAGCCTGCCGCTCGACCATCGCGGCCTGCAGGTGCACTGGATTGCCGAAGCGCCCTGCGTGGCCGTGCTGCCCGAGAACGATCCGCTCGCCAGACTCGACGTCGTGCCGCTGGCCGAACTGGCCCAGCGCCGCCTGATCACCATGGCGAATCCGTACCGTCTGCTCGGTCGGTTGGACGACGCGTTCGCTGCTGCATCCACGCCGGAACAGGCCGCCGCGCAGCAGTTTCTCAAGACCAATTCCAGCGTCAACGCCATGGCCGCTGTGCGCGCCGGGCTGGGCGTGTCGGTGCTCGAACCTGTGACCGCGCTGGGCCTGCCGCTGCAGGGCATCGCCGTGCGTGCGCTCGACACGCATATTCCGTTTCTGTTCGGCATGGTCTCGCAGCAGACCACGCCGTTCACTCCCGCCATGGATGCGCTGTGCAACGCGCTGACCGAGGCCGCGCGCGCGCTGCTGCCCGGCTTTGTGCTGCACGACGCAAGCAAGCATGCCGAGCTGCTGCTGCAGCACGCCGTGCCGCCCACGCCTGCGGCCGCGCATCCATTTCCCGAACAAGAAGAAGAGAATCCTCAATGACCCCCACAACCACCAGAACAGCACCTCCGCCACAAGGGCTGGAAGCGCTTGAAGCCCGCGTGCGCCAGGATCTGGCCTGGCTCGATCTGCCCGCCAAGAACTGGCTGCCGACCACCGAAATGAACGGCGAAGAAGTGCTGCCGGTCGCCGTCATCGGCGCGGGCATGGGCGGCATGGCCGCATCGGCCGCGCTGCGTTTTCTGGGCGTGAATGCCCCGATCTTCGACCGCTCGCCCGCAGGCTTTGAAGGCCCCTGGGCCACGACCGCGCGCATGGAAACCCTGCGCTCGCCCAAGACGCTGACCGGCCCCGCACTCGGCAAGCCGTCACTCACCTTCCGCGCGTGGTTCGAATCGCAGTTCGGCATCGAGGAATGGGACGCGCTCGACAAGATTCCGCGCCTGCAATGGATGGACTATCTGCGCTGGTATCGCAAGGTGCTGGATCTGGAAGTGAACAACGAACACCGCGTGCTGGCCGTGCACCCGCGCGGTGCCGACGGCGTGGTGCAACTCGACATGCAGACGCCGAACGGCCCGCGCACCGTGCTGGCCCGCCACGTGGTGCTGGCCACTGGCCGCGATGGTCTGGGCGGCGCATGGGTGCCGCCGATGTCCGACAAGCTGCCGCGCAATGTGTGGGCGCATTCTTCCGACGAGATGGACTACGGCACGCTCAAGGGCAAGCGCGTGGGCGTGGTGGGTGCGGGTGCATCGGCCATGGACAGCGCCGCCACTGCGCTGGAGAGCGGCGCAGCCAGCGTCGATCTGCTGATCCGCCGCGCCGACATTCCGCGCGTCAACAAAGGCAAGGGTGCAGGCAGCCCCGGCCTGACTTACGGCCACGAGCGTCTGGCCGACGAGTGGAAATGGAAGATCCGCCACTACATCAACGTGCAGCAGGTGCCGCCACCACGCGGCAGCACGCTGCGCGTGTCGCGCCATGAAAACGCGCGCTTCAATCTGGGCACGCAGATGCTCGATCTGGAATACGTCAACGATGGGACTCGCGACGAAATCCGCGTCACCACCAACAAGGGCGTGTTCAAGTTCGACTTTCTGATCTTCTCGACCGGCTTTCGCATCGACTGGAGCCAGCGTTCCGAGTTCGCCGCGATCGCTCCGTTCGCGCGTTCGTGGAAGGACCGCTTCGAGCATCCCGTGGGCGAGGACGATCAGGAACTGGCCGATTCGCCCGACCTCGGCCCCTCGTTCGAGCTGCAGGAAAAGACGCCCGGCACCTGCCCCGGCCTCTCGCGCGTGCATGTGTTCTCGTACCCTGCTGCGCTTTCGCACGGCACGGTCTCCGGCGACATTCCGGCCGTGAGCGTGGGCGCGCAGCGCATTGCGCAAGGCATCGCCAGCACGCTGTATGCGGAAGACATCGACTGGCATTTCGGCAATCTGCAGACCTTCGAAGAGCCCGAAGTCTTCGGCGACGAATGGACGCCTGCCGAGCCACCGGTTCAAGAGGAAGTGCCATCATGATCGGCTGGCTGCTGCGTCGCCTGGCGCAGGCAATTCTCGTGGTGCTGCTGATGACGGTGATCGTCTTCATCGGCCTGCACGCCATCGGCAATCCGGTGGACATTCTGATCGGTCAGGACGTGGACCAGATCGAGCGCGCGCGCATCATCGCCGAGCTGGGTCTGGACCAACCGCTGTGGCGTCAGTATTTCTCGTTCCTGAGCGGCGCGCTGCACGGCAATCTGGGCACCAGTTTCGTCTACAACGTGCCCGCCATCGAGCTGATCCTGCAGCGCCTTCCCGCCACGCTGGAGCTGGCCGTGGCGGCGCTGCTGCTGGCCGTGCTGTTCGGCGTTCCGCTGGGCCTGCTGGCAGGCCTCTATCCCGACAGCTGGTTTGCCAAGACCATCATGGCCGGCAGCATCGTGGGCTTTTCGTTGCCCACGTTCTGGGTCGGTCTCATGCTGATCATGACCTTCAGCGTCTCGCTCGGTTTGCTGCCCGCCAGCGGTCGCGGCGAAACGGTGGAAGTGTTCGGCTCGCAATGGTCGTTTCTCACCGCCAACGGCTTGAAGCACATGCTGCTGCCGGCCATCAATCTGTCGCTGTTCAAGATCTCGCTGGTGATTCGTCTGACGCGCGCCGGCGTGCGTGAAGTGCTGCCGCTCGACTTCGTGAAATTCGCGCACGCCAAAGGCCTGTCGCCGCTGCGCGTGATCGGTGTGCATGTGCTGCGCAACACCATGATTCCGCTGGTCACCGTGCTCGGCCTCGAACTCGGCTCGACCATCGCCTTCGCCGTCGTCACCGAAAGCATTTTCTCGTGGCCCGGCGCAGGCAAGCTCATTCTGGACAGCATCAACGCGCTGGATCGCCCCGTGATCGTTTCCTATCTCGTCGTCGTGGTGTGCCTGTTCGTCACGCTCAACCTCATCGTGGACATCCTCTACAAGGTGCTTGATCCACGCGTGCGTCTGGAGGGTGCAGCATGAGCCAGGCCACCACTAACAACACAGCCACAGCGCCTGCCAAACAGGAATCGCCGTGGCGCGAACATGTGCGCGACTTCTTCGGATCGCGCCTTGCGGTGTTCGGTCTCGTCGTTGCCGCGCTGCTGATTCTGGCCGCGATTCTCGCGCCGTGGATCACGCCGCAGAACCCGTATGACCTGATGCAGCTCGACGTGATGGACGCGCGCCTCACGCCCGGCACGATGAACGGTCTCGACACCTTCCGCTATGTGCTCGGCACCGATGGACAAGGCCGCGATCTGTACTCCGCGATTCTCTACGGCCTGCGCATCAGCCTGATCGTGGGCGTCGGCTCCGCGCTGATCGCGGGCGTCATCGGCACGCTGCTCGGCCTGCTCGCAGCCTATGCAGGCGGCAAGACGGATGCGCTCATCATGCGCTTGGTCGATCTGATTCTGTCCTTCCCCTCCATCCTCGTCGCCATGATGATTCTTGCGTGGCTGGGCAAGGGTGTGGGCAACGTGGTGCTGACGCTGGTGATTCTGGAATGGGCCTACTACGCGCGCACCGCACGCGGTCAGGCGCTGGTGGAACGCCGCAAGGAATACGTCGAAGCCGCGCACTGCCAGGGCATTCCGAACTGGCGCATCATGGTCAAGCACATTCTGCCGAACTGCCTGCCGCCGCTGATCGTCATCGGCACGTTGCAGATCGCGCGCGCCATCACACTCGAAGCCACGCTGAGCTTTCTCGGCCTGGGCGTGCCGGTCACCGAGCCATCGCTCGGCCTGCTGATCTCCAACGGCTACCAGTACATGCTTTCGGGCGAGTACTGGATCAGCTTCTACCCCGGCATTGCGCTGCTCGTCACCATCGTTGCGATCAACCTGGTGGGCGACCGTCTGCGCGATGTGCTCAACCCCAGGAATGTGAAATGAACGGCACGACCAACACCTCGGTGCCGACCCTCGAAGTGCGCCATCTGCGCACCGAATTCGACACCCGCGCAGGCGTTCTGAAAGCGGTGAACGATGTGTCGTTCCGCATCGAACGCGGCCGCATTCTGGGCCTCGTCGGCGAATCGGGATCGGGCAAATCCGTGACCGGTTTCTCCATCATGGGTCTCGTCGATGCACCCGGCCGCGTGGCCGGTGGCGAGATTCTTTTTCAGGGCCGCGACCTCACCCGAATGAAGCCGCGTGAGCTGCGCAGCCTGCAGGGCAACCGCATCGCGATGATCTTTCAGGATCCGATGATGACGCTGAACCCGGTACTGCGCATCGACACGCAGATGATCGAAGCCGTGCAGGCGCACAGCAAGGTCAGCAAGGCAGAAGCCCGCGAACGCTCGCGCGAGACGCTGGGCATGATGGGCATTCCCAGTCCCGAAGAACGCCTGCAGGCCTATCCGCACCAGCTCTCCGGTGGCATGCGCCAGCGTGTGGCGATTGCGATCGCGATGCTGCACCGCCCCGATCTGATCATCGCGGACGAGCCGACTACAGCGCTCGACGTGACGATTCAGGCGCAGATTCTTTCGGAAGTGCAAAAGCTCGCGCGCCAGCACGGCACCTCACTCATCTGGATCACGCACGACCTGTCGGTCGTCGCCGGTCTGGCCGATGAAGTGGCCGTGATGTACGCGGGCCGTATCGTCGAACATGGCAAGGTGGATGACGTGCTCGACCATCCGCTGCATCCCTACACCGCCGGTTTGATCAGCAGCTTGCCAAGCAACAACCAACGCGGTCAACGGCTCAAGCAGATTCCCGGCATGACACCCAATCTGCTGCAACTGCCCGCAGGCTGTGCGTTTGCTGCGCGCTGCTCGCGTGCAGGCAGTGCGTGCTCGGCGCAACCGGAGTTGACCGAAGCACTGCCAGAGCGCCAAGTGCGCTGCTTCTATCCCGTCATTCAAAACGAAGCAGAAGTTGAAGGAGCGCGCGCATGAGCCTTCCATCTCAAAACAAACCAGCGTTCGCGCCCGTGATCGAATTGAAGGGCGTGAGCAAGCGCTTTGGTGAACACAAGCCCGGCCTCGTCAGCCGTGCGCTGCAAGGCATCGGACTCGAAAAACCAGCACCGATCACGCGCGCCGTGGACCACGTCGATCTGATCGTCAAACCCGGTGAAGTCGTCGGTCTGGTCGGCGAATCGGGCTGCGGCAAATCAACGCTGGGCCGCATCGCCACGGGTCTGCTCGCGCCATCGAATGGCGAGGTGCTGATCAACGGTCGCCACTTCGCGGACATGACACCGCAGGAAAAGCACGCTGCGCGCCTGTCCGTGCAGATGATTTTCCAGAACCCGTATGCGAGCCTGAATCCGCGTCTGCGCGTCGATGAAATCGTCGGCGAAGCCGCACGCATTCACGGTCTCGTGGATCGTGCTGGTTTTGACGACTACGTGTGCGCGCAGCTTGAACGTGCCGGGCTCGACCCGGCCTTGCGCACGCGTTATCCGCACCAGTTCAGCGGCGGTCAGCGCCAGCGCATCGGCATTGCACGTGCGCTCGCCGTGCAGCCTTCGATGCTGGTGTGCGACGAAGCGGTGGCCGCGCTCGACGTGTCGATCCAGGCGCAGATTCTCAATCTGTTCATGGACCTGCGCGAGCAGCTCAACCTCACGTATCTGTTCATCAGCCACGACCTTGGCGTCGTCAAGCATCTTTCGGATCGCGTGGTGGTGATGTATCTCGGCCGCGTCGTCGAGTCGGCACCAGTCGAGGAATTGTTCGCGCATCCGAACCATCCGTACACGCAGGCCTTGCTCGAAGAAGTGCCGGACATGAGCGCCCGCCACAAGTCCTACACGGCCATCAAGGGCGAGATTCCCAGCCCGCTCAATCCGCCGAGCGGCTGCCACTTTCACCCGCGATGTCCGCACGCCATGCCACGCTGCTCGGTCGAGGTACCAAGCCTCAAGGGCATTGCCATCAACCACATCAGCGCCTGCCATCTCAACGATGCGGGCACGCAGTAATCACCGAACCGATCACACGAACCACAAGGAGTCCGTCATGAAGAAGATCATCCTCTCGACCCTCACCGCCGCACTGCTCGGCGCAGGCATGGCAGCCCATGCCGAGAACCTGAGCATCGGCTTTGCCGACCCGCTGTCCTCGCTCGACCCGCAGCTCAACAACCACGCGGGCGACCGTTCCGTGGCACTGCATTTCTGGGATCTGCTCGTCGAGAACAAGTGGAACAAGCTGCAGCCAGGCTTGGCCGAAAGCTGGAAGAACCTCGACCCCAGCACCTGGGAATTCAAGCTGCGCAAGGACGTGAAGTGGCAGGACGGCAAGCCGTTCACCGCCGATGACCTGATCTATTCCTACACCCGCGCCAAGGCCGTGCCGGGCAGCGTGGCGACCTACGCGGGCTACCTGCGCACCATCGAGACGATGACCGCCAAGGACGCGCACACGCTGATCATCAAGACCAACACGCCGAATCCCGATCTGCCGCTGAACCTCGCTTCGGTGCACGTGGTGAGCAAGCATGTCGGCGAGAAGTCCACGACCGAGGACTACAACTCCGGCAAGGCGATGGTCGGCACGGGCCCGTACAAGCTGCTGTCGTACACCCCCGGCGACCGCGTGATCATGGAGCGCAACGACGCCTACTTCGGCAACAAACAGATCTGGGAGAAGGTCAACTACCGCTACATCAACAACGCCGCCGCACGCACCGCAGCGCTGCTCGCGGGTGACGTGGACGTGATCGACAAGGTGTCGGTCTCTGATCTCGCCAAGCTCAAGAGCGCATCGAACGTGAGCGTGTATCCGTACGACGGTCTGCGCGTGATGCTGCTGCAGCCAAGCTTCAACGCCGCGCCCAGCCAGTTCATCACCGACAACGCAGGCAAGCCGCTGGCCAAGAACCCGCTGCTCGACCAGCGCGTGCGTCAGGCTCTGAACCTCGCAATCAACCGCGATGCGATCACCAAGCGCATCCTGCAGGACGCCGCGACCGAAGCCAACCAGTGGATGCCCAAGGGCACCTTCGGCTACAACCCCGAAGTGAAGAACATTCCGTTCGACGCCGCCAAGGCCAAGAAGCTGTTGGCCGATGCAGGCTTCCCCGAAGGCTTCAAGCTGACCATGCATGTGCCCAACGACCGCTATCCACAAGGCCCTGAAACCGCACAGGCCGTGGCGCAGTTCTGGACCCGCATCGGCGTGAAGACGCAAGTGGAAGTCGTGCCATGGGCCGTGTACTCGGGCCGCGCCAACAAGAACGAATATGCGATGAGCATGCTCGCCTGGGGCAACGGCACGGGCGAAGCCAGCTACGCGCTGGTGAACGTGCTGGCCAGCGTGGACGCCAAGAAGGGCTTGGGCGCATCGAACTGGGGCCGCTACAGCAATGCAGCGGTGGACAAGGCGCTGGCCGAATCCACTTCGGAGTTCGACGCCGCCAAGCGCGAAGCCATTCTGCGTCAGTCGGTCAAAGTGGTGTCCGATGACGCGGGCATCATTCCGCTGTTCCACTACAAGAACATCTGGGCCACCAAGAAGGGCCTGAAAGTCACGCCGATGACCAGCGACCGCACGGCCGCGATGATGGTCACCAAGGTGGGCAAGTAATGAGCGCGCTGCAGATCACGGTCACGCCCGCGGATGGGCTGATCGATGAGCCGCGGCGCATCGTCGCAAGCGGTGCGGAGCCCGGCGAGATCATCGAGATCACCGCGCAGACGCAGCGCAGCGGCGTGACCTGGCAGGCCCATGCGAGCTTTCGTGCGGGTGCCAACGGCCGCATCGATCTGACGACCGACGAAGCGCTCGAAGGCAGCTACACCGGCATCGACGGCATGGGCCTCGTCTGGTCGCAGTCGCCCGTCAACTCCCAAAGCCGCGAGCTGTTCAACAGCCCGGTGACGGATGCGCTCATCACCACCATCAGCGCGCGCGGCAAGGGCTGCACGCAACCGCCTGCGGTCGCCACGCTCACACAACGCGTGGCGGGCGAAGGCGTGACGCGCCGCGAGGCGCGCGAAGACGGTCTCGTCGGCACGCTGTACCTGCCTGCGGGCGTTGGTCCGTTCCCTGCTGTCATGATCCTCAACGGATCGGGTGGCGGCATCAACGAGCACCGCGCGGCGCTGTATGCATCACGCGGCTATGCGGCGTTTGCGCTCGCGTATTTCAAGGCACCGGGCCTGTCGGACTACATCTCCAACACGCCGCTGGAATACTTCCAGAAGGGCATGCAGTGGCTGCGCAAGACGGTCCAGCCGAAGAACGATTTCGTCGCCATCAACGGCCAATCGCGCGGCGGTGAACTCGTGCTGCTGCTGGGCGCGACTTATCCCAAGGAAGTGAACGCCGTGATCGCCTATGTGCCGAGCGCCTATGTGCACAGCGGCCAGAACGCCTGCGACCCGAAGATCGGCCGCGAAGGCCCGACCTGGCTGCTCGACGGAAAGCCGCTGCGCCACTGGTGGGAAGGCAATCGCACCGCGAGCTGGAAGCCGTTCGACGAAGGCCCTGCGCCGCATCGTCACGACCGCGCCATGCGCACCGCATTGCAGGACCCCGAAGCGATCGCCAAGGCCCGCATTCCGGTCGAGAACATCAACGGCCCGGTCGTACTGCTCTCGGGCACGGACGACGGCTCCTGGCCATCGGACGTGTTCTCGAAGACCGTCCACGACAAGCTGGCCGAAGTGAAGCATCCGCACGATGTGCAGTGGCTCAACTACGAAGACGCGGGCCACTCCATCCTGTTCCCGTATGTGCCGACCACGCAGCATGTGTACGCGCATCCGGTCTCGGGCATGGTGAGCACCAGCGGCGGCAACAACAAGGACAACGCGCGCGCCGACGCCGAATCCTGGCCCGCCGTGCTGCGCTTTCTGCAAAACGCGGTCGAAGCGCACGCCAAGCGATAACCAACAAACAAGCGAACGAACAAACGCACAACAACAAGGAGCATCTGCATGGCAGACCAATCCATCCCCTACGACGTCGCGAGCGATCTGGTCGACCGCATCGTCGGACTGAAACCCGAAAGCCGCACCTACGCCGTGCGCCACCAGCGCGAGAAGGTCGCCGCCGCCACACAAGGCAGCTACGAAGCGCTGTTCGACACGGCACTGGACAGCGACATCACGCTGACCGAGCGCCTGCTGGTCGCGCTGTACGCCTGCCGCCTCACGCCCTCGCCCGAGCTGGCCACGCACTACCGCGAGCGCCTGCTGCACATCGGTGCCGATGCCGCCTTGGTCGAGATGGCAGACCGCAACGAGCCCGCCGACTTCACCGACAAGCGTCTGGCCGCGATGCTGCAGTTCACCAGGACGCTGATCGAAGATCCGGTCGAAGGCGACAAGTCCGCACTGCTCGCGCTGCCAGCCGCCGGCATCAGCACGCCCGCCGTGGTCGCGCTGTCGCAGCTGATCGCGTTCCTGTCGTACCAAGTTCGTCTCGTCGCCGGTCTCAAGGCGATGAAGGCATCCGAAGAGGAGGCACAAGCATGAGCACGCCCGCAGCATTCACCCCAGCCAAACTGATCCAGTCGCACGGCTTCACCAACGAGTCTCTGGAATGGGATGCGTGGCTCGACGTGGTCGAGCTCGACAAGGCCACGCCCGCGCAGATCGCCGTGCTCGAAGAAAGCCACCCCAAGGCCAAGACCAGCGACTACTACCTGTTCCTCGTGCACCAGCCCGAGATCCTGCGCCAGCGCTCGACGGCCTTCAACGCCATCATGTACGCGCCCGGCGGCCTCTCGCGCGCCGAACGCGAACTCGGTGCCACCGTGGTCTCGCGCATCAACGGCTGCGTGTATTGCGCGTCGGTGCATGCCCAGCGCTTCGAGCAACTCGCCAAGCGCGCCGACGTGATCGAACAGGTCTTCGACGAACCCCGCACCGCCGGCACCACGCCGCGCGAAAAGGCCATCGGCGAGTTCTCGGTGAAGATCACCGAAAAGCCCGCCGAGCTGAACGCCGCCGACATCAACGCCCTCAAGGCGCAGGGCTTGAGCGAAGCTGAAGTGCTGGACCTGCTGCACTCCGACGCCATTTTCGCGTGGGCCAATCGCCTGATGCTGAATCTGGGCGAGCCGATCTTCCCATCGGCAGCAAAGTAAGCAGCCCCCGCCTGCATCCATGCAAGAGCCCGCATCACGCGGGCTTTTTTCGTTCGGCACCGCTTCCGCGCAATGGGACTGCACGGCGCACCAAACCGGCACAGGCTGCGCCCGTTTCGAGGGCACGCGTTAGCCACGATCCCCAAGGGCACTCCATCGATTCCTTCGACTGAAGTCACGGCTGTTCTCTGCAAGCAGCACGGGGTTGTGCAGGAAAACCCTCTGTTGGCACGCTTCTGGCTTGTCTACATTCTTGTATTCAAGAAAAAAGAAATCTTGCATACAAGACCAAACCAGACAACACAGGAGAGAGTCATCATGGGACGTTTCGCCAAATCACTGTTCGGGCAGGTGCTCATCGCACTGGCCATCGGCATCCTCCTCGGGCTGTTTTCGCCCGAGTTCGCGGTCAAGCTCAAGCCGCTGGGTGACGGCTTCATCAAGCTGATCAAGATGATCATTCCGGTGCTGGTGTTCTGCGTGGTGGTGCATGGCATCGCGGGCGCGGGGGACTTGAAGCGCGTGGGGCGCGTGGGCATCAAGGCGCTGGTGTACTTCGAGGTGCTGACCACCATCGCACTGGTGATGGGTCTGGTGCTGGCCTTCGTGTTCCAGCCCGGTGCGGGCATGAATGTGGATGTGAAGGCGCTCGACGCATCGGCCATGAGCGCCTATGCGACCAACGCCGACAAGCTCACCTCGGGCGGCTTCGTGGACTTTCTGATGAAGCTGATTCCGACCACGGTGGTCAACGCGTTCGCGACCGGCGATGTGCTGCAGGTGCTTCTGTTCGCGGTGCTGTTCGGCTGCGCGCTGTCGATGCTGGGCGAGCGCGGCAAGCCGGTGGCGGCGGTGATCGACGCGACCTCGCTGGTGCTGTTCAAGATCATGGGCATCATCATCAAGCTGGCTCCGCTGGGCGTGCTGGGCGCGATCGCATTCACCGTGGGCAAGTACGGCATCGGCTCGCTCAAGCAGCTCGGCATGCTGGTGCTGCTGTTCTACGCGGCCGTGGCGATCTTCGTGTTCGTGGTGCTGGGTTTTGTGATGCGCGTCTCGGGCTTCAGCCTGATCAAGCTGCTGCGCTATCTGCGTGAAGAACTGATGGTGGTGTTCGCGACCACCTCGTCCGACAGCGTGCTGCCGCAGATCATGGGCAAGCTGCGCAACATGGGCATTCGCGATTCGACCGTGGGTCTGGTGATTCCCACGGGCTACTCGTTCAATCTGGACGCGTTCTCCATCTACATCACGCTGGCGGCGGTGTTCATTGCGCAGGCGACCAACACGCCGATCACCATGACCGATCTGCTGACGATTCTGGCGATCTCGCTGGTCACATCGAAGGGCGCGCACGGCGTGCCGGGTTCGGCCATCGTGGTGCTGGCTGCGACGCTGCATGCGATTCCGGCAATCCCCGCGATCGGTCTGGTGCTGGTGCTGTCGATTGACTGGTTCATCGGCATCGCACGTGCGCTGGGCAACCTGATCGGCAACTGCGTGGCGACCGTGGCAGTGGCCGCGTGGGAGGGCGATATCGATCGTGAGCGCGCACATGCGGTGCTCGACGGGAAAGCCCTTCCCATGGACGAGACCGTGTCGGAAAACGGTACAGTCGTGAACCCGCACGCCTGAAACGCCTGACCAAGTAAAGCCCCGCCTCGCGATGACGCCCGCCTCCCCTCTCCACATTGCCGAACGCATCGTCGAAGCCGTCCTGGCGCAAAAGCTCGCGCCCGGCGACCGGCTGGGAGAGCAGGAGCTGGCCGACAACTTCGCCGTCAGCCGCACAGTGGTGCGCGAGGCCATGGTGCAACTGCAGGCGCGCGGCTTCGTGCAGGTGCAGCCGCGCAAGGGCTGGTTCATCGTGCAGCCTTCCGCCGACGAGGCGCGCGACGCGTTCGCGGCGCGGCGCATCATCGAGTCGGGCATTCTGCAAGAGGCCGGCAAGCCCATGCAGACGGTGATCGGCAATCTGCGCAAGCATATTGCGCACGAGAAGAACGCCATCGACGAAGCCGATGCCGCGACGCGCGCGTTTCTGCTCGCGGATTTCCACGTGTGCCTGGCCGAGCAGATGGGCCACAAGCTGCTCGCCGACACGCTGCGTGACCTGACCGCGCGCACCACGCTCGCAGCCACGCTGTACCAATCGACGCACAGCGCCAGCCAATCCTGCGCGGAGCACGAGCGCATCGTGCAGGCACTGGAAGACGGCGACACCGACGCAGCCAAGCAATTGCTGATCGAGCACATCGGCACGGTAGAGCGATCACTCGCTTTCGCGCCCGACGAGCCGCCGGAAGCCGAGGCCGCCAACCGCCTGCGCAATGCGCTGACGCCGGTCAGTCGCGTGGGTTGAAATCACGCTGAATTCGCACTGAATTCGCGTTTCCACGGGGGCACGGCAACGCGAATCTGCCCCGCCGCTATGGTATGAATGAGGGTTGAACAAGGGTTCAGCCCTTTTCTTTTTCCCGTTCATATCCATCCCCAGACACGCCCGGAGAGACTCAACATGACCCACAAGCTAGACGCCGCCGCCATGCCCGATGCCAACGGATTCTTCGGTGACTACGGCGGCCAGCTCGTGCCGCCTCACCTGAAAAAGGCGATGGACGACATCTCCGCAGCCTACGACGAGATCGTGCAGCGCAAGGATTTTCAGGACGAACTGCAGCACCTGTTCCAGGACTACGTCGGCCGCCCCAGCCCGATCTTTCACGCCAAGCGCCTGTCCGAGCAACTCGGTGGTGCGCAGATTCACCTGAAGCGGGAAGACCTGAACCACACGGGCGCGCACAAGATCAACCACTGCCTGGGCGAAGCGTTGCTCGCCAAGTTCATGGGCAAGACCAAGGTGATCGCCGAAACCGGCGCAGGCCAGCACGGCGTGGCGCTGGCGACGGCCTGCGCGCTGGTCGGCATTCCATGCGAGATCCACATGGGCCAGGTCGACATCGAGAAGGAACACCCCAACGTCACCAAGATGCGCATCCTCGGCTGCAAGCTGGTGCCCGTCACGCGTGGTCAAGCCACGTTGAAGGACGCCGTGGACAGCGCCTTCGAGGAATACCTGAACGACCCCACCAACTATCTGTACGCCATCGGCTCGGTCGTCGGCCCGCATCCGTTTCCAAAGATGGTGCGCGATTTCCAATCCATCGTCGGCCGCGAAGCACGCGAGCAATTCCAGACCAAGCACCACAAGCTGCCCGACTACGTGACGGCCTGCGTGGGCGGTGGCTCGAATGCGATGGGCATCTTTACCGCGTTCCTGAACGACGAAAGCGTCAAGCTCGTGGGCGTGGAACCCGCCGGTGAAGGCATCGATAAACCGGGCAAGCACGCCGCCACGCTGAGCGTCGGCAAGCCCGGCGAAATCCACGGCATGAAGTGCTACGTGCTCGAAAACGCCGACGGCACCCCCGCCGCAGTGCACTCCATCGCCTCGGGTCTGGACTACCCCGGCGTCGGCCCGCAGCACAGCTACTTGAAGGACATCGGCCGCGTCGATTACCAGAGCGTGGACGACAAGGAAACGCTGAACGCCTTCATGACGCTCTCGCGCGTGGAAGGCATCATCCCCGCACTGGAAAGCTCGCACGCCGTGGCCTGGGCCATGCGCATGGCACCCAAGCTCGGCAAGGATGTGAACATTCTGGTGAACCTGTCCGGTCGCGGCGACAAGGATGCGGACTACGTGGCGAGCAAGCTCGGGCTTTGAGGCGCGCTGCCGACATCGCAGTTTGAAGTCCACTTCGATGCAACTCATTTCGCGATGAGCCCAAAAGAAAGGGAGCCCGAGGGCTCCCTTTCTGCTTCATGGCTGTCAATTCAGCGCATCACTTGCGCTGCGCCTTTTCGGCACGTTGCATGCGCCGCTGCATCACGGCGGCTGCGGCGAGCATCAGGCTGGCGAGGGCTGCGAGCATCCAGATGGAGTCGACTGGCACTGGTGTCACCTCGCCGACCACCGCAGCCTTGATCTTCACCGTCGCGGGCTGCACGCAAGGCAGCGCGCCACTCACGCAGGTGACGCCAGCGGTTGCCGAGTTCAGCGAGGCGGTCAGCGTCACGCTGTCGCCGTCCTTGAGCGTGGATGCCAGCGTGCCCTCAGCGGTGTAGGTCAGCGATGCGCCCACCGGCAGATTCAGCCCGGTCAGGTTCAACGGACCGCTGGCCTTGGTCAGGCTCGCCGACTGCGGGCAGACCGCGCCGCCGCTGGCCGTGCAGGTCCAGTTGCCGATGGTCAGATTCGCTGGCGAGTCTGTGGACAGCACACCATCGGTGATCGGCGCACCGGTATTGTTCGTCGCCACGATGGTGAACGTCGACTTGCCACCCGGCGCCACCGTGGAGGGGTTGGCGACATTGCCCAACTGCAGCACGGCAGGGTTGAGCTTCACCGTCACGGTCGATGGTGCCTTGCAGGCCGGAGCCGTACCGCCCACGCAAGTCACGCCCGGAGTGACCGAATCGATGCTCGCATCCATGGTGATCGCCGTGCCATCGGCCGTGCCGGTCTTGATCTTGCTCTTCAAGGTATAGGTCAAGGTGCCGTTCAGCTCGATGGTCGCACCGCTCTGCGCCGGCATCGCACCCGTGCCGCCGGCGGCCGGGCAGGTCGAGCCCGCCGAGGCCACGCAGGTCCAGGTGCCCAGGTCGATGTTGGTGGACGCGGTCTTGATGTTCACCACACCGTCGGTGAGCGCCTTGCCCAAGGTGTTCTTGGCGACGATGGTGAAGGTCACTTCATCCCCTGGCAAGGCGGTGGTGGGAGCCACGCTGTTGGTGATCAAGAGCACCGGCGGAACGAAAGTCACCGTCACGGTCGATGGTGCCTTGCAAGCGGGCGATGTGCCGCCTGTGCAGGTCACGCCCGTGGTGGCGGAGTTGACGCTCGCGTCCATGACGATCGCCGTGCCATCGGCAGTGCCGGTCTTGATCTTGCCGTTGAGCGTGTAGGTGAGTGTGCCGTTCAGCTCGATGGTCGCACCGTTCTGCACTGGCAGCGCGCCTGTGCCACCCGCAGCCGGGCAGGTCGAACCCGTCGAGGCCACGCAGGTCCATGCGCCCAGGTCGATGTTGGTGGAGGTGGTGCCGATGTTCACCACGCCGTCGGTGAGCTTCTTGCCCAACGTGTTCGTGACCACGATCTTGAAGCTCACGTTCTGGTCAGGCGCTGCCGTCGTGGGCGTGGCCGTGTTGGTGATCGAGAGCACGGGCGGCACGAAGTTCACCGTGACCGTCGCAGGGGCCGTGCAGGGCGCAGTCGCCGTGCCTGCCGGGCAGTTGTTGCCCGTGACGGCGGAGGCGATGTTGGCGTTCAGAGTGATCGTTGATCCATCCGCCGCCGTGCTGGCCAGCTTGCCCGCCAGCACATAGGTCAGCGTGCCGCCCACGGGCATGTTCGCGCCGGTCTGTGCAAGCGCGCCCGAGCCGCTCGGCGCCGGGCAGACTGCGCCGCCTGCCGCCTGGCAGGTCCATGCGCCCAGCGTGATGTTGGCGGGTGTGTCGGTGGTCACTACGCCATCGCTGATCGGCGAACCCGACTCGTTCTTGGCGATGATGGTGAAGGCCACGTCACCGTTTGGCGCGGCCGTTGTCGGATTGACCGAGTTGGAGATCGACAGCACAGGTGCAGCCGATGTGGTCAGCGGCGCATTGGCCTGGCACGCATCCGTGCCGACGGGCGTGCCCACCGTGCAGGCAAGACCCGGCGCTGCCGTGCTCACCTTGGCAGGCATGGACAGCGTGGTGGAGAAAGGAGCCGTCGTATCCACCTTCGCGTTCACCACAATCGTGTAGCTCGCGCCCACCGGCAACACCCCCGTGGACGAACTGGCGATGGTGCCACCGGCAGCCGCGCCGAAGACCGGGCATGCAGCAGGAGCCGGGCTCGCCGAGCAGGATGTGATGGACACGGGCGTGATGCCCGTCACCGCGCCGATGTCGATCTTGGCATCCGCCAGAGCGACGCCGCCAGTATTGGTCACCACCACGGTGTAGCTCACGGTCTGGCCGGGGTTGACGTTGGCGTTCGGTGTCACGTTGTTGGTGATCGACAGCGCGGGCTTGCTCACCGTGAACACTGCAGTCGTCTGGCAGGAGCGATTGGCCTGGGCTTCACCGGATTCATAGCAGGTGTGGACCAATGGACTGGTGGTGTCCATGGCTGTCAGCGTCACCGATGCGCCTTGCGCCAAGGCCGCGCTCACGATACCGGATCGTGTGAAGACGGCATTCAGCCCTGCGGGCAGATTGGCCAGCGTCGCGTTCAGATCGCCGGTCGAGGACACATAGCCGTTGCACACGCCGGGCGAACTCAGCGCTGCATCGCAAGTCCAGTCGCCGGTGAAAGTCACCGAACCCGTTGGATTGAGTGCGCCCGCCTGCACATTCACATTGGGCGCATTCACCTGGCTGGTGTTGGTGGCCGTCACCGTGTAGGTAACGGCACCGCCGAGCGGGACATTGGCGTTGGGTGCGACCGATGCCGCGATATCCAGCACCGGTTTGACGGACCCCGTATTGCTCACCTCCGCCGTGCAAGTCGTGACACCCGCTGCCTGCGGCGTGGCCGTGCAGACCGTGTGCGCGGGAACGGATGGGGTCCATGTCGCCTGATTGACGATGGTCTGCGTGGCCGCTGCCAGCGGGCCGACAGTCGTGTTGAGCGTATAGGTCAGCGTGCTGCCTGCGGGCAAAGTCACGGCAGCGTTCAGACCACAGGTGGCTGGCGGCGTGGCGGCGGGTGTGATCGCGCAGGATTGGCTCGCGAGCGTCATGCCCGTCGGCACGGCATCCGTCAGGGTGCCGGTGGTCGCCACTGTGCCGTTGTTGGTGACGGTCACCATATAGCTTTGCGTGTCGCCCGCATAGAGCAAGCCCGACTTGGTCAGTGACTTGGTCAGCGCCACGGGCGTGGGAGGCAGCAGCGTCACATTGGCTGTGGAGTTGCAAGGCAGCACATTCGATTTGGGATTGGCTGTGGAGCCGTTCCAGCATTGCGCACCGCCACCGGCTGCTGTGATGCTGGCCGTGTTGGGAACGACTTTGGTCTGGTCCACTGCACCTACCGTGCCTGTCACCGTGAACAGCAGATTGGACTGTCCCCTGATCGGGAAACCGCCCGTCAGTCCCACAAAGTTGCCGTTGGCGTCGATCGATCCGGACGATGTGGCCGGGCAAGCCGCGAAGCTGTCTGCAGGCACGCTGCAACTCCACTGACCATTGCTCAGGTCGGCAGGCAGCTTGTCGCTGAGCGTCACGCCCGTCACATTGACCGAGCCTTCGTTCACCACGTTCAGCAGGTACTTGACCTGATCACCCGGATAGAACGGCCCAGGCTGGTTCACGGGCAAGGACTTCTTGATGCTCACATATGCGCCCGTCGAAATCGACGCGCTGGACGTGCAGCCGTTGGTTCCATCGGCATTGGTACAGATGCCCGCTGGCGAGCCCGTGGGCGGCACTACCGTGGCCACGTTGGTAATGACAGGCTCCAGCGGGGCCGCGCCCGTCCTCGCCGTCAACACCAGCATCAGCGACCCACTGGCCGGGATGTCGGGCAAATTCAGGCTGGTTCCTGTGAAGGTCGCAGGCGAACAGGAGGCGGGCGAAGGTGTCAGGACCTGACACTGCCATGAGAATCCCGTCGTCGTGCTCAGTCCCGTCGGAATGGGGTCGTTCAACACCACACCTGACAGGGCAGTGCTGCTCTGGTTGCTGACGGTGATGTTGTAGTAGACGGTGGCATTGGCCGCCACCGTGCCGGTGAAGGGACGCAGGCTGGCCGTCGAGAAGCCCGCTCCCTGTTGCACATATTTGTTGACCTGCAAATCGCTGCCACAGAACGACGCCCCGGACGCCTGGATCAGCAATCCCGAAGGGGAGAAGGTATTCGCACTGGGCCCATAGTTCCAAAGCGCAAAGATGACGACGTTGCGCCCTTGCTTCCAGTTGTTGCGCAGACTCATGGCACTGACGTTGCTGAATCCCCCGCCATAGCTCTTCGCAACACTCTCCACCGCGGGAGTGTCCGCAGTGGGCGCGAGCTGCCGCACACCGTTGACAAAAACCTGACGGATGTTGTCATCCGTCATGTAGTCAAAGCTCCAGCGGAAGTTGTCCGCGTCGGCCTGTGTGGCGATGTCGAACTGATAGCGCAGGAACGTCGTTCCACGCGGCAACGATACGCCACCAATCCACTGCGCGTTGTTGAACGGGGAGGGTTGCCAGCTACCGTAGGTATAGCGCGGCGGAGTGGACCACTTTGTCGGATCGATATCCGTCTCGGGATTCTTGATGAGCATCCCGCCCACGCCAATGCTGTCGGTCGTCGCCGCCGGCTGATCGGTCGCCGTATTGCCTGGAACGGGATTGCTCTTGGGGTAATTCAGGCCCACATTCGTTGGATACTGAATGGTCGAATTGGCCCAGTCCCAGTGTTCGTCGGGCGCACCCACCGCAATCGGAGAACTGGCGTTGTTGTAGCCCGTCGAGCCGTCAATGGCTGTGTTGATGATGGCCGGATGGCTACCGCAAGTCAGCGTTGGAATACGCGGTCGCGTCTGCGCCTGCGCGGGTGCGGCAATGGCACAGAACAGGGCGAACACGCTCACAGCCTGAATCAGCCCGACAAAGGGCTTGCGGATGGAGGGAAGGTGAAGGTTGAACGACATAAACATTATTCCTGTCCGACTGCAACGAAGGCCCGCCACTTCACGCAACGCGTCAGCACACAACCGTTCATGCTGATCGCGCAGCCTGATGACAGACTGTCTTCGTGTCGCTGGTTCGCCCGAGCCATACGCAGCGCATTGGTCTGCGGTCTGGAGCAACGCCTCGTCCATGAGGCATTCAGCACATCATTGATCACATCTTATGAATAATTCATTTTAATAGATCATGTCAATAATCATAGCGATTTACTATCAAAATTAAACAATTGTTCACAGAACCGTGCGCCAGAGACGGCATCCCGGCACCTCGGCAAACAGGCCAAGCCCCACGCGGCATCCGCCTCTGGAGGCGCAATGCCACTGGATGCCCGCACATCCCCAGAAGTGGGGAGGCGCATTCGTGAACGTGGAAACACTTCGTGCTTTCCATTGCAAGCCGTTCCAGTGGCTCGATAGACTGGTTCCCCATCATTCGAAGGGGAGGCCAGCACCATGCAAAACAACACGCAAGGCAATGCACGAATCGCCGTCGGCATGGCGGTGTTCGTGATCTTCTGGGTGCTGTCCAGCTCGGCCCAGGCCTGGAAGCCCGAAGTGGGCGACAAGCCCGAGGGCATGCAGCAGGTCGAGCTCGTCACCGGCAAACCGGTGAATCTGGCCGACTATTCAGGCAAGCCGCTGGTGATCTACTTTGGCGCGGACTGGTGCGCTCCCTGCACCGCCAATGGCCGCCCCGCCGTGATCGACGCGTTCAACAAATACAAGGCCAAGGGGCTGCAGGTGCTGTTCGTGGATCTGGACGATCCGTTCAAGTTTCGTGGCAAGAAGATGAACGAGTCCAAGGAACTGGGCTTCCCGATCGCCATGCGCGCGCTGCCGCCCGAGGGGCAGGAAAAGATGCGCAATTTCGACTTCGGCACCTTCGGCAAGATCCAGGTCGTGCCCACCGCCATCGTGGTGGACAAAAGCGGCAAGGTCGTCGCCAAGATCGAACAGGGCACCCGGCTGCGCGATGAACTCGATGGCACGGTGGCACCGTTGATGCGCTAGCGCAAGAGGCGGTTGGCACGCCGTTGCGCCAAGCCGATAGAAAAGCTTTCGGGCGCATCTTTACGTTTGTCACCAAGCCTTCATACTGGCTCTGGAACATGGCGAACCGGCTCATTGCCGGACCATTTTGATCAACCATTGGTACTACCAACCATGTCCCAGTTCATTCGACCCAAAAGGTTTGCCTCCTTCACCGCCGTGGCCTGCGCCATGCTCGCCCTCTCCGCCTGTGGCGGTGGTGATGGCGATTTCTACAAGACGCTGGATGGCAAGCCGCCGCAGATCATTGCGCATCGGGGCCTGTCGGGCTATTACCCCGAGCAGACCCGCATGGCCTACGAAAAGGCGGCTGACGCCGGGGCCGACATGATCGAGCTGGACATGCATCTGACGCGCGACTGCCAACTGGTCGCGCGCCACAACGCTTGGCTGGCAGATAACACCAACATCGCCGATGTGGCAAAGACCAACGCCGAAGTCGCCAAGCGCAAGCGCACGACCAAGGGCGTGCTGGTGAACGTGAAGTACCCGGCCAAGCCCGAGAACGGCCCGTCGCAGTACCTGTCGGACCGCATCGACCCGAACGATCCGGCATCGGTGCTCAAGCCGCTGGTGGTGGACGGTGAAGACCACACCAACGACTGGTCGATCAGCGACTTCACCATGACCGAGCTGCGCAACTGGATCGGCGGCACCACGCTGGACAACCGCGCCGATCGCCCGACCGAGTGGAACGGCAAACTGCCGATCATCAGCGCGCAGGACGTGATCGACATCGCAGTCGCCAAGGGCAAGGCGCTCAAACGCACGATTCCGGTCTACGCGGAAGTGAAGAACCCCTACTGGAACAACCAGCAGGCGCTGGCCAACGGCTGCGGCACCTCGGGCTCGGCCAATCCGTTCGAAGATGCGGTGATCGCGCTGCTGGAAAAGAACAAGCTCAACACCAAGGACTCGCCGATCTACATCCAGAGCTTCGACCCCGCGAGCCTGAAATACCTGCGCAAGGCTGGCATGAAGGCCAAGGGCGTGCAGCTCGTCGATGGCAACGACATCAACTACCAGGATGGTTCGATGCTCTACATCACCAACGACGAGTGGACCTTCATCAGCGGCCGCCCCTACAGCTGGACGCTGGCGGGCGACGCGCGCACCTTCGCCACGATGCTTACGCCTGATGGCCTCAAGGAGATCAAGACCTACGCCGACGGCATCGGCCCCTGGAAGCCACAGGTCCTAGCGCACTCCGTCGTGCCCTTCAAGACCGGCGCAGGTCTCAAGGATGTGAACACTGTCAAGGACACCGGCCTGATCGCCAACGCCCACAAGGCTGGCCTCGTGGTCCACAGCTTCACCTTCCGCAACGAACCGGGCCGTCTGGCAGGCATCTACAAGGGCGACCCGGTAGCCGAGTTCCTCACGTATTTCCGCTTGGGCATCGACGGCGTGTTCACTGACTTTGCGAACACCGGCGTGCAGGCGCGCAAGGCGTATGACAAAGAGCTTGGCGTAAATTGACGGCTGCGCAGGCGTGATGTCGATATGAACGATAATCACGAACGGTTTGTCGGCCCTTGGCCGACAAACCAGATTCGAAGGTGCCCACAGGCCCGCCGCGTTATCCATCGACACGCCACGGCCCAGGGTTCAACGAGAAGCAGGTGCGTGATCTTCAAGCCCACGGGCACAAGACCACCATTCCTGCGCTGCCCCCGCAACGGTAGGCGAAATCTCAGGTCCTCACGCTGATCGCATCACAGCGATCGATCGGCAGTCACTGCGTTCCGTTTGACAACTCAAGCGACGTGGGAAGGCGAGGACTGAGTCGAGATGCGTGCTTGAACACAAGCCATGCATCTCGGCGTTTCGCGAGCCCGGATACCGGCCTTCGCATCGCTTCGGACACCGCGGGAGTGTGCATGTCTGGGCAGGCTGGTGCAGCAGAAAACTCAGGATGAGCACATGCGTCCGGTGTCGAGACATTCGACCCGCAATGAATGCAAGCAGTGCTTTTCGTGGACTGTGCGGGCCTTTGTCCGGTAGACAGATTGCGCAATCTGGCGGTGTGTGTGGATTCACGAACAACCATCACTCATCGCCATGAACACCGCCAAAATCCCCGCCACCATCGTCACCGGCTTTCTCGGCAGCGGCAAGACCACGCTGCTGCGCCACATTCTGGACAACGCCAATGGCCGTCGCATCGCGGTCGTCGTCAACGAGTTCGGCGAGCTGGGCATCGACGGAGAAATCCTCAAGGGCTGCGGCATTGGCTGCGACGACGACGGCAACGAGGTGCAAGGCACGCTCTACGAGCTGGCCAACGGCTGCATGTGCTGCACGGTGCAGGAAGAGTTCTTCCCCGTGATGCGAGAGCTGGCCGCGCGTCGCGATCAGATCGACGCCGTGCTCATCGAAACCTCCGGCCTTGCGCTGCCCAAGCCGCTGGTGCAGGCCTTTCAGTGGCCGGACATCTCCAACGTGTTCACCGTCGATGCCGTGGTGACCGTGGTGGACACACCCGCCGCCGCCGCAGGCCAGTTCGCCGCGCACCCGGAAGCCGTGGACGAGCAGCGCCGCGCCGACCCGAACCTCGATCACGAATCGCCGCTGCACGAACTGTTCGAAGACCAGTTGGGTGCCGCCGACCTCGTCGTGCTGAACAAGTCGGATGCAGTGAACGCCGCCGATCTGGAAAAGGTACAGGCCATGGTGCGCGAAGAGCTGCCTGCCGAGGTGAAGATCGTGCACGCATCGCACGGCAAGCTGCCGCTGGACGTGATTCTCGGCCTCTCGAAGGCTGCGGAAACCACCATCGATCAGCGCCCCACGCACCACGATCATGAAGAAGATCACGACCACGACGAGTTCGATTCGTTTGTCATCGAACTGCCTGCAGTGGACCGCGACAAGCTGCTGGCCGCCATCGAGCAACTGGTGAGCACCCACAACATTCTGCGCGTGAAGGGCTTTGCGAATATCCCCGGCAAGAACATGCGCTGGCTGCTGCAAGGCGTGGGCCGCCGCATCGACACGCATTTCGACCGCGCATGGAAGGCGGACGAAGCACGCAACACGCGCCTTGTCTTCATCGGTCAGGATCTCGACGAAGCCGCGCTGCGTGCGGGTCTGAACGACGTGGCGGCATAAGGTCAGGCGATGCATCTGCTCAGCACCCGCCCCGGCGGATTTGTGGAAGACGAGAGCATCGTCACGCGTCTGGAACAGACGCCTGCCGATGTGGTGATCCTGAGTTCCGCCGACACCACGCTCGCGCTGCTGGCCCATGCCTGCACGGCGCTCAGCGCGCAGCAGCCGGGCTTTCCGAGCATTCGGCTTGCCAACCTGCTGCACCTGCGCCAGCCCGCGTCGCTCGATCTGTATGTGGACGAGGTGCTGCAGCATGCCAAGGTGGTGGTGGTCGATCACCTCGGCTCCGAATCCGCGTGGCCTTACGGTGTTCAGCAGATTCACGCGCTCGCGCATCAACGCAAGCAGCGGCTCGCCATGTTCTCCGGCGATCTGCAGGAAGACCTGCAACTGTTGGAGCGCAGCACCCTGCCCTTGCCCGTGTGCCGCCTGCTCTGGCAATACCTGCGCGCGGGCGGCATGGAGAACGCAAGCGCGTTTCTTCGCGCCGTGGCGTTCCACGGCATGCAGCATGGCAGCGAACCGCCGCCGCCACGCACCTTGCCGCAGATTGCAGTGCATGTGCCGCAGGCGCTGTGCGCATCGCACGCTGTCGCCGGGCTCGACGATCTGCGCGCCGCGTGGCATGCGGATGCGCCGGTGGTGGCCATCACGTTCTACCGCGCGCATCTGCTGTCGGCCAACACCGCCGCGTTCGATGCACTGGCGCTCGCCTTGCATGCGCGTGGTTTGAACCCCTTGCCCGTGGCGCTCGATTCGCTCAAGGACGCGCTGTGCCTGTCCGCATTTCAAACGCTGTGCAAAGAGCAGAACGTCGCCGTGGTGCTCAACACCACGGCGTTCTCTGCCGTCGGTGAAGACGCGGCACTCGCGGGCGATGCGCCCGTGCTGCAGGTGATCGCCAGCGGCGGCAACCGCGAAGACTGGTTGGCCGACAGCCAGGGCCTGCGCCCGCGCGACATCGCCATGCAGGTAGTGCTGCCGGAAATGGACGGCCGCATCATCACGCGAGCAGTGAGCTTCAAGGGCCTGTCCTACCGCTGCCCGATCACGCAAACCGACGTGGTGGCCTACCAGCCCGAACCCGATCGCGTGGACTTCGTCGCCGAACTGGCCGAGCGCTGGTGCCGCCTGCGCAGCCAGCCTGCGGCGCAGAAACGCCTGGCCCTGGTGCTTGCCAACTACCCCGGCAGCGAAGGCCGCATCGGCAGCGGCGTGGGTCTGGACACACCGCAATCGGTGATCACGATTCTGCAAGGTCTCGCTCGCGATGGCTATGCGTTGGGCGATGCGAGCGCGCTGCCACACTCTGGCGACGCGCTCATGCAATCGCTGCTGCAAGGCATTGCGAACGATCCTTCTCAGTGGCCTTTGCGGCCCGCGTTGCAAAGCTACGCGCTGGCCGATTACGAAAAGCGTCTTGCACAACTCGCGCCGGAAATGGCCGAGGCCATCCACGCGCGTTGGGGTGAACCGCTGAACGATCCTGCCTTGCGCGATGGCCGCTTCATGATTGCAGGCCTGCGTCTGGGTTCCGTGTTTGTCGGCATTCAACCGGCGCGCGCGTTGCTGCACAACGGCAACGGCATGGGCGCGCAGGACTACGCCAGTTACCACGACGCCGAACTGGTGCCGCCCCACAGCTATCTCGCGTTCTACTTCTGGCTGCGTGATGTGTGGCGCGTCGATGCGATGGTGCATGTGGGCAAGCACGGCAATCTGGAATGGCTGCCGGGCAAGAGCCTCGCGCTCTCATCGCAGTGCTGGCCCGATGCGATTCTCGGCCCGCTGCCGCATCTCTACCCCTTCATCGTCAACGATCCGGGTGAAGGCGCGCAGGCCAAGCGACGCACTCAGGCCGTCATCATCGACCACCTGATGCCGCCGCTTACCCGCGCAGAAAACCACGGCCCGCTGCAAGACTTGGAGCGTCTGGTCGATGAGTTCTACGACGCACTGCTGGTCGACGAACGCCGAGCAGCCTTGCTGCGCAAGCAGATTCTCGCCATCGTGCGCGAGCAGCATCTGTTGAAAGACTTGTCGATCGAACCATCGCAAGCGAGCGACGATGACGCGCTGCTCGAACGCATCGACGCCTATCTGTGCGAGCTGAAGGAAACGCAGATCCGCGATGGCCTGCACATCTTCGGCCAATCGCCACAAGGTGTGCAGCGGCGCGACACGCTGCTTGCGCTCGCACGTTTTCCGTCGAGCAGCGGTCAACAAGGCATCCTGCAAGCGCTCACGAATGATCTGCTTTCTGCAGAAAATTTCGATCCGCTGCGGATCGAACCCGCACGTGCATGGACCGGCGCGCGACCGGCCGCATTGCAGGCGACAAGCGATGAACCGTGGCGACATGAAGGCGATACCCGCGAGCGTCTTGAACTGCTTGCCACAGCGGTCATCGAAATGCCCGCACTCGCCGACGACTGGCCGCAAACGCGCGCTGCCATCGCGCATGTGAACGACACACTAGCACCCGCGCTCGATGCTTGCGGCGAGCAGGAAATCACGCAACTGCTGCGCGGCTTGCAAGGCCGGTTCGTGCCTGCGGGTCCCAGCGGTTCGCCATCGCGCGGCAGGCCCGATGTGCTGCCCACCGGCCGCAATTTCTACACGCTGGACAGCCGCTCGATTCCCACGCAATCCGCATGGGACCTCGGCCAGCAAGCCGCCAACAAGGTGCTTGAACGCTATCTGCAAGAGAACGGCGAATACCCGCGCACGCTCGGCCTTTCCGTATGGGGCACGGCCACCATGCGCACGGGCGGCGACGATATCGCGCAAGCCTTTGCACTGATAGGCGTGCGCCCCAAATGGGCCGCAGGCAGCCACCGCGTGGTGGACTTCGAGGTGATTCCGCGCGTGGGACTGGGACGTCCGCGCGTCGATGTGACACTGCGCATCTCGGGCTTTTTCCGCGATGCGTTTCCCAACGTCGTGCAGATGTTCGACGCCGCCGTTCAAGCCATCGCAGCGCTCGAAGGCGAAGACAGCGAAGAGAACCCCATCCGCGCACGCATCGAACAGGAGCGCACCGAACTGCAAGCCAGCGGCATGGCGGAAGAAGCCGCATTGCGCCAAGCAAGCTGGCGCGTTTTCGGCGCGCCCGCGGGTCATTACGGCTCCGGCTTGCAAGGCCTTTTTCAAACTGGGAACTGGCAAAGCGAAGACGACTTGGCCCGCGCCTATCTGCAATGGAGCGCGTTCGCGTATGGGCAGAACGGCGAAGGCGTGCCTGCGCTGGGAGCACTCGAACGACGACTGGGCCAACTCGATGTAGCCCTGCAGAACCAGGACAGCCGCGAGCACGATGTGCTTGATTCAAGCGACTACTTCCAGTTCCAGGGCGGCATGGCCGCAGCCGCAACGCATCTCTCGGGCAAGCAACCTGCGCTCTATCACGGCGACCACGCCAACCCCCACCACGCCAAAGTGCGCAGCCTGAGCGAAGAAATCGGCCGCGTGGTGCGCGCGCGCGTGACCAATCCCAAATGGATTGCCGGGGCCATGCGCCATGGCTACAAGGGCGCATTCGAGATGGCCGCGACCGTGGACTATCTGTTCGGTTTCGACGCCACCACGCATCAGGTCAGCGATCATCACTACGCGATGGTCACGGATGCTTATCTGCTCGACGAACACACGCGTGACTTTTTGGAAAAACACAATCCACAGGCCATGCGCGACATAACGACCCGCTTGCTCGAAGCCATGCAACGCGGCTTGTGGGAAGAACCGGGCGACTATCGCCAGACACTGGAAGACATGCTGCTCGACCATGAGCAGCGCATGGAAGGAGGTCTGTGATGACCACAAGCCCAAGCGAGTTGCCGCCGCTGTTCCCGTTTTCTGCGATTGCAGGGCAGCCTGAATTGCGCCTTGCATTGCTGCTCGCGGCGCTCGATCCACGCATCGGCGGCGTGCTGGTCGAAGGCCCGCGCGGCACGGCCAAATCCACAGGCGCACGCGCGCTGGCCGAGTTGCTGCCAAGTGCTCCGTTCGTGACCCTGCCACTGGGCGCAACGCTCGAACATCTGGTCGGCACACTCGATCTGCAGCAGGCCCTGGCAGGCAATGCGGTGCGCTTTGCGCCCGGCCTGCTGGCGCGCGCACATGGCGGCGTGCTCTATGTGGATGAGATCAATCTGCTGCCCGATGCATTGGTCGATGTGCTGCTCGACGCCGCCGCCAGCGGTGTGAACGTGATCGAACGCGACGGCATATCGCACAGCCATCCTGCGCGCTTCGTGCTCGTCGGCACGATGAACCCGGAAGAAGGCACGCTGCGCCCGCAGTTGCTGGATCGCCTAGGTCTGTGCGTGCGTCTGGACAACGTGAGCGATGTGGCGCTGCGCCAATCCATCGTTCGCGCTCGCCTGGCGTTCGATGCGGACCCGCATGCATTCCGTGCGCGATACGCTGACGAGCAGCAGCAACTGAGCCATCGACTGCAATCGGCAATGCACCGTCTGAACGATGCCAACGCATGGCCGCTGACCGATGACGCGCTGCAAACCGCCAGCGAGCTGTGCATCGAAGCGCATGTGGATGGCATGCGCGCAGACCTTGTGTTGCTGCGTGCTGCACGTGCATTTGCGGCGTGGAACGATGCAAAGGAACTGTTGCCAGAACATGTGCACGCAGTGTCCGATCTGGTGTTGGCACATCGACGCAAACCATCTGCGGCGGCACAAAGCCAATCGATGCAACAGCAAGCGAAACCGCCATCGTCCGCGTCATCGCGCAATGATGGGACCGATACCACGAGCCAGCACAACGACGCAGACAACGACTGGGGCTATCTGCCGCCGCAACCTGTCCCCGTGCAACGCAGCACCGATGCATTGCAACTGCTGCCGCGACGCGCTGGAGAACCCACACAAAAAAAAGCCTGAGCCCTCGCGCAACGCCGCCCGCAGTCGCCGGGCGCGCGTTGCACGCGCAGAGGGCAACGCAACATTCGGACAAGCGCGCACAGCAACCTGCAGCGCAACCGTCATCCACGAGCGTGAATTGGCCGCGCACTCTCACCGCGCGCGGAACGCAAACTCTGGCGCTGGCGCATTTGCGATTTCACTCCAAGCAACCGTCGAGCAGTCGTTTGCATTGCGTGGTGCTGGACTGTTCATCATCGATGGTGACAGGCGGTGGCCTAGCGCGCGCCAAGGGCGTGCTGCTCGACCTGTTCCGCGAGGCCTATCAACAGCGTGAGCATGTTGCGCTGATCTGCTTTGGCGGTGAAGGCGTGCAGTTGCGACTGGCACCCTGCAAAGCCAGCGCATGGAGTGATGACTGGGTCGAGCCGATTGGAGGTGGTGGTGGCACGCCCTTGGCCCAAGCCTTGGAAAATGCGAGCAACTTGCTGGCAGCGCATGGCGGACCTGCGATGCAGGGATGGCTATGGCTGCTGACCGACGCACGCACGCGCGAAGTTCCGCCCAAGCCTTCTCATGCTGATGAAATTCGGGTGCTGGATTTTGAGTCGGGGGTTGTGCGATTGGGGCGGGTGAGTTCTTTGGCCAAGGATTGGGGCGTGGATTGCTTGACGCTTTGAGCAGTGCACATATCCCAGTGAACTAGACTGACGGGACAGCGCGCACGGCGGCGACGCGGGTTCCGACCAGTGCACATTTCCGAGTAAACTGGGCTCGCCTAATTCACTGGGATATGTGCTCTGGACGCTAACAAGCATAAAGATGCACCAAATGGAAAGCCTCGCATGTCGAGGCTTTGGTCTTTTCAGCCTTGCATTGACTTGCAAGTCACTCGCCTCGCCCCCACCCGCACTCTCTCGATTTCATTACGAGCACCCTTGGCCGCTCTTTGTTTGCGTACGCCCAATTTCTTTTCCTCCAACTAGATCAAGATGCATCCATGCAATCCAGAAAGCAAGTGCCTACTTAATTGCACATTCCAGCCTGCAAAGACCGCCCCCTTCAGTGATTGCCTCATCGTGAATTGGTTGGCGGGAAGTTCCGACCAGACCATATCCGAGTGAAAACTCGCTTGCGGCTGTTTATTTGATGAAATATAAGTAATGGTTATATTTTTACAATATAAGTATTGTTGATTTTTAGAAATATTCATTATGCTGATAATTTTCTTCTCCGACAGCACCACTTATGCCCTCCATGCAAATGCCGCTCCTGTCCGCAGAGCAACTGAAGCAGCTTTTGCGAGCTGGACGCAAGCGTGCGCGAATGACTCAGGCTGAGCTTGCAAAACGACTGGATGTATCTCAAGCCAGAATTTCCCAATTGGAAAAAGAGCCCGAGAACATAACGACAGGACTGTTGCTCGCATGGCTCAACCACATTGGTCTGGAACTGGGGTACACGCTACATCCAAGCGCCAATCCAAGCTCAGTCGATACAGCCCCCTCAAGCCCCCCGCGAGCGTCCAGAACGGGTCAGAAGATCGCTCGATCTGCTGATCGGACAAGCGACATTCAAAGCTCGACTGCACAGGAGACGTCCGCTCTGACCAATCGACCCAAGGAACTGAACGAGTTGCTTGCCGAACTCGAGCAACTCATCGACAGCAGACATCCTCGCGCCTCAAAGGAGAATCCGAATGACGGTTAGCGCCAAAGAGTTGGTGATCTGGATGAACGGCTCCAAAGTCGGCATCTGGCGCGTGTCCACACACGGGGCCGACATTCTGGAATACAGCGATGATTGGTTTGCAACACCGGTTCATTCGCCTCTATCCCAATCGCTGCCATTGACCCTGCCAGGTACCTCCATTCGCAGCATCAGCGTCAACAACTATTTCGACAACCTTCTCCCCGACAGCATCGAGATCCGCAAACGGGTGGCAAGCAGATATCAGTTGCACGATGCATCCACCTTCAATCTGCTTTCCGCCATTGGCCGAGATTGTGTGGGGGCCATCCAGTTGCTGCCTCATGGGGAAACGCCTTCGGGATGGGATCGCATTGATGCAGTGGAAATGAGCGACAAACAGGTTCAGGAACACTTGCGCAACGTCACCTCGACATCCCCATTGATGACGTCCGACGACGTTGCAGCGGAAGACCTTCGCATCTCCATCGCTGGTGCCCAGGAAAAATCAGGGCTTCTTGAGTTGAACGGAAAATGGTGGATGCCACGGGGCGCGACTCCCACCAATCGAATTCTCAAGCTACCCTTGGGCTCCATTGGCGGAGGGCAAATTCCCCTGCACGACTCCATTGCCAACGAATGGCTGTGCTCCCAGATTCTGGCTGGCTACGGCTTGCCCATGGCCTTCTGCGAAATGAAATACTTCGCACAGACTCAGGCGCTTTCCGTGCACCGGTTTGACCGTCAGGAAGTACTGACCGACGCGGATCCAGTCATCTACCGCTTGCCACAGGAGGATTTCTGCCAAGCTCTGGGCTTGCCACCGCACATCAAATACGAAGCGGAGGGCGGACCCGGGTTTGTGGCGATTGCAACCGCACTGAAGCGCTCTCTCAACGCCGAACAGGACATCGCCACCTTGTTCGAGGCACAAGTACTTTTCTGGATGCTGCTTGGCATCGATGGCCATGCCAAAAACTTCAGCATCCGGCTGCTGCCCGAAGGCCGGTTTCACTTGGCACCACTTTATGACGTCATCTCCATGTGGCCTTACGCTGGTCATGGCGCAGGCAAGGCGTCACTGCACAAACTCAAGATGGCTATGTCCGTAATGGGTGAAAGCGGCAAGCACTATGTGTGGAGCAAGATCCAGCGACGCCACTTTGAACACATGGGCAAGATGGTGGGCATCCCTGATCCCGCAGGGATCATTGATCAAGTGGTGGCGCGCACGCCGGGCGTGGTCCGCGGCGTGCTGGCTCAACTGCCTGCGGACTTTCCAGAAACCATTTCGCAGGCCATCCTCTCGGGACTGGTGGAGTCGGCCCTCAAATTGGGCCGAGCTCCATCATCAACCTAGATTCGGTGCCAACGCCCGGCGCAGTGCTTCCACATCCATGCCCCGGCGCGCGGCCATGTCTTCCACTTGGTCTTCACCGATCTGGCCCACGTTGAAATATGTGGAATCAGGGTGGCCCAGATAGAAACCGCTCACGCTGGATGCCGGGAACATCGCCAGGCTTTCGGTGAGCTGCATGCCGATTTCGTTGGCGTCGAGGGTCTTGAACAGGTCGATCTTGGCGGTGTGGTCCGGGCAGGCGGGGTAACCAGGAGCGGGGCGGATGCCTTTGTATTGCTCCTTGATGAGTTCGGCGTTGCTCAAATTTTCATCAGCGGCGTAACCCCACAGGTCCTTGCGAACGCGTTGGTGCAGGCATTCGGCGAAGGCTTCTGCCAGGCGGTCGGCCAAGGCTTTGAACATGATGCCGGAGTAGTCGTCCAAGGCGGCTTCGAATTCCTTGTCCTTCTTTTCTGCGCCGATGCCTGCGGTCACGGCGAACAGGCCGGCGTAGTCCTTGATGCCGGATTCCTTGGTCGCCACAAAGTCGGAGAGGCAGCGGCTGGGGCGCATCACGCCGTCGATCGCCTGCTTCTCGGTTTGCTGGCGCATGCCGTACCAGGTCATCAGCACTTGGCTGCGCGAGTCGTCGGTGTAGAACTCGATGTCGTCGCCCACGCGGTTGGCGGGGAACAGGCCCATCACGCCGTTGGCCTGCAGCCAGCGGCCTTCGATGATCTTCTTGAGCATGGCCTGTGCATCGGCCAGCACCTTGCGGGCTTCGGTACCGACGATTTCGTCGTCGAGGATGGCGGGATAAGCACCTGCCAGATCCCAGGTCTGGAAGAACGGGCCCCAGTCGATGTATGCAGCGATCTCGGCAAGGTCGAAGTTCTTGAACACGCGACGACCCATCGCGCGCGGCGCCACGGGCGAGAAGCTCTTGAAATCCACAGGCGTGGCGTTGGCGCGCGCCTTGTCCAGCGTCCACAGCGGTGTCTTCTTCTTGTTGGCGTGCTGCGTGCGCACCTTGTCGTAGTCGGCCAGCACTTCCGAGACGTAGTTGTTCTTGTTCTCGCCGAGCAGGCTCTGCGCCACGCTCACGCTGCGCGATGCGTCAGGCACGTAGACCACGGGGCCTTCGTACTTGGGCGCGATCTTCACGGCGGTGTGCACGCGCGAGCAAGTGGCGCCGCCGATCAACAGAGGAATCTTCTTGATGCGGAAGTACTCGTCCTTGTCCATTTCGCCGGCGACGTACTGCATTTCTTCCAGGCTCGGTGTGATCAGACCGGAGAGGCCGATGATGTCCGCGCCTTCGGCCTTGGCACGCGCCAGAATCTCGTGGCAGGGCACCATCACACCCATGTTGATGACTTCAAAGTTATTGCACTGAAGCACCACGGTGACGATGTTCTTGCCGATGTCGTGCACGTCGCCCTTGACGGTGGCGATCACGATCTTGCCCTTGCTCGACACGTCGAGGCCCGCAGCTTCCTGCTGGCGCTTTTCTTCCTCGATGTAGGGCACGAGATGCGCCACGGCCTGCTTCATCACGCGGGCGGATTTCACCACCTGCGGCAGAAACATCTTGCCCGCGCCGAACAGGTCGCCGACGACGTTCATGCCGTCCATCAGCGGGCCTTCGATCACGTGCAACGGACGGCCGCCGTTCTTCACGACGATCTGCTGATAAGCCTCTTCCGTGTCGCTCACGATGAAGTCGGTGATGCCATGCACCAGCGCATACGACAGGCGCTCGCCCACGGTCTTCGGGTTCTCGGGCGTGCCGCGCCATTCGAGCTTCTTGGTGTCGTCCTTGGCCGCGCCCTTGGCTTGGTCGGCGATTTCCAGCAGGCGTTCTGCCGCATCGGGGCGACGGTTCAGAACCACGTCTTCCACCCGCTCGCGCAGCGTGGGTTCGAGGTCGTCATACACGCCGACCATGCCGGCGTTGACGATGCCCATGTCCATGCCCGCCTGAATCGCGTGATACAGGAACACGGTGTGAATGGCTTCGCGCACCGGGTCGTTGCCGCGGAACGAGAACGACACGTTGGACACGCCGCCCGACACCTTCGCGCCCGGCAGGTTCTGCTTGATCCAGCGAGTGGCTTCGATGAAATCGACGCCGTAGTTGTTGTGCTCTTCAATGCCCGTCGCCACCGCGAAGATGTTCGGGTCGAAGATGATGTCTTCGGGCGCAAAGCCCACTTCATCGACCAGCACGCGGTAGGCGCGCGCGCAGATTTCCGTCTTGCGCTCGAAAGTGTCGGCCTGGCCCTTTTCGTCGAAGGCCATCACCACGGCGGCAGCGCCATAACGCTTGACCAGCTTGGCGTGTTCCTTGAACTGCTCCACGCCTTCCTTCATGGAGATCGAGTTGACGATGCCCTTGCCTTGCAGGCAGCGCAGACCGGCTTCGATCACTTCCCACTTGGACGAATCGACCATCACCGGCACCTTGGCGATGTCGGGCTCGGACGCGATCAGGTTCAGAAAACGCACCATCGCGGCCTTGCTGTCGAGCATGGCCTCATCCATGTTCACGTCGATGACCTGCGCGCCGTTCTCCACCTGCTGGCGGGCAACGGCGAGGGCCTCTTCGTACTGCTCGTTGAGAATCATGCGCGCGAACGCCTTGGAGCCGGTCACGTTGGTGCGCTCGCCCACGTTGACGAACAGCGAACCTTCGCCGATGTACACGGGCTCAAGGCCGGACAGACGCATCGGCGAAACGTTCGCAGTGCGGTCGGAATGGGACGTGGTGGGGGCAGCAGCAGACATCAAGCTCACCTGTTGTACTCAAGAATCAGAACAAAAATCACAGGTGAGCGCCGTTGCAGGGAGGAAAAGCTCCATCACGGCACGCTGTGCGGGCCGCCGTCCCAAGCCTGACGAGTGATGCCATGTCGACATGCCCGCTGCAGCGCTCCTTGGGACGAAACCGTGGATTTTAGCTTTAGCGCAAAACTTCCGCAGCTTAGAGCTGTGTACCCACCAACTTGCCAATCCCGTAAGTCACCACCATCGCGAGCAACCCGCCCGCTGCATTGCGCAGAGCCGCACGGCCAACCGGAGCACCGCCCAGCCGTGCAGAGCTCACTCCGGTGACGATCAGCGCGATGATCACCGCCACCACGGTCACCGGCACGATGGCGGCCTTGGGCGACAGCACGAGGGCCAAAAGCGGCACCAGCGCGCCGATTGAGAACGACAGCGCCGATGCGATCGCTGCGCTCCACGGGTTGGTGTAGTGGCCGGGCGCTATGCCCAGTTCAATCTCGCTGTGCGCTGCCAGCGCGTCGTGGGCCGTCAGCTCGCGCGCGGCCTGCAGGGCGGTGGCGTGGCTCATGCCCTTTTGCTGGAGCAGCGCGGTCAGCTCGCGCAGTTCCACGTCGGGCAACTCGGCCAGTTCCTCCTTTTCGAGGGCGACGGCGGCCTTTTCGGTGTCGCGCTGGGTGCTGACGGAGACATATTCGCCCGCCGCCATCGACAAGGCGCCCGAGACCAGCCCCGCGATTCCAGCCGTCATCAGCGCGGAAAACGAGGTCGTCGCGCCCGCCACGCCCAGTACCAGACCGGCGGTGGAGACAATGCCGTCGTTTGCCCCGAGCACCGCCGCGCGCAACCAGTTCAGGCGTGCGGACAGCCCCTTGCCACCGTTCTGACGGTCATTGAGGCGGTCAAAGTCCGCATGTTTCTTGTCGGAATGGTTGGAGGAAGAAGATAAGGAGGAAGGCGGCTGGTTCACAAGAACTCCCGGGCAGGCAGCTCGCCTTCGCGCCCCTCAGCGCACCGGCAAAAACTGCAGGAACGTGCCGCCCGCAATGCCTTGCACATAACCGATCACGGCGCGGCGGTATTTTTCGGTGGTGACGGCAGCCAGCAGATCGAGGCGCGCGATGATCTTGCCGAACTCGCGCTCGAAGCTCAGATTGCGCTCGTTGGCGTTGATCTCGTCGGCCAGCAGCAGCGGTTTGCCGTTGTCGCCCTTGCGGTGCGCCAGCATCCAGGTGGCGATCTCGATGTTGCGCGCGGCGTTGTAGATGTGCTGGGCGTCCTGCCCGTCGATCAGGTAGAACTCGGTCTTGCCGCCATGCGCGGTGATCAGCATGTCGGCCGTGCCGTAGATGAATGCGCCCACACGGTCGCCCGTGAAGCCCGGCGACAGCGCCAGATCCATGGCCTCGATGTCGCGCTTGCCCTTGAGCGGCGGCCACGCCATTTCGGCGAGCTTGGCCTTGTCGGGCGGCGACTTCATCTCGGGATTGTTCTCGGCATTGGCGGTCGTGGCGCCGCTGTTTTCGGGCGGCACCGGAGGCGATTCGATGGCCGTCTTCAAGGCCTTGAGCGCCTCTTCGCGGCTCGCATAACCGCCCTTGCGCCATTCCGCCGGATTGCGGCGATACAGCTTGTCGGCCAGCCGGAACAGCGCGTTGAGGTTCTCCCGCATGCCGACATTCGCCACCCGGTTCATGTCGGACTGCAGCCATTCGCCGACCGAAGCGTCATGCCCCTTGACCTCCCCGCGATCGGTCTTCGCCGTGCTGCACCCCACCAACGCCGCAACCGCAGCGCTGACAACCAGGCAATGAAACGTCGTCTTGACGGGAAAGATGGATCGAGTGCGGCTCCTCATAGCGACGCATTCTCCAAGAGAAACGCGCAATTTCTCTACACGCTTGCTCTAATGGCGCTCACTTTTTTGCAAACGAACGTGTCAACCACTCGACAGTCCCTCAGCAAGACTTCGCAGCACCCACCGCGCCAGAAGCCACCCCCACAACGACAAGACAGCCCCTTAGCCGCGACGCGAAGGCGCAGACAGTACTCTCGTACGGCAAGGCTTCGCAACAAAGGATAAGGGGCTGTATTGGCGTCTTCGCACGAGCGA
This sequence comes from Diaphorobacter sp. HDW4B, assembly GCF_011305535.1. GTDB lineage: Bacteria > Pseudomonadota > Gammaproteobacteria > Burkholderiales > Burkholderiaceae_C > Diaphorobacter_A. Next base: position 2,303,288 of record NZ_CP049905.1, read on the forward strand.
CGAACCCGCCTTCAAACAATCAAGGAAAGATCAATCCAGACGGATGTTGCGTTCTTTGATGAGCTTGCCCCAGCGGTCTAGTTCCTTGTTGAGGTGCGTTGCGAGTTCCTGTGGCGTCGTGCCGATGGGTTCTGCCCCCACCGATTCGAGCTTCTTGAGCGTTTCCGGATCCTTCATGCCGTCGTTCAGCACCTTGTTGAGCTTGGCGATGATCTCGGGCGACGTGCCTGCGGGCGCAAACACCGCAAACCATGGCGAGACCTCATAGCCGGGCACGCCTGCTTCGGCAATCGTCGGCACGTTGGGCAGTGCGCTTGAACGCTTGGCGGTGGTCAGGCCCAGCGCGCGCAGCTTGCCGGACTGGATGTGCGGACGTGCCGAGGTGATGCTGTCGAACATCAGATCGACCTGACCGCCCAGCATGTCGGTGACGGCCGGACCGCTGCCCTTGTAGGGCACGTGCAGGATGTTCACGCCCGCCATCGAAGCGAACACTTCGCCCGCGAGGTGGATCGACGTGCCATTGCCAGCCGATGCGTACGTGAGCTTGCCCGGCTCCTTCTTGGCGTGAGCGATCACGTCCTTGACCGTCTTGTCGGGACTCTTGGAGGCGTTCACCACCAGCACGTTGGGCACCACGGCCAGCAGGCTGATGGGCGCGAAGTCCTTGACCGGGTCATAGCTCAGCTTGGCGTACAGCGCCTTGTTGGTGGCCATGCCGATCGAGGTGATCATGATGGTGTAGCCGTCGGCTGGTTGCTTGGCCACGTAGTCCGCGCCGATGTTGCCGCCCGCGCCGGGACGGTTTTCCACCACCACGGCCTGACCGAGCACGCGCGCCGCCTTGTCGCCCAGCGTGCGGGCGATCACATCCATCGCACCGCCCGGCGGGAAGGGCACCACCCACTTGATGGGCTTGGTAGGCCAGTTCGCTTCCGGCTGTGCCATGGCGGCAGCGGGAATCGTCAGTCCGGCGGACGCCACGGCGGCGGCAGCGGTCATCAGTGCGAGGGAGCGGCGGGTGAAATTCATGATCGGTTGTCTCGGGGAAATCTGAGGAATTGCGTGCTTACGTGCGTACGCAAGACAGGAAAATGGCAACGGCAAGCGGCTTGGTTTGCCGCCTGGCTTATGCGCCTTCCTGCACGATGGCAGAAGGATGGTTGGCCAGCGGCGTGACATGGATGTCCATGTACGAAAACAGCGGCAGGCCGGACAGCAACTGGTGCAGCTCGTCGTTGCTCTTCACATCGAAGACGCTGTAGTTGGCATATTCGCCGACCACGCGCCAGATGTGGCGCCAGCGGCCATCCTTTTGCAGGTCTTGCGAGTAGGCCTTTTCGCGGGCCTTGATTTCATTGGCCTGCTCGGCGGGCAGGTCGTGCGGAATCTTCACATCCATGCGGACCAGAAACAGCATTGTGGGTACTCCTGGAAAATTGTGTGTGTAGGGGTTGTTGTTCGTTTGGTTGTTCTGCTTACTTGGCAGCGCGACCCATGTCGACATGCACCGCCGTCAGTCCTTCGCGTGCGCGGTCAAAGCGTTCCAGACGCTCGGGCACCACGTTCACGCCGAAGCCGGGGCCATCGGGCAGCACGAGTTCAAAGTCCTTGAGTTCCATGCGCTGCTCAACGATGTCGTCCACCAGCAGTTGCGGGCCGAACAGCTCGCAGTTGTGATGTGCGCCCGGCAGCGTCGAAAACACCTGTGCGGAAGCAGCGCTGCCCACCGAGGTCTCCAGCATCGTGCCGCCATACCAGCCAATGTCGGCGGCATTGGCAATCGCGGCCACGGCACGCGTGCGGATCAGGCCGCCATGCTTGGCGATCTTCAGCGAGAACACATGGCAGGCCTTGTTGCGCGCCAGACGCATCGCGTCCTGCGGCGAGCACACGGTCTCGTCGGCCATCACCAGCGCGGTGTGCGGCAGCGTGGCCGTCAGTTGCGCCAGCGCCTCTTCGTTCCATTGCGCGACGGGTTGTTCGAACAACGTCACGCCTGCGTCGATCAGCTCGGGCACATAGCGGCGCGCGGTGTTGCCATCCCACGCCTGATTGATGTCCACCGTCATGCTGGCACGGCCATTGAGCGCGCGGGCGATGCGCGAGACGTGCGCGACATCGCCTTCGGGAGCGCGCGCGCCGATCTTCAGCTTGAAGATGCGGTGACGGCGAATCTCCAGCATGCGCTCGGCCTCTTCGATGTCCTTGGCCGAATCGCCGCTCGCCAGCGTCCACGCCAGCGGCAGGCTCTCGTGCACCTTGCCGCCCAGCAGTTGATATGCGGGCACATTCAGCGAACGCGCCACCGCGTCGATCGCCGCCATTTCCACCGCGCTCTTGGCAAAGCGGTTGCCCTTGCAGGCCACATCCATGTGCTTGATGAGCTGCTCGAAGCGCCCCGCCTCCTTGCCCGTCACGGCTGGTGCGAGGTAGTTGTTGATCGCCAGAAGAATGCTCTCGGGCGATTCTTCATTCCACGACGGACCGCCAATCGTCGCCGCCTCGCCGAAGCCGCAGGCACCGTCGGACAGCCACAGCTTCACGATCACCGGGCTCTGGCGCGAGATCGAGCCGAACGAGAACTTGTGCGGACGGATCGTCGGGATGTCCAGAATGCGCGCCTCGATACGATCGATGCGCAGGTTCGAAGCGGGGGTCGGGGCAATGGCGGAGGTGGTCATGGTGTGGGCCGTAAAGCGGTGGACGAGCAGTATTTCCGTTGACTGGGGCCAACCTTATCGCGCCGCGAACCCTCAAATCCAATGGTATATATTGCACATTTCGTTCGTTAGAATCGAACGGTTGGAAAATTCAGGGTAAACCCCAAATTCAATTCAGGAGCACGAAAACCAATGGAATTACGGCAAATCCGGTATTTCCTGAGCGTTGCCGAAACCGAGCACCTGACCCAATCGGCCGAAGCACTGTTCATCACACAATCCACGCTCTCGCACGGACTGCGGCAGCTGGAGGCCGAACTCGGCATGCCGCTGTTCGACCGCATCGGCCGCGGCCTGAAGCTCTCGCAGGCAGGCGTCGCCTTTCGCGGCTACGCCCTGCGCGCGCTACAGGAGCTCGAAGCCGGTCGCATGGCTCTCGCCGACATGGCGGGCCTGCAGGCGGGCACGCTGACCGTGGGCGTGATCCCCACCTTTCTCACCCTGTTCATCCCCGACGTGGTCGCCGCCTTCAGCGCCGCCTATCCAGGAGTGCGTGTGATGGTGCGCGACCTGCGCAGCGGCCAGATCGAGGAACAGCTCATCTCCGGCCAACTCGATCTGGGCATCGCCTTCCACCCCGCCACGCGCGAAGAAATCGAGGCCAAGCCGCTGTTCGACGAACGCATGCATCTGGTCGTCCACGAAAGCCACCCCTTGGCCAAACGCCGCACCATGCGCATGCGCGAACTGGTCGACGTGCCGCTCGCCCTGCTGCCTTCAAGTTTTGCCACCCGCAGATTGATCGACCACGCTTTTGCACAGGCACAAGTGAAGCCACTGGTACGCGTGGAAATGGAATCGGTGGACGCCCTGCTGCTCGCCTGCCGACAAGCCCCGCTCGCCACGATTGCCGCCGAGCACGCCGCGCTCAACGCCGGAGAAGACATGCGCGCCATCCTCCTGAACGACCCGCGCACCGTGCGCCGCGCAGGCGTACTGTGGCGGCATGGCGCTTCGCAAAGTGCGGCGGTAAGGGAGTTTGTGGCGTTGTTGAAACCGGCTGTGGAGCGGGCGCGGGTGAGGAATGCGGCGAAGACACAGCCTTGAGGCAAGCAGACTCGTCAAAAGCAGCTTTGAATCCATGTCAATCACTTTATCCCTTCGCATTGGCACGCCGTCTATTCACAAGACATCTCCAAATTCGTGCCGCCTGCATTTTCCAAATTGCCTTATCCTTTCCGCATGGTCACCAGAGCACTTATCAACCCTTCGCAGTTGCGCTGGGCTCGGGTGCGCCTGGGTGCGACAATTGACGAAGTAGCACATCGCGCTGGTGTCAAGCCAGAGCAGCTATCGTTGTGGGAACAGAATGAGGGACGCCCCACATTTCGACAGGCGCAAACCTTGGCGCAGTCTCTGCATACGCCGTTTGGATACCTCTTTCTAGCAACGCCCCCAGCAGAAATACTGCCGCTTCCTGATTTGAGAACAGTTGCCGGAGCATCGGCTCCTCAACCCAGCGTCAACCTATTGGAAACAATTCGCATAGCGTTGCAGCGTCAAGAGTGGTTTCTTGAATATCTCAAGGACTATGAGCATGAAGCGCTCCCCTTTGTCGGGCGTTTCTCCATTGAAGCCGATCCTCGTGTGGTTGCTGCAGATATTCGTTCGACCCTCGACATTGACTTGGAACATGGACAACGGACTTGGGAAGTCTATGCCCGTGAGCTAATCGATGCGGCCGAGCGAGTCGGCATCTTGGTGATGAGAAGCGGGATCGTAGGCAACAACACCCATCGCAAGTTGGACGTTGGTGAATTCCGGGGGTTTGCAATCTCCGACCCACTGGCCCCTGTCATATTCATCAACTCGGCAGATGCACCTGCCGCAAGGCTGTTCACGTTTGTTCATGAGCTAGCGCATATTTGGGTTGGAACGAGCGGTATATCCAATTCCACTCCGGGAAACGGCAAACACGCAGAAGTATTCTGCAATGCAGTTGCAGGAGAGTTCCTCGTGCCTCGTGATATGTTTCTCAAACTTTGGAAGGCGCATACCGGTGAGATACCGGTACTGGTAGCAAATCTATCTCGACAATTTCATGTGAGCGGTTTGGTCATCATGCGTCGCGCGCTCGACTTGGGACTTATAAATAGAGACACATATTCGGACTATTACCTCACAACGCTCGCAAACTTCCGGCAGAAGGAAAGCAACGGAGGCAACTTCTATCGCACAGCGGGAGCAAAGAACAGCTTGCGCTTTGCTCAGGCAGTTGTTACAGAAGCGCTCAGCGGCAGACTCCTTCTCAGAGACGCTGGTCGATTGCTAGGCGTTCAGCCCGACAAAATTCGTGAATTCGCGGGGCAACTCGACATATGACCTATCTGCTGGATGCCAACACACTGATTGAAGCCAAGAATCGCTACTACCAAATGAACTTCTGCCCCGGATTCTGGGCATGGCTCGCACGTAGCAAGATGTCGGGTCACATTGGAAGTGTTGAAAGCATTGGGGCAGAGCTTCGCAGAGGCTCTGACGAACTAGCCATCTGGGCCAAGCAAGAATCTGATTTCTTTCTTCCTGAATCAGACGAAGATACACAGACATCTTTCGCAGAAATTGCCGGACATGTGGCCACGAAGGCAGGCCACATGAAAGCTGGAGCACTCGACGAATTTTTAAGCTGCGCAGATCCTTGGTTGATCGCAAAAGCAAGAGTGTTGAGATTCGCTGTCGTCACACACGAACGACTCAACACCGAAAGTCGGCGGAAATTCTTGATTCCCAATATCTGCCAACACTACGGCGTTGAATGCATCAATACTTTTGATTTGCTCAATCGGCTGAATGCTCGCTTCATCTTGCAATAGTGAACAAGCAACCTTGGCTCGTGCCAACACGCAAAAGATGCGTGCGCAAAATCACCCCTGCGCCGAAGCCGGCAATCCGAACGCACGGTCAAAGCACCAGTTGAACACGTAGGTGTAGCAGAGGAAGAACACCAGCAGCCCCGCTTCCATCACGGCGGCTTCCCAGAGGCCGACGTTGAACCACCAGGCCATGAGCGGGATGAGCACCAGCGCCAAACCGCCTTCAAAACCGATGGCGTGCGCGATGCGGCGGGCGATGGAGCGGCCGCGTACGGTCTGGCGGGCTTCCCATTTTTCGAACAGGGTGTTGAAGGTCACGTTCCAGAGAATGGCGATGGCGGACGCGGCCACGGCCATGCCGCCGGAATGGCCGGCGCTTTGGCCGATGGCCATGAACATCAGGCTGGCGGCGAGGATGGCGATGGTTTCGTACAGCGCGACGTAGATCACGCGGCGCTTGGGGCCTTGCAGACCGACGGGCGTCTTCTTGGTGGCTGCGCCCGGTTGCATTGTTGTTGTTTGACTCATGTCAGGTAGTATATGAGACCAAAATTGAATAAAAATGTCAGAACATTTCAGTTATTCTGATAAGTCCATTTCTGCCTGATTTCAGACTCCAAGGCACGCCCATGGCATTCACTTCCGACAATGTGCTGGTCTTTCTCGCCGTGCTCGACAACGGCTCGTTCTCGGCGGCGGCGCGCAAGCTGGAGCGCGTGCCGTCGGCGGTGAGCATGGCGATTGCGCAACTGGAGAGCGATCTGGATGTGCAGCTCTTCGACCGCAGCGGCAGCCGCGAGCCGCGCCCTACCGCTGCGGCGCGGGCGCTGGAGGCGCAGGCACGGCTGCTGGCGCAGCAGCTCGCGCAGCTCAACCGACAGGCCGAAGCGCTGCAGATGGGCCTCGAAGAACGGCTGACCTTCGCGATTGCGCCGGAGCTGCTGTCCACCAACTGGGCCGATGCGCTGACGCCGCTGATTGCGGAGTTTCCGGCGCTGGCCGTCGAAGTGCTGGCTGCGCCGCAAACCGATGCGCTGGAGCTGGTGCACAGCGGGCGCGCGCATCTGGCACTGGTGTTCGAGCGGCCTGCCATCGATGGGCGCGAGGAGTTTCAGGAGATGGGCCAGGAAACGCTGGTGGCGGTGATGTCGCCGCAGTACCGGCCATGGAAGCAGGCCGTCGAGGCGCAGGGTGCGGACAACGCCAGCCTGAGCGTGGAGCAGCTCGCACACACGCGGCAGATTCTGGTGGCCAGCCGCGATCCGCAGCAGACCGATCTGCGCTTTGTGTTCTCGCGCCAGCTGTGGCGCACCGACAGTCATCTGGCCGCGCTTTCGCTGATCAGCGCGGGGCTCGGCTGGGGGTGGCTGCCGCGCAGTCTGGTGGACTCGCACATTCACGCAGGTCTGCTGATGGAAATCCCGGTGGAAAACATCAGCAATGGCACTAACCTGTTCGTGGACTGGGTCTGGTCGCGCGAACGGGCGCTGGGCCTGGGTGCGCAGCGCTTCATCGCGCTGATGCAGGCGCGGCGCAAACAGCGCGTCGGATGATTTTGAAGACCGCCCTCAGAAGAAACAGATAGAAGGAAGACAACGAGCACATGAGCCCCACGAACCCATCGAAAAAAGCATCCGCCAAACCGACCGTCAAACCGCTTGCACAGCCCCGCCACATCGACAACGCGCTGCTCGCGGATGGTCGGTTGGTGCGGCTCACGGTGCACGAAGAGCGCATCACCCACATCGTGCCGATGAGCGATGCGCCCGCTGCCGATGGAGCGCTCGATCTGGCGGGCTTGCTGGTGCTGCCCGCGCTGTTCGACGGACATGTGCATCTCGACAAGACGCTGCACGGCCTGCCGTGGATGCCGCATGCAGCGGGGCCCACGCGCGCAAGCCGCATCGAGACCGAGTTGCGACTGATGCCATCGCTCACGCTGCCCACGGCGGAGCGCGCGGGGCACCTGATCCGCGCCTGCGCGGCGCATGGCACGGGCACGCTGCGCACGCATGTGGATGTGGAGCCGCACAACGGCCTCGCCGCCATGGAAGGCGTGCTGCAGGCGCGGCAGGATCACCGCGATTGGATGAACGTGCAGATCGTCGCGTTTCCGCAGGTGGGCGTGATGCGCTGCCCCGGCACGCTCGATCTGCTGGACACCGCGATGGCGCTTGGTGCCGATCTGGTCGGCGGCATGGACCCGTGCGAGGTCGATTGCGATCCGGCGGGGCAGCTCAACGGCATCTTCTCCATCGCTCACAAGCATGGCGTGGGCGTCGATGTGCATCTGCACGAGGCCAATGATCTCGGACTGTTCTCGATCCGCGAAATCTGCAAACGCGCCAAGGCACTCGGCATGCAGGGCCGCGTGACGGTGAGCCACGGTTTCTGTCTGGGGCAGGTGTCCGAATCGAAGGCGCGCGCGACGGCCGATCTGATGGCGGCTGCGGGCGTGCATCTGCTCACGCATGGCGCAGCGGCCGCGCCGCTTCCGCCGATTGCACTGCTGCGCGAGCATGGCGTGACGGTGTTTGCGGGCAACGACAACGTGCGCGACACCTGGTCGCCCTATGGCACGGGCGATGCGCTGGAGCGCGCCGCGCTCATCGGCTGGCGCGCGGACTGGCGCACCGATGCGCAGATGCACGAAGCCTTCGAGCTGATCACCACGGCAGCGGCGCGAGCGATGAATCTGCCGTTCACGGGCATTGACGAAGGCGCACCCGCAAGCTTCTTCGCCATCGCCGCGCAAAGCCTGCCGGAAGCGCTCGCCACTCATGCGCCGCGCGCGCTTGTCGTGCACAACGGCAAAGTCGTGGCGCGCAATGGCAAGGCTTGCGACAAGCCCCAGCCGCTCTGAGTTTTTTACAGCTGCAGGCTGATGCGGCCCACGCCGTCGAACTCCACTTCGATCAGATCGCCCGCACTCGCCTCCTGCAGCCCCACCCAACTGCCCGTCGTCACCACCGTGCCTGCGGGCACCGTGCCGTACTGCTGCGTGGCATGCGCGAGCCACTGCGGCAGCAGCCATGCGGGATCGGCCAGCGGATGCGTGCCGGTGCGCTCGATGTGTCGATCTCCGATGCGCGTGATGCAGCGCTGCTGCGTCCAATCGCGGCGCTCGTAAGCCACCCATTCGCCCAGCACCAGCGCGCCATGCACGCCCATGTCGGCCAGCTTGTGCAGCCCGCTCAAGGCTTCGAGCGGCTGTTGCCAGCGCGAATCCACCATTTCGATGGAGACCGTCATCGCGTCGATCAGCGCATGCGCCGATTCGTGCGTGAGCGCCGCAGCCATCTGCGCGGTCACGTCTTGCGAGAGACGCAGCGCGATTTCGGACTCCATCGCGCGGTGCTGAAAATGCCAGCCCCCGGCCTGCGCGGGTGACGACCACACGCCCGCATCGGCGAGCGGCGCGTGCATCAAAACGGCTTCACGGTTCGCGCCGCCGGACTTCCAGTGGCGCGGCACGGGCGTGGCAAACAGCGCAAGCGCATCGGCCACGCCGCGCTGCACGGCGTAGGCATCGGCCTCGGTTTGCAGCGCTTGGGGAAACAGGCTGGCATCTGCCAACGAGGCGCTGCGGCGCGCCTCGCACAGCGTGTCGATCATCGAAGAAAGGGTGTCGGTCATGCAGCGCATTGTGCCTCTGCGCGGGCGGCGAATACTTGCCTGCGCTCATCTGACAAATTGAGCATCCCCTGCACGCTGCAGACGAGAGGCAGACAATTCTCCTCTCGCAACCGCCCGCGCGCCGGGCCCGTTTGCACCCCATTCGCTTTTCGATCTCCCTGTTTTCCGAAGGAAAGACCCCTCATGTTCGACCGCCGCCGCTTTCTCGCGTCCAGCGCAGCCGTTGCCCTGCCCACCATGATTCCCGCCATCGCGCGTGCCGAAAAAGCCTGGCCCGCAGCGCGCACCATCCGCGTGGTGATTCCCTACGTGGCCGGTGGCGTGTCCGACTCGGTGGGCCGTCGCCTGCTGGAGCAGGTCGGCAAGGACCTCGGCCAGTCGATCATCGTGGACAACAAGGGCGGCGCGGGCGGCACCGTGGGCACAGGTGAAGTGGCGCGCGCCAAGGGCGACGGCTACACGCTGGCGCTCACCGCCATCAGCCCTGTCACGCTGATGCCGCATCTGATGAAGCTGTCCTACCAGCCCGACGACCTCGTCGCCGTCGTGCCGATGATGTACTCGCCCATCTACCTGATGGCCACCACCGCGTTCCAGGGCAAGACGCTGGAAGACGTGATCGCGCAGGCCAAGGCCAAGCCGGGCAGCATCCGCTGGGCGACTTCGGGCATCGGCTCGGTCGGCCACATCATGCTCGAGCAGATCCAGGCCAAGACCGGTGCCGAGTTCATTCACGTGCCCTACAAGGGTATCGCCCAGACCGTGACCGACGCGGCCAGCGCGCAGTTCGAGATCATGACCGGCAACCCGTTCGGCACCATCAACAGCCTGATCGAGCAGGGCAAGCTGCGCCTCTTGGCCACCACCGGCCCCAAGCGCGCGCCCAATCAGCCCAACGTGGCAACGCTGGCCGAAAAGGGCTTTGCCGAAGCCAACCTCACATCGATGTTCGGCTTCCTCGCGCCCAAGGGCACGCCCGCAGCCGTCATCGCCAAGCTGAACGCGGTGATCTCCAAGGAAGTCGCCACCCCCGCGATCCAGGAAGCCATGCACCACACCGACAACATCCCCATGCACCTGAGCGCAGCGGAATTCGAGGCGCTGCTGCAAAAGGAAAGCAAGAACAACGCATCCATCATCAAAAAGGCGAACATTTCGCTGTAAACGCCCCGGCTCGCCCCTCAGCGCTTGGGGCGAGCCTCAATAGACAGCGGGCGCAAAAGCCCGCAGCATGCGTGCTCCGAATCACAGTTGCTGGAGACACACGCATGCCCATCGATCGACGGAGTTTTCTGGTCCATTCCGGCGCACTCGCCCTGCCCTCTGCGCTGCTGGCGAACGCGGCGCGTGCCGAAAGCGCATGGCCCGAAGCCAAGCCGATTCGCGTGGTGATTCCGTATGCAGCCGGTGGCGTCACCGATTCGGTGGGACGCAAGTTGGTCGAGCAGGTGTCCAAGGTGCTCGGCCAATCCATGATCGTGGAGAACAAAGGCGGCGCAGGCGGCACCGTCGGCATGCAGGAAGTGGCCAAGGCCAGACCCGATGGCTACACGCTCGCGCTCAGCGCGATCAGCCCGCTCACGCTGTCGCCGCATCTGGGCAAGCTGGGCTATGACGCGAGCAAGGACATCGTCCCCGTCGCGCCCATGATGTATTCGCCCGTCTATGTGCTGGCGACGACGGCATTCACCGGCACAAGCTGGGAAGACCTGATCGCGCAGGCCAAGGCCAAACCGGACACGGTGCGCTTTGCGACCTCGGGCATCGGCTCGGTGGGCCACATCATGCTCGAGCAGATTCAGGCGAAAACTGGCGCAAAGTTCATCCACGTGCCCTACAAAGGCGTCGGCCAGACGGTGACTGACGCGGTGGGCGGGCAGTTCGAGATCATGACCGGTAACCCGTTCGGCACCATCAACACGCTGATCGAGCAAGGCAAGCTGCGCGTGCTCGCCACCACCGGCCCGCAGCGCGCGCCCAACCAACCGAACATCGCCACGCTGGCCGAAAAAGGCGTGCCCGAAGCCAACCTCACCTCGCTGTTCGGCTTCATGGCCCCGGCAGGCACCGCGCCGCCGATCATCGCGCGGCTCAACGAAGTGGTGCAGGCGCAGGTCGCAACCCCCTCCATTCAGGAGACCCTGCGCGCCACCGACAACGTGGGCCTGCGCCAGAGCGCAGCGGAGTTCGCCGAATTCCTCAAGCAGGAAAGCCGCAACAATGCGGAGATCATCAAGAAGGCGAACATCACGATGTAGTGCCTCGGGCAACTACAGCCCCACCATCCCCGGAATATGCGGCAGCGCGGCCTTCATCGCATCGACAAAGCGCCGCAGCCGCGCGGGATAGAAACTCGCATACGGATAAAGAATGCTCACCGGCAGTGGCGCGACCTCCCATTGCGGGGCGAGCGCCATCAGCCTGCCAGCCTGAATGTCCTCGTGCACCAGCCAGGCCGATGCCACGCAGGCGCCCAGCCCCTCGATGGCGGCGGCGCGCAGGGCGTAGAGGTTGTCGGTGATGAAGCGCGGCGCAATCTGGATGGTGTGTTTCGAGTTGGCATCGTCCACGCGCTGGAACTGCAACTCGCGCCGGTAGAAGGTGCTGATGGCGAGCCAAGGCAGTGCTTCGAGCTGCGCGGGAGATTCCCGCGTGTCGATCCGCCCGTCTGCCAACAAGGGCGGTGCGGCCACTGCGATGCGGCGCACCTGGGCGAGCGGCACGGTCACGACGGACTGGCCGGTGATGTCTTCCAGCGGACCGACATGGATCGCGCAATCGACACCCTCGGCCACGAAGTTGGGCGAGCGGTCATCGAGCCGCCATTCGACATTCACCTCGGGGCAACTGCGCAGGAATGCGGCGAGCGGTGCCACCAACTGGTCCTGCCCGAACGCGTGCGGCACCATCACGCGCAGGTTGCCACGCGGCTGCTCGCGCGGGCCGCGCAGGTCGGCCTCCATCTCGTGCCATTGGGCGACCAGCTGACGCGCGTTCTCGAAGCAGCGCGCACCGCCCTCCGTGAGCTGCATGCCGTGCGTGGAGCGCTGCAGCAGCTTGGTGCCAAGCAGGCGCTCCAACGTCTGCAGACGGCGGCTCATCGTCGGCTGGCTGGTGCCCAGTTGCTGCGCTGCAGCGGAGAGGCTGCCGGCCTCGACGATGCGGATGAAGCTGGACATCAGTTCCAGCCGGTCGGAGCCGGGTTGCGATGCGTCTGTCATGCGTTGAACGTATAAGCGATGTGCAGGCCAGCCTACTACACGGCAACCACTCCTGCCAAGACAATCCGGCTCAACGTCCTCATCCTCTTTCAGGATTCGACATGCCAGCCATACAGAACATGAATATCCAGACCACCGACCCCAGCGCCAACATCCCCGCCACCGTCAGCCCGCAGATCCTGCTTCTGCTGTCCGTGGCAACCGGCGTGAGCGTGGCATCGCTCTACTACAGCCAGCCGATGCTGGGCACGCTGGGCAGCGAACTGCAGGCGAACGAGCGGCTCACTGGCCTGGTGCCCACGCTCACGCAACTGGGCTACGCGCTTGGCATTCTGCTGCTCGCGCCGCTGGGCGACCGCTTCGATCGGCGCAGCATCATTCTCATCAAATCGATGCTGCTCGCACTTGCGCTGATCGTGAGCGGCATCGCGCCCGGTATCGATGCGCTGCTGCTGGCCAGCCTCGCGGTGGGCATTGCGGCGACCGTCACGCAGGACCTCGTGCCTGCCGCCGCCACGCTCGCACCGGCCAGCCATCGCGGGCGCATCGTCGGCATGGTGATGACCGGGTTGCTGCTGGGCATTCTGCTGTCGCGCGTGGTGAGCGGTTTCATCGCGCAGTGGTTTGGCTGGCGCACGGTGTTTCTGGCGGCTGCCGTGGCGGTGGCGCTGATCGGCGTGTCGCTGTGGCGCGGTCTGCCACGTTTTGCGCCCACCACGCAGGCCAGCTACGGCGCGCTGATGGGGTCGATGCTCACGCTGCTGCGCAAGCACTCTGCATTGCGCCGCGCCATGCTGGCTCAGGGCCTGCTCGCCGTGGGTTTCAGCGCCTTCTGGTCGATGCTGGCGGTGATGCTGCACCACCAGTTCGATCTGGGCAGCGCGGCTGCGGGCTCGTTCGGGCTGGTGGGCGCGGCAGGCGCGCTGGCCGCACCGTTCGCGGGGCGCATTGCCGACAAGCATGGTGCCGAGAGCGTCACCCGCCTGAGCGCTGCGGTGGCCGCTGCGTCGTTTGCGCTGATGTTTCTGCTGCCCTGGCTGCCGCAGCACGCCAAGCTCGCGCTGCTGCTGGTGAGCGCGCTGGGCTTCGACTTCGGCGTGCAGGCCTCGCTGGTGGCGCACCAGACCATCATCTACGGCATCGAGCCCGATGCGCGCAGCCGCCTGAATGCGCTCTACATCACGGGCGTGTTCGTCGGCATGTCCAGCGGCGCGGCTCTGGGCGGCGTGGCCATGTCGCACTGGGGCTGGACGGGCGTGGTGGCGCTGGCCACGGCGGCTTCGTGCGCGGCGCTGGCGGTGCGCATGATCCGTCGGTGAAATCCCACAAGCGCAAGGCAAACAGCTCGCGCATACTGGGCGCTTTCTACCTTTGAGTCCAGACACGGCGATGACACAGCAGCAAAGCAATCCGTTCGACATCGACAACAAGGCCACGCGCGAGCTGTGGAAGAAGTGGCAACCTGATTTTCGCGAGAAGGGCAAAGACAAAGGCGACTTCAAGCTCGCCGATTTCGACCCCGCCGCCAAACCGTTTTCCAAGGGTGAGAAGGCCGACAACAAGGCGCTGATCGAACAGATTGCCGAGCAGCTCGATCCGCTGCAACAGGTGTTCTATGCTGACCGCCGCTTCAAGCTGCTGGTGATTCTGCAAGGCATGGACACCTCGGGCAAGGACGGCACGGCGCGCGGCGTGTTCGGCGAGATGAGCCCGCTCGGCGTGCGCTCGGTGAGCTGGAAAGCGCCCACCGAGCTGGAGCGGTCGCACGACTATCTCTGGCGCATCCACCAGCAGGTGCCGGGCGCAGGCGAGGTGGTGATCTTCAACCGCAGCCAGTACGAGGACGTGCTGGTGCCGGTGGTCAACCAATGGATCACGCCCGAGCAGCAGCAGGCGCGCTACGAGCACATCAACCAGTTCGAGAAGATGCTCACCGACAACGGCACGGTGATCCTCAAGTTCATGCTGCACATCAGCAAGGACGAGCAAAAAAAGCGCTTGCAGGAGCGGCTGGACGATCCGTCCAAGCACTGGAAATTCGACATGGGCGACATCGAAGTGCGCAAGCAATGGGACCAGTACCAGCGCGCCTACGAGCAGTTGCTGCCCGCCACGCACACGGCCTGGGCACCGTGGACCATCGTGCCCGCAGATTCCAAAACCCACCGCAATCTGATGATTGCCACCCTCACCAAGGAGGTGCTCGAGAACCTGAAGCTCCAATATCCGGAAGGTGATCCGCAGTTGTCCCACTTCACCGTCGAGTAGCGCACCCCAAGTCCACGCCATGGGCCGTCCGCAACGTTATGCGTTTGAGACATAACAACGATACAGAGCGGCCTTGGACAGGATTTCACGGCAGGAATACAGTGCGACTCGTCGGTTCCCATTCGACAATCCACGCAAGGCAAACCCATGTCCAAATCCAAAGACACTCCTGTTGCTTCCCACCCGCTTCCGTCGTACCTCGACGCCAACCACCTCGGTCCGTGGGGCAACTATCTCCAACAGGTCGATCGCGTAACGCCCTACCTCGGCTCCCTCGCGCGCTGGGTGGAAACCTTGAAGCGCCCCAAGCGCATTCTGATCGTTGACGTGCCCATTGAACTGGACAACGGCACCATCGCTCACTTCGAAGGCTACCGCGTGCAGCACAACCTGAGCCGCGGCCCCGGCAAGGGCGGCGTGCGCTTCCACCAGGACGTGACGCTCTCCGAAGTGATGGCACTGTCTGCATGGATGAGCGTGAAAAACGCTGCCGTGAACGTACCCTACGGCGGTGCCAAGGGCGGTATCCGCGTCGATCCACGCAAGCTGTCCATGCCCGAACTGGAGCGCCTCACCCGTCGCTACACCAGCGAAATCGGCATGATGATCGGCCCCTCCAAGGACATCCCCGCGCCCGACGTGAACACCAACGGCCAGATCATGGCGTGGATGATGGACACGTACTCCATGAACACCGGCGCCACCGCCACCGGCGTCGTCACCGGCAAGCCCATCCATTTGGGCGGCTCCCTCGGCCGCGTGGAAGCCACCGGCCGCGGCGTATTCACCGTCGGCATTGAAGCCGCCAAGCTCTCCGGCATGAACATCCAAGGTGCCAAGGTGGCAGTGCAAGGCTTCGGCAACGTAGGCGGCACAGCAGGCAAACTTTTTGCCGAAGCAGGCGCACATATCGTGGCCGTGCAAGACCACACCGGCACCATCCACAACGCCAAAGGCATGGACGTGCAAGCCCTGCTCGAACACGTCGCCAAGACCGGCGGCGTAGGCGGCTTCGCAGGTGCTGACAAGATGGAAAGCGACGCCTTCTGGGGCGTGAACTGCGACATCCTCATCCCCGCAGCGCTGGAGAGCCAGATCACCAAGGACAACGCTGGCAAGATCAAGGCCAAGCTGGTCATCGAAGGCGCCAACGGCCCGACCACTCCCGAAGCCGACGACATCCTCGCCGACAAGGGCGTGCTGGTCCTCCCCGACGTGATCGCCAACGCCGGCGGCGTGACGGTCTCGTACTTCGAATGGGTGCAGGATTTTTCGAGCTTCTTCTGGACCGAAGACGAAATCAACGCCCGCCTCGTGCGCATCATGCAAGAAGCTTTCGCAGGCGTCTGGGCCGTTGCACAAGAGCACAAGGTGACACTGCGCACAGCGACCTTCATCGTGGCCTGCAAGCGCATCCTCCACGCCCGCGAAATGCGCGGTCTGTATCCTTGATCCGACAAGTTCAGATCACAACGAAGGCGGCTCAAGGGCCGCCTTTTTCATGCCAAAAAGCAACTGGTATTCGGATCCCACAGCAAACGCAGCAGCGAGCAGAGCACCTGAATCACCAGCCACAATGATGAGATAGGCCCTCAGGCTAGGCGTGAAGCCGCAGACAGTATCGTGATACGGCAAGGCTTCCACAACGACGCATGAGGGCCTATATCGTCATCTCAAAACGAAGACTGCCAACGCCCCAGCCAAACCCCAAGTCCGTCACTCCGCCCAATCAATCACTCATCAAACGAACCAATTTCAAGATTCCGCAGTGAAGCCGATCTTCTTGATCAACGGAGCCCATCGCTCGCTATTGGCTCGTTGGGACGCGAGCATCTCTTCGGGCGACGACGGCGTGGCGGTCAGCCCCATGGTGGCGAGCGAAGAGACGACTGCCTCGTCCTTCAGCGCCACGCGCAGCGCCTCGTTGGCCGATCGCACGATCACGGCAGGCGTGTTGGCTGGCGCGTAGAAACCGAACCACTCCTCGCTGCTGAGCATGGGAAAGCCCTGTTCGGCAAACGTCGGCACATCGGGCGTGAACACGGTGCGCTGCGGTGCCGATGTGGCCAGCAGGCGCAGCTTGCCGGCCTTGTAGTGCGGCAGCAGATCGCCCGTGGTGGTGAACATCACCGGGATCTGGCCGGCGACCAGATCGGCGATGCCCGGCACTGCGCCGCGATACGGCACCTGGGTGAGCGGGAGTTTGCTTTCGATGCCGAGCAACGCGCCGAGAAAGTGCGAGGTCGATCCGGCAGCGGGCGAGCCGTAGCTGGCGTATTGCGGATTGGCGCGCACCCAGGCCACGTAGTCGCCCACGGTCTTCACCGAGGGCGGCACGAGCGGGCCCACCGCCATGGCTTGCGTGGTGGTGGCGGCGATGCCCACGGGCACGAAATCGGCCACCGGGTCGTAGGGCAGCTTCTTGTAGACGTAAGGGTAGATCACCATGCACGAGTACGGCGTGCAGAGCAGGGTCTGGCCGTCGGCGGGCGCGCTCTTGACGGTGGCGCAGGCGATCTGCCCGCCCGCGCCGGAGCGGTTGTCGACGATGGCCATGTCGGCGAAGTTGCCGCCCATTTTTTCGGCCACGCGGCGCGCGACCAGATCGGTCGTACCGCCGGGCGCAAAGCCGACGACGATCTTGGTGGACTTGAGTTTTTCTGCGCGCGCCTGCAGCGGCAGCGTCAAGGAAGAAGCGGCGGCGACAGCAGCCGCACTGGCTGCAACGAAATCACGACGATGGATCATGGAGTGCTCCAGCTTTCACTTGGAAAGTTTTGGTTTTTTGAAAAACGAAAATCAAAAACTCAGGTGGCGCAGTAGCCGCCATCCACCGGCAGCGTGACGCCCGAAATGCAGGCTGCTTCTTGTGAAGCGAGAAACCGCACGGCGTTGGCCACGTCGTCCGGGTGGGTCGTGCGGTGCAGCGGCACGCGCGCCAGAAAGGCTTCAAGCGCCACGGGATCGCTGCGCATGGAACTGGTCATGTCGGTGTCGGTGATGCCCGGCGCGACCGCGTTCACGCGCACGCCGTCCGCGCCCAGCTCCAGCGCGAGTGCCTGCGTGAGCTGTTTGACGCCGCCCTTCGATGCCGTGTAGGCCACCGAATTGCGCACCGCGACATACGCATGGATCGACGCCACGTTGACGATGCAGCCGCGCGTGGTCTTGAGCTGCGGGGTGAAGGCCTGCGCCGCGTTGAAGCAGCCATCGAGGTTCACGGCCATCGTGCGCTGCCAGTGCGCGAGCGCATCGCTCGCCAGCAGATCACCGCGCAGCAGCACGCCCGCGTTGCTCACCAGCACATCGCATTTGCCAAGGCGCGAAGCCACGCGCAAGGCCACGTCGTGCATGATCAGGTTGTCGCTCACGTCGGCGACGATTTCGAGAATGTCCGGCCCGTGCGCGCGCACCACGGCGGCGGACTTGCGCAGCCGCAGCGCCTCGACATCGATCATCGCCACGCGCGCGCCTTCGCTGGCAAAGCGGTGCGAAATCGCAAGGCCGATGCCCTGCGCTGCACCGGTCACCACCACGGTCTTGCCCTCGAAACTCATGCCGGTGCTCCGCTGTGCTTTGCTTTGCTCTTCGTTCGTTCGATCAACGCTGCAGGAAAGCCAGCGTGCGTTCGCGCGCCAGATTCGCCGCAGCCGCGTCGTAGTGCTCGCCGTTCGGACGCGCAAATGCGTGGTCGCAACCGGGGTAGACATGGGCGGGCATTTCGGCCTGCACGGCGGCGTTCTTCAGGATGACTGCGCGCGCCTCGGCAGGTACAAAGCCGTCCTTCTCCGCGATGTGCAAGAGGCACGGTGCGGCGGCCACTTTCTCTGCGGGAATCAGGCCTTCCAGACCCACGCCGTAGTAGCTCACCGTCGCGTTGATCTTGGTGGACAGCGCCATCATCACCGCGAGTCGACCGCCCAGGCAGTAGCCCAGTGCGCCCACGAATTCGCCCTTGCCCTGCGCGACGAACCACTCGCGTGCGGCGTCCAGATCGCGCACGGCCTGCTCCTGGTCCATCGCCATCATCAGGTCGATACCCTGCTTGAATTCTTCGGGCTTGGTCGGGTCGAGCTGAATGCCGGGCTTGCTGCGCGCGAACAGGTCGGGCACCACCACGTCGAAGCCCTCGGCGGCCCACGCATTGGCTGCTGCCTGCATGGCGGGGTTGATGCCGAAGATTTCCTGGATCAGCACCAGCGGACGGCCTGCGCCCTTGGTGCTGGGCACGTACAGCGCGGGCATGGCGAAGCCGTCGGAAGTCTTGAGTGTGATGAAGTTCATGGAAGTGTCCTTTTCAAACGTTGGAGATGCACGCGCGCACGGCCTGTGGATCAGTCATCAGCCTCTACGCCGTACTGCGCTTGCTTTGAAGTTCAATGGAAATCAGCGCCGGGTTGTGTACCGAGCGCACGTATTCGATCAGCGATCCGTCCTGCGCATACAGCCACGCCTGCACCTGCAGCGCCGCCGTGTTGACGGGCAGATCCAGCACCTGGGCGATGCGCTCGTCGAGCACGCAGGCGCTGATGCGGTGGCGAATCTCGTGCACGCCGATGCCGTACAGGCGCTCGACGAACAGGTAGACAGCGTCGAACTCATTCTTGAGAAATGGCGTGACGCCTGCGTATTTGTTGTCCAGATAGACCTTGGTCCAGGTCGAATGGGCGGTCTGCCCCTGCAGGCGGCGCACGCCCTCGACGGCAAGCCAGTAACCCGTGGCGCTTTCGATGCCCGCCAGCCCATCATCGGGCACGCCTTCGAGCGTGGCGATGTCCAGCGCGCGCATGCTGGTCTGTCCGGCCAGTCGCAGCGTGCTCTCCAGACCATCCATCTGCTGCACGTAGCTGCTCGCCATCTCGCCTGCGATCACGCGGGTGCCGACCTTGCGCACGCGCTGGATCATGCCGCCCTTCTCGAGAATGTCGAGCGCCAGACGCAGCGTCACGCGGCTCACGCCCAACTGCCGCGCCAGATCCAGTTCCTTGGGCAGCACGGTGCCGACGGCGATCTTGCCCGATGCGATCTGCGCAATCAGGGTCTGGCTGACCTTGCGGTACAGCGGCTCGGCGACGGGTGATTCAGGCTTGGAGTTCATAAGGTTAAGACTTAATATTTTAGATAGAACCATTTACCCAAATACTAGGGTTTTCATCTATACCTATGGGCACGGTTTCCTACAGTTCCTGAAAAAACTGGCTCGGCGTCTGCCCGAATTGCTTGCGGAACATGGTGGCGAAGGCGCTCGGACTCTCGTAGCCGAGCGCGAGCGCCACGTCGATCACCTTCTGCCCGGTGGCCAGCAGCTCCAGCGCATGCAGCAGCCGCGCTTGCTGCCGCCACTGGCCAAAGGTCATGCCGGTCTCCTTGGTGAACAGGCGCTGGATCGTCTTCACGTCGATGGCCAGGCGCTCGGCCCAATCGGCCATGGTGGACGAGTCATCGAGCCGCCGCTGCAAGTGCTCGCAGATCTGCGCGAGCCGCACATCGCTCGGCATGTGCAGGTGCAGCGGCAGCACCGGCAGCGCGCGCAGCTCGTCCAGAATCAGCCGCATGAGCCGCCCGTCGCGCGTGTTGTGCTGATAGGGCTGCTGCACATCCTGCGCCGCGCGGATCAACTCGCGCAGCAGCGGCGAGATGCCGACCGCCTGCGTCGCATCGAGCAGCTTCGGCCCCGCGTCGGGCCGCACCAGCAGGCTGCGCATGTGCACCTCGCCCACGCAGCGGATCTCGTGCAGCACGCCCGACAGCACCCAGATGGCACGCGTGGGCGGCACCACCCATTGGCCGCCCTCGGTCTTCACCACCATCACGCCGCGCACGGCATAGATGAGCTGGTGCTTGTTGTGCGCGTGCGGCGCGATGTACCAGCCCGCCGGGTAATCGGTGGCGCGGCAGTTGATGGGCGCGGACAGGGCTTCGATCTCCTTCAGAGACTCCGGCAAAGGCTTGGGCTGGTGAATGGTGTTCATGTCCTTTTTGCGAAGGTTGATGGCTGATTGGCGCGAGACAGGCGCTCCAGTATCGCCGAACATCCACCCATCGCATTCCGTCTTCGCCATTCCAAAAAACATGACAACGACCTCCTCCGAAGCCACCCTGAGCGCGGGCTCCAGCACCACCGCGCCTCAGCCCACAGCGCCAAAGGCCAAACCCGCGTTCGGCGTGCTCGCCTCGATCAGCGGCGCGCACATGGTCAACGACATGATGCAGTCGCTGATCCTTGCGATGTACCCCATTCTCAAGGGCGAGTTCTCGCTGTCGTTCATGCAGATCGGCCTGATCACGCTGACCTACCAGCTCACCGCGTCGCTGCTGCAGCCGCTTGTGGGCCTGTTCACCGACAAGAAACCGCTGCCTTATTCGCTGCCCTTCGGCATGACCTCCACGCTGATCGGCCTGATCCTGCTGGCCTTTGCCCCGAGCTTTGGCATGGTGCTGCTGGCCGCCGCCTTCGTCGGCGTCGGCTCGTCGATCTTCCATCCCGAATCGTCGCGCATCGCGCGCCTCGCGTCGGGCGGGCAGCACGGTCTCGCGCAGTCGGTGTTTCAGGTAGGCGGCAATGCAGGCACGGCGATTGGCCCGCTGCTGGCGGCGCTCGTCATCGTGCCGTTCGGTCAACGCAGCGTGGCCTGGTTTGCGCTCGCCGCACTGGCGGGCATCTTCGTGCTCACCAAGGTCAGCCGCTGGTACGCGACGCACCACATCGCCAACGCCGCGCGCAAGACGGCTCAAGCGGTGGCTGCGCCCTACCCACGCAACGTGGTACTCGGCGCCATCGCCGTGCTGCTGGTGCTGATCTTCTCCAAGTACTTCTACATCGCGGGCCTGAGCAGCTTCTACACCTTCTACCTGATCGAGAAATTCGGCCTCTCGGTGCAAAGCGCGCAGATGCACCTGTTCTACTTCCTGTTCGCCTCGGCCGTGGGCACCGTGCTCGGCGGCCCCGTCGGCGACCGCATCGGCCGCAAGCCCGTCATCTGGGCATCCATCCTCGGCGTCGCACCCTTTGCACTGATGCTGCCGCACGCCGACCTGTTCTGGACAACCGCCTTCACCATCATCATCGGCCTCGTGCTCTCGTCCGCGTTCTCCGCGATTCTGGTCTACGCACAGGAACTCATGCCCGGCAAGGTCGGCATGGTGTCAGGCCTGTTCTTTGGATTCGCCTTCGGCATGGGCGGCCTCGGCGCAGCCGTGCTGGGCATTCTGGCCGACCGAACGAGCATCGACTTCGTGTACCACGCGATTGCGTACTTGCCGCTGCTCGGTGTGGTGACGATCTTGCTGCCCAGAAGTCCGAAGAAAAAGACGACTTGAATTCGGATCTGGATCTGGAGCCCGGTTTTCCAACAGCGCCCTTCGCAGCACGCAGATCACTGGAATCACCCACCCCAATGGTGAGATGAGGCCTCAGGCTAGGCGCGAAGCCGCAGACAGTACTTTGGTACGGCAAGGCTTCTGCAACGACGCATGAGGCCTCATATCGCCACCTCCGCACGACAAGCGAACAAAGCCAAAAGCATCAGCAGCAGACCGAAACCACCTGCGCGGGCTGCTTGCTCAAGCTGACGTATACGTGACCGACGCCGCTGTCGAAATACGCGGCTTCGTGCTTGCCGAGTTCGACGCTCTCACCGTTCTCGAACACCACGCGCACGCGGCCCGAGAGCACCATCACGAACTCCTGGCCCGGATGGCGAATGGTCTCTGAAAAATCGCCCGGCTCGCGCGCATTGATCATCGCGACCAGAGGCTGCATCTTCTTGCCGGGGAAGGCCCCGCACAGCACGCTGTATTCGTACTGATCGGTCTCGTAGCGCTGCACGTCCTCGAAACGGTCCTTCACGACCGTGGGCTGCTCGGCAGCCGGTTCTGCCGACGCCTGGCCCGCCATGAAGAGACGCGTCATGTCGATATCCAGCGCGGTGCCGAGCTGCAGCACCTTTTCGTAGCTGAGCGCAATCTGCCCGCGCTCGGCCTTGGAGATGGTGGACACCGCCAGGCCGCTGGCAGCTGCCACCTGCTGCAAAGTGAGCCCGCGCTCCTTGCGGGCCTTGCGGATCTTCAGCCCCACCTCGTGTTTTCCGGCGAGCGCGGCATCGGCGGTACGAGCCCCGGGGAGCACTTCTGCGAGTACTTTGTTGGCGGTGGATTTCTGGGTGGAGCGATTCATCCGCGCATTTTATGGGTGCCGCTTTTGCCGCGTGCTTTCAGCGCACGCGATTCAGCGTGTCCTGCGAGCGATTGCGCGACATGCGAATCCAGCCGACCAGACCCAGCGCCATCAGCACAAAACCGATGTAGCCGTAGATCGGATACACCAGCCCCACCAGCTTGATGAAGCCCACGAAGCTGCCTGCCAGCGCGACCACGCCCGCCACAGCGGTGCCGATGCGGAACTGGCGTGTGCCTGCGGGCACGATGCGCGCCATGAAGGCGTAGAGCATGCCGACAGCGGTGTTCAGAATCATGCCGAAGATCACCAGCGACATGAGGTGACCCAGCCATGGCGAGATCTGCGTGGCGATCGACAGCATGGGCATCGACAGACCGCCGATGGTGTCCATGCGCAGGTACATGGCCGCTGCGATCAACAGCATCAGCACGCTGAGCAGCAGACCACCCATGATGCCGCCCCACAGCGCCACCTTGCGCGAGCTGGCCTGGCCGCCCATGATGACCAGAAACGGCATGCCCGCCACGGTGTTGTACGACACATAAAGCAGCGCGGCCACGAGCCACTGGCTGGCGCCCTTGGGCTGCGTTTCTGCGGCCACCTGCAGAGCGGCGTAGTCGGGATGCGGCGTCATCAGCACATAGCCCGCGACGACGATGGTCATGAACATCAGGAACGGCGTGACCGCGCCGATGAACGAGATGACGCTCGCCACATCAAGGCACACGATGAGCACCGTGGCGATGGTCGCGATCACGCTGCCCCACACCTCGGGAACGCCCAGCCACTGATTGAGCAGCGAGCCCGCGCCCGCCAGCATCACCACGGTGATGGCGAACAGGAAGAAGGTGATCAGCACATCGAACACCAGGCCCAGATGCTTGCCCAGCATGGCGTTGACGACTTCCTTGTGCGAGTTGGCAAGCAGGCGCTGGCCCATGGTCGAGAACGCCATCGACAGCAGCACGAACACGATGCCCGCCACCACGCAGCCCACCAGCCCCATGGCTCCGAAACTTGCGAAGAACTGCAGGATCTCCTGCCCCGAGGCGAAGCCCGCCCCCACGATCACACCGACGAACGCGCCGGCTATCTTGCTGACTTCCTTGAATGAACTCATGTCTCTAGTCTCTCTCTTCTGGATGGTTGGATTGATTTGAATATGGAAAAGTCCGGGCAGACCTCGGCCTACCCTCCCCGCGTTTGGAGAGGGGTGGTGCCGAAGACGTTGGATCAGAGGATCAGTTGAAACGCGCAGGACTCAGCTTGGCTGCATCAACGCCATGCTCCGTCACCGACTCAGGCAACGTTTCACGCAACAGCAGCGCACAAGCTGTGGCCGATGCGCCAGCAGCGGTCTGAATGCCATAACCGCCTTGTCCCGCAAGCCAGAAGAAGCCTTCCACCTTGGGGTCCCAGCCGATCACGAAATCGCCATCGGGTGCGAAGCTGCGCAGCCCTGCCCACACATGGTTGGGGCGGCGAATGCGCAGACTGGTCAGCTCTTCGATCGCGTGGATGCCCATCGCCACGTCCAACTCTTCAGCTACCACGTCGTGCGCGGGAACCGGGTCTGCATTGGCGGGCGAGCCGAGCAACTGGCCTGCATCGGGCTTGAAATAGAAGCTCTCGTCCACGCCGATGACCACGGGCCATGCGTGCGCGTCCACGCCTTCTGGCGGGTTGAACGTGAAGGCCGTGCGGCGCTTGGGTTGGATGTTGAGCGGCTTGGCTCCGCACACTTGCGCAACGGCATCGACCCACGCGCCGGATGCGTTGACCACGGCACGCGCCTTCACCACATCACCACCGGGCAAGCTGAGCGACCACACGCCCGTTGCCGCATCGCGCTCGGCCTTGAGCAGCTCGGCGTTGCAGCGCAGCGTGGCGCCCTTCTCGCGCATGCCGCGCAGAAAGCCCTGATGCAGTTCGGCCACGTCGATGTCGGTGGCGGCCTTGTCGTGCACCGCGCCGATGAGCTTGGCTTCATCAAGCACCGGCACCATTTCCTTGGCGCGCGCGGCGGAGATCATCTCGGCTTCGAGGCCGTCTTTCAGATACATCGCCAGCGCGTCGTCGAGCAACTGCTGCTGACCATGCTGGCCCACATACAGCACATCGCGCGCAGGCAGCAGCTCGTTGGTGCAGAAGCCTTCGGGCGGATTCGTGTAGAAGCCACGGCTGGCGCGGGTCAGCGCGCGGATCTGGTCCGTGCCGTAGCTCTCCATGAACATCGCGGCGGAGCGACCGGTGGAGTGGTAGCCGGGTTGCGATTCGCGCTCCAGCACGATCACGCAAGCCCCCTTTTGCGCGAGACGGTAGGCCACGGAAGCCCCCGCCATGCCCGCGCCGATCACGGCAAAGTCGAGCACGTTGTCAGTCATAGCAGTCCATTTTGAAAATTTTCCAATGAGAAAATTATCGCATTGGAAAATTCTTGACGGCATCGTGGTTTTCCACCATTCGCTGTCCGGTACTTGAAAAGGGGGCTCCGAGGGCTCAGTTAAGCTGTTTGAAGCGGGCAGTTTCCGCCCGACAAGGACCGACCCAAGTGACCTCGCAAACCTCGCCCAAGCCATACCCGATCCGCGACTTCTTCAAGAACCCCGAGCGCGGCTACTACCGCCTGAGCGATGACGGCAAGGCGCTGGGCTTCATGCAGCCCTCGGGCGAAGCGCGCCGCATGAACCTGTTCGTGCAAACGCTCGACGGCGAAAAACTCGTCGGCGAACCGCGCCAGCTCACGCACGAGACCGAACGCGATCTCGCGGGCTACGTGTTCAAGGGTAACGACGTGGCGCTGTTCTCCAAGGACTTCGGCGGCGACGAAAACTTCCACGTGCTGGCCGTGAACACGCGCACCGGCACGTCGCTGGACCTCACGTCAGGCGACCAGGTGCGCGCCAGCATCGAGGACGATCTGGAAGACGACGCCGACCACGTGCTCATCAGCCACAACCAGCGCAACCCCGAAGTGTTCGACGTGTACCGCGTGAACATCCACACCGGACACGCCGAGCGCGTGGCCGAGAACCCCGGCAACATCATCGGCTGGCAGACCGACCACGCAGGCAAGCTGCGCGCAGCCGTGGCCAGCGACGGTCTGATGAGCGTGGTGCTGTACCGCGACGACGAGTCGCAGGAATTCCGCCCCATCATCGAAACCGACTTCCGCGTGAACGTCGGTCCCGCGTTCTTCGATTTCGACAACAAGAACCTGTACCTCTACAGCGCACGCGGCCGCGACAAGATGGCGTTCGTGCGCATCGACCCGGCAAGCCCCGACGACGAACAGCTCATCTACGCCAATGACGAAGTCGACCTCGACGGCGTGGGCTACTCGCACCAACGCAAGGTGCTCACCGCCGCGAGTTATCAGACCGACAAACTGCACCACCATTTCTTCGACGAACAGACCCGCAAAATCCACGAACAGCTTGCGCGCCAACTGCCCGGCTACGAAGTGCACCTGCAAGCGAGCAACAAGAACGAAGACGTGTTCATCGTCGCCGCCGTGAACGACCGCACGCCCGGCAAACGCTATCTGTACGACGCGAAGCGCGACGCGCTCACGCTGCTCAGCGAAATGAACCCCGCCATCGCCGAAGCCGACATGGCGCACATGCAACCGGTTCAATACCAAAGCCGCGACGGCCTGACCATCCACGGCTACCTCACGCTGCCACCGGGCCGCAAGCAGGGCGAAAGACTGCCCGTGGTCATCAACCCGCATGGCGGCCCGTGGGCGCGTGACAGTTGGGGCTTCAACTCCGAAGTCCAATTCCTCGCCAACCGCGGCTACGCCGTGCTGCAAATGAACTTCCGCGGCTCCACCGGCTATGGCCGTGCGTTCTGGGAAGCGAGCTTCGGTCAATGGGGTTTGAGCATGCAGGACGACATCACCGATGGTGTCGAATGGCTGATCCAACAAGGCATTGCCGATCCCAACCGGATTGCGATCTACGGCGCGAGTTACGGCGGTTATGCGACGCTCGCCGGGGTCACGTTGACGCCTGATCTGTATGCCGCTGCGGTGGACTATGTGGGTGTGTCGAACCTGTTCACTTTCCTTGGAACCATCCCGCCTTACTGGAAGCCGATGCTCGACAAAATGCAGGCCATGGTGGGCGATCCTGTGGCTGACAAGGCGCGGCTTGAGGCTACTTCACCAGCGCTGTTGGCTGATCGAATCAAGGCGCCGTTGTTCGTTGCGCAGGGGGCGCAAGATCCTCGTGTGAACAAGGCCGAGAGCGATCAGATGGTGTCGGCGCTGCGTGCGCGCGGTGTGGAAGTCGAGTACATGGTGAAGGACAACGAGGGGCACGGCTTTCACAATGACGAGAACAAGTTTGAGTTTTATGAGGCGATGGAGAGGTTTCTTTCCTTGCATTTGAAGTTGTGATTTTTTTGGAGGCCGCTGGCCGGGTGTTCGCCCCGGCGGGCGAGTAACTTTTTGCTTGCGCCAAAAAGTCACCAAAAATCGCTTTTCAATACCCACGATAGAACTCACTTTGCGCCGTAGGCGCTCCGTTCGGGCAACTATCGTGAGTCAGACCAAAAGCTGGGGAGGGCGCTGCTGCACTCTGCGATGCAGCAGCGGAGGCGCAAGTATCGCGACGGAAAAAATCGACGTTTGAGCACGAGAGTTCAATTCGCCATGCGGCTTGCACCCAAGCATCTCGCGCAGTCGCGAGATGCAGCACGAGCAACGCGAAGTGCCGAATCGCACCTCTTATGAAACCACTGACTCGCGGCGGTTGCCCGAACGGAGAGCCCTCCGGGGCTCGCAGTGAGTTCTGCCGCGTGACCCCGAATTCAAAGCGCTTTTTGGTGACTTTTTGGCGCAAGCAAAAAGTTACTCGCCCGCCGGGGCGAACTCCCGGCACCCGTAAGCAAACCCCCAGCAGAAGCCAAAAAATCAAAAAATCAAAGAATCAAAACAACAACGGCTTAACCCTCTCAGCAGCCCGCCGAAGCGCCGGCACCACAGCCAACGCAGCCCCAAAATCCATCCGCGCAGTAGGCGCATGCAACGCCATGGTCGCGCGACACTCCCCCTTGTCATCCAGGATAGGCACAGCCATCCCGATCAACCCCAGCATGAACTCGTCGCGTTCAAAAGAGTAGCCATCCGCACGGATCTTCTCGCACGCCGCTTCGAGGGCATCGCGTGAAGTGAGCGTGTGTTCGGTGAACTGGGTGAAGCTCGAGTGCGCCAACACCGTCGCGCGCTTGGCGGGCGTCATCATCGCGATGTACATCTTGCCGCTGGCCGTGGCGTGCAGCGGCACGTACGAGCCCGCTTCGAACTGCGTGCGCAGCGGCCAATGCGTTTCCACGCGGTCGAGATAGCGCACCTTCAAGCCTTCGAGCACGGTGAGGTTGCAGGTCTCGTCGATCTCCTTGACCAGCTCCGCGAGGATGCTGTGGCGCAGTTCGCGGCGCGGGTCGGTCTTGAGGGTCGCCAGCGCCAGTTTCAGCAGACGCGGGCCGGGTTGAAAACTGCGGTCATTCACATCGCGCGTGAGCCAGTGCTGGGCTTCGAGATTGCTGCACATGCGCGAGGCCGTGGCCTTGGGCAAATTGAGTGCGCTGGCCACATCCATCAATCCCGCACGGCCCGACTGGGCCACGAAATCGAGCACGGACAAGGCGCGCTCGGACACCGATATTGGCTCGCTTCCAGCCTCCGTCTCAAGCGGCGCATCCGCGCTGGTGGTGGCGGTGCTGGTGGCTGCTGCGGGCTTTTTGGTCGGCATGGGATGCGATGTGAAGAGTCGGGGACTTCGGGTTTTTTCTCATTGTACGTGTCGCTTTTGGGCTTACAGTTTCACCAAAAGGAACAATAAGTTCCATTCAGTGAAACTGAAATAAAGGAGACAAAACAACATGAGCAGTTCCAACAGCTCCCCTTCAAAGACCTACGACTACATCGTCGTGGGCGCGGGCTCGGCCGGCTGCGTGCTGGCGGCTCGGCTGAGCGAGGATCCGCGCAATCAGGTGCTGCTGCTCGAGGCCGGACCGCCCGATCGCTCGCCATGGATTCACCTGCCCATCGGCTACGGCAAGACGATGTGGAGCCCGGTCTACAACTGGAAGTTCGAGACCGATCCCGACCCCAACATGAATGGTCGCCGCATCTACTGGCCGCGTGGCAAGACGCTGGGCGGATCAAGCTCGATCAACGGCCTGATCTACATCCGCGGCCAGGCCGAGGACTACGACCATTGGGCGGAGCTGGGCAACGAGGGCTGGTCGTTCGAGGACGTGCTGCCTTACTTCATCAAGTCCGAGGGCAACGAACGCGGCGACAGCCAGTTCCACGGCGGCAAGGGGCCGCTGCAGGTCTCGGACATCGGGGCCAAGCACGAGCTGATCGAGGCCTTCATCGCCGGCGCGCAAGAGCGGGGCGTGCCGCGCACGAACGACTTCAATGGGGCATCGCAGGAAGGCGCGGGCTACTACCAGCTCACCACGCGCAACGGCCTGCGCTGCAGCACGGCCAAGGGCTATCTGACCGAGGCCAAGCGACGCCCGAATCTGCACATCGAGACCGATGCGCAGGCCACCGGTCTGGTGATGCGCGGCAAGCGCGTGGTGGGTGTGAACTACGTGCAGCACGGCCAGCAGAAAGCCGCGATGGCGGGCGGCGAAGTCGTGCTGTCCGCAGGCGCAATCCAGTCACCACAACTGCTGCAACTCTCGGGCATCGGGCCACGCGCGCTGCTGGAAGATCTGGGTGTGCCGGTTGCGCACGATCTGCCCGGCGTGGGTGAGAACCTGCAGGACCATCTGCAGATTCGCCTGAGCTACGAATGCACCAAGCCGATCACGACGAATGACCAGCTCAACACGCTGTTCGGTCAGGCCAAGCTGGGACTGGAGTGGTTGATCCACCGATCCGGTCCGCTGGCGGTCGGCATCAATCAAGGCGGCTGCTTCATGCATGCGCTGCGTGATGAGCAGGGCAAGCCGGTCACGAAGACGCCCGACATCCAGTTCCACGTCTCCACGCTGTCGGCCGACATGGCGGGCGGCAAGGTGCATCCGTACTCGGGCTTCACGATGTCGGTGTGCCAGTTGCGCCCCGAATCGCGCGGCTACGTGCGCATTCGCTCGCGCGATGCGCTGCAGCCGCCGAGCATGCAACCCAATTATCTCGATACCGATCTGGACCGCCGCACCAACGTGGCGGCGGTTCGTGCAGCACGCGCCATTGCCCAGTCGCAGGCCATGGCGCCCTACGTGAAGAGGGAGGTGAAACCGGGCCCGCCGGCCCAGAGCGATGAGGAATTGCTGGAGTTCTGCCGCAACAACGGCGCCACGATTTTTCACCCCAGCGGCACCTGCCGCATGGGCCGCGACGCCATGGCCGTGGTCGATTCAAGACTGCGCGTTCATGGCGTGAAGGGCATCCGCGTCGTGGATTGCTCTGTCATGCCCACACTCGTGTCGGGCAATACCAATGCGCCTGTCGTGATGATGGCCGAAAAGGCGGCCGACATGATTCGCGAAGACGCAAGGCAACTTGCAGCCGCGTGAGCGAAAGGCTCGCGCGGGCACCGGGATTCCATCAGAGAAAAGACAACGGCGACAGGACGCGAACGCTGCGGGGCTTCTGACTGCTCCACGAACAGACAGTTGTTCAGCGCTCGCCTTCATGCCGCCCCAACCGGAGACAAAAAATGGCTAATGCAGCAACCCAGACCACCGACCCGAAAGTCATTCGCAGAGTCGTCACTTCCGCCGTCGTCGGCGCCACCATCGAGTGGTACGACTTCTTCCTCTATGGCGTGGTGGCGGGCATCGTTTTCAGCAAGCTTTATTTCCCGAGCAGCGATCCGCTGATCTCGACGCTGCTGGCCTACACCACCTTCGCCGTCGGCTTCGTCACACGCCCGCTCGGCGGCGTGATCTTCGGCCACTTCGGCGACAAGATCGGCCGCAAGAGCATGCTGGTGATCACGCTCATGATCATGGGCGTCGCGACCTTCCTGATCGGCCTCGTTCCGACCTACGCGCAGATCGGCATCGGCGCGCCCATCCTGCTGCTGATTCTGCGCATCGCGCAAGGCATTGGCCTGGGCGGCGAATGGGGTGGTGCAGTGCTGATGGCCTATGAATACGCGCCCAAGGAAAAGCGCGGCTTCTACGCATCGCTGCCGCAGATCGGCCTCGCGCTTGGTCTGTTCATGGCGTCGGGCGTGGTGGGTCTGCTGTCCTACCTGCTCACCGACGAACAGTTCATGGCCTGGGGTTGGCGCGTCGCCTTCCTGCTGTCGGGCCTGATGGTCGCGGTCGGCATGTTCATTCGTCTGCACGTGAAGGAAACCCCTGAATTTGCCGCCGTGAAGGAACGCAACGCAGAGACCGCGATCCCCTTCATGGACATGATGCGCCGCTATCCAGGCAACGTGCTCAAGGGCATGGGTGCACGCTACATCGACGGTGTGTTCTTCAACATCTTCGGCGTGTTCTCGATCACCTACCTCACCACGACGATCAAGATATCGCGCTCAGAAGCGCTGATCGGCGTGATGGTCGCCGCCATCGTCATGTGCTTTGCCATCCCCTTCTTCGGCCGCCTGTCCGACAAGGTAGGCCGCGCCCGCATGTACATGTGGGGCTCGCTGATCACCGGCATCGTCTCGTTCCCCGCGTTCTGGCTGATGAGCACCAGCAACGGCAACATGATGATGATCTGGCTCGCCACCATCATCCCGTTCGGCATCCTCTACGCGATGGTCTACGCACCTGAAGCGGCCCTGTTCTGCGACCTGTTCGACGCCAAGGTGCGCTACACCGGCATCTCCTTCGTCTACCAGTTCTCGGGCATCTTCGCCTCGGGCATCACGCCCATCATCGCCACCGCACTGCTCAAGGTGAACGGCGGCCAGCCATGGCTGATCTGCGCCTACGTGCTGTTCGCAGGTCTCGTGTCCGCATGGTGCGCCGCGATGATCGGCAAAGACCAGAAAACCCGAATCGAAGAACCGGAAGCCAAGGTGACGCTGCGCCCCGCACGCACCTGATCACCAACGATCCAGGCACCAACAAAAGCCCCGCAGGTTTGCAAGCCTGCGGGGCTTTTCCACATCCAAAATGACAGGGAACGCGTCACGCCTTTTTGATGAGCCGCGCCAGATAGATCAGGATCACCGCCCCCACAAACGACACCAGAATGCCGCCGATCAACCCACCGCCCGCACCGAGTCCGAGCAGCCCAAACACCCAGCCCCCGACCAGCCCACCGATGATGCCGATGACGATGTTCCCCAGAATGCCGTAGCCGCCACCCTTCATGACCAACCCCGCCAACCAGCCCGCAATGCCACCCACGATGATGGACCAGATGAAACCCGTCATATCGATCTCCTGTTGAAGTGAGAAACCAAAGGAGCTTACGTGCCACCACCATCCGACCACGTAGGAAAGCACCGCCAATCCGATCTCGCAAAGCGAGATCGGGCACGAGCGCAGCGAAGTGCCGTCCACACCTCTTATGAAACCTCTGACTCGCGGCGGTTGTCCGAACGGCGCGCCTACGGCGCAAAGTGAGTTCTGCCGCGTGACCCCGCATTTCAAGCGCTTTTTGGTGACTTTTTGGCGCAAGCAAAAAGTTACTCGCCCGCCGGGGCGAGACCCGGCACCCGCCCTCAACCAAGAGAACAAAGGGAGAAAGCAGGAGAGAGGCCCACCCTCACTCCGCCGAGACCCCGGCAGCACGAATCACCTTCCCCCATCGAGCCACCTCAGCCTCGAGGTGCCTATGCAAACTCTCAGGCGTAGCCTTGTCCGCCGACACCAGATCAGAAGACAACTCAGCAATCCGCTTCTTCACGTTCTCATCGACAAGCGCCGCATTCAACGCCTTGTTCAGCTTGTCGATCACGTCCTTGGGCGTCCCCTTGGCGGCATACATGCCGTGCCACACCTTCACATCAAAGCCCTTCAAACCCTGCTCGTCCAAAGTTGGAATATTGGGCAGAGAAGACAGCCGCTTGGGCGTGGTCACGCCGAACACCTTGGCGCGTTTCCCGTCCTGAATCACGGGCACGGTCTGCGTGGTTTGGTCGCACAGCAGATCGACCTGTCCGCCCATCAGATCGTTCATCGCCGGGCCCGCGCCCTTGTATGGCACCGTGGTCAGCGTCACACCAATCTGGTTCATGAACAGCATGCTGCACAACTGCGACACCGCGCCAATGCCCGCATGCGCCATGCTCACCTTGTCCTGATGCTTCTTCACGTAGTCGAGCAGCTCGGGAAACGTGTTGGCCGGAAACTCCTTGCGCGAGAGCAGCGTCATCGGCACATCGAGCACCTGACCGATGTACTCGAAATCCTTGAGCGGGTCGTAAGGCAGCTTCTTGTACAGCGCAGGCGCCGTCGCCATGCCCATGTGGTGGATCAGAACCGTGTAGCCATCGGGCTTGGACCGCGCGACACGCGCAGGCGCAATCGTGCCGCCCGCGCCCACGGTGTTTTCGACCAGCACACTCTGCCCGAGCGACGCGCCCATCGGCACGGCCAGCAGGCGAGCGACCACATCGGTCGGGCCGCCTGCGGTATAGGGCACAACCAGGATGATGGGCTTGTCCGGAAAGCCTGCCGCATGCGCCGACGTCATCATCGCTGCGCTGGCAAGGCCGAGCGTCAACAACGCTCTTCGCAACACATTGACCTTGAGAAACTTCTTGCCAATCGATGACGGCGATGACTGCATGTTTTGCCTCCTGATGGATTGTGGATTGATGACGTGAGCGACAGGGAAGCTGGTGCAAAAAAATGGAAAACCGCTCAGGCAAGCAGGCGATTCACATGCGCTGCCTGCGCGATGTTCCACAGACTTTGCACCGCGCGGCGCACCTTGTCCTCAGGGATAGCCCCACTGCCGTAGGCCGCCAGACGCAGCGCTTTGTCGGTGATTTCCGCGCGCGAGAGCGTGTTGCCCGGATCGCCCTTGGGCTCGTCGACACGGCCATGCAGCGTGCGTCCATCGGTAGTGGTGACGGTGACCTTGCCGATCCAGCGCTGCGGGTAGGCGGTATCCACTTCGTCGTCCAGCACCATGCTGATTTTGTCGCGCAGCGATACGGTGTCGGGCGCGAGGAATTGCTCATCGAACTCCGTCAAACCTGCATGACCAAAGCGCGCCGCGATGGCCAGCACCGTGCCCATCGAGAACTTGCTCTGATGCACCGTGGCGGGCGACACCACGGGGCCAAGCACATCGATTGCGCCCTGATGCACATGGCAAACGACCTGCGCGATGTCTGCGAGTTGCAGGCCGTTGTGCTGCATCACCTGCAACAGCGCATCGGCGGCAGGATGCGTGTGGCGGCACGAGGCATGCCATTTGAACGAGGTCTCCGGCGTGGCCCAGCGCGTGCCGAGGCGGTCCGTCAATTTCGCCGCATCCGAATCGCTCGACATGCCCGCCGCCATACCCTGCGGTCCGGTGAAGATGTCCTGCGCGCCGGTGAAACCATCACGCGCCAGATAGGCCGCCGTCAAGCCGGCAGAAGCGGCATGCGCGGTGTGCAGCTGCTTGCTGTCGGCAGCGGTGCGCAGAAACTCCCACAGACCCGCCGCCTGCGTGCCTGCGGAACCGAATGCATGCTGCATCTGCTGCGGTGTGAGTTCGAGCAGATGGCCGACGGCAGCCGCCGCCGCGATCGTGCCAGCCGTGCCGGTGGTGTGAAAAATCTTGTAATGGCTGCGACCCAGAAACTCGCCCACGCGAATGCCGACTTCATAACCCGCCACGCAGGCCGCCATGAAGCGCTCGCCGCTCGCACCAATGCTTTGCGCCACGGCCAGCGCAGGCGGAAACACCACCGCCGCCGGGTGAAACACCGAGCCGTTGTGCACATCGTCCTGTTCGGCCACATGCGATGCGGCAGCGTTCGCCATCGCGGCCATCATGGGCGATGTGGTCGCCGACTGGCCGATCACCTCGCACTCACCCACGCGCGGCCCCTGCGACAGCGCGAAGCGCGTGATGCTCTGCACCGGGCGCGCGCTCTGCCCCGCGAGCACCGAGCCGAACCAGTCGACCAGCAGGTCTTCGGCCTTGCGCTGCACGTCGTCGGGAACGTCCTTCCAACGCAGCCCTGCGGCGAATTGCGCGAGTGGATGCACGTTGATGGCTGTTTCCTGTTTCATGTGAAATCCCCTTGTGTGTCCGTTGCCAGCGCTGGTTGTTTGTTTGATTGTTCAATCTGCGACGTTGTCGCCGGAAAGCAGTTCGTCGATCTGCGTTTGCGACCAACCCAGCCCCGCCAGAATGCGGGCCGTGTGCTCGCCGACTGCAGGCACAGCATCCATGCGGTAGTCGAATGCGTTGTTCAGCCCTGGCGGCAGCAAGGCAGGCACGTCGCCCTTGGGCGTGTTCACAGTGCGCCAGCGCTTGCGTGCTTCCAACTGCGGATGCGCCCACAGGCCAGCCATGTCGTTCACATGCGCGTTGGCGATACCTGCAACTTCCAATCGCTGCACCACTTGTTCGGCAGTAAGTGCGCCAAAGATGCGCAGAATCTCGGCCTGCAGCGCATCGCGGTTCTGGTTGCGATGGGCGTTGCTGGCAAAACGTGCGTCCTTGGCCAGTTCGGGCTTTTCCAGCACCTTGTCGCAAAAGGCCAGCCACTCGCGTTCGTTCTGCAGACCGAGCATCACCGTGCCGCCATCGCCCGCGATGAATGGGCCGTACGGGTAGATGCTGGCGTGCGATGCGCCCGTGCGCGGCGGTGGCGGTGCACCGTCGAATGCGTAGTACATCGGATAGCCCATCCACTCGCCCAATGCTTCGAGCATGGACACGTCGATGTGGCTGCCCTCGCCCGTCTTGGCGCGCAGCAGCAGGGCCGACATGATGTTGGTGTACGCGTACATGCCAGCCGCAATATCGGCTACCGAAATGCCCGCCTTACTGGGCACTTCAGGCGTTCCGGTGATCGAGAGAAAACCTGCCTCGCTTTGAATCAGCAGGTCATAAGCTTTCTTGTCACGATACGGACCGTCAGCACCGTAGCCGCTGATGTCGCAAACGATGAGCTTTGGAAACTTCTCATGCAGCGCGTCATAAGACAGCCCCATGCGCGCCGCAGCACCTGGCGCGAGGTTCTGTACCAGCACATCGGCATCGGCCAGCAACTGCATGAGCGCGTCGTGCGCAATGGGCTGCTTCAGATCGAGCGCGAGGCTTTCCTTGCTGCGGTTGATCCACGTGAAGTGCGAGGACTGGCCGATCACGCGCTGGTCATAGCCGCGTGCGAAGTCGCCCACGCCAGGGCGCTCCACCTTGATGACGCGCGCGCCCAGATCAGCCAATTGGCGTGTGCAGAACGGCGCGGCGACGGCATGCTCCAGCGAAACCACGGTGATGCCGTCGAGCGGCCTTGGACGATTCTTCTTGTCTGACATCTCGCGCCTCCTCAGAACGAACGTGGCAAACCGAGGATGTGCTCGGCCACATACGAATAGATGAGATTGGTGGAGATCGGCGCCACCTGGTACAGACGTGTTTCACGAAACTTGCGCTCCACGTCGTATTCGCAGGCAAAGCCGAAGCCGCCGTGGAATTGCAGGCACGCGTTCGCCGCTTCCCAGCTCGCCTTGGCCGCGAGATACTTCGCCATATTGGCCTGCGCGCCCATGGGCTCGTGCTTGTCGAACAGCTCGCACGCCTTCCAGCGCATGAGGTTGGCGGCTTCGATCTCGATGAACGCATCGGCGATCGGGAACTGCACGCCCTGGTTCTGGCCGATGGGGCGACCGAACACGTTGCGGTCTTTCACATAGTTGGTGATGCGGTCGATGAACCAGTACCCGTCGCCGATGCACTCGGCGGCGATCAGCGTGCGCTCGGCGTTCAGGCCGTCGAGGATGTACTTGAAACCCTTGCCTTCCTCGCCAATCAGGTTCTCTTCGGGGATTTCGAGGTTCTCGAAGAACAGCTCGTTCGTCTCGTGATTCACCATGTTGAGAATCGGGCGCACGGTCATGCCCGTCTTCTCGGCTTCGCGCAGATCGACCATGAAGATCGACATGCCTTCGCTCTTTTTCTTCACGTCGGCCAGCGGCGTGGTGCGCGCCAGCAGAATCATCCAGTCGCTGTGCTGAATGCGGCTGATCCACACCTTCTGGCCGTTGATGACGTAGCGGCCATCCTTCTTCACCGCCGTCGTCTTGATCTTGGTGGTGTCGGTGCCGGTGGTCGGTTCGGTCACGCCCATGGATTGCAGACGCCATTCGCCGGATGCTATTTTTGGCAGGTACTTTTGCTTCTGCGCGTCGGAGCCGTGGCGCAGCAGCGTGCCCATGTTGTACATCTGGCCGTGGCACGCGCCGGAGTTGCCACCGCAGCGGTTGATCTCCTCCATGATGACCGAGGCTTCGGTCAAGCCCAGACCCGATCCTCCGTATTCGGTGGGAATCAGCGCGGCCAGCCAGCCGGCTTGGGTGAGCGCGTTCACGAACTGTTCGGGATAGGCACGTGCCTCGTCCACCTTGCGGAAATATTCATCCGGAAACTCTGCGCACAGCGCGCGAATCGCGTCGCGGATTTCGGGGTAGTTGTTGGAGAGCGTCTGTTCGATCATGTCTGTGGTTCTCCGGTCGCTCAGGCCAGCTCGGCCGTGCCCTGCATGGTCAGCCAGCCATCGTGGTCCTGCGCCCACAGCTCGACTGTCTTGCCATCGGCAGACGGCTTGCCATGCACACTGAATGCGTTCAGATCGAAGGTCGGTCGCACGGCCTTGAAGGCGAACCTGCGCACCTTGGCATCGGGCAGATTGCGGCGCAGCACGTCCTGCAGCAGCGTGGCGATCAGCGGTCCGTGCACGATCAGGCCGGGGTAGCCCTCAACCTCGGTCACGTACTTGCGGTCGTAGTGGATGCGGTGCCCGTTGAAGGTGAGCGCCGAATAGCGGAACAGCAGCACGTCGTCCGGCACGATGGTGCGCGACCACGCCTCCTCGCCCGCGAGCGGCGGCTTCTGCGGCGTGGGCTCGGGCGCACCGGGCTCGGCAGCCTCGCGAAAGACGATGTCGTGCTCCTCTGTCAGCGCCAGACCATGGGCGTTGGAATAGCGATGCTCGACCACCACGAACAGCAGCTCGCCCGAACGGCCCGCCTTGTGATTGACCGACTTGATCGTGGAAACCCGCTCCACCTCCTGCCCCACCGCAAGCGGATTGCCCGTCTCCCAGGTCAGCCGACCACCCGCCCACATGCGGCGCGGCAGCGGAACGGGCGGCAGAAAACCACCGCGCGTGGGGTGCCCGTCTGGGCCGATCTCGCTTTGCTTGGCATGCGGCAGAAAGTACAGCCAGTGCCACAGCGGGGGCAGCTCGGTGCCCGCGAGCGGCGGCGCATCATCGCGGTCGAACGTCGCGCTCAGGCTGCGCACGGGCGCGGGGGTGATCAGATCGGGCGTGCTCTGACTCTTGCCCAGCCACGTGCGCAGATGCGCGAGTTGGGCGTCGTCGATCAGGGGAAGTTTTTCACTCATCTTTGTTGTCACTGGCTTGCACAGTCGAAAGAAATGGGGATCAAACGGGAACAGCGTTCCAGATGCTCGGCATCTTCCCTTGTGAAGCAATTCAACACAATCGCTGTGTTTGCAAGCTCCCCTTTCGTATTTGCGAAGCCGTGAGCCGCCGAATGCCCATCCGGTGTGCTTGTGACCCATCCACCGCACTGACTTTGAACAGCCGAACGGCCATCTTTCCCGTCATGCCCGGCATTTTTGGATCACATCAAACAACGACTCATCAACGCCCACAAATCGCTCAATTTTCGGCCAAAGCGAATTGCACACCACCAAACCAGCGACGTTAATAAAAGGCCGTCCACCCATCGGCGAACGGGGATTTTCAGGACACCACCATGCCGTCTCGCCAATCCATTCGCGGAATCACCTTGTTGGAATCACTGGTCGCCATTCTGGTCGTGGCGCTCGGTGTATTCAGCGTGCTGGGCATTCAGTTGCGCACCTTGTCGGACGCCCAAGCGGGCATCCGCCGCTCGCAGGCCATTCGACTGATTGAAGATTTGAGCGAGCGAATCAACACCAACCCTGCGGCCAGTCAATACCTGAAGATATACACAGCAGATTCACCAGCAGAAGCGGCCAATGACTGCACTACACCTTGCACGTCAGAAGAACTGGCAAGGCTCGATATTC
This sequence comes from Diaphorobacter sp. HDW4B, assembly GCF_011305535.1. Classification (GTDB taxonomy): domain Bacteria; phylum Pseudomonadota; class Gammaproteobacteria; order Burkholderiales; family Burkholderiaceae_C; genus Diaphorobacter_A. Next base: position 2,342,317 of record NZ_CP049905.1, read on the forward strand.
ATCAATGGCATCAGCAAATGCAGCACGCCTTTGGCAGCGGGCGTGCCATCGTCTTTCAAAGCACTGCCGATGCAGACTCCACCAATCCAATGCAATTGGGTGTGTTGGTCGCCTGGAAAGAAAATCAACGCGAAGGATCGAATGCTGCAGAGACCGAAGCTTTGAATGCATTCTTGAAAATATCCGCAACGGAGACCTCCAATAAAGCCTGCCCCGAGCAATATGTTTGCCATCTGCAATACATCAGCATTCCAAGGCATTGCGCCGTTGTAGGAGAAGAAGGGAGAACTTCATGCATATGAAAAACCAGAATGGCATGACTCTGGTGGAGATATTGGTCGGCTTGGTCATTGGCCTGCTGATCGTCGCGATTGCACTGACCTCATTGCAGGTATCGCAATTCGTCTCCACCACAGTGAACGAATCCGTCAGTTTGAGACAGGATGCCAATACCGCCTTGCGAATCATCGGATTGCAGATTCGCCAAACCGGCAGCATCGCTCTGAATATTCAACCTGCTCTGGGAAATGGCTTGGAGCCGGAGGCAATGCGCCCAGTGATTTTCGAGCCGGTTTTGAATTCCGATGGAAAAGCCTCGACTGTCAATGAAAGCCTTTCCGCCGTTGGATCACCCAGCGTATCCAAGTCGGTCGGCAATGCCCTGCAGGTCCAGTACGAGAATTTCATCGAATTCCTGCTGGCCGACTCCACCAAGCCCAGCATGGATTCGGCACTGAGAGATTGCTTAGGACAAAACAAAAGCAACCGCTTACTTTCAAACACCATCACCAGCACCTTCTTCCTGCGCGATGGCAACCTCATGTGTACAGGCGTCGCAGGCACGCCGCAGCCCATCATCGGCAATGTGAAGGATTTTGCTCTTCATCTGCTGTTGCGAATCCCTGGAGATACCGCCAGTGCAGAGCCCCATTTTCAATATATGGCACCCGCCGATTTGAATCGCACGCCTCAGCAATGGACAAAAGTAAGCGCCGTGGAAGTCTGCCTGGAATTGGAAAGCCCCGGCACCAAAGCTCCAAATGTGGATGCGACCTATCAAAAATGCGACGGGCAAATACAAGCCAAAGGCGACCGATTGGTGATATTGACCCGACAGCTCTTCCATATTCGCGCCACCGGAGAATGAAATGCCTGAATTTCATTTCAAACGCCATTGCCATCGACAGAATGGGGCTGCGCTTTATATTGTGCTGATTATCGTATTGATGACCAGCCTGCTTGCGATCTGGGCATCGCGCAGTGCGCTGTTTCATGAAATTCTCACGGGAAACGAAGCCGATTATCAGAGAACATTTGAAGCAGCACAGATTCTTTTGAAGGATGCAGAGCTGGATATTCGCAGTGTCCAAGCCTCCGGTACTCCTTGCTCGGCAGCCAATGCGACTGGAAATGTGTGTCGAGCCAGTACATCGGTTCATTTTCCGCATGATCGTGTGGAACTGGTGGACTTGATCAGTTACCTCAATACCTTGCCGTCTGGCTGTGCCTATGGCATCTGCAGAAAGCGTTCTGGCTTTCAGGATTTCTGGTCGGACCCAACGACATTGCTGCAAATGACCGCCGCCAATGTGGGAGCGAGATACGGCCAATTCACCGGAGCGGCCGCCGGCCCCGGTGGCAATCCGATATTGGGACTCAGCGAATCTTCAAAGCAGGTCAAAGACCTGAAAGGCGCCTGGTACTGGATCGAGGTTCTGTCTTTCGCAAACTCTGAAGTCGGTTTGCTTTCCACTTACGACAACAATCCGCATCTCAAAGCCTATGCACCGGATAAAAGCGTTCCATGGATTTACCGGATCACGGTGTATGCAAGAGGCCAGAAGAAAGGCACCGAAGTGGTTCTGCAGACCGTGCTGTCGCTTCAATCCAGTGAATGAATGAATCAATGAAAAGCCAAAAAAAACAGATCGAGGGAGGTATTTCATGCCACGCTTGCTTCTCATTTTCCTGCTCGTTGTGCTGTCAACGTCGGCAAATGCCGCCACGGCAACGGCAAATGCGAACTTTGCGCAGGCTCCGGTCGATTCTGCAAAATGCTCGGCCGCGACCGCCGTGATCAGCGGCTACGCGAGCAATGGCAGCACGGCAGTGTTTATGTCGTCATACGAAACGTCGGGTTGGTCCGGTCAGATCGTCTCCACCCTTTTGACCGACAGTACGAAACCCAACGCCGACTGGGGCCAACCACCACACCACAGCACCGCCGACAAGCTGGATGCCCTCGCCAGCATCGACCAACGCCAGATGCTCACGCACGATGGAACGCACGGCGTGCCGTTTCGGTGGGAGTCGCTGTCCAAGTCGCAGCAAACGCAGTTGCAGTCCCATGGCGTGGCGAAAAGCTACGGAGCCGATCTGATGCAGTTTCTGCGCGGCGACCGCAGTCTGGAGTCCGCAAGCGCTGCAAACGGCCTCCGAGTACGCCATTCCCGTCAGGGCGACATCGTGCACTCGCGCATGTGGCATGTGGGCAAGTCCGCGTCGGCCTACGTGGACAAGAGCTACCGCGACTTCGCCACCCAGCAGGCGGCGCGCACCGCCATGCTGTACGTGGGCGGCAATGATGGCATGCTGCACGGATTCAACGCGAAGACGGGCGATGAGCTGCTCGGCTACGTGCCGCAAGGCGCGCACCTCAACCTGCACTTGCTGGCCACCCGCGACTACGGCCATCACTACTATGTGGATGGATCGCCCTTCATCGGCGATGCGCTGATCGACGGACAGTGGAAAACCTTGCTGATCGGAACTTTGGGCGCAGGTGGCCCCGGTTTCTTTGTGCTCGACGTCACAACGCCCAGCAGCTTTGCCGAATCCAACGCCACCCAACTCGTCGTGATGGACCGCACCGACGGCAGCGACCCGGATATCGGCCACCTCTTCGCCGCGCCCACGCTGGACGAGGCCAACGCCCAGCGCGCCCTGCAGATCACGCAACTGAACAATGGTCGTTGGGCCGTCGTGCTTGGCAATGGGTACGGCAGCGCGAACGGCCAGCCCGTGCTGCTGATTCAGTATCTCGATGGTGCGCGGGAACTGCTAAAAATTTCAGCAACAGCATCGACCTCCGGCGGCGCGTCCAGCATCTCCAACGGCCTTTCCGCCCCGCAGTTTCTCGACATCAACAGCGACGGCATCCCCGATGTGGTCTACGCAGGCGATCTGCAAGGCCATCTCTGGAAATTCGACATCGCGGCCGCGTCGGACCAGCGCTGGAAAGTGGCGTTGAATGGCACGCCCTTGTTCACTGCAGCGCGCGATGGCAAGCCGCAGCCCATCACCATCGCGCCGGTTGTGCGCGTGCACCCCGACATCGGCGGCCTGATGATCGCCTTCGGCACCGGCCAGGAACTGAGCGAGGCGGACAACGCAGACAGCTCCGTGCAGACTGTCTATTCCGTGATGGACTACACACGCTACGTCATTCAGGACAGCGGAGCGGACAAGGGCAAGGTCGCCGTGGATGCGACACGCAAAGACCTGCCGGTCGCAGCCTTGTCTCGCGATGAATTGACGAGTCAAAGCGGTGCGACCAGCGCTGTTTCCGGCACCTCGGGCAGAAGTTTCTGGTCGCTGCAGGGCACGTCATTCGCCTATTGCACGCGCACGCCCTGCGACACGGGCGAGAAGAAAGGCTGGTATCTCGATCTGCCCGTGGAGCGCGAACGCGTGCGCGATCCTCTGGGTTTCTACGGCGGCGGCAATGTGCTCGAAATCATCAGCCGCGTTCCCGCAACCAGTTCCGGGCCATGCGAGCAAACCTTTCGCACGCTGCTCGACATCGCCACCGGCGCGCCGCAGAAATCGCGCGTGCTGGACACCAACGGCGACGGGCTGGTCAACGCCGAGGACGCACCCGCCTCGCGCTCAACGGCCGCATCGCGGGAGTTGCGGCTTTCGTCGAGCAACGGCCGTCAGACACGCCAAGGCTCCGACGGCAAGACTGACCGGCTCGACGCCCTGCCCATGCGCGTCAAGCGCCCGAGCTGGCGACATCTGAAGTGAGAGAAACGGACATGACCCCAACGAAGCACACAGGACCTCGCGGCTTCACCCTGATCGAGCTGATGATCACCCTCGTCGTGATCGCCATCCTCGCCGCCGTCGCCCTGCCCAGCTACCGCCAGTACATCGCACGCGGCCACCGTGCCGAGGCCAAGGCCGCGCTGCTGCAGGTCGCGCAATGGATGGAGCGCGCCAACACCTCCAACGGCCAGTACCCCACCGGCCAGCCCACGCTGGTCATGCTGCAGGCGCTCAAGCCCCCGCACTACACGCTGAGCCTGCCAACCAGCACCGCCAGCGGCTTCACCGTGCTTGCCACGCGCGCCGACGTGATGCTTGGCGACCCGTGCGGCGACCTGACGCTCACGCACACAGGCATTCGCGGCGCGCAGAGCTACAGCGTGGGCAATGTGGCGAGGGAATGCTGGGGGCGATGACGGCTCAACTGACGTCAACTGACGTAACATCGCCCTGCCATGACAACCGATACCGCAGCCCCTTCGTCCGCCCCGAGTGATCCCATGCAGCGCGCCATTGCGCTCGCTCGCAACGCGCTTTTCATCTCCAACCCCAACCCGCGCGTGGGCTGCGTGATCATGAGCGCCGACGGCACCACCGAACTGGGCAGCGGCTTCACCCAACAGGCTGGCGGACCGCATGCCGAAGTGATGGCACTGCGCGACGCGGCGGCACGCGGCTCCGACGTGCGCGGCGCAACGGCTTACGTCACGCTCGAACCCTGCTCGCACCACGGCCGCACCGGCCCCTGCTGCGACGCGCTGATCGCCGCCGGAATCGGCAAGGTCGTGGGTGCCATTACCGACCCCAACCCGCGCGTTGCAGGCCAAGGCTTTGACCGCCTGCGCGCCGCTGGCATCGAGGTCTCGATGGACGACGCGGCAGGCCAGCAATCGCGCGACCTCAACATCGGGTTCTTCAGCCGCATGGTGCGCAAGCAGCCGTGGGTGCGCCTGAAGGCCGGCATGTCGCTCGACGGCGCAACCGCCCTGCGCAACGGCCAAAGCCAATGGATCACCAGCGAAGCCGCCCGCGCCGACGGCCACCGCTGGCGCGCGCAGGCCTGCGCCATCCTCACCGGCATCGGTACCGTGCTGGGCGACGATCCCATGCTCAACGTGCGCCACATCGACACGCCCCGCCAGCCCCGCGTCGTGATCGTCGACAGCCAACTGCGTACTCCGCCTACCGCCCAACTCTTCGACATTCCGCGCGAAGTGCTGATCTACTGCGCCACGGTGGACGCTGCACGCCGATCCGCACTCGAAGCACGCGGCGCAAAAGTGATCCACCTGCCCGCCGCCAACGGCCAGGTCGATCTGCAAGCGATGATCCAAGACCTGGGCCAGCGCGAGATGAACGAACTGCACGTCGAAGCAGGCGGCACACTCAACGGCGCGTTGATGCAAGCCGGGCTGATCGATGAATGCCTGCTCTACATCGCCCCGCGCATTCTGGGTGATGCGCAGACGGCGTTTTCCGGCATGGCGCTCACGCAACTGGCCGACACGCCGCAGATGGCGTTCAAGGAAGTCACGCCCATCGGCTCCAACCTGCGCATTCGCGCCGTCGTGGCAGACCACGAACGGTTCTGATCGCCGAGCACTCCGAAATGAAGCAGTCTTGCACGCCTCACTGACTGCGCGGTGGCTTGTAATCTGCTACCTTTGATCGCATGCGCACATTCCATTTGTCCTTACCCGGACTCGTTGCAGCCGTGGCCTTGCTGGGGGCCATGCCCAGCCACGCGGCCAAGCCGGGCGCGTTTTCCGTCGTCGAGACCAAGTCCGCCATCGGCAACAAGCCCGCCAAGCCGCCGCGCACCAAGAATCGCTGTTTCACTGCGGATCAGGTGGACAAGGACGGTTTTCTGTACCCGGACCAATTGCTGGCCCAGCACTTCAAGCAGTGCCGCATCAAGGACAGCAAGCTGATCGGCAAGAACCGCAAGGAATGGAACGTGCAATGCGGCGGCATGCTGACGGCCGAAGCCTTTCAGGTCAACACGGGCGCGAACTTTCAGTTGAACATCGACGCCAAGCTGCTCGGCGGCGCGATGAAGCAGACGATCAACTACTCTGCCACGGCACTCAAACGTGCCTGCGTGGCGGATGACAGCAAGCTGGATTGAGCGTCGGGCGCTTTCACTTTCACGGCGAATCAAACGACAAAAGCCCATGCCTTTGCGGACATGGGCTTTTGTGCCGGTCAATGCACGGGCCGAAGCCCGTAGCAACAGAACCTACCGGAGCAATCAGGCAGCCAGACGCTTTTCCAGCGCAGCCTTGATTTCCAGCATTTCCTTGGGCAGCTTGTAGGCGAGCTTGTCGAAGTGCTCAGTGTGCAGCTTCATTTCCTCGGCCCATGCGGCCTTGTCGATGCTGGTCACGCTGGCGAACTGTTCTGGCGAGAACTCCACGCCGGTCCAGTTGATTTCAGCGTACTGAGGAGCCACGCCGAACGCGGTCTGCTGGCCTTCGGCCTTGCCTTCGAGGCGGTCGATCATCCACTTCAGAACGCGCATGTTCTCGCCGTAGCCTGGCCACACGAACTTGCCGTCGGCGTTCTTGCGGAACCAGTTGGTCGTGTAGATCTTGGGCAGAGCGACCTGGCCGATCTTCTCGATCTTCTCGCCCATGTTCAGCCAGTGCTGGAAGTACTCGCTCATGTTGTAGCCCATGAACGGCAGCATCGCGAATGGGTCGCGGCGCACCACGCCTTGAGCGCCAAACGCTGCGGCGGTGGTTTCGGAGCCCATGGTCGCAGCCATGTAGACGCCTTCGTTCCAGTTGCGCGCCTCGGTGACCAGCGGCACGGTGGTGGAGCGGCGGCCACCGAAGATGATGGCGTCGATCTTCACGCCCTTCGGGTCGTCCCATGCTTCGTCGAGCGCGGGGTTGTTGATCGCGGCCACGGTGAAGCGGGCGTTCGGGTGAGCAGCCTTGGCGCCGGTTTCCTTGGCGATGGCTGGAGTCCAGTCCTTGCCTTGCCAGTCGATCAGGTGATCGGGCAGCTTGCCTTCGTGGTCCTTTTCCATGCCTTCCCACCACACGTCGCCGTCATCGGTCAGCGCGACGTTCGTGAAGATCACGTTCTTGTCGAGGCTGTCCATGCAGTTCGGGTTGGTGTGGTAGTTGGTGCCCGGAGCCACGCCGAAGTAACCGGCTTCTGGGTTGATGGCGCGCAGCGAACCGTCGGCTTGGGGCTTGATCCAGGCGATGTCGTCGCCGATGGTCGTGACCTTCCAGCCGTCGAATGCCTTGGGCGGCACCAGCATCGAGAAATTGGTCTTGCCGCAAGCGCTTGGGAAAGCAGCTGCCACGTGCGACTTCTTGCCTTCGGGGCTGGTCACGCCGAGGATCAGCATGTGCTCGGCCAGCCAGCCTTGCTCCAGACCCATGACGGAAGCCATGCGCAGCGCCAGGCACTTCTTGCCCAGCAGCGCGTTGCCGCCGTAGCCCGAGCCGAACGACCAGATTTCGCGGGTTTCTGGGTAGTGAACGATGTACTTGGTCTTGTTGCAAGGCCAGCTTGTCGTGTCCTTTTCGCCAGCCTTCAGCGGAGCGCCGATGGTATGCACGCAAGGCACGAAGTCGCCTTCGGTGCCGATCACGTCGTACACGGCCTTGCCCATGCGCGTCATGATCTTCATGTTGACGGCCACATAGGCGCTGTCGGAGAGTTCCACGCCCACGTGAGCGATCGGCGAGCCCAGCGGGCCCATCGAGAACGGCACCACGTACATGGTGCGGCCAGCCATCGCGCCGTCGAACAGCGGATTCAATGTGGCGCGCATTTCAGCGGGAGCCATCCAGTTGTTGGTCGGACCTGCGTCTTCCTTCTTCTCGGAGCAGATGAAGGTGCGGTCTTCCACACGGGCCACGTCGGACGGGTCGGACCAAGCCAGAAAGCTGCCGGGGCGCTTGGCGGGGTTGAGCTTCTTGAAGGTACCGGCATCCACCAGTTGCTGGCACAGCGCGTCGTATTCGGCTTCGGAGCCATCGCACCAGTGGATCTTGGCGGGCTTGAGCAGCGCGGCCATATCGGCGACCCAAGCGATCAGCTTGGCGTTCTTGACATATGCGGGCGCCTGGATTTCCAGACCTTGCATCGTGGGTGCGTTCATTGCGGGCTTCCTGAATGATGAAAAAACAGTTTTTTCAAAGGAAGCGGCATTTGCGAGGAGCACTGCCTTTGAAAAAACGGCTTTGGCGTTCCGTCGGCAGGCACTGGAAGTCTTGGGGAAACGAGGCGGGGCGGCCTCACAAAACATCATCAACGCGCGAGTCGGCTGGGATGACGATTTTATGAAGGACCGGGCGATTTGTCTGTTTGTCGGGATTGAAATCTATGCAAACGATGCATGAGGTTATGCATCATGCGGTGCGCGACCTCCGATGTCGACATTCATGTCATTGAGAGGTCCAACCAAGTTGTCGTTTTTACAAGGGAAACACCTAGTGCGCAAGATCGCTTAAGCAGTCGCCAGTAATGTCAATCAACGTCAAAATCATTTTCGACACACCCCTAATGATGACTATTAAGTAATATGTAACCATAGAAGAGGTGTTGCTTGGACTTGGAGAAAAGTTCAACGCTTCAGTCAATGGTTTCAGCTGGCTGTGGAGCCAGCCCAGTCATGGTCACGGAGGAGGGGTACATGTCGATTTCCAGTTCGGGTATGGCTTTCAAACGGTTGCTTCAGTGGGGGATGTGTGCATCCGTGCTGGTGACGGGCTTCGCTCAGGCGCAGACCACCGCGCCAGCCAGACCTCGCATTCCCACACTGTCTTGCACAACCCACCCTGCCATCATCAATACCGCCATCGATGGCACGAACGGCTACAACAACGCAAGCCCCCGTATTGCCGATTCCACAACGGCAGTGCCGACGAAGGACGAACATTGGGACATGGTGAATTCCACCATTCAGTACCCCACCAATGTGGGGGATCAGTACCCGAAGAACTGGACGACTATCTCCCCAAGCAATGCAGAGCCTTACCAGACCACCGATGCGATCGGTTTGGGCGGCATGGTGATTTTCAATCCGCAGACGGATGTGGATCCCGCCAAATGGTATGGCGCTCCACCGTACACCGATGGTGCCTGGCAGCCCTCTCCGTTCGGGAATGCCACCTGGCTGGGTGGCGCCAGCCTGCCCCGAGGAACGACCTTCTTCAGGTATCAGTTCGATATGGACCCAAGCGTGGATCCCACCAAATTCGCCTGGAATTTTGATTACCTGGCGGATGATGCCGTGCGCCAGATTTGACTGGCGTAACGCTTCAAGACCCCGTCGCGAATGGCTTGCTTGCGACACCTTATAGCTGGCAGTGCATGACTACCACGCCGGTGCCGTCCGCCTGTACAGTGACGCCCGTCGTCGCTGGCGACACCACCAAGATCAATCTGCCCACCATCCCGGCGGGAGGCAAGATCATGCTGATTCTCTCGGCGAAAACCAAGGGCAGTGGTCTGCCTGCGGTCATCACGAATACCGCCACCGCCATTCCCCCCACCGGTCAGGAAAGCCTCTGCCCCGTCGTCAACGGCGTGAACCAGTGCAGTTCCAGCGCGTCGATTTCCACCGGGCCGTTCATCAGCATCCAGAAAACGGCGCCATCGGCCGGACCATTCGTGGCCGGGGATGCGGTCACCTATCAGGTGAAGGTGGCCAACGAAGGCTCCCCCAACGTGACCGGCATCACATTGACGGACCCCCTGCAGACCACCTATCTGAAAGACGGCACATGGAGCTGTACCGTCCCCGGCGACAGCTTTGCCACCTGCCCGACACCTGCGAACGGCACCATCGACAGCAGCGGCAATCTCCAGATCACCGATGCCAGCAGTGCGGTCGTGCCATTGCCCGCTTTCGCGATCAAGGGACAGTCGAGCCTGGTGTTCACCATCAAGGGCACTGTGGACACAGTTCCGACCACCTCGGCATTGACGACGGCAACCAATACGGCTTCCGTCACATCCAGCATGGCCGGCACGCAATGCTGGGACGGCACAACGGTTTCGGCACTGCCATGCAAGTCGACTGCGAACATCCAATTGCTGCCGAACATGTCGGTGACGCTGGACAAATCCGCGTTGCCCATTGACGGCAGTCTGGTCTATGAAGGCAGCCCTCTCACCTACACCGTGACGGTCACCAATACGGGTGTCAGAGCCACCAGCGGCACTTTGGCCGACCTCTGGCCCAGCAGTGCATTGACTGCGCCCACGGCGGAGAACTGCCAGTTGGTGGTGGCCGGTGCGACATCCACGCCTACAGCCTGTCTGGGAGTCCACACCCTGCCCGCGGGTGCGGTGCTGACATACACCGCAACGGCGACTGTCATTGCCCCGTCCACCTCCACGGCAACGTTCACCAACACCGCCACATGGACACCCGATGATCTGACGCACACCACCTGCAATCTGGTATTGGGCGCCTGCCAGAAGGCGGTGACCCACATTGCGTCGAACAAACCGCTGCTTGGCATCACCAACACCGCGTCGCCCGACTCCAATCTGGTTCCGGGAACGGGAACGACCGCTTACACCATCGTGATCACCAACGACGGCATCGTCACGGTGAGTGATGCCAAGGTGCAGGCAGGCGCAACCACTCCCGCCAACATCACGCCCACTTCGGTCACCTGCACGGCGGCCGACGGCGCGACTACGGTCAGTCCGCCCAGCGTCTGCCCCACAGGGCTGGCAGTGGCTGGCAGTGGCTGGCAAGACCATCTCGAGCAACGCGGATGGCGTCCTGCAACCGGCAGGCTCCTACACTCTGCTGGTGAACGCGACCGTGGATGCCAGCGCTCCGTTCTCCACCACCTTCGTGATGCCCGCCACCGTAGGCACGGCACAGCCGCAACTGCTTTGCTCGAAGGGCAGCCTGACCGGAGCGACACCGAACGCAGCCTGTCTGGCGTCGGCCCCTGTGACCACGTCCGGCCCACCGGTGCTGTCACTCACCCACTCGGCCAGCCCCGGCACGGTCGCACCGGGCGGCACCGCCACCTTCACCATCATCGCGACCAACACCACGGGCTCGGCCATCACCAATGGGGTGCTGGCGACGGATACCCCTGCCAACCTCACGCTTGGCACTTGGACCTGCACCGCCAGTGGTGGCGCGGTCTGCGTGCAGTCGGCGCAGCTCACCAAGGCGAGCGGGCCTTTGAACCTCATGGGGCTGAATCTGCCTGTGGGCGGTTCGCTGACCTATACGGCCACCGGCACGTTGGCCAGCACGCTCAAGGATGGCGACAGCGTGACGCTGAACGCCACGCTGAACTCGGCCACCACGGGCGCCACTTGCTCCACCGGCGCACTGCCTTGCGCGCAGCCCGCCACCGTGAAGATCAAGGTGGCGGCGACTGGCGAGCCCATGCCGGTGCCTGTTGATGCCGCCTGGATGCTGGCCGCGCTCAGCAGCCTGTTGCTGGCGGGAGCGGCCATCGCCCAGCGCCGAGCAAGGCAAGCGGGTGCTCGGGAGCGCCATGGCAAGTGAGTGGATGCCTGAATTTTCAGGCGCATAAAAAACGAAAGCCGCCTTGGATTGCATGCCAAGGCGGCTTTTTCATGTCGAGCGTCGCCAATGAAAAAGCCCTGCAATGCAGGGCTTGGGCGAAAAGCAGCGCGGGAAAAGGCGCGTCAGGCCATGCTCACCGCGATGAAGGCCAGCAGCAGCATCATCAAACCGCCCACCACGGGCAGCACCACGGGCATGTAGGGCACCACGGTCTGGGTGATGTCCGTTGCGTGTGCGGCTTCGACGTCGGCGCGGTTGGGTGCGATGTGGTCGTGATCGTGGGCCATGCGGGAGTCTCCTCGTTCGTATGAAATGCCGAAATGGGTGGGGGCGGTTCTGGACGATCCGCCTTGATTTCGCCCAAGTTTAAGCGAATGCTGAAAAAACGGGCGGCGGGGTTTATCCGGTGGCCGGAAGTTGATTACATGAGATCGGCTTCCATGCCGGAAGCGCGCAGTTGCTCCAGCACCTGCTGCACATGCTCCTTGCCGCGCGTTTGCAGCACCAGTTCGATCTCCACGTTCTGCGCGGCCAGCAGGGTGAAGGCGCGCTGGTGGTGGACTTCGTCGATGTTCGCGCCCGCTGCCGCCACGGTGGCGGTGATGCGCGCGAGCACGCCGGGCACGTCGCGGGCGCTGACCTTGATGCGGGCGAGCCGCCCCGAGCGCACCATGCCGCGCTCGATGATGGCGGCCAGCAACAGCGGATCAATGTTGCCGCCGCTCAGCACGAGGCCAACCTTCTTGCCCGTGAACCGCTCGGGATAGCGCACCAGCGCCGCCAGGCCCGCCGCGCCAGCGCCTTCGACCAGCGTTTTTTCGATTTCGAGCAGCATCAGCACGGCCTGCTCGATGTCGCCTTCCTGCACCAGCACGAGGTCATCCACCAGGCGGGCGATGACTTCCTGTGTGATCTTTCCGGGGCTGGAGACGGCAATGCCTTCCGCGATGGTCGAGGTGCCCTGTTCGTGGTGCGTGCCCTTGATCGCGTTGACCATCGAAGGGAAACGCGCGGTCTGCACGCCGATCAGCTCGATGCCGGGCTTGAGCGCCTTGGCCGCCGTGGCAATGCCCGCGAGCAGGCCGCCGCCGCCAATGGCGATGACCAGCGTGTCGAGGTCGGGTTGCTCGGCCAGCATCTCCAGCGCCACCGTGCCCTGACCGGCGGCGATTTGCTCATCGTCGTAGGGGTGGACAAAAGAGAGGCCGCGCTCGTCTGCGAGCTGGTAGGCGTGGGCGCGCGCTTCTTCAAGCGTGTCGCCGTGCAGCACCACTTCCGCACCAAAGCCGCGCGTGCGCTCGACCTTCACACCGGGCGTGAAGCGCGGCATGACGATCACGGCCTTCATGCCCAGACGCTGCGCGTGATACGCCACGCCCTGCGCGTGGTTGCCCGCGCTCATGGCGATCACGCCGCGCGCCTGCTCCTCAGGCGAGAGCTGGCTGAGCTTGTTGCACGCGCCGCGCTCCTTGAACGAGGCGGTGAACTGCAGATTCTCGAACTTGAGAAACACCTGCGCGCCGACGATTTGCGAAAGCGTCTTGGATTCGACGCAGGGGGTGTCGAGCACCTGGCCTTGTAGGCGGGTGGCGGCACTTTGGATGTCTTGGAGTTGGAGCATGGGATGCATTTTGGCGCAAGCTTCGAGTCGATTTGGATGACGAAGCCATGCGGCTTCGATGGGCTATCCGTGCATGGGCCGTGAATACAGCCCTTGATACTTTGTTGCGCAGCCTTGCCGTAGGAGAACTACTGTCTGCGGCTGCGACGTCGCGTCTCAAGGGCTGTCTTCACTGCAGGTGTGATTCAAGCGCCCGATGCACTGCAAACGCCCGCACGCAATGTGGGTGCGGACACCCCGTCATTCACTGCGGCAGCGCGCGCTCCAGAATCGCATCGACCTCCAGCCCGCGCACATCCATCGCGCCAAACACGCCGTTGATTCCCGTGGGGCTGGCCAGCCGCGTGGCGATGAAGGCGTCGGCCATGTAGGGGGGCGCGTGGCGCTTGAGCAGACACGCCTGCGCGATCAGCACCAGCCGCTGCACCAGCAGGCGCGCAATGCCTTCGAGCTGCTCGTGCGGCGCGGTGAACAGCGCGTGCAATTCGTGCAAGGCCTTGGCGATGCGCGGCTCGTCGAGTGCCGCGTTGCGGAAGTCGTCGAACAGCAAATGCAGCGCATCGCGTTCGCGCGAGAGGGCGCGCAGCACGTCGAGGCACATGACATTGCCCGAGCCCTCCCAGATCGAGTTGACCGGCGCTTCGCGGAACAGGCGCGCGACCAGACTTTCGTTCACATAGCCGTTGCCGCCGAAGACCTCCATGGCCTCGCCCGTCAGTTCCACCGCGCGCTTGCAGACCCAGAATTTTCCAGCGGGCGTCATCACGCGCTTCCATGCGCTGGCAAGCGCGTTGTCGCCAGCAGCATCGTCCTCATAGGCTTGGGCAAGTCGCATGGACAACTGCAGCGCGGCTTCGCTCTCCAGCGCCAGATCGGCCAGCACCGCGCGCATCAGCGGCTGCTCCGCCAGATGCTTGCCGAACGCCATGCGCCTGCGTGCATAGGCCAGCGCCTGCACCGTGGCCGAGCGCATCATCGCGGCGCTGCCGAGCACGCAGTTCAGGCGTGTGTAGGTCGCCATTTCGATGATGGTCGGAATGCCGCGCCCTTCCTCGCCGATGAGCCAACCGCTGGCATTGGCAAATTCCACCTCGCTGCTCGAATTGCTGCGGTTGCCGACCTTGTCCTTCAAGCGCTGGATGTGCACGCCGTTGCGGCGGCCATCATCACGCCAGCGCGGCACAAAGAAGCAGCCCAGCGGCCCGTTCTCCTCGCCCAGCCGCGCGACGACCAGATGCGCGTCGCTCATCGGCGCGGAGTAAAACCATTTGTGGCCGTTGATCCGATACTCGCCACCGCGCCCGCGCCCGCGCCCGCCACCGCCCACGGGCTGCGCGAGCGTGGTGTTGGCGCGCACGTCGGAGCCGCCTTGTTTTTCGGTCATGCCCATGCCGATCCAGAGGCTCGCCTTTTGCGCCATCGGCAGATCGCGCTCGTCATATGCGTGGCTCATGAGCCTGTCGCCCAACCGCGCCCACAGCGCAGGTTCGCGCTGCAGCAGCGGAATGCTGGCCTGCGTCATCGTTGCGGGGCACAGCGTGCCTTGCTCGACCTGGCCATGCAGATAAAAACCTGCTGCCCACGCAGTCCAGCGGCTTTGGCGTGTGGGCTCTTCAAACGGCAGCGAGACCAAGCCCTGCTCGCGATACATGCCCAGCAACCGGTGCCATGCGGGATGGAATTCGACCTGATCGATGCGATTGCCGCGCGAGTCGAGCGTGTGGAGTTCAGGCGTGTGGCGGTTGGCGATTTCGCCGAGTGCGAAGGTGGCCTGCGCCCCAAGTTGGCGCGCGTAGTCTGCAAGCGCAGCCGAATCAACACCGGCTCGCGACAGACATTCATTCAGCGCCGGATCGGTGGCGAGCAGGTCGTAGTCGGTCCAGTCGGGGAACTGGTTGGAGACGGCTTCCCGGTGCTTGGTGGATGACGACATGGCGACCCCCGCATTGGCAACTGCAAAGAGGCAGTGTACGGACAGGTGGCTCGCTCACCAATGGTGGATTGCGAGCAGTTCAGTCGTCCGGTGTCAGCCGATATCCCACACCGCGAATGGTTTTGATGAGTCCGGGCTGTCCAGCGTTTTGCAGCTTTTGACGCAGTTTCGAGAGATGCGAGTCGATCACGCGATCCAGTGCATCGCTCTCGGGCAGGCAGCGCTCGATGAGCTGCGCGCGCGAAAAGCAGCGCCCAGGTTGCGAGGCAAGCAGCGACAGCAAGCGGAACTCCGTCAGCGTCAGGGGCAGCGGCTGCGCTCTGCCGGTGCGGTCATGTGCGACAGCGCAATGCGCTTGCAGATCGATGTCCAGAGCCCCGACACGAATGGCCGTCGTTGGTGCTGGCTGAGCGTGGGTTCGCCTGAACACGGCCTGCACGCGCGCCACCAGCTCGAATGGGTTGAACGGTTTGACCAGAAAGTCGTCTGCGCCCAGTCGCAGTGCCACGAGCTTGTGCACATCGCCCGCGAACGCACTCAGCATGATCACCGGCGTCGGATGGTGCTCTCTGATGGCGCGCAGAACGTCCAGGCCATCGCGCTCCGGCAAGTCGGTGTCGAGCAGCACCAGATCGGGCCGAAAGCGTCGAAACAGTTGCAGCGCCTCGGGCCCGTCGCGCGCAATGCGGGTTCGCAGTCCGTGGCCCTCCAGATGAGCGCAGAGAACGGTGGCGACGGGCGGGTCGTCATCGGCCACCAGCACCAGCGCAGAAGTCGTATTGGCGGGCAGGTGCTTCCTGCGTGATCTTGTCGCATCCATGCCGGGCTGGTGGTGCCACTCGTTCAGTTCTTGCGAGGCGAAAAAGTTGTTCTCCATGTTTTCTCCATCCACCGCGCAAATTTCCATGAGATTGGTAGCGTCGAATGCGCACGGGAATTTTGCTTTTAGCACCCCAAGCCGCTTCGTTGCTTGAGCTACCGAGCCCCTGAACGCTTCGGTGCCAAGTCTGTTTCTTCTGTTTCATCCGCTGTGCTTCACGTTGGTTGTCGACACGGCTGGATTCACCAAGGGAGCCATTCTCATGAGCCAACCAGCAAGACCACCCATCCCGCAAACGGAATGGGTGGTCCAGTCCGACTTCGATGGCACCATCAGCCAGCGCGATGTGACCGACAGCCTGCTGCGGAGCTTTGGCATGCCCGGCTGGCGATTTCTGGAAAGCGCGTGGGCGCAGGGGCAGATCGGTTCACGCGAATGCCTGAGCGGTCAAGTGGCCTTGCTGGATATGAGCGCCGCCGACCTGCACGCGCATCTCGACTCGGTCGCCATCGACGCTGGATTTGCGCAGTTTGTCGATGTGGCACAAGCGCTGGGCGTTCAGGTGCAGGTGGTGAGCGATGGCCTCGACCATGCCATCCAGCATGTGCTCGCGCGCCACGGGCTGGGCAATCTGGAGGTGATCGCCAACCGCCTCGTGCAGGTGAGCGAGCGACGCTGGCGCGTGGAATTCCCATGGGGGAGTGCGAGATGCGAGCGTGCAAGTGGCAACTGCAAATGCGAGCGGCTGGCGGCAAGGCAATCCTGGCGGCAGCGGGTGCTCTATGTGGGGGACGGCGTCTCGGACTTCTGTGTGTCCGGCAGGGCCGATTTTGTATTGGCCAAGGACCGGCTCATCGCACATTGTGTGGAGCAGGGCATTGCGCATGCAGCGTTCCAGAGTTTCGCGCAAGCTGGCCATCTTCTGCGGACGACGGTGCAGGAAAGATCGGTGGTCTGATGAACGAATCGACGCTTGCATCGCTGTGCATCACGGCACATGAGTTCGCGCGTTCGGGCCATGGGAGCTGTGCTCGAACGGGTGCGTTGCTGGTCCACGGCATGACGGGAACCCCCGCGGAAATGCAGGTGCTGGCCAAGGGCCTGAATCGAGAGGGCTTCACGGTCTACGCAGTGCAGTTGGCGGGCCATTGCGGCACAGTGGACGATCTGGTGCAAACGCGATGGCAAGATTGGCTGGCGAGCGTCGAATCGGCGTTGGCGCGGTTGTCCGGGCAAGTCGATCGGGTGGTTGTCGTGGGGCTATCCATGGGAGCCTTGCTGGCGCTGCTTGTGGCGGCGTCATCTGGCAGGCAGATCGCTGGAGTCTGCGCGCTCTCGCCCACATTGCGCTTTGACGGATGGAGTCTTCCGGCATATACACGGCTGGCCTTCTTGCTGCCTTTGTTCAAAAGCCTTGGCATCGGAAGAAATCGCATTTTCATGGAGGCACCGCCCTATGGCATCAAGGACCAGGCTCTGCGGCAGCGAATCGTCGAGAAAATGCGGAGCGGCCACAGCGCGCAGGCAGGCCTGCCGGGCAACCCTTGGTGGACGGTGCTTGAATTGCGGCGTCTGTCCGCGCATGTGCGATCCCGGCTGTCGCAGATTCACGCCCCCACGCTGGTGATGCATGCCAGAGACGATGATGTGTCGGCCGTCTCCAATGCGCACGACATCGTGCGTGGTCTGGTGCATGCGCAGGTCGAGCTGGTGCTGCTCGACGACAGCTATCACATGATCACCATCGACCGCGAGCGACGCACCGTCATTGCGCGCGTCAACGATTTTGTGAAGCGCATCGACGCGAATCGGTGATCAACGGATCGCCCTTTTGGCACGCCGCAGCAATTGATCCAGCAACACCATCGCCTCATCAATCTCGCCACGCGTGATCATCAGCGAAGGCGCGAAGGTGATCACGTTCTTGTAGTAACCGCCCACGTCCAGCACCAGGCCGCGCTTCTGGCCTTGGTATTCCAGGCCCCCTTCAAGACCGATGTCGACCATCTTGTCGAGCAGCGCCTTGTTGGGGGTGAAGCCGTCTTCGGTGCAGATTTCCGCACGCAGCGCGAGGCCCATGCCGTCCACATCGCCGATTTCCTTGTGGCGCTTTTGCAGTTCTTTCAGACCTTCGAGGAAGTGGGCACCGGATTCGCGCACTTGCCTTCCGAAGTCCACTTCGTGCGTCATCTTCATCACTTCCAGTCCCAGCGCCGTACCCAGTGGGTTGGAGGCGAAGGTGGAGTGCGTCGATCCCGGTGGGAACACGGTGGGGTTGATGAGTTCTTCGCGTGCCCACAGGCCGGACAGCGCATTCAAGCCGTTGGTCAGCGCCTTGGCGAACACCAGCACATCCGGCTTGATGCCGAAGTTTTCCACCGACCAGAGCGTGCCGGTGCGCCAGAAACCCATCTGGATTTCATCGACCACCATCAGCACGCCGTGATCGTCGAGCACCTTCTTCAAGCCCTTGAAGAAGTTGGGCGGTGGCACCACGTAGCCGCCCGTGCCCTGAATCGGCTCCACATAGAAGGCCGCGTATTCGCACTGGTTGGTCTTGGGGTCCCACACCGCGTGGTATTCGTTCTCGAACTTGCGCGCAAAGTCGCGCACGATCTGCTCGGAATACTCCTCGGCCGTCATGCCCTTGGGGCGGCGGAACGGATAGGGGAAGGGAATGAACTGCGCGCGATCACTGAAGTGGCCGAAGCGGCGGCGATAGCGGTAGCTCGACGTGATCGACGAAGCACCCAGCGTGCGGCCGTGATAACCGCCTTCAAACGCGAACATCAAGCTCTTGCCGTTGCTCGCGTTGCGCACCACTTTGAGCGAGTCTTCAATCGCCTGCGCACCACCCACGTTGAAGTGCACGCGGCCTTGGTGGCACCATTTCTTCTCCGCGTCCTGCGCGATGAACTTGGCGAGTTCGATCTTCGTGGGATGCAGGTACTGGCTGGCGACCTGCGGCAGCTCCTTGAGCTGCTCGATCATCCTCTCTTCAAGACGCTTGTTCTTGTAGCCGAAGTTGACCGCCGAGTACCACATCTGCAGATCCAGATACGGCGTGCCAGCGTCGTCGTACATGTAGCTGCCTTCGCAGCCGGTGAATATCTTGGGGGGATTGACGTAGTGGACGGTGTCGCCAAACGAGCAGTACTTGGCCTCGTCGGCCAAGAGTTGAGCGGTATTGATGGTCACAGCGAAAAGGCTCCTGATTTAAGCCTTTTCAGTTTCTGCGCTCAATCTTGTCGGGTAGTGCAGGGAGTTTGGAGGAATTGTGGAGATGTTTCTCCGGTCCACGGACGCGATCTCATTGTGTGCGCTTCGAGCGGGCGCTGATCTGCTTTTCCAGTTGCTCCAATTGCTCCAGCTCCTGGAGGTCTGCTGCGTCCGCTTCGCGCGCTTCATGCTGGCGACGTGCAGCATCAAACTGTTCGTAGCGTTCGTGGGCGATGGTGGTCATTGCCTTCTGGCTCATGTGGCCCGCGCCCTGCAACAGCGGCTGTTCGTTGAACGCCATGAAGTTGTCCACATACGCGCGCCAGTCGCCGATCTTCAGCCCCTTGCGCTGCATGGCGCGCAGTTCCGCGAAGTCCAGAAACATGCTGACGATGCGGTTGAGCCGGTCGAGTTCTTCGGTGTGCAGATAGTTCTTGGCGACGGTGACATCCGCCTTGCGCACGCGCCCGCCTTTCCATGAGGTGAGCGCCATGTGGGGCTGCGCGGCATCGGCGCGCTGCACGATGAGTTCGACGGCAGTCTGCGAGGTCACGGCGAAGAACATCTTGTTCTGGACCTCTGCGAAGAACAGGCCGGTCGCCTCGCCGTCGTCGGCATAGTCCACCGAGAGCGCGAAGAGGTCGCGCACCTTCTGGTAGAAACGCTTCTCGGAACTGCGGATGTCGCGGATGCGCTGCAGCAGCTCGTCGAAATAGTCCCAGCGGTCACCGTTCTTGAGCCGCTCGTCATCCATGACGAAGCCCTTGATCAGGTACTCCTTCAGGTGCGTGCTGGCCCATTGCCGGAACTGCGTGCCACGCGGCGATTTCACGCGATAGCCAATCGCGAGAATCATGTCGAGGTTGTAGAGCTGCGTGCGGTAGCGCTTGCCGTCAGCGGCAGTTGTCAAGTCTTCCTTGACAACTGAATCGCCGCGCAACTCACCTTCGGCAAGCACGTTGCGCACGTGCAGGCTGATGTTTTGTTTGGTGGTTTCGAAGAGCTGCGCAAGTTCCAACTGCGTCAACCAGACGGAGCCACCGTCTGATCGCAGGAAAAACTGCGCGCTTCCATCTTCTGTCGCATACAGAACCAACTCCGCACCCACCGCCTTGTCACTCATGTCTTGCTCCTAGGGACACAAGCGGCCATTTTTTGTGCAAGTCGGCTACGGCGGGTCTGCTCTCAGGCAACGGCTTCCGTCAAAAATCCAAAAATCCGCCGCGTCTTCACGCTGTCCACCGCCTTGCCGATGGCCGCGATGTGATCCGGCGTGGTGCCGCAGCAGCCGCCCACCACGTTGACCAGGCCTTCCGCTGCGAACTCGTGCACGAGGCGCGAGGTGACGTCGGGCGTTTCGTCAAAGCCGGTGTCGCTCATCGGATTGGGCAGACCGGCGTTCGGGTAGCAGCTGATGAAGGTGTCCGGCGCAGCCTTGTTCAGTTCCTGGATGTACGGGCGCATCAACGTCGCGCCGAGGGCGCAATTCAGGCCGATGGAGAGCGGGTTCGCGTGGCGCACGCTGTGCCAGAAGGCGGTGACGGTCTGGCCCGAGAGAATGCGGCCCGAGGCGTCGGTGACGGTGCCGCTGATCATGATGGGCAGCACTTCGCCGGTGTGGTCAAAAGCTTCTTCCACGGCGAACAGGGCGGCCTTGGCGTTCAGGGTGTCGAAGATGGTTTCGACGAGGATCACGTCCGAGCCGCCTTCGATCAGCGCGACGGTCTGCTCGAAATAGGCCTGACGCAGTTGCTCGAAGGTGACGTTGCGTGCGCCCGGGTCGTTCACGTCGGGGCTGATGCTGGCGGTCTTGGGCGTGGGGCCAAGGGCGCCGGCGACGAAGCGGGGCTTGTCGGGCGTGGAGTACTTGTCGCAGGCGGCGCGGGCCAGTTTGGCCGAGGCGAGGTTCATCTCGCGCGCCAGTTCGGCCATGCCGTAGTCTTCCTGCGCGATGGTGGTGGCACCGAAGGTGTTGGTCTCGATCAGGTCGGCACCAGCGGCCAGATAGCGCTCGTGGATGTCGCGGATCACGTCGGGGCGGGTGAGCGAGAGCAGCTCGTTGTTGCCCTTCACGTCGCGCGGAAAGTCCTTGAAGCGGTCGCCTGTGCCGTCGGGGCCGGTGTAGCCTTCGCCACGGTACTGAGCCTCACCCAGCTTGAAGCGCTGGATCATCGTGCCCATGGCACCGTCGAGAATCGCAATGCGGTTCTCCAGAATGTCGGGAAGCTGTTGAGCGCGGGTGTAGTGAGGCAGAGTCATCCCGCTATTGTAGGAAAGCTGCGCCGTTCTCCATGCTTTGCACTCGGGAGTCCGTACCCGTCAGAGGATTTGCCGGGCGCAGGCGGCACAATACCCGGTTGAAATCCGGGTGCGCGCAGGCTTGCGGCACCTTCCCCCGCTTCACCTCATCATGGCTTGAATCCAAGCCGAGAAAGGCGTGAGTGCTATCGAAAAGAGAGAGTTCCGATTTGTCTCCCGCGCAGTTTGTTTTGAATGATGTCTTCGGCTACGAGCAGTTCCGTGGCCCCCAGCAGGCCATCATCGAGCATGTGATCGCGGGCGGTGACGCTCTCGTGCTCATGCCCACGGGCGGCGGCAAGTCGCTGTGCTATCAGGTGCCGGCCATCGTGCGACGCGATGCGGGCAAGGGCGTGGCGATCGTGGTGTCGCCGCTGATCGCGCTGATGCACGACCAAGTTGGCGCGCTGCACGAGGCGGGCGTGGAGGCTGCTTTTCTCAATTCGACACTCGACTGGCAGGCGGCGCAGGATGTGGAAAACCGCGTCTCGCGCGGCGAGATCACGCTGCTCTACGCCGCGCCCGAACGGGTGAACACCGAGCGGTTTCTGGGCCTGCTGGACGGGTTGTATCAACGTGGTCAGCTTGGCCTGTTCGCGATTGACGAAGCCCACTGCGTGAGCCAGTGGGGACATGATTTCCGGCCCGAATATCGGCTCCTTTCGGTGCTGCACGACCGCTATCCCGGCGTGCCGCGCGTGGCGCTCACCGCGACGGCCGATGCGCTCACGCGGGTCGACATCGTCGAAGGCCTGAAGCTGCAGAATGCGCGCCAGTTCGTCAGCAGCTTTGACCGGCCCAACATCCGCTACACCATCGTCGAGAAAAAAGAGCCGCTCACGCAGTTGCTCAAGTTCATCGAGCGCGAGCATCTGGGCGACGCGGGCGTGGTCTATTGCCAGTCGCGCCGCCGCGTGGAGGAACTGGCCGAGGCGCTGGTGGATGCGGGCATCACTGCGTTGCCGTATCACGCCGGTTTGCCGCAGGACGTGCGCCAGCGGAACCAGGACCGCTTTCTGCGCGAAGACGGCATCGTGATGACCGCCACCATCGCCTTCGGCATGGGCATCGACAAGCCGGACGTGCGCTTTGTCGCCCATGTGGACATGCCCAAGAACATCGAAGGCTACTACCAGGAAACCGGCCGCGCGGGCCGCGACGGGCTGCCTGCGGATGCGTGGATGGTCTACGGCCTCAACGACGTGGTGAACCAGCGCCGCATGATCGACGACAGCCCCGCGACCGAAGAATTCAAACATGCAATGCGCGGCAAGCTCGATGCGCTGCTGGGCTTGGCCGAAGCGACCGACTGCCGCCGCGTGCGTCTGCTGTCGTACTTCGGCGAACATTCCGAGCCCTGCGGCAACTGCGACAACTGCCTGCATCCGCCCGAAGTCTGGGACGGCACGGACGCCGCGCGCAAGCTGCTGTCCACCATCTACCGGGTGCACGAGGCCAGCGGCATCGCCTTCGGCACCGGCCACATCATGGACATCGTGCGCGGCAAGGACACGGACAAGGTCAAGCAGTTCGGCCACGAAAAGCTCTCCACGTTCGGCCTCGGCACCGAGTATTCCGAGCCGCAGTTGCGCGGCGTGCTGCGCCAGTTGCTCGCCACCGGCGCGGTCGGTCTGCAGAAGGTGCAACTGGAGAGCGGCTACAGCTTCGACACGCTGAGCCTCACGAACGGCTCGCGCCCGGTGCTGCGCGGCGAGCAGTCCGTGCTGCTGCGTGAAGCCATGGCGGGCGCGGTCAAGCGCACCAAGAAGAAGACCGGCGTCAAGCTGTCCGTGGCCGCCGAGAGCCTCAATCAGGACGGCCAGGTGCGCTTCATCAACCTCAAGGCCTGGCGCGCCGAGGTCGCACGCGAGCACAACCTGCCCGCGTATGTGATCTTTCACGACGCGACGCTTGCTGCGATTGCCGAGCGCAATCCGACGTCGCTCGAAGACCTGCAAGGCATCAACGGCATCGGCTCCAAGAAGCTCGAAGCCTACGGTGCCGAGGTGCTGCGGGTCTGCGTCAGCCCGGGTTGAGGAATCAGCGCGGGCATTGAGGTGAACGCCCGCAGCGGCGGCGATGCAGGATCAATGCCGCCATCACTCACAGGCAAGACAGTCGGGGCAGGCGATCGGAAGATGAACTCGTTCATTTCATCCGCTCGCAAAGGGCGATTTCTTCACCCTGAAAGGCCTGACCATGCCGACACCCAACCACCCCAAGCTGCGCGTTGCCGCAGTGCAAGCCGCGCCGGTTTTTCTGGACATCGACGCGACCATCGACAAGACCATCGTGATGATGGAGCAGGCGGCGCGCCAGGGCGTGCAGTTGGTGGCGTTTCCGGAGACCTGGATCCCCGGTTATCCATGGTGGATCTGGCTGACTGCGCCGGCCGTCGGCATGCAGTATGTGCAGCGGTATTTCGACAATTCGTTGACGCTGGGATCGCCTGAATTCCAGCGCCTGGCCGATGCGGCGCGCGCGTTCAATCTCTGGCTGTCGGTGGGCTTCAGCGAGCGCTCGGGCGGCAGCCTCTACATCGCGCAGGCGCTGATCGACAACACCGGACAGGTGCAGATGACGCGGCGCAAACTGCGGCCCACGCATGTCGAGCGCACGGTGTTCGGCGACGGGGACGGCAGCGATCTCAACGTGATCGACACAGCCATCGGCAAGGTGGGAATGCTCAACTGCTGGGAGCATCTGCAGCCACTCACCAAGTTCGCGATGTATGCGCAGAACGAGCAGATCCACATCGGCGCCTGGCCCAGCTTTTCGGTCTATCGCGGTGGGGCCCACGCGCTGAGTGCCGACGTGAACAACGCGGTGAGCAAGGTGTACGCGGCGGAAGGCCAGTGCTTTGTGATCGCGCCCTGCGCTGTGGTCTCCAAGCCCATGCACGAGCTGCTTTGCACGGACGAGATGCAAAAGCAGTTTCTGCTGGTCGGCGGTGGCTTTGCGCGCATCTACGCACCCGATGGTTCGCAGCTTGGCGGCGTTCTGGCCGAGACCGAAGAGGGGCTGGTGATTGCGGATATCGATCTGGGAATGATCTCTCTCGCCAAGGCTGCTGCCGACCCGGCCGGGCATTACGCACGGCCCGATGTGACGCGCTTGCTGCTCAACAAGACGCCGGGGGACCGCGTGGTCACGCAGTTGCCTGCTGGCTCGCAGCTCAACGGTGCCGCCCACGTCGTCGGTTTGGGCGCGAAAGAAGCTTCGACCGAAGATGCCGAATGAGGCTCGGGACCTGCATCCATACCTTCATCCGCAACTCACGGGCCATCCACATGAACTTCCATCCATCTCGATCCACCAGGGCGGGCATCGTCGCTGCGGTCTTGCTTGCCACCGCAGCCACGCCCGCACAGGCGCTTGAATTCACGGCGGGGGACTACGAGCAATTGCCGGGCGGCATGAACATCGGGCTGCTGTATCTGCAGCATGCCGATCGCACCCATCTCTACGCCAACGGCAACAAGATCGCGAACAACTTCAAGCTGACGTCGGACGTCGCGCTCTTGCGCTACATCCGCACGATTCAGTTGAACGACACGACGACCTTCGATGCCAATCTGATTGTGCCGATGGCGCGGCTGCGCACCTCCGGGGCCGCGTCGGTGCTGGGCGATGCCAGCGGTGTGGGCGACATCGTGACGGGCGGCGCGTTCAAGTTTCTGCTCGACCCCAACACGCGCGACGTGTTCAGCATCGCGCCGTTCCTGACGCTGCCCACGGGCCAGTACAACCGTGCGGATCCGCTGAGCATCGGCGAGAACCGCTGGAAGCTGCTGGTGCAGATGGTCTACATCAAGCACTTCGGAAGCGACTGGGCGCTGGATCTGGGCGCGGACGCCACCCACTTCGGCAACAACACCCATGTCGGCCCAAGCAGTGCGACCATGAAGACCAAGATGCGGTTCGAGACGCAGGCCCATCTGCGCTACAACGTCACGCCCGCCACCACGCTGTCGGTCGGCATCGGGCACATCAACGGTGCTGAAAACAAGATCGCAGGCATCTCCAGCAACGATGAACAGAGCACGACCTACGGGCGGCTGACAGCGGCACATTTCATCGACAAGACCACGCAATTGCAGGTGCAGTTGGGCCGTGACCTGAGCACCCACAACGGTCCTGCGGAGCGCATCCGCGTGAACTTTCGTTTGATGAAACTGTTTTGACCCGTTACAGAAGAGGGAGGAGGAAAGAGGGCGGCGTTCGTTGGCATCCAAGGGCCGCGTCAGCGGCGCTGACGAACGCCGTCATCCTCGTTCATCGGCGCTGCGCTGCCCCTGCGCGATGGCCATCGCCGCCGCCTGCTGCCGCCATTCGCGCGGCGAGCAATGAAAGCGTTCGCGAAACGCGCGGCTGAAATGCGCCGCGTCGTTGAAACCCCAACTGAAGGCAATGGCCGCCACCGACAAATTGGCCTTGCGCAGATCGATCAACTCGCGGCTGCAGGCGTCAAGGCGTTGGCTCCAGAGGTATTGCGATGGCGACATCGCCTCGTTCTTGAAGACGCGATGCAGGTGCCCGCAGGACATGCCCAAGTGCGCGGCCATCATCTCGATGGTGAGTGACGGATCGCGCACATGCTCGTCCATGTATTGCCGGATGCGCGCCACATGGTAGGCATTCAGGTTGGACAGCTCGGCCTTCTTGCAGGCTGGCAGCGACTGCAAGCCCGCCACCAGCACATTCACCACGCCATTGGCCACGGCAGCGGCGGCGGCGGGGCGCAGTCGATCGATCTCGTTGAGCAAGGTGTGGATCAGGCTGAACAGCACACGCCCCGCGCCGGTGTGGCCCTCCACGGTGGTGGCGGTGAGCAGTTCGGTGCCGCCCAGCAGTGCGTGGATCTGGTCACGGCGGAATTTCAGCACGATCTCTTCAAAGCCGCTGCCGAAGTGCAACGTATAGGGCCGCGTGCTGTCGTACACGCAGCAGTCGCCGGGCGACATGTGGGCGTCGCGCCCGTCCTGCGAGATGATGGCCTGCCCTTGCGTCTGCAGGCTCACAATGAAGAAATCATCCGACGAGCGCGAGATGACGTGGGGTGTGCGCAGCACCTTTTGCGCGCTAGACTTCACCACGGACAACTCCATTCCCGGCAGGCGGTGCGTGACGATGGAGCCGCTGAAGTCATCGCTTTGCACCGCGTCGGTTTCGAGCTGCACATAGGTCGCGCAGATCATGTCGTTCCAATACGCAAGCCGCTCCTTGGGCTCGACGCTGTCGGTGGTCAAAATGAGGCTCATGGCAATACGCGAGAGCGGGTTGCGGACGGCTGCGAGAGGCAGTGAATCCGAGCTCGACGCCTGTCAATATTCACCAGCCCCAAGAGTGAATGCAAGACAACAAAATGCTTGGAAACACCTAGATGAGAGTCTCAGTCAATGGTCGGGCGAGTCCTGAACAAGACAGGGTTTTTCAATCGATTGCGGCGAGTGGATGAAGAGCGCAAAACACGGCCCTCAAAATACTGTTTTTATAATCAGTGTTTTAATGCGCAGACATGTCCAAAACTACGCTCCCCCGCCACCACCGAACGCGCCTGATGCAGATCTGGCGCTCGGCGGGCTGGCCGTGTCAGGACGCGGTGGAGATCGAGTTGCTCGCTGCGGGGCTGGTGCATCTGCAGACGTCGCTCGACGGCCACCAGCAACTCAAGCTGACCGACACCGCCATTGCGCTGCTGGCCAATGCGCGGCAACTGGGCTTGCGATCCGCCACCTTGCATGACCGGATCGAGCACCGGTTTGCACAGCAGCAATTGCTTCCGC
This sequence comes from Diaphorobacter sp. HDW4B, assembly GCF_011305535.1. Taxonomy (GTDB): domain Bacteria; phylum Pseudomonadota; class Gammaproteobacteria; order Burkholderiales; family Burkholderiaceae_C; genus Diaphorobacter_A. The sequence goes on from NZ_CP049905.1 coordinate 2,369,575, forward strand.
AGGGGCGCATCGTCTGGCGCGAGTTGATGTTGCGTGTGGCGTTGGAGGACGACCCCGTCGTCGCTGAAGTCGCACCGGAGATGCCCGCGAGCGACATGCTGTGGGCCGACGAATCGCAATTGCCCGCCAACGTGCAGCGCGCGGCCAAGCGTGTATGGCGCATTGCGCGGCCCGATCTGTTTTCGATCCGCAATACCTCGGCGCAGCGCTATCTGCATCCGCTGGTGCACGAGGTCAAGGCCAGCCGCGCGGATCTGCTTTCCGATCTGCGGCATCGCTCCAAGCGGCTCGCGTATCAGTGGCTCAGCGAAGAGTGCCACTACGTCTTCCCCGCAGGCATTGCCGAGCCCGAAGAGCTGCCCGAGGAATACGGCGTCTGGGTGATGCATGGCGATGTGGATGATGCGCCGCGCTTCGAGCTGCTGCGGCCCGCGCGGCATGTGCGCTGCGCGCTGCCGTTCACCGTGTGGATGGCGCTGTGCAAGGCCGCGCCGCTGCAGCGCGACGAGGAATTGCGCCACGCACAAACCCAGCTCGGAAGCGAGCCCTGCGATGGCGAACACGGCTGAGGCATCGGCCCCTCCCATCTACAGCGTCGCGGTGCGCGAGCTATGCGCGTTCACCGCCAAATCGGGCGATCTGGATCTGCGCTTCACGCCAGCCCCCAGCGCGCAGGAAGGAATTGCAGGACACGCCAAGGTGACTGCCAAGCGCGATGCAACGCACTACGAATCGGAGATTCTTCTTGCCAGCCGTTTTGAAAGTCTGCAGGTGCGTGGCCGCGCCGATGGCTTTGACAACCGCGCGAAGCGACTCGAAGAAATCAAGACCTTCAAAGGTCGGCTCGATCGCCAATCCGCCGCGCAACGCGAACTGCACTGGGCGCAGGCGCGCGTCTACGGCTGGTTGATGTGCGAGGCGCGCGGCTTTGCGGCGCTCGACATCGCGCTCGTGTATTTCGACATCGACAGCGAGCGCGAAACGGTGTTCACCGAGCACTGGAGCGCTGACGCGCTGCGCGAATTTTTCGAGGCGCAATGCCAGCTTTTCGTCGATTGGGCAAAGCTCGAAGCCGAGCACCGCGCGGTGCGTGATGCGGCCTTGCGCGCCTTGGCTTTTGCGCATCCGCAGTTCCGCACCGGCCAGCGCGAACTGGCCGAAGGCGTGTACCGCGCGACGACCAAGGGCCGCGTGCTGCTGGCGCAGGCACCGACGGGCATCGGCAAGACGGCGGGCACGATTTTTCCTGCGCTCAAGGCCATGCCGGGGCAGTCCATCGACCGGCTGTTCTACCTGTCGGCCAAGACTTCGGGACGGCAGCTTGCGCTCGATGCGCTGCGCGAGTTGCGCGCGCATGGTGGCGAATCCGTCCGCGTGCTCGAAATGGTGGCGCGCGACAAGGCCTGCGAAAACCCCGGCAGCGCCTGCCATGGCGATGCCTGCCCGCTGGCCCAGGGCTTTTTTGACCGCTTGCCCGACGCGCGCACCGACGCTCTGGCCGAGCCCGCACAACTGCTCGATCAGGAGAGCGTGCGCTCGGTCGCGCTGGTGCATGGCATCTGCCCGTACTACCTGTCTCAGGAGCTGGCGCGTTGGGTGGATGTGGTGGTGGGCGACTACAACTATTTCTTCGATTTCGGTGGGCTGCTGCATGCGCTCACGCAGGCCAACGACTGGCGCGTGGCGCTGCTCGTCGACGAGGCGCACAACCTCATGGACCGCGCGCGCGGCATGTTCAGCGCCACGCTGTCGCCGCAGGCGCTCAAGCAGGCCGCGCAGTCCTCCACAGCCGATGCCACGCCGCGCGTGAAGAAAGCACTCGCGGCGGTCAAGAAGCAATGGGGTACGCTCAACAAGGAGCAGACCGAAGACTACGCGGTGCACGCGGCATTTCCTCCCGCGCTGCTCAACGCGCTCACGCAATGCGTGCAGGCCATCGGCGAGCATTTTGCGGATCATCCCGACACGCTGGATACCGATGTGCAAACCTTCCAGATGGAGGTGCTGCAGGTGCTGCGCCTGCTCGAGAATTTCGACACGCATTCGCTCATCGACCTGCAGCGCAACAAGGGCCCGCAGGCCAAGCCGGGCGACACCGACATCAGCGTGCGCAACATCGTCCCCGCGCCGTATCTGGCCGAGCGCTGGGCCGAGGTGCATGCCGCCACGCTGTTCTCCGCCACGCTGCAACCCATGCACTTTCACGCCGATCTGCTGGGCCTGCCCGAGCCGCATGCGACGCTCGAAGTGGGATCGCCATTCAGCGCAGAGCAACTGCAGGTGCAGGTGGCGCGCCACATCTCCACGCGCTATGCGCACCGCAGCGCGTCCATCGCTCCGATGGTGCAGCTCATGGCCGAGCAATTCAACGCGCGGCCCGGCAACTATCTGGCGTTCTTCAGCAGTTATGAGTATCTGGAGCAAGCGGCCGATGCCTTCGCGCGCCAGCGCCCTCACATCACGCTGTGGAAGCAATCGCGCCGCATGGCCGAGGCGCAGCAGCGCGAGTTTCTGGCGCAGTTCACCGAACGAAGCCAAGGCATCGGCTTTGCCGTGCTCGGCGGCGCGTTTGCCGAAGGCATCGACCTGCCCGGCAGGCGCTTGATAGGCGCGTTTCTCGCCACGCTGGGGCTGCCGCAATTCAATGCCGTCAACGAGCAGATCAGCGCGCGCATGGAGCAGCTTTTTGCGGGCAAGGGATACGACTACACGTATCTCTATCCCGGCCTGCAGAAGGTGGTGCAGGCCGCAGGCCGCGTGATCCGCACGCCGCAGGACGAAGGCGTGGTGCATCTGATCGACGATCGTTTTGGGCGCTCGGAAGTGCGTCGGCTGTTGCCTGGCTGGTGGCGTATTGATGCTGGTTGAACTGCATCATGGCAAGCGCAAAATCAGGCCATCGTTTGCAATTGCTATCAAAATTACATGTTTAATAACATATCATTGCAGAGGCGGACGAGCAGCCAACCTGAAACAAGACTTTGGAGAGACAAGACGATGTTCAAGAAAATCGTAGCGGCGATGGCGCTGCTGGGTGTGAGTGCCACCTATGCCATGATGCCTCAGGCTGGCACTTGGTCGGTGACTGGTGAGAGCAAGGGAAAGCCAGGGCGCGGGTTTGGCATCGACGTGCAGAACGACACATTGGTCATGCAGATGTATGCGTACGACGCCAATGGCAATCCGACTTTCTATCTCACGGCCGGCAAGATCACCAACAACACCTACACAGGCGTGCTCAACAAGTATCGTGGTGGCCGATATTTCGGAAGCGGCGATATTTCGGGTGTGGATGACGGTATCGCAGGCACGGTCACCATGCGCTTCGTTTCGGGCACCGAGGGCTACATCAAGTTTCCTAACGAAGCCGAGAAGCCGATCAGTCGCTTCAGCTTCGGCTACACGCTTGCACCGGAGAGTCTGCGTGGGGTCTGGACCCTGGTTGCCATCAGCAGAACATCGGCATCGCTCGACAAGGTGGACTACTTCACGCTGGAGCGGACCATGGCAGGCTCCGGCTATGGCACGGGTGCCATAGCATCGGCTGATTACCAGTACGTATGCGAAAACCTGACCAGCGGCCCCAATGCCGGGTTGACGATGTGCCTGAAGTTCAACTCGACCGGCAGTGTCATTCGTGCCAACTATTTCCTCTTGAGTGTCAATGACGGCGAAGGCATCGCAGGCACGAGCGGGGCGACGGCCAACGATCCGTTGTTCGTAAAGCGCGTCACGAACACATCGGGCGTTGCCACCGGCATTCAATTCAAGAGCGGTGCCGTGGCCTCGGATGTTTCCAACATCGACGCAGCACAGTTCGCCAACGCACTGCAAAACGCGGCAGAGAACGTCGTGGACCGCGCCTTGCTTGAGCCGCACAAGGACGACACACCCGTGCGCTGAGATTTCAGCGCACACGCGCTCATGCGGTTGCGATGCAAAACCGGCATGGGCGCAATCGATCCCAGCGGTGATTGCAAGCCACAATAGGCTCCATCGCAACCCTGCTGGAGAACGGTATGGCGGTCAGCGTTTTTGATCTCTTCAAGATCGGCATCGGTCCTTCAAGCTCGCACACGGTCGGCCCGATGCGTGCCGCACGCCAGTTCGTTCAGCGGTTGGCGCGCAGCGAGCAACTGAACAATATCGCGCGCTTGCGCTGCGTGCTGTATGGCTCGCTCGGTGCCACGGGACGCGGCCACGCGAGCGATCGCGCCGTAATCCTTGGGCTGGCCGGGTTCACACCCGACACCGTGGATGTCGACGCCATCGACGGCTTCATCGCAAGCGTGCGCAAGGAACACCGATTGCCGCTCGCCGATGGTCCGCAGATCGCCTTCAAGGACGGCGTGGATCTCGTGCTCGATCCCATGGTCACCTTGCCGTTCCACGCCAATGGCATGCGCTTCGAGGCTTGGAACGCGGCGAGCGAGCTGCTCGACACGCAGGTCTATTACTCGGTCGGCGGCGGTTTCATCGTGAGTGAGGAAGCCGCGCAGGACACCGGGCGCCAGGCCGAAATCGCGCCCGACACCGAGGTGCTCCCCCTGCCATTCCACAGTGGAGAACAGTTGCTCGCGCAGGCCCGCGCCAACGGCGGATCGATCGCCCATGTGATGCGGGTGAACGAGCGCCACTGGCGCAGCGACGACGATATCGACAGTGGCCTGCTCACCATTTGGCAAGCCATGCAGGCCTGCGTGTCGCGCGGCTGCGATACGGCGGGCGAGTTGCCCGGTGGCTTTCGCGTGCGCCGCCGCGCACCCGCGCTGCACAAGGCGTTGATCAGCGCGCCCGACGTGAGCGACGACCCGCTGCAGGTGATCGACTGGGTGAACCTGTTCGCGCTCGCCGTGAATGAAGAGAACGCGGCGGGTGGTCGCGTCGTGACCGCCCCCACAAACGGAGCCGCCGGTATCGTGCCCGCCGTGCTGCATTACTACGCGCGCTTCATCAAAGGCGCCACCGAAAGCGGTGTGATCGACTTTCTGCTCACCGCCGGGGCCATTGGCATTCTGTACAAGGAGAACGCGTCGATCTCAGGCGCAGAAGTCGGTTGCCAAGGCGAAGTGGGAGTGGCCTGCTCGATGGCCGCTGCGGGCCTGTGTGCGGTGCTCGGCGGCACGCCCGAACAGGTGGAGAACGCAGCCGAAATCGGCATGGAACACCATCTGGGCCTGACCTGCGACCCCGTCGGCGGGCTGGTGCAGATTCCGTGCATCGAGCGCAATGCGCTGGCTGCGGTGAAGGCCATCAACGCCGCGCGCATGGCCTTGCGTGGGGATGGCACGCACCATGTGAGTCTGGATCAGGTGATCAAGACGATGCGCGAAACCGGCGCGGACATGATGACCAAGTACAAGGAGACTTCGCGCGGCGGCCTCGCTGTCAATATCGTGGAGTGCTAGCGTCGCCATACTGCGCGCGCAAAGAGAAACGGAAAAGGCGCACGTCGCACTCCGCCAACAAAAAAGCACCTGCCATGCAGGTGCTTCTCGCAGCTAGATCGCCCAGACGCACAAAGCGCCTTCGATCTTTGGATTGCCGTTCAGTCGTAACGACGGGCGTTGTCCACGGCCACGCCGTTCATTGCGCGGCTGAGAGCGGCGATGCGGCGGGCGTCGCGCAGGGCGCTGTTGTAGGTGTGCTCTTCTTCCTTGGCGCGGCGACGGGCGTTCACCCAGTTGACGCGAGCCTGGTTGAATGCAGTCACTACACGGTGAGTGGAGCTTCCCAACAGCAGGAACAGGTCGAGCAGTGGAGAATGTGCGATCGGCAGGTCGCCGGTGTTGCGTGCGCGGTAAGTGCCCAGGTTGTCAGTCGCGCGCTGCACGCGCTCCAAACCCGCTTGTTTGGCGTGGACGTCTGTACGTACATAGCTTGTCATGATGTGAACCTTTGGTGTCTGCCGGGCTGTATCGAGGTGATTTCCCCTGCAGAACCATTAATATAGGGTTAACCCTAGATCATTTCCACTTTATATTTTGAATCTCAGTCATTCATATGAGTGATGATTGCTTGTGACCACGCCTTTCAATTTCCGCTCGCTCGACCTGAATCTACTCCGCGTGTTTGACGAGGTGATGGCAGAGCGCAACCTCACCCGCGCCGCCAGCAACCTGTCGATCACCCAACCCGCCGTGAGCAATGCGCTGCGCCGCCTGCGCGACCTGCTGGGCGACGAACTGCTGGTGCGCAAAGGCCACGGTGTCGAACCCACGCCCCGCGCAATGGCGCTGTGGCCGGTGGTGCGACAGTCTCTGGCGCAGTTGCAGGAATCGCTTGCGCCCGACAGTTTCGATCCCGTGACCGCGCGCACCACCTTCGTGCTGGCGATGGCCGACGCCACGGGTGCCACGCTGATTCCGCCGCTCGCCGAGATCATCGAGCGCGAGGCACCCGGTGTGTCGTTCCGCGTGGTGCCGCTGACCACGCGCGATCCGCGCAATCTGCTGGACGACGCCACCGCCGACATCGCCATCGGCTACTTTCCGGCGGTGATCTCCGACATCACGGCCCAGGCCCAGGTCGACAACGTGATGACGCACGAAAGCCTGCGCCTGTATGACGGCGAATATGTCTGCGTGATGCGCCGCGGCCATCCACTGGCCGACGCGCCACTCACACTCGATGTCTACTGTGCCGCGCGCCACCTGCTGGTGAGCTTTTCGGGCAAGCCTTTCGGCTTCATCGACGAAGCGCTCTCGGGCCTGCAACGCGAGCGCCGCATCGTGCTGACGGTGAACCAGTTCTTCACTGCCGGGCGCGTGGTGGTGAACTCCGATCTGCTGACCGTGCTGCCGCGCCATTTCGTGAGCGTGGCCAGTCTGCACGATGACCTGATCTGGCGACCGCTGCCCATGCGCCTGCCCGCCGTGCATGTGGATGCCGTCTGGAATCCGCACCGCACACACGACGCGGCGCACCGCTGGCTGCGCGAATCGATTGCCCGAGCCGCAACGCTGACGACGCCGCAACAAGCCGCGCACCTGCAAAATCAGGCCCATTTGAAATCCGCCTTGGGCAAACCCGCGCTCACCGCCAGCCCAAGCGCTCCTTCCGACGACATCTCCGATCTGTCCAACGGCCCATGAAGATCCAACTGCTCTCCGACCTGCATCTGGAAACCCACCCGAATTTCATGCCCACACCCGCACCCGGGGCCGATGTGCTGGTGCTTGCGGGCGACGTGGGTTCGTACCAGCAAGGCTCGCGCTTGACGGACGAGCATTTCGGGCTGGAGCGCTTTTCGCCGCTGCCGCAGTTTGCGCACTGGCCGACGCCGGTGATCCTCGTTCCCGGCAATCACGAATACGACGGACTGGATTTCGACGAAGCCCACGAGCGCCTTCAGCGCGCCTGCGAGCAGCTCGGCATCCACCTGCTGGAGCGCGACACGCTGGTGATGCATGGTGTGCGCTTCGTCGGCACCACGCTGTGGAGCGACTTCGATGCCCTCGCCATCGACGACATGCGCAGCAACCCCAGCCGCTATCTGCAGCAGCGGGAAAAAGCCTTTCGCGCCGCCAATTTCTATCTGCGCAAGACCGGCGGCACACGCGGTGGCGAACCGTTTCTGGCCGAGCAGGTGCGCGAGCAATCGCTGGTCTGCCAGGAATGGCTGACGGACACGCTCAAGACGCCGTTTGCGGATGGCCCGACCGTGGTCATCACCCACTTTGCGCCCAGCCTGAAGAGTGCCGACCCGCGATACGGCCTCGTACCCGGCACGGCGGGCTTCTGCAATGCCATGGACCACTTGCTGCCCTACGCGGACCTGTGGATGCACGGCCACCTGCATGCGCCAAGCGACTACACCATCACCGGCCAACGCGAGTCGGGCGGCGCCCAAAAATGCCGCGTGGTCGCCAACCCGCTGGGCTATGCGGTGAAGGGCGAACAAGCGACCTTCAACCCGACGTTCTGCGTGGAAGTGTGACGCTGCTCAGCAGTGCAGGCCGTACCGGTTGAGCGCCATCAACCCTTCGCAAAGTTGACTCAAGTCAAGCCCCTGATTTTCGTCGGCACGTAATCTGAGAGCACTCACCCACTTGGAGATTGTTCATGAAGATCTTGCTCGCCGTTGACGGAAGCCCCTATACAAAAAAGATGCTCGCCTACTTGGTGACGCACGAAGCCACCATGAGCGAATCGGTGGAATACACCGCACTCACCGTCTGCCCCGAAGTCCCACCCCGCGCCCGCAAGGCCCTCGGCAAGGCCATGGTGGATCAGTACTACGCAGAGGAATGCGACAAGGTCCTCAGCCCGGTCATGAAGTTCCTGAAAAAGCACGAAATGAACGTGAACTCGGTGTCCAAGGTCGGCCAAGCCGGTGAAACCATCGCCAAGATCGCCGAAGCCGGCAAGTACGATCTGGTCATCATGGGCACGCACGGCGTGGGCGCCCTGAACAAGCTGGTCATGGGCTCGGTCAGCACCAAGGTACTGGCGCAATGCAGCGTGCCGGTGATGCTGATTCGCTGAGCACTTCTTTGCTCACTAGCACTGGGCCGCATCTGCGGCCTTTTTGCATTGGGGTCTGCCTGGCGCAGGCCCTGCCAAATCAATCCTTCGCCAATGCTCTGGCTGCCGCACTGGTCAGCGCATTGGACAGCGCATCCAACACCTCCGACTCCAGATTCCAGGAGTGCCAATACAGCTGGATCGGCAGCTTGTAGCCCGGCGCGAGATCGACCAATTGCCCCTTGGCGATCAGCGGCGCGGCCATGAGTTCGGGCACCACGCTGACGCCCCAACCGGCGGCGACCGCGCGCACCTGTCCTTCGGAGCTGGGCACGAACACACTCGACAGCGAAACCCGCTTCAAGCCAAAGCGCCTGGCCACGAATTCGGCCTGCATATCGTCCTTGCGATTGAAACAGACAAAGGTAAGATCGCGAAAGTTATGCGCAGTAAGGCCATCGGGAAGGTTTTTTCGCGCAAATTCGGCGGAAGCCACGGCCACATACTCCATCGCCCCAAGCGGCTGTACCTTGCAACCACGTAACGGCTGCTTGAGCGTGGTCACGCAGCCCAGCACCTGGCCGGAGCGCAGCCATTCCTGCGTGAAATCCTGATCGTCGGTGATGATCTCCAGAGGCAGATTACGCCGAGCCAATTCACCCAAGGCATCCAGAGCCCAAGTGGCGATGCTGTCGGCGTTGATGGCGATGGAGATGCGCTCCTCATCCCGGGCGCCACCGGACGAACTGGGAGCCAGATCCTTCAGGTCACGCTCCAAGTCAGCACGCAGAAGACGCATCTGCTTGGTGTGTTTCAGCAGCAGTTGTCCGGCATTTGTGGGACGAAGAGGGCGACTTCGCACAATCAGCACCGATCCTACCTGCGCCTCCAACGCGCGCAGTCGCTGCGAAACGGCTGACTGTGTCACATTCAAACGCTGGGCGGCGCGCTCGAAGCCGCCTTCTTCCACAATGGCCGCCAGGCACTCCAGGGCCGCAGGATCGTAGGTGTTCATGGTTGGGGATGAGTCTCTCTACTATTAGCTGAACTGATGTTTTTTGATTAACTTTAATTTCCCTTTTCAATTGACGCAAGGCATCGCACACTGCGCCTCATGAAAACCATCGTCCTCGGCGCCGGCATCATCGGCATTTCAACAGCGTGGCATCTGCTCGAACGTGGCCACGAAGTCATCGTTGTGGATCGCCAGCCCGACGCGGCGCTGGAGACCAGTTTTGCCAACGGCGCGCAGATCTCGGTGAGCTACTGCGAGCCGTGGGCGAACCGCGACGCGCCGCTCAAGGCGATCAAGTGGCTGTTCGACAAGGAAGCGCCGCTGCTGCTGCGCCCCCAGATGGACCCGCACCAGTGGAGCTGGTTGCTCAAGTTCCTCGGCCAATGCAATGACACGGCGTTCGAGCGCAATGTCCAGCAGATCGTGGCGCTGGGGGCCTACAGTCATGCAGCGCTCAAGGAAGTGATCAGCAAGACGAACTTCGAGTTCGAGCGTCTGGAACGCGGCATCGCGCACTTCTATACCGATCAGAAATCGTACGAAGCAGCCGGGGAAGCGGTCGAAGTGATGCGTCGCTATGGCGTGCAGCGCCGCGTGGTGAGCAAGGAAGAGCTGTTCAAGATCGAGCCTGCCTTCAAGGCCTACGGCGATCACATCACCGGCGGCACCTTCACGAACACCGACGAAAGCGGCGATGCCCGCGTGTTCACGCAAAAGCTGGCCAAGCTGTGCGAAGAACGCGGCGCGCAATTCCTCTACAACCACGATGTCGTTCACCTCAACCGCGTGGGCGATGCGATTGAATCCGTGTCCGTGCGTGCACGCACTGCGGCCGAAGGCGGCCCGAGCGCATTCACACTCAAGGGCGACTCCATCGTGGTGGCCTGCGGCAGCTACAGCGCACCGCTGCTGCGCACGGTCGGCATCAATGTGCCGATCTATCCCGGCAAGGGCTACAGCGCAACGTTCAAGATCCTCAAGCCCAACGAAGCGCCTTTTGTCTCGACCATCGACGACGGCAAGAAGGTGGCGATCAGCCGTTTGGGCGATCAACTGCGCGTAGCCGGCACCATCGAGCTGGGCGGCTTCGACCACGATCTGGATTCCCCCGTCGCTCGTGCACGCTGCCACATGCTGTCGCGCCGCATCGAAACCATTCTGCCGGGCGTCTGCGACACGCGCACACCCGAAGAAGGCGGCGATCCGCAATATTGGACAGGCCTGCGTCCCGCAACACCCACCAATATTCCCTTGATCGGTCGCACCAAGCTCAAAGGCCTGTGGGTCAATTCCGGCCACGGCACATTGGGCTGGACGCACGGCGCAGGCTCGGGCAAAGCCATGGCCGAGCTGCTGTGCGGCGAGCGTCCAGCAATGGCGTTCAATTTCATGGGCTACGAAACAAACACCCCCTCGATTCGCCCCGTGCCACACGCGGCCTGATATTCAAAAGCGCATCCGACACCTGCATGGGTGTCGATCAAGCAAGGAGTTGGCACCAGGCAGGTGCTGACTCCTTGTTCACTTCTCGAATCTTTTCCGGTTGAAACGGCGTATCCAGCGTTCCCAACGCAATGGAAATCCAATCCGCATGAGTGCCTTGCGTCTTCTGCCAAGTCAAAGTGGAACCGCAGTTGGTGCAGAAACGCCGAATCACGCCCGGCGATGATTCATAAGTCGCCATCAACTCTGATCCATTGCCAATCCAGAAATCACCGAGCGGCACGCTGCCGTAAGTAGCAAAGGCTGCGCCATGGGCCTTCTGGCACATCCGGCAATGACAATGTGTCGTCGCCTTGATGCGCGAGCGAACTTCGTAAGTCACCTTGCCACACAGGCAACTTCCCAAAGCAAACGATGGCGTATTCATTGGCACATCATAGGTGTCCGTGATGTGCAAAGCACCGACTGCCACCGCCTGTTTCAGGAGGGCGGAAGATGGGCAGTATCAGCCAGAGCGATGAGGAGCTCTGGGGATGGCCAGGCGTGGCGGCAAAGCCCGCCTGCACCCGATGCGGGGATAGTTGTTGGCGCGCTGTCGACCTAGCGAGCCGAGAGCGGGAGGTCTTTTGGCTTCCGCAAAGCGCAAAGCAAAACGCCCTCCACTCTTTCGAGTTGGAGGGCGGCTTGGGCTGTAAGAGCCTGACGATGACCTACTTTCACACGGGAACCCGCACTATCATCGGCGCGAAGTCGTTTCACTGTCCTGTTCGGGATGGGAAGGAGTGGTACCAACTTGCTATGGTCATCAGGCATAACTTGGTGTCGTGGAGCCTTGTGGCTTCACAACGAATTCATAGAATCTCAATCAGCTGAGGTTTTATTCAGATTGTGCTGAACTTAATTTGATTGCGTACTTGGCATAACTACAAGTCTTTGATTGTATCAAAGTTATAGGGTCAAGCCGCACGGGCAATTAGTACTGGTTAGCTTAAAGCATTACTGCTCTTCCACACCCAGCCTATCAACGTCGTGGTCTACAACGACCCTTCAGGGGGCTCGAGGCCCCGGCAGATCTCATCTTGAAACGAGTTTCCCGCTTAGATGCTTTCAGCGGTTATCTCTTCCACACATAGCTACCCTGCGATGCCACTGGCGTGACAACAGGTACACCAGAGGTGTGTCCACTCCGGTCCTCTCGTACTAGGAGCAGGCTTCCTCAAATCTGCAGCGCCCACGGAAGATAGGGACCAAACTGTCTCACGACGTTTTAAACCCAGCTCACGTACCTCTTTAAATGGCGAACAGCCATACCCTTGGGACCGACTACAGCCCCAGGATGAGATGAGCCGACATCGAGGTGCCAAACACCGCCGTCGATATGAACTCTTGGGCGGTATCAGCCTGTTATCCCCAGAGTACCTTTTATCCGTTGAGCGATGGCCCTTCCATACAGAACCACCGGATCACTATGTCCTGCTTTCGCATCTGCTCGACTTGTCAGTCTCGCAGTTAAGCACGCTTATGCCATTGCACTATCGTCACGATGTCCGACCGTAACTAGCGTACCTTCGAACTCCTCCGTTACACTTTGGGAGGAGACCGCCCCAGTCAAACTGCCTACCATGCACTGTCCCCAGTCCAGATAATGGACCTAGGTTAGAACCTCAAACACACCAGGGTGGTATTTCAACGTTGGCTCCATGTGATCTAGCGACCACACTTCAAAGCCTCCCACCTATCCTACACAGATCTGTTCAAAGTCCAATACAAAGCTACAGTAAAGGTTCATGGGGTCTTTCCGTCTTTCCGCGGGGAGATTGCATCATCACAAACATTTCAACTTCGCTGAGTCTCAGGAGGAGACAGTGTGGCCATCGTTACGCCATTCGTGCAGGTCGGAACTTACCCGACAAGGAATTTCGCTACCTTAGGACCGTTATAGTTACGGCCGCCGTTTACTGGGACTTCAATCAAGAGCTTGCACCCCATCATTTAATCTTCC